>URFM01000114.1 GCA_900547035.1 uncultured Clostridium sp. | reverse complement strand
ATGAAGACCATACATTGATCCGGGCCAGCCAGGGCCACTCCATTCCCGTGGATGTGGAGCTGACGCAGGCCATGCCGCCGGAGTTCCTCTGGCACGGCACCGGGGAGAAATATACGGCTTCCATTGAGAAAACCGGCCTGATCCCCAAAAGCCGGCTTTACGTCCATCTTTCCAAGGATATGGATACAGCCATTGCCGTAGGAAAACGGCATGGAAAACCTGTTGTTTATCAGGTCAGCGCTGGGCGTATGGCGCGGGCCGGTTACGCCTTCTATCTTTCCGCAAACGGTGTATGGTTGACAAAGGAAGTTCCCACAGAATTTTTTCAAAGACTTCCGCAGGAAATTTAAACCGGCTATAAAAAAGATACGGGAGCTGCATCCGCGCTGCTCCCGCACCTTTTTGCTTCCAGTATGCTATGATTCCGCTTATCAGCCATCACTCTGATTCGGAAACAGCGGCAAACTCTGCATATCCCGTCTCATATTCCACATAAATTGTGGACGTATCATTGGAAACATATATCTTCTGACCCACCTCAACACGGCTTCCGCACCAATCCTCCGCAGGTTCCTGTCTGTTGTCTACTTCTTTTACTTCGCCAACCTGCTCATAACCATCCGGAAGTGGATGATCAAATCCATCCGCCGTATAGAAATAAATTACCCCATTGTACATAATCTGCGGACGCTGCACCTCTCCGGATGGATGCCCGGTCGGAGTCGGTTCATCATGATTGGGGTTACAGCCGCTTAAGCCGAGCAGGCAAAGCATGATCAAAAGAATTTCTATTCTCTTTTTCATACGATTGATTCCTCCAGAATGTCTAATTTGTGAACCGTCTTATTCCCAGGTAAATAGAAAATCAAAAGCGAGATGTACCGTTCTTATAATCAAATAAAATCAGGCCGCACTCTTTACAGATAAAGCCTGGAAAATCTGTTCCCGTAAATGCCTTTCGGGCAATCATAACATCATCCTCACACTCAGGATTTAATGAAATTTTATGTTTTCTTTTGTTAAATGCGACAATCTTCGATGTCTGTAAATAACCCGGCTTCATATCTTTTCCACACTTAGGACATTTCATCAGCATTACTCCTTTTTGCTCATCAATGAACTGTGAGCTGGTTGTTTTTCTCTTTCCAAAAACACCCCATAGAAATAATTCCAAAACCTACAACTCCCAGCGTATAAGCCCAAAAATTATTTGTGCTAAGTGCAATTCCTAATAAAATAATACCAATACCCAACAATTCAATTCTGATGCCTTTCATAACGCAACACCTCCGTATTTTAATTTATGCTATTTTCATTCACCCTTTTTCACTTTTTCCCTAATCATGACCTTCACAAGCATCGCCGCTAAAATAATCGCGCCTGATACGATGCCAAACAGCAGGATAGCCGTGTACCATGGTGCGGATGACACCGCATAAATCTCAGGATGCGTCGTATAATCCCAGTATGTATAAACGCTTCTTGCCAAAAACACTCCGATAAACGCCCCAATCAGACAGTTTAAAAATGTATTGAGTTTATTCCACATAGAGTCCCGCTCCCTTAAACAACCATCAGCCCTCAAAATCATCGTCCAGCAGCTGCACCTTCAAGACTTCCTGGATCCCGGCTGGAGATGTTTCCTGTACCAGTCCCGTAAAGGTAATCGAAATATTATCACCCTCTTCCAGGTCTTTGGGGCTGATCCTCGTCCCTCGCCACAGATAAGAGGTCTCTTCCATTACGGGAAATGTAAATCTGCCCCTGAAATTAATATCATTGATCTCCATGCCCTGGACCGTTATGGAACTGTCGGTAATGTCGGTAATGGCCGCGTAGAACGTCTCGGTCTCATAACTGACTGCCGCACGTTCCATCCGGTCATACGCCGTCTTATATCCGATCAGATATGCTCCGACAGCAATAAAAATCATTAAAACTGCTGTGCCGGCATAACGCATTGTTTTTCCATTCATCATGTCCACCCCGCTTTTGCGTTTCCTATCCTGATATTCACGTCGATTAAAAGCGGTCAGTCCGCCTGCGCATCCGTTTCCTCTGTCCTGGAAATTCCGCTTTCATCCAGCAGATCCGCCGGGACGGCACTGATGCACGCCTGC
>URFM01000113.1 GCA_900547035.1 uncultured Clostridium sp. | reverse complement strand
TCCTCTACAGCCGGGAAGAGGGGAAGTACATCTATCCGGAGGGGGACGATGTGCCTCAGGACTCGGTTCACTATGTAAAGACCGGGAAGGAAGGACCTGGAGCCGGATATGAGCGGACCCAGAGGGATGGGACGGCCGGAAGGTTTGCGGGAAGCGGAACCACCAGTGACTTTGGCGGAAGCCGTACTGCCAGCGATTTTGCCGGAAGCCGTACTGCCAGCGATTTTGGCGGGAGACAGGCAGGGGGACGTTTTGACGGCACCAGAACGGTCAGCGATTTCGGCGGCAGGGAAAGAACCGGCGGCGAAACAGTCGGAGGCGTTGGCCGTCCCGACGGAAATGAGGGGGGAGGAAAAAGAAATTACAGGGATTCCAATCCTGCGCCATCCAAAACAAAGAAACCCTTTGGAGTGCTTGCTGCTGTTCTGGCAGTCTGTGTCTGCCTGATGGGGATTGGGTTTCTGGTAAGCAGGCCTGCCAGGACGGAGGATCCGGGCGGGCGACAGACGGAGGAAATGGCGGTCCAAACGGAGGAAGCGGTACGTCACCAGGAGGAAGTCCAGCCTCAGCCGGATTCTTCCAGCGGGGACGAGACGGAGGACAGGATCGAGACCGCCATGCAGGAGGATGAATCGGAAGAAACGGAAATGGTTCCCGCATCGGAAACGGGGCCAATCCGCATCGGAGTGATGGCTGATACAGAGGCGGCGCGGCTGCCTTTCGAATATCTGCTGGAACAGAATCCTACGGTAACTGTGGACGGGGTGGAGCGGCCTCTGGAAATTATATACAGTCCGGAGTATGAGGGGATTGGAGAAACGGATTATGACCGGTCCCATGAATTGAGCGGGCAATTTGGAGAGGAGTCAGCCAGGGGCTTTAACGATGCGGGATGCGTCCTGATTTGTGATATTACCTATGAAGCAGAGCTGGATGCCACACGCCGCCTTCAGGAGAATGTGACGGTTCCTGTTATTGCCTATTCTCCATATCATGGAGATGACGCATACAAGATTGATACCTCCCTCGGAGTTGAAGATCCAAACTTTAATACTGCTGAAAAATTCATGCTCAATTTTGCGGCGGAGGAACTTCAGGCCCGGCATATTTTAAGCCTTGCCGATTCCCAGATTGCAAAATATCTCAATGGAGGCGGGTATGAGGGGACGGGAGTTCTATGTACCACGCTGGAAAAAACAAATGACTGGAGAACAGCGGAGGGGATGAAGGCGGATCTCCTGACTCTGGGAGATTTGTCTCAGTTTGATGTGATTGCCATTAGGGATAGTGGATTGAATGTGGACGGAAAAGTACTGGGAGCGGCTCTGCTTGAGCTTGGGGCTTCCGTTCCAGTGGTAACCAACGACATTTACGATGCATATGACCTGTTTGAGCTGGGGTATTCATCCGTATATTTGGTAATGGATGAGGTCCAGTCATCCGGGGAGCTCAGTCCGTTTTATACCGGGTATCTTTTCTGGCTCGAAGAGAATCCGGATCAGGCTGCTCTGCGGACACAGGCTTTTGAACGCACGGCCTTTGATTTAGAAGAGCCCACATCCTACGAGTATTACAGCTATGAGGAGTTTATGATCGTCATTCAGGCCATCGCTATGGGCGGAGATATAGATGAGGCCTTACAACAGGGGACATTTTCCGGGCTTACCGGGACGTTCCGCTTCCAGAATATTGGCCGCGGGATCGGGGGCGGCTGGGTATCCTGCTACAGCAGCTTTCCGATTCTGGATATGAAGACGGACACCGTGATCCAGTATACGAAAGACGGGCTGGAGACGGCAGGGCTGGAATAGGAGAAAACGCTGTATGGATATCAATTACTATAAACAATACGAGCCCATCTTCGGGGCCTGGCGGATTACTCGTCTCATTGGCGAGGGAAGCTTCGGCAAGGTCTTCGAGATGGAGCGGGAGGATTTCGGGGTCACCTACAAGGCGGCCTTAAAGGCCATCACCGTGCCCGCCAATGAGAGCGAGGTGCGGGAGGTAATGGCGGAAGGTATGGACGAGGCCAGCGTAAGGGATTACTTCAGCACCTTCGTCCAGGATCTGGTGAAGGAATTTGCCCTCATGAGCAAGCTCAAGGGCAACAGCAACGTGGTGAGCTACGAGAACCATCAGGTGA
>URFM01000112.1 GCA_900547035.1 uncultured Clostridium sp. | reverse complement strand
CCAAACGTCTGTTTCATCCTGTGGAGATCCTAAGCAGCGCCATGAACCAAGTTGCAGATGGAAATTTTGACGTCCGTCTGCCGGAGGAGGGGGAGGATACCCAAATCCGCCAGATGAACTGCAATTTCAACAAAATGGTCCGGGAGCTTAATACAACCCAGGTCCTGCACTCCGATTTCGTACGCAATGTTTCCCACGAAATCAAGACTCCACTAGCTGCCATGGAGGGCTATGCCCTGCTTTTAGAAGGGGCGGACCTTCCCGAAGAGCTCCACGGCTACGCGGAGAAAATCGTGGAAAGTTCCCGCCAGCTTTCCGCACTGACCGGAAACATTCTGCGTCTTTCCCGGCTGGAGAGGCAGGAGATTCTCTCCCGGCATGAGGTCTTTTCTCTGGACGAGCAAATCCGCCAGGCCCTCCTTTCCCTGGAGCCCCTGTGGACCAAAAAAGAACTGGAGATCGATATGGATCTTCCGTCCGCCGACTACTGCGGCGACCCGGACCTTCTCTATCAGGTGTGGGTCAACCTTTTTTCCAACGCCATCAAATTCACCCTCGAGGGAGGCATGATTTTCGCCCGCATGCAGATGGAGGGGGACCGGGTCATCGTTGAAATCCGCGATACGGGAATCGGCATGACTCCCGAGGTACAGAAGCATATTTTTGAAAAATTTTACCAGGGCGATCCCAGCCGCCATGTAGAAGGAAACGGCCTTGGTCTTGCCCTGGTAAAACGGATTGTGGATTTATCCGAAGGAAGCATTCAGGCGGAAAGCGCCCCGGGGGAGGGCTCCTGTTTCCGGGTTTCCCTCCCCCTGCGGCAGCCTCAGGCGGCAATGGCGTTTCCTGTATAAAGCTGATCGTATTTTCCTCCCTGCTCCAGAAACAACGCTTTATGCTCTTGACAAAATGCTTCATTAATTTTTTAATAATAATATAATGGTATCGGGGCAAAGAGATGAAAATCCGGTATCAAAATCCAACAAAAAGGAGGAAGAACCCGTTATGAACAATGTAGTTCTGGGACGTACCGGAATTGAAGTGAGGAAGCAGAGCTTCGGATGTCTGCCAATTCAGCGTCTCTCCAAGGCGGAGGCGGTGAAACTTTTGCGGCAGGCGGCAGAAGGCGGCATGAATTTCTTTGACACCGCAAGAGCCTACACCGACAGTGAGGAAAAGGTGGGCGAAGCCTTTAAAGGAATCCGCCACAAGCTGATTATCGCGACGAAAACAGGGGCTCAGACGGCGGAGGAAATGTGGAAAGATCTGGAAACCAGCCTGAAAAACCTTCAGACTGACTATATCGATATTTATCAGTTTCACAACCCCTCCTTCTGTCCCAAACCAGGCGGAGCCGACGGCTTGTACGAGGCAGCCTTAAAGGCCAGGGAACAGGGAAAAATCCGCCATATTTCCATTACCAACCACCGTCTGGCTGTGGCACACGAGGCGATCAATTCCGGTCTTTATGATACTTTGCAATTTCCATTCAGCTATCTTTCCGGCCCTAAGGAGATGGAACTGGTAGAAAAATGCAAACAGGCAGATATAGGATTTATCGCCATGAAGGCCATGGCAGGGGGACTGATTCGGGATGGTTTTACCGCCGCCGCCTTCATGGAAGAATGTCCCACCGTGGTTCCCATCTGGGGTGTGCAGCATGACTGGGAGTTAGCCCAGTTTTTATCCTGCTTAAATGAAGCGCCCGCTATGACGCCGGAGCGCAAAGCGGCCATTGAAAAAGACCGTAAGGATCTGGCCGGAGATTTCTGCCGGGGCTGCGGCTACTGCATGCCTTGTCCCGTAGGCATCGAAATCAACAGCTGCGCCCGCATGACTCTGATGCTTCGCCGGGCTCCCTCTGCCGGATGGCTCAGTGACAAGTGGCAGAATGAGATGCACAAGATTGAGAACTGTCTCCACTGCAACCAGTGCAGTTCCAAATGCCCTTACGGTCTGAACACGCCGAAGCTTTTGGAAGAAAATTATAAAGAATACTGGGATATACTGGAAGAAAGTAAACGCTCGTAACAAAACAAAATTCCCCGCTGACTGTTTATGTAGACAGGAGCGGGGAATTTTTTCATCAAAAAATGCGTCTGATAGGAATCGAACCTACGCACGCGGCTCCGGAGGCCACTGCTCTATCCACTGAGCTACAGACGCATC
>URFM01000111.1 GCA_900547035.1 uncultured Clostridium sp. | reverse complement strand
GCTGGCTCTGGCCAATGGGCGGGAATACTATGCGGAATATCTGGCAAAGACCGACAAGATGGGGGCCGATGTGCCCAATCCCGTTTCCCATGTGGCTTACGGCTACGCTACCCAGCTGTGTGTTCTGAATGAGGACGGCACCATCAAAAAGATGGTGGCGGCCCACGATGTGGGCAAGGCGGTAAATCCCAAGAGCGTGGAAGGACAGATCGAGGGCGGCGTGCTCATGTCCTGCGGCTATGCCCTGACAGAGCAGTATCCCTTAAAGGACTGCGTTCCCACGGCCAAATTTGGTACCCTGGGGCTGTTCCGGGCAGACAAGGCGCCGGAGATTGAGAGCATTATCGTGGAAAAACCCGGAGTGGACGTAGCCTACGGGGCCATTGGAATCGGAGAGATTACCTCCATCCCGACGGCGCCGGCCATCGCGGGGGCTTACTATAAGTGGAACGGACAGTTCCAGACATCCCTTCCATTGGAGGGGACGCCTTATTCCAGGAACAGTTCAGGACGGCGGGAAAATGAGGGCAAAAGCAGGCGTTAAGCTTGCCCATACCATAAAGAAATAGGAGGGCGAGAACAATGAAAAAACGGTTGAAGGGCGGAATTGTAGTGTCGGGCGGCGGGGCCGTTTTGGCCGATGTGGTCCTGGACGGAGAGAAAGTAGCGGCAGTAGGGCTTCCGGAGGAGATGGAGCTGCTGGCGGGAGCGGATGCGGAGGTTGTGGACGTTTCCGGCTGCCTGCTGTTTCCGGGATTTATTGACGCTCATACCCATTTTGACCTGCATGTGGCGGGGACGGTGACGGCGGACGATTTTTACACCGGCACCAAAGCCGCCATCGGGGGAGGCACTACCACCATCGTAGACTTTGGCACCCAGTATCCCGGCGAGACCCTGGCTCAGGGGCTGGCCAACTGGCATGAGAAGGCGGATGGAAAATGCTCTTGCGACTACGGGTTTCACATGTCCATCACGGAATGGAACCCGGAAATCAGCCGGGAGGTCCAGGATATGATGGACGAGGGGATTACTTCCTTTAAGCTGTACATGACCTATGATACCCAGGTGGACGACCAGACCATTTTCTCTATCCTGCGCAGGCTGAAAGAGGTGGGCGGCATCACCGGCGTCCACTGCGAGAACAGCGGCATGATTGCGGCTCTCCAGGCTGAGGCCAAAGCCGCAGGCCGCATGGGCGTTTCCAGCCATCCGGCCACCAGGCCCGCAGCTGCGGAGGCGGAGGCCATCGGCCGTCTGCTGAGACTGGCGGAAGTGGTGGATATTCCGGTGGTGGTGGTCCATCTGACCTGCCGGGAAGGCTACGACGTCATTCTGGAGGCCAGGAGAAGAGGCCAGAAGGTTTATGTGGAGACCTGCCCTCAGTATCTGCTGATGGACGACAGTCTCTATGAGCTGCCCGGTATGGAGGGGGCAAAATATGTGTGCGCTCCTCCTCTCAGGAAAAAGGAGGACTGCGACTGCCTCTGGGAAGGGCTTGCCTCGGGGCAGATTCAGACCGTTTCCACCGACCACTGCAGCTTTACCACAGAGCAGAAGGCTTTGGGAAAGGATGACTTTACCAGGATTCCCGGAGGAATGCCGGGAGCGGAGACCAGGGGAACCCTGCTGTACACCTATGGGGTAGACCAGGGAAGAATGACCTTGGAACAGATGTGCCGGGTATTGTCGGAAAATCCCGCCAAGCTTTACGGAATGTACCCTCAGAAGGGCGTCATCGCGCCGGGCAGCGACGGGGACATCGTGGTCCTGCGCCCGGGAGTGGAGGATGTGATTACCGCGAAAGACCAGCTCAGCAATATCGACTACGCCCCCTTTGAAGGAACGAAGGTGACGGCGCGGATTGAGAAAGTGTTCCTGCGGGGCCAGCTGGCGGTTTCCGACGGCCAGGTGGTGCTGGAGAAAGCGGGAAGGTTTGTGAAGAGGGGGAAGTATCGGCTGGAAGTGTAATTTCAGAATGGATTTTTAGTAGGATATAGCGGTTATATCAGGATGATGGACCCTGGCCGTTGCCACCTGTTTTGTGGATGGCAGCATCCAGGGTTCTTTTCGTCCATTGAAGTGTCTGTTACTGCACGAATTTGAGACGAAGCGCAAGCCTTATTTCTGACTTTTACGACGCTGTGCTGGAAGAGGCGGGACTGACGATTGCGCAATATTATTTACTAATCAATTTATCGAGAGCTGGAAGTGCGAATATTACCCGTTGAGCAGAATTGGTCGGGCTTGACAGGAACACAATGGTCAGAAATAGGCAGTTGGAGGAAGCGGAATATATTAAAATTTTGCAGAAGTAGCTTTTTATTTTCTTTTGCGGATGGTACAATGGGGTTATTGGAAACGATAGCTGCGGCGTTTGTTTTGTGCGAGGGGTGATGGAATGAAGATAGAGATTGGAAAAGATTTTCCGCGATATTTTAAGCCGGCTTACCCGGAGGAATTTGAGCTGTTTTCCCATTTTGAAGTGACGGCAGGAATCCCGACGGTTTTATTTGCGGTTACCACATGGAAGGAGAACGGACAGCCTAATGTGTGCTTCCATTCATGGAGCTGTTTCCATGGGGATAAGACCGCCTTTTTTGCC
>URFM01000110.1 GCA_900547035.1 uncultured Clostridium sp. | reverse complement strand
CACCTTCGCCTGACGAGCACGGCTCCGCTGCGGGAAGAACAATATCGGGAACGAGGACTGGATCCAATGACCACCAATCTGGTGGTGGCGGATGTGAACCGGACGGAGAAAACGATCTGCCTGGCGGTATCGCCATCTCTGAAGGCCTGTGGGATTTCAGGACGTCCCAGACTGTTTCAGGTGATGGAGCAGGTGAAGAAAGTCAATATGGACCGGAGGGAAAAGGCTCCGGGCCGCTGCTTCCGGGATATTTCCTGGGATGCGGAGGCTCTGAAGGCAGATCCTTCCTTGGAGCTTTCCTATCTGATTGCAACGCCCCGGATGGCCCTTTATATGAAGTACAGTACGGAGATTTACGGGGTATACCTAAAATATATCGCCCCGGAGGACATACATGTCTATTCCATCGATGAAGTGATGATTGACGCTTCTCGCTATCAGAATCTTTACGGCATGACGGCCCGGCAGCTGGCTTCGGTTATGATCCGGGACGTACAGGAGACTACGGGAATTACGGCAGCGGCGGGGATTGGCACCAATTTGTATCTTTGCAAGGTGGCCATGGACATCGGGGCGAAGCACGCGGCTCCGGATGCAAATGGGGTGAGGATTGCCCAGCTGGACGAGAGAAGCTACCGCCGCCTGCTTTGGGGTTACCGTCCCTTGACGGATTTTTGGCGGGTTGGCAGAGGCTATGCCAGAAAGTTGGAGGAGGTAGGGCTTTACACTATGGGCGACATTGCCCGATGCTCTCTGGGAAAGCCTTCTGACTATTATAATGAAGATCTTCTGTACCGGATGTTTGGGATAAACGCACAGCTTCTGATTGACCACGCCTGGGGCTGGGAACCCTGTACTATGGCGGATATTAAGGCCTACCGGCCTAAGAATAACAGTCTGGTGGCCGGACAGGTGCTGAGCCGGCCCTATACCTGGGAGGAGGCGCGCCTGGTGGCAAAGGAGATGGCGGATTCTTTGGCCTTGGATTTGACCGGAAAGAAACTGGTAACGGCTCAGCTGGTTCTTACGGCAGGATATGATATGGAAAATCTGCAAAGAGGCGGGACATGGGAAGGACAGACAAGGAAAGAATATGAAGGAGAGATAACCTTGGACCGTTACGGGAGAGATGTTCCCAAGCATGGTCACGGAACCATTCATCTGAGCAGGCCGACCTCTTCTTCCGGAGAAATTATGAAGGCGGTTTTAAAGCTTTTTGACCGGGAGGTGGATCCGAAACTCCTTGTTCGGCGGCTGACTATTGCGGCAGAAGGAGTTAAAGGGGAGGAGGAGCAGCTTGGGACATGGGAGCAGCTGGAGCTTTTTGGGCAGGAGCAGCCAGACCGGAAAAGGGATGAGGAAAAGGAACAGAGGCTGGAACGGGAAAAACGTCTTCAGGAAGCCGTATTGGAGATGAAGCAGAAATTCGGAAAAAATGCGGTCCTGAAGGGGATGAGCCTGGAGGAGGGAGCTACTGCCAGGGAGAGAAACCGTCAGATCGGCGGACATCGGGCATAGCCCCGTTTTGCTCAACATAAATGACGGAGGGACAGGATGAGCAGAGAAAAAGGCAAAGATTTTCAAAAATACGAGGATATGATGGAGCTTCCGCATCACGTATCTCCGGTCCATCCACCTATGGACGTCTCGGAACGGGCGGCCCAGTTTGCCCCTTTTGCGGCTCTTACCGGATATGGCGATGCGGTAAAGGAGCGGGCCCGCCTTACCAAAGCGCGTCCCCAGCTGGATGAGGAGGAGATAGAGCAGATTAATCGGAAACTGCTGTGGCTGCGAGGACATCTGGATCAGCAGCCGGAGATTGCTGTTACCTACTTTCTGCCGGATCAGAGAAAAGAAGGCGGCGCCTGGGCAGAGGTATATGGAAAGCTGAAAAAGATCCGGGAAGGGGAGGGAAGACTGGTGATGGAGGATGGTCGGGTTATTCCCATCCAGGATCTGATTGAAATTAAAATGTAACGGTTCAGGGGTTTTTTAAATTCAGACTGGAACGGGCTTCATGAAATTCCTCTGGGATTTCCTCCTGGCAGAGAGCCTGGACCGCTGCCTCAGTGCCGGCCTGGACTGCAGTTTCATAGTACCAGCACTTGTAGTTTAACAGGGCCAGAGTATGCTCCAATTCCTGAATTTGCTCCTTTACCGCCTCCCGGCGTTTCTCAAACATCGCCTGACGCTCCTTTAAGGAGGAATCTCCTTCCTGGGCTAAATTCATGAAGGCCCGGATCTCTTTGATGGAAAGGCCGGATTTTTTCAGGCAGTCAATGACCATCAAAGTAGAATAATCCGCCTCAGAAAACATGCGGATGCCGCCTTTGGAGCGCGACACAAAGGGGAGCAGTCCCTCCTGATCATAATATCGCAGGGTAGAGGCGGGAATATCCGTTACACGGGCCATTTCACTAACGGTATAAAGCATAGCTGGGTCTCCTTTTTTGTTTTGAAATGGGATTTACTATTATAGTCTGCTTAAACTAATTATAGTTAGATGAAAATTTGATGTCAACTGAAATAGAGCGGGCGAAGAAAAGGACGCTTGTTTGCCGCACCGGAAAATGCTATAATCATAGACAATTAAAATCGGGAGGTAAAGGGCAATGAGATATCCGGTACCGCTGGGTCAAAACGGAACCATCGGCTTTGTAGCGCCTTCTTTTGGCTGTGGCGTAGAGCCGTATCGGACCATGTTTGACCACGGACTTCAGACATTTCAAGCGAAGGGGCATTCCCTGGATCTGGGACCCAACTGTTATGAGGAAAAAGGAATCGGCATCAGCAATACCCCAAATGCCTGCGGGGAAGAACTGACGGAGTGGTATTGCCGGAAGGAGAATCAGGCGCTGATTTCCTGCGGAGGCGGGGAATTGATGTGTGAGATTTTGGATTATGTGGATTTTGAGCGGATTCGGGCCGCCGCCCCCAAGTGGTACATGGGTTTTTCCGATAATACTAACTAAGACTTCCCATATCTAAAATGGGCTTCGCACCTTGAAAATTCAATATTTC
>URFM01000109.1 GCA_900547035.1 uncultured Clostridium sp. | reverse complement strand
GCACCGGTTTGTGGCTTCCGGAAAAAGTGAAATGAACGTGTTCTTTGGTAATTGTAACCATGGCAGGTACCCCCTTATTTAAACCGGCTGCTGTAAATGCAGGCCATTATTGTTGTTCCCGGTAAAGATAAAGCGGAAGTCCGTTTTCCATTTTCCGCTCGGCCTCCCCTTTTATCAGCGGTAAAACATAGGAGAGGAACTCAGGGCCGATATCGGTGCCGCCCTTAGTAATCCACTCGGCCGGAAACGTTTTTTCTTTATTACAAATCTCATTGACATCGGCCAGGAAGCACTCCATCAAGTATGGCTCGTCACAGGCGCGTTTAAAGGCGACCATCATACCGTTCACGCCGTCCAGGGCACTTCGGACGCCGAAGGCTCCCGCTTCTTCGGCCTCTTTCATATCCTGCCCGGAGACGATCATACCGGAACAGCGCTGGCTTACATTCAGCTCAACGGAACGTACCTTGACACCAAACTGGTTCCGTATATAATTTTCGAGTATTTCCCCGCAGCCGGTCAGCATCTTGTGGCCGAAGGTGTCAAGCTGGGCCTCATTGGAGTATTCACATATGAAATGCCCGGCTGAATCTGCAATGCCCTCCGATACGCAGACGACAACGGTCTGGCTTTTCTCGAATGCATTTTTGAGATCAGCAGAGAACTGTTCAAATTCAAAAGGCGATTCCGGAAGATAGATGAGAAGCGGATTATCTTCCCCGTGTTTTCTTGCCAGGACACTGGAGGCGGTGAGCCATCCCGCATGACGTCCCATCAGTTCCACGATTGTGACGGATTTCTGCTGGTATACCGAGGCGTCCAGCGTGATTTCGCGGACAGTGGAAGCCACATATTTGGCTGCGCTTCCAAAGCCTGGGGTGTGATCGGTCCCGACCAGGTCATTGTCTATGGTCTTGGGAATTCCGATAAAACGGATATCGCTTCCGATTCCATTCGCGTAACGCGATAATTTACTTACCGTATCCATGGAATCATTGCCGCCTATGTAGAAGAAATAGCCGATATTCAGCTCTTCAAATTTGTTAAAGAGGGTAGGGTAGAACTCGGAGGAAAGAGTTTCGGGAAGCTTAAAGCGGCAGGAGCCGAGAAAAGCAGCCGGAGTCATTTTAAGAAGCTCCAGTTCCTCCTCGCTCAGCCCGGATGAGAGATCCATATATTTACCGGCCAGAAATCCTTCGATCCCATTAATCATGCCGTAAACAGTGCCGATTTGCTCAGGGTGGCATTTCCCTTCTCTGATTACACCGCAGAGGCTGGCATTGATAACGGCGGTGGGACCGCCTGACTGGCCAACGATTATATTCTTTTTCATAATGTACTGTCTCCTTTTTCTCAGGGGTATGATATCTTTATTCTATAATAGTAAGAGGAACATTTCAACCGGATTATGGAGATTTAACTGAGGTTTAGGGGGGACGCGTCCGGAACGGACCATGTCCGGTGTGGTGAGGGCTGGCTGAGTCTTCCGTCCCCGTGGGAGGTTGGTTGTGGAGGGGGAATCCGGCCGGAATGAATTGCTGCGGGGACCGTTTGCACTCTTTGGAGTGCGCAGCAGTGCTAAGCTCGTGAGGGACCTCGCTAAGCACCGGCGGACTCCCATGTCCCCTCCGCAATTGATTCCGCCTACTTCCCCCGGGTCAGGTTTTCGCCGGGGACGGAAGACTCATATACACACCCCGCCACCCCGTCCGCTGGCCGTACCGGCGGCGTCCTCACCTGCCTAACTAAATTCTGTATGTAATTTATTTCTTCTGACGGTACACATGCCCCAGCCACATGGACGCGCCTACAAATACGCCTCCCAGGATATTACCGATGGTGACCGGTATCAAATTCTTAATAAGAAAATTGCCCCAGGTCAGCATGGACAGGTCAAGTCCTGCTTCTGCCGCTTTGGCCGCATAAGCCGGCACATGGGATGCAAAAATTCCTGCCGGAATGTAATACATGTTTGCAACTGAATGCTCAAAACCGCAGATTACAAAAGAAGCGATGGGGAGAAATGTTCCAACGATTCTTCCTGTTACATCTTTTGCTTCCAGACTGCATAAAACAGCGAAGCAGACAAGTACATTGCAGAAGAATCCCAGCACTATGGCATTGCCCATCGGCAGGGACGCTTTGGTGGCTGCCAGCTTCATCGTAAATACCGCCAGGCCTCCGCCGGAATAATTCATCTGTCCGAAATACGCGCAGCCTGCCGCCACGATGATACTTCCAATGAAATTCCCTATATAAACAAACAGCCAGTTTTTAAGCATCATTCCTGTTGTCGTTTCTTTTTCCAGAACCGAGATGCTGATGAGGCAGTTCCCAGTGAACAGTTCCCCTCCCATCAGGATAACCAGCGATAAACCGGCCGGAAACAAAAGACCGCAGATAATACGGGCTGTGGAAACGTCCGCAATGGTGTGAGCCGCCGTATTGGTCACCGCTGCTCCCAGAGCAATGAACATACCTGCCAGTATCCCCAAAACCAGCATTCTGAACACCGATAGCTCTGTTTTTTTCTTCCCGGCGGCCGCATAATTTTTGATAACCTCCGGAGCTGTGAACAGATTCATAATATTCCTCCCCTGATTTAACGATAACCTGCACGCTCCGCGCACAGGACTCCGCCTTTAATAAAACGATGAAAGGCACGCTTTGCGAACCTTTCACCGTTTATCAATGACACGTAGAAAATTTTAGAACAGACCGGAAATCTTTCCTGTCGCATCTACATCGATCTTCTCTGCTGCCGGAACTTTTGGAAGGCCCGGAAGAGTCATGATGTCGCCTGTGAGAGCTACGATGAAGCCTGCACCTGCAGATACCTTCAGGTTACGTACTGTAATCTTGAAGCCTCTTGGTGCGCCTGTCAGTTTCTGGTCGTCGGAGAAGCTGAACTGTGTCTTAGCCATACAGATTGGCAGGTTGCCGAATCCAAGCTCTGTCAGTCTCTTTGCCTGTTTCTTTGCAGTTGCAGCCAGCTCTACGCCTTCGCCTCTGTAAATCTTTGTTACGATTGTATTTAATTTCTCTTCGATGGAGAGGTTCTCATCGTAGCAGAACTGGAAGTTATTCTCTGTCTCGCACAGACGAACTACTTCTTTAGCCA
>URFM01000108.1 GCA_900547035.1 uncultured Clostridium sp. | reverse complement strand
AAGGTTTTTTAAAGAATTTTGACATAAAAAATAGGTAGTATTTGACACTACCAAAAGGACCAAGGAGGAAAAATTATGGTTTCACTGATTATCCCGTATTTTTTGACCTGGATCGGAATTATCATCGGAAGCGTTCACGATTTTACGGCTATGGCCGTCTTTTTGACGGTGATCGGCGCAGTATGGACGGCGATTGCATGTACGGTCAAGGATTTTTCAAGGAGGGGACTTCTGATTGCGGAGGCGGTTCATGCCGTGATCTGGATTATCTGCAAATTCTTCCCCATGTTTGGCGCGAAGCTGCTGGGAGGAGCGGTTGGCCTGGCAGTGTCGGTTGTTATCCTGGCATTGGTCTATGTGTATTTCTTTGCACCTTCCGATGGAGAAGGACGCTCTGAGGAGAGGCAGCCGGCAGCGGCCCAAAAGCTTCCGAACCGAATTTATGACGGCAGCAACAATCCCTGGAAGTGTACCTGGCGCAGCAGCACCAGCCAGGAAACGGATTACGTGAATAAGAAGACGGGAGAAACCATCCGCATCTATCATTACAGCATCAGCGGAAACAGTGCCCAGACGGACAAGGGAACCTTCCGCTGGAATTGAAGGGCGGCAGGCAGGAGAGCTGTATGAGGAGCTGAAAATCGCCAATGGACAGGAGGCGGGCAGCCGGAACTGCTTGCGCCCCATGGAGGGCAGCAGTATAATATGTACAATAACTCTCCATTATGGATGAGAGTTTTAGGAGATGATGCCCATGCGAGAAGCCCTTCTGTCCATTGGAAAAATGGCTGCCCTGAACCGGATGTCTGTGTCTACCCTGCGGCTCTATGACGAGAAAGGATTGCTGAAGCCCTGCTATACCGATCCCAGAACCGGATACCGCTATTATGACATTAACCAGAATGCCCGCCTGGATATGATCGTCTACATGAAAGAGCTGGGAATGAGCCTGGCGGAGATCGCCCAGGTGCTGCAAAAGGAGGATATTTCCCTGATCGAGGAGATTCTTTCACGGAAAAACGAACAGCTCCATCAGCAGATCCGGGAGCTGAAGGACCGGCACGATGCGGTGGAGCGGGCGATTCTTTCCATTGAGCGTTACCGGAAATCACCGGTTACCGGAACATTCTCCCTTGAATACATTGACCGCAGGTATACCTGGGGAATCCCATGCGCGGCGAACTTTTACGAGGACGACGTTCATTGCTATGAGCGCTTGCTGCGCAGGCTGCGGCTGAAGCTGGAGGAGGAAGGATTTGCCCAGATTCACTCCTATAACATCGGCACCTCCATCACGCGGGAGGATTTTGAAGCGGATCGCTTCAGAGCGGCGCAGATCTTTATTTTTACCGGCCGCCGGGACCAGCGTGGGGAAAATTTTGCGGGAATGGTGGAAAGCGGGATGTACGCCTGCGTTTATCTGGACAATTACGACGACGAGGTGGATTATGCCCGCCGGCTGAGGGCATATTGTGAGGAAAACGGCTATGGCATTGCCGGAGATTACATCTGCGAGGTGATGACCGGATTCAACGTATTTGACAGCGATCCACGCAGCATGTTTCTGCGTCTGCAGGTGCCGGTCAGTTTTCCAAAATAGAGCGGGACAGTTCGGGGCGGCGGATCGGAAGATTCGCCGCCTTAAGCGATTGCAGCACACCGATAAAAAATTCACAAAATCCCTTGACTCTCCAGCAGCAGGAGGGTTTAAACTGAAGTCAGAAGATAAAGCTTCGAAAAACTCAGATGAAAGAAGGAGGTTTTGTAATGGAGAAGATTAAGGTGGTTCAGTACGGGTGCGGTAAAATGGCAAAATACACGCTGCGCTATCTTTACGAGCATGGAGCCCAGATCGTAGGCGCCATTGACGTCAACCCTGCGGTGGTGGGGATGGATGTAGGAGATTTCGCGGAGCTGGGAGTGAAGACCGGGGTGATGATTTCTGACAACGCGGATCAAGTGCTGGACGAATGCGACGCCGATGTGGCGGTGGTTACGCTGTTCAGCTTTATCGGGGATATTTATGAGCATGTGGAAAAATGCGTTTCCCGGGGAATCAATGTGATTACCACCTGCGAGGAGGCGATTTATCCATGGACCACCTCCGCGGCCCAGATCAACCGGCTGGATGCCATGGCCAAGGAGTACGGCTGCACCATTACCGGTTCCGGCATGCAGGATATTTTCTGGATCAATATGGTGGCGATGGTGGCCAGCGGCTGCAACCAGATCAAGAAGATCAAAGGCGCCTACAGCTACAACGTGGAGGATTACGGCCTGGCTCTGGCAAAGGCTCACGGCTGCGATCTGACGCCGGAGGAGTTTGAAGCGCAGATTGCCCATCCTGCTGAGTTTGAGCCTTCCTACGCCTGGAACGCCAGC
Source organism: uncultured Clostridium sp. (assembly GCA_900547035.1). Classification (GTDB taxonomy): domain Bacteria; phylum Bacillota; class Clostridia; order Lachnospirales; family Lachnospiraceae; genus Enterocloster; species Enterocloster excrementigallinarum. The sequence goes on along the minus strand of URFM01000108.1, from coordinate 775 downwards.
GAGGCCATCTGCAGCAAGCTGGGATTGACCATCAAGTCCATCACTCAGAAGCATGTGCCCTATATTGTGGACCACGATGTCTACAGCTCCACCCTTGGGAAAACCATTGAGGCGGGCAAATGCATCGGCATGTCGGCAGTGGTAACCATTGAGACACTGCAGGGCATTACCATTGAAGAAGAAACCATCGGCAAGGTTTACGGACCGGAAGACGGCGATCAGTGCGACTGGTGGATTACCGGCGAGCCCGATACGGAGTTCCATGTGGTAAAACCGGCTACGGTAGAGCACACCTGTGCTACCATCGTGAACCGGATTCCCAGCCTTCTTGCGGCTCCGGCCGGCTATGTAACCTGCGACCAGCTGGAACCTCACAGCTACCTCACGTATCCCATGGAATATTATGTGTAAACCGGAGAAGTGGGTAAAAATGGCAGGCGGATGAAAGCGCGAAGCCAGGCGGTCTGGCCGGCCTGAACCGCCTGACGGATGGATACCAGGCGAGTGAGTTCGTTTGTTATGAGCCCGCAGCGCCCGGATGCCCCTTTAGGGGACAGCATTGCTGATGGAATGTTTCGTCCAAAATAAGGGGCAAAATGGACGAGAAAAGGAAAAACCGGATGAAAAAGAACGTATAGCTGCAAACAGAACGAATGTTCTGAACTGCGGCTATACTTTTTTATCTATCCATGATATAATTTGCCTGACTGGCAGAAAAGCAAGAAGATTATAAAATATTTGTGGATAGCATGTGTAAAGAGGTTCTCGAAAACTT
>URFM01000107.1 GCA_900547035.1 uncultured Clostridium sp. | reverse complement strand
TTGAGAAGATAAAAGGATGCGATCTGTGACATAGTGGTTCCTCCTTGTGATTAGTCTATATCGCCGCTATAGAAAACTTTCGGCTCATCCATTGCGATGATGTCCACAATATGGTTTTGTGTATTTATCCCATAATGCTTCCAGGGTGCCGGATAGAAAGATCCATCTTCATGCCTGCAAGCATCTGTGACAAGGGAAAGATAGCTTAGGAGACTGGATTTTTCGTATTCCAACAGATAGGTTCCGATTCGTTTTTCTATCTCAGAAAAAGCACAATACGATTCATTCCGAACCTGGTAGATGATATAGTTCTCAAATACTATATCAAATCTCTGGTGTGAATCGGGAAAAATAGGTTTGCATTGCTCAAGTATTTCTGCCAAAATCGGGTTCTCGGCTGAATCGTTACAAGCTGTTTCCTCCCCTATGGCTGCGCCCAGAATCACAAGATGAAGTTCATTATCCATTTCTTCTTTCAGCTCTTCCAGAAATGGCATCTGACGGGATTTAGCCAGGATGTGGTCGGCTTGTGTAAAGGAAAGCGGTGTACGCATAGCTTTTCATTCCTTTCCATATAGGCTTTCGCTGTCTTTTACAGGTTGCTTTCAAGATACCCCCGGAAGAACTGGATGACTTCGCAGTCGCCGTCGGACAACTCCTGCCGCTGGTTATTTTTTATCAGATAAAAGGACGCGATCTGTGACATGGTGGTTCCTCCTAAATGTTATTCGCTTCCATCAGCCCTTCGGCCTGCAACCGGATCACATAGAAAGCCCGCACCCAGTCCAGTTCCTGCTCCATGGAGTCCTCCAAAGCCAGCAGGCGGCGCTTGCCAAGCCTGCGATCCAGAAGGGCAAAGATACGGACAAGGGGATTCTCGCTGACAAGGCTTTTCTCGATGCTCTGGTTGTCAAAGATCCCAAACGCCTCATAGAACACCTTTTGGTCAAAGGTGCCCTGCTCCAGCGCATAGGCATGAGCCTGATTGATGGCCTCTTTTGCGGAGTCGTGATCTTTCAGCGTGGTGGAGCGCAAGTGATGAAATTTCGTCCACACATTTTCAAAATAGGTGTAGTAGTTGCTCCGCAGCACTTCCACGCCGTCCACACGAATGGCGGCCCGGCCCTCATGGTCGGCGCTTTTGCTGTAACTGGTGGCAAAATACTGGATGTGGCCCCGGAGTGCCGGGCACAGGTAGTCATTCTCCAATTTGTTCCGGATTCCACTCCAAGTGGATACTCTACTGTTTGACATAGGTGTTGTTTCCTTTCTGCTGATTCCTACTGCTTTTGGAGATACTCCCGGAAGCATTCGATGAACTCCCGATTCCGCTTAGGGACATCGAACCCCTTCCGATGGGGGAAGAACCCCTCCTGTTCCACATCGTCCAGCAGCTTGGGCAGATTGGAAAACCGGGCAAAGAATGGTAGTGCATAGTCCTGGATCTGCCCGGAAATTTCCTGGATAGAGCGTTCCCGCTCCAGCAGAGTAGATACCTCATAGCGGGGGAAGTCATCATACCGGCGGGTCAGTCGGGCGATGGAGGTACCCACGATACCATCATAGGCATCCTCCGTCCCTTCCTGCTCACTGCGCCACTGGGCAATCACCGGGGAACTCACATCGAAGAAGGCAGTAAAAGTGGTGGAGCCAAAGCGGATGGAGGGGGAAAAGTAAAAGGAGAACACAAAGATGCCGTCTTTTTTGTAGATGTCATTTTTGCTCTTGCGGTATTTGTAACCCAGCGGGATCAAGGGCTCCGCGATCCGCTCACAGGTATAGACGAAGATCTCGCGGGGCTTGGTTCCCTTGGGGAAATCCATCTTCTCCATGTTGCCACCTTCCTTCACTCATTTACCGTTCCACTCTCAACCGCCGCGTTATTTTTATTGCTCATTGAGATACCTCGCCAATTTCTTCTCCAGCAGTTCTGTCATATCATTGCAGAGGCGCTTTACCTTGTCCTGCTCATGGGCGTAGTACCAGATGGTTTCCTCTCCGGGGCGGAGCAGGAGCTGGTCGCCGTCCGCTTCTTTCCAGAACTCGCCCAGCACACAATACCGCTCTCCATGGATGGTCAGATCAAACATCCCGGAAAGGGTAAGAATCACGCCAGTGGATACATTGATGCCTGCGGTCAGCAGGAAAAACTCCCGCACCTGGGACGGGAGCGTGAAGTCCAGCACGCTTTCTTGATTCCCGATCTGCTCCTTCGTGGCGGCGGGCTTGATCTCATCAGAGGTGTCCAGCACCTTTGCCAGCGCCTTGGAGAACTTGGGGTATCGGCCAAATAACTCCGGGTGGCTGGCCTTGAATTCCTTTTGCTTTTCCCTCTGCACTCGCTCCTGCTCCTTGCAGAAAGCGTCCAGCTCCGCCAGATACCGCTCCTGATAGAGATTGCTGGCCTCAAATGGTGTGCCGCTCTTTTCCAGAATGGCGATAGCTCCCTTTTGGCTACCAAACACCGGGACCCACTTAAAACCGTGTCGGCAGGGTTTCAGTTTCAGGAATTCACCACGATTGAGCAGGGTTTCCAACTCTGGCTCGTGCTCGTCCCACCAGTTCTGCCAGGTTTCAGGTGTTTCCCGTCCCTCGACCAAGTTCAGGAGTTTTTCTGTCAATGATTCTTTGTTCATAGGTGTCCACGCTCTTTCTCCGCCATCACGATACTCGTGATTCCAAGACTTCGCCATTATCGTTGATATAAGTGTAATGAATAAAATCCTCGTCCAAAAGCAACAGATATGGACTAAAAACTTCCCATGCATCATGATCGCTCATGATGTCAGAATATTTGCCAAATACATAAATCTCAAATAAGGCGTCTGTTCCCATTAAAAAGCACAAGTAGGCATTTCCATGGGGATATGGGCAAACTTCTTGGATCGCCAGCTGCCCCGGTTGCTTAAAATTGAGTTTTGAGATAAAGGTTTCAATTTTGAGTGCTTCCGCTTCATCCGCATATCGGTATTTTTGAGAAAAATGTTCGATACTTTTTGTGAGACGGTCCTTGTATTGCTGTATCTCTGCTCTTTTCTGTTTTATCTTGAGCTGCGCTCTTTTCTGAGCCAAAAGCTCTTTCCTCTCATGCTCCATAGTTCATTTCTCCGTTTCAGAGGGCGCAGGAATAGATGCTCATGGCCCCGTAATCGGTGTGCAGGACAAGTGCGCTCTTGGTGAACGCAAAATTCACCTGCCGCACCACAAAGTGGTCGTCGATGGTGGCCAGCAGTTGGCCGCTGCCGGTATCCCACAGCTCTATGGGGGAGCTGC
>URFM01000106.1 GCA_900547035.1 uncultured Clostridium sp. | reverse complement strand
TCAGCATTGTATTCCGCTTTGCTGACGAGCTCCGCCGTATTCAAGAATTTATCGAAGTCAATACACATAGCGAGGCGGTTTGACAAGAAGCCGCATTTTTGCAGATAGTCGCCTTTCCTAAATAAAACGCCCCAGTCGCGCCGGTCGGTCCGGTAGGTCCAGTCACGCCAGTCGCACCGGTCGGTCCAGTGGGCCCGCTAGGCCCGGTCGGTCCGGTAGGCCCCATAGCCCCATTCATTCCATTGGCGCCAGTGGGTCCAGTGGGGCCCATAGCTCCATTGGTGCCAGCTGGCCCAGTAGGTCCGGTGTTACCAGTGGCGCCGGTGGCTCCTGTTACGCCGGTGGCGCCGGTGGCACCAGTACTTCCGGTGGGGCCGGTAGGTCCAACATATCCCTGGGGTCCCATAGCTCCAGTTGGTCCGGGAACGCCCTGCGGTCCGGGTACTCCTCTGGGCCCCATAGGTCCCTGCGGTCCGGTAGCGCCTGAGTGGCTGCAGCAACATTTGCAGCAGCATTTGCAGTCTTTGCATCCCTTGCAGCAGTCTTTATTGGAATCTGAGGGAGAACGGCGGTCAAAAGCGGAAGGGTCAGAAAAAACATCCATTGGAAGTAAAAAATCATCATTTCCGTTGAAGGATTCAAAATTCATAAAACAATCTCCTTTCATGAGAAGTATACGTTTTGCCACGGCTTTGCCGCGACGGAGGCATGGAAGTTTAATTCCCGGGCTTTTCCATGTCAATATACTATATGAAAGGGAAACAAGTTGTGTGATAGTCAGTCTCACTTACGATTCGCCATGAAAATATTGCTCATTCCAAAGAACCGCCGGATCTTCCGGTTTTATCTTTTTTGCAATTTCGTGATAATAGAGCGCTCGTTTGTGGTCTCCTAAGCGGTCATAGCAGACGCACAGCTGAATGGCTGGGATGAATCCGAAAAAATCCGGCTGTATAAAGGCGCCTGAAGTTTCATCGGGAACCTGCTCCAGGGCCAGCTGGTACCAAAAGGCGGCCTGGACGTTTTCGCCCTCCTCCAGCTTCAAGCGCCCGATTTCGCAGCAGATTTCAGCTCTGGGGCAGTCGAAGCGAAAGCTGTCAAAAAGGGAGAGAAGGGCTGCTTTTCGATTTCCGGAATGCCCCATACAGCGGGAGAGAAGAAGACAGGCATCGATTTGGTTCTCCTTCCATCCGCCGGGAGATTCTAAAAACTGAGACAGAACTTCAGCAGCCTTCTCATATTTCTGATGGTCGAAAAGCTCTCTGCCATAATAAAACTGGTGTCTGGGTTCCAGAACCTCGCCGGCTGCGATCATTTCCTGGTAAATGTTCAGATTGCGCATAGAATCTCCAGGTTTTTTTTTGCGATGCTCAATGACAATGGGAGAATAGAGGATATTCCCTCTTGGGGTAACCGCTTCATGGACACGTCCGCTCCAGCGAAAGCCGCTTTTGGTACGAAGGAGCCGTTCCCGGTAATAAGTAAAGGCCGGATGGTTTGCGGTATCAAAGGCGGCAGCATATTTCATCATCACCACATCTACGGAAGGGTCCAGCTCTGCCTTCAGCTTTTTCAGCGCTTTCAGCTGGTCCGGCGGGATCACATCGTCAGCGTCCAGCCACATCCAGTAATCCATAGATGCCTTTTCACAGGCCGCATTTCTGGCTGCGGCGAAGTCCTGACTCCAGGGATAGTCAAAGACAAGGTCTCCATAGCGTGAGGCGATTTCTTTGGTGCGGTCTGAAGAACCGGTATCCGCAATGATGATTTCATCCGCAGCTGTTCTCATGGGAGCCAAAATTCGCTCCAGTACGTCTTCCTCATTTTTCACAATCATGCACAGACTGATGGTTGCCATACAGTTCTCCTCTTTCCATTAGAAATGCCGCTGCGCAAAACGGGCGCAGACGGCCAGGCTTAATTTCATATTATGCAGTATGAAAAGAGGCGGTGCAAAAGAGAAAATTACAGGTTCAGCTTCATATCTCCATCCTGAATCCAGCCAAGTGACCGGAACCAGATTCCAAAAACCCAGCCGAGAAGGGCGGGAAGAAAGAAACAGATGACGAATATTCCGATCCAAGTAGCCGATGTATTTCCCATAGCAGTAAATACGCCGATAGGGCCTACCAGGCCGCAGGTTCCCATGCCGGAACCGGCAGGGATATTCTCCATGTGAAATACTATGGTAGCAAGGGGACCAGTGATCATGGAAATTAAGGTGGGGCCAATCCAGATTTTGGGATTACGTACAATGTTTCCCATCTGAAGCATGCTGGTTCCAAGGCCCTGAGCCAAAAGGCCGCCTACCTTATTTTCACGGTAGCTCATGACGGCAAATCCAATCATTTGAGCGCAGCAGCCGGCGGTGGCAGCACCTCCGGCCAGTCCGTCAAGGGATAGGGCAATGCAGATAGCTGCGCTGCTGATCGGAAGGGTTAAGGCGATTCCTATGAGGGCAGATACCAGGATTCCCATGATAAAGGGCTGAAGCTCCGTAGCCGTTTTTACCAGACCCCCAAACCAGTCCATGAATCCTCCCACAGCCGGTCCCACAAATTGAGCGATAAGAACACCGGAGGCGATAGTGAGACCAGGGGTTACGATGATGTCCAAGCGGGTTTCCTTGGAAACAATTTTTCCAAGCTCTGTGGCAATAATTGTGGCTACCAGAGCGCCGACGGGGCCGCCCAATTCATTTCCGGCAATGCCCACAGTGGCGGCGGAGAAAAGAACCAGTTGGGGAGCCTTTAGAGCGTGGGCCACCGCAAGGCCCAAGGCCGCTCCCGTGGCGCTTTTGGCATAGGCGCCTACCACCAGGAAACTTTCGATTCTAAGCTGCTGTCCTAAGGTTTCAAATATAGTTCCGATGAGAAGGGATGCAAAGAGGCCGAAGGCCATGGCGCCAAGAGCGTCAATGAGATAGGCCTGAACGGTGATGTTGACTTGTTTGCGTTTTAGAAATTCCTGAACTCTGTCCATGGGAGCTCCTCCTTGATGTGTATGTAAATTTTTTTAAAAAGAATTGTTAGGATTTTATCACAAAACAGAAGGAATGCAAGTTTTTTGAGAGAATTGTTACAAAATTAACAATCTTTTCGCGGATTCAGGAGGCCGAAAACGGAGAAAGATCATTGTTTTTTGGCAGACATTAGGGTATAATACAGGAACGTGAAACTTCACAGATCGGTTTGATTTTAAAGGAGAACGGGATGGAATTTGCTTTATTGGAGGGAATTCAGAAACTGCACAATCCCTGGCTGGATCAGGTGATGCGGGGAGTCACCTGGCTGGGAAACGGGGGATGGTTCTGGTGCGCCCTTGCGCTTCTTTTTTTGCTGGTAAAACGTACCAGGCGAATGGGCGTTTCTATGTTGGCCTCTCTGGGACTTGGAGCTCTCGTCGGCCTGGTTATTTTAAAACCGTTGGTGGCGAGGGAGAGGCCCTGCTGGATTGACCCTTCCGTGGAACTATTGATTCCGGTTCCAAGGGACTTTTCAT
>URFM01000105.1 GCA_900547035.1 uncultured Clostridium sp. | reverse complement strand
CAATGCTCCTGTAAAAAAGCCGTGATCTGCTCGCTGTTCATTTAGGTTTCCTCCTTCCAGTCATCATAACTTCTCGGAATCTTCAGCCTTGATTTTATAAGGCTTTCAGACCCCTATCTCAAAAAAATCACCCACTTTTTTGCAAAAAACGCTTGACAAATCGCTCAAAATTTGCGGCGAAGCCGATTGATTATATTTTATTTCAATCGACTGGAGGCGATTTCTTTGTTACCTACTAATCCTGGCGGCCATGCCGCCTATCAGGATACTTTTGTATCCGATTTTCTTAAGTTTTATCCTAATCCCTTCGTGCTTCCGAAAAGTACCTGGGATTATATCGTGCAGTTCTGGTATCTGGATCTTTCCCTGACGGATTCCATTATGCAGGAGTGTTACTCTGTTTTTGGCCCTGAACCCCGGCTCCCTTCCTGCATGCTGCGTTCCTATCTGCTTGCTTTGAAGCTGAAAGTAACTTCCATCACGGTCTGGTGCCGCATGCTCAGGGAAACTCCCCTTTATGCCATCCTTAGCGGTTTCCCGTTCGGGGATACTCCCGGCGTCGGGACTTTTTATGATTTCTTTTCCCGCATCTGGCAGAACGACTCCAACAATCTTTCCCCGAAAGACCGTTTCCCTAAAATGAAACCACCCAAAGGGAAAAAGAAAGGTGAAAAAACTCCCTGTGATTCTTCCAGTACCGCATCCAAACTCCTTCCTTTGCTGGAACATTGGAAATTCAAACAGGAAAATCCGTTTTCCCTTGTTTTCCGTCTCTATCAGCAGCAGTTCCTGGAGCGTTCTATTCAGAAAGGATTGATTGACCCAGACCATCTGGCTCTTGCCGGTGACGGCACTCCTGTCCGCACTGCCGCGCAGCAGCGGAAAAAACGGATCTGTGATTGCAAGGAAAAAGGCTGTTCTTCCTGCAGCTGCAAACGCCATTATTCTCAGCCTGACTGCAACTGGGGATGGGACTCTCATCGGGAATGCTATTTCTTCGGCTACCACCTCTACATGTATGTGGCCTCCGATTCCTACAGCGATCTCCCTGTATTTCCCCTTTTGGAACGGGCTTCCCGGCATGATATGCTTTCTTTTCTACATTCTTTTTTCACCATGAAAGCATATCTTCCGGAGTTCCGCATTAAAAAACTCCTTCTGGATTCCGCCCATGACGCTTATGCTGTCTATGAATACTGCAGGCGGGAAAATATCACGCCCTTTATCGACCTCAATCCCGGACATACCGGATATTTCACTTATAAGGACGATTTCACTATTGATGAGGACGGTGTCCCAATCTGTAAATTGGGCTTACGTATGCATAAAGATGGATATGAGGCTGCCAAGCATCGGGCGAAATACCGGTGTCCAAAAGCAAACCGGAAACGCGGCTGCTTCTGTGAACAGCCCTGTTCACCGGCGAAATACGGAAGAACCGTACACATCTTTACCGATGACAATCCAAGGTTATTTAACATACCGCCAAGGGACTCTAAAGCATGGGAAAAGGAATATGACGGAAGGACTTCCGTGGAACGCTCCAACAAGCGTGAGAAAGAGGACTATAAATTAGAAGACGGCAGGCACCGCTCTACAAAGATGTGGTACTGCCGCCTCTACGGCATCATGATGCTCCAACATCTTGATGCCTGGGAAATGCCATCTGTCGAGGCATTTCAAAAAACATTATTAGGATTAACCGCCTAACAATGATATCTTAAACGACTCCATAAGATTTTTCAAGGCATAGTACCCGCTATGTCCAATGTTTATGTCCATTTCTCGTAAATTTCTTTTCCTGCACGATATTCAGTTGTCAAGTTTCGGTTGGAATCTCATTTATTGAGATTCCGAAAAGTTATCATCCTTTGCCTTTTTTGAAGTGTCCACTGCCTCGCCAGGTGTTGACCACACAGGTGAAGATCTGGCCGCAGTGCTTGCACCTAATCATGTGAGCCATAATTTCGTCTGCCCAGCCATCCTCTGTCTTTACCTTCTCCAGTGGGCAGGTGGATTCCTCTTGCATCAGTTCAAATTCCCCCTCCGACACCAACTGCTGAATGTAAGCAATACAGGCCAGATAGTCCTTTGGGGCGTCAAATTTTCTCCATGTTTGAATGTTTCGGCAGTGCTCGCACATAGTGGACGCCTCCTTACGCAAATACCTGCTGGTATTTCTCTTTCAGTTCCTTCGGTGCTGTCTTGATGACCTTGCTACCACCATTTTCGGAATTCTTTCCCCAGATGGCCCAGAGCAGGCTCTGCCAAGCGATGGCCCGGAATTTCGGGTCTTCGTTTTCTTCCGGCAGGAGATAAGCGGAAAAGCGGCGCTTGACTGCCAGCAGTGCATCCAGGCTTTCCCCATTGGCTATCAGGCTGCGGAATTCTCTGGCAGGCTCCAGCCACTGCATAGATAATGCGCCCCGCACCAATACCCCCAGCGTCCATGGTTGGAACCCAAACTTTCGGATCAAGGCATGAAGGAATTTCCCTTGCAGGGAGGAGTGCTCGTCATCGCAGAGATCCAGATACTCCGTCACCAGCGGTGCCCACGGTTCTCCCTCCAGCCCCAGGGCAAACACGGCGAAGGTGCCGGGCATCGCACAGGCTTCATCTGAGAGGTTTTGGTACCACTCAAATTCCCGCATAGCCAGACGAGCGTATCGCGCCATAGCCGGATGCAGATTGGGGTGTTGCACAGCACAGGCAAAGAGCTGATTGACGCCCTTTTTGGGCAGACCGGGAATGGGCAGATAGAGTTTTTCCTTCCCACGGAACTCCACCGAGTAACTGCGGGGAAATCCCTCCTGCTCCAACACCGCACACAGGTAATCCAGAATTTCAGCATAGCACTCCTCCGTGGAGTCCCTGGCGGTGATGCGGATGGTAGCAAACACATCATTGGCCGATGCGGTGAAATGCTCCGTCTTACGCCGCTGGATGTCCTTTGGCAATTTGCCGCTGCCAGCTGTTTTCAGCTGCTTCACCATATCCGGGCGAAGCTGGGAAACCAGATCAAGGTAGTGTTCGGTTATAATCGTATTATCGCTGGCCCCATACACCGTATAACAGACCGCCACATAGCAAGTAAAGCGCAGCAGATTCTCGTCCACATCCTCCGGCCGCAGCTCCGGCCATGCGGTACAGAGCGGGAAAGGCGAAAAGTAGTCCTCATTCTCTCCAATCTCAAAAAACCTCTCCTGCACCTGGTGTTTGATGTATTTTCCCAAGGTGTGGCCAATCTCCCTCCAGCCCACCAGCCGCCGCAGGGCATCGCAGAATGTAACAGCTTCCTCATAGGGGAATCCCTTCAAAGGCAGTTTGGACAGATACCGCTCCAGGAGCTGGCTGGGAAGAAAGGGCGTTCCGCTTTGGTTCCGAACGACCACCGGATAGCCGGAATGGTTTTCTTTTGCAGTTCCATCCAACACATCCTGGATGCACTGATCGGCGTGTTCCAGCACTTCGGGGTTCGTATCTGGTTTCTGGATCAAATAATAACGACCTTGTACGCCGTCGCGTTTCGGCAAACTCATAGCAGGCCACCACTTCCTTCCAGGTTCTCCGTTATCGGAATAAAAATCTGTCGGTAAAGTTCCTTCAGTTCCTCCGAAGCTGCTTCCACCACTTTCTGACCACCCTTGGCGCTGGCTTTGCCCCAGATCACATAGCAG
>URFM01000104.1 GCA_900547035.1 uncultured Clostridium sp. | reverse complement strand
GACTGATTCTGTCCGCCAGCTGGTAAAGGAAAGCGGCTATCCCGGCATGAAGGTACTGGAGTTTGCTTTTGACTCCCGGGATTCCGGCTGTGCCAGCGACTATCTGCCCCACAATTATCCGGAAAACTCCGTAGTTTACACCGGCACCCATGACAACGAGACTATTGCCGGCTGGTATCAGTCCATCCGTCCCGAAGAGCGGCTTCTTGCCAGAGATTATCTCTGCGACCATTACACGCCGGTGGGCAAGCTCCATCTCTCCTTTATCAGCCTTGCCATGAGAAGCAGCGCGCGAATGTGCGTCATCCCCATTCAGGATTACTTGGGATTGGACAATACCGCCCGCATCAACACCCCTTCCACCGTAGGAACCAACTGGAAATGGCGCCTGACAAAAGAGCAGCTTTCTCCTGAGCTGAGGGAATTAATCGGAAAAATCACCCTGCGGTACGGCAGGTGGAACTGGGAATAGTGTTTTCTTGCACAAAAGGGGGCAGATCCGACTCATATGAGCCGGATCTGCCCCCTTCTGTCGATGAATCATATTGATCATATTGCCGGACTGCCCTTTCCCAGCAAAACAAACCGAAAGTGCTTGTCCAGCCAGTTTCCAATCATTCCAATACTTTTTCCCATCGTAAATGCCGCTAAAACCGTTCCGACTCCCAGACCTTTTATCTGTCCCAGAAAAACCGCTGTCATTCCGACGGTTACGGCCAGACAGATCGTATCAAACAGTATTTTGATTCTGGAATATCTGAGGCCGGTTATCTGCGCCACCTCCCGCGGAAAAAGGTCGGTCGGCACAATCGGGAGACCGCAGCGGTTTGAAAGCGCAATGCCAAAGCTAATCAGAAAATAGCTGACCACAAAATAAAACGCCCTCAGCCATATCGGATCCGGCAAACCGGGAATCCAAAGCTCGTAAACATCTAACAATCTCCCAAATATAAATCCTACTACGAAGCTGAACAAATACTGTGGTACAAACTTCTTTCTCAAAAGCATCAAGCTCAAAACCAGCAGTCCCTGAAACAAATAAGTCCATGTTCCAAGCGAAAGCTTCGGCAATACCTCCGAAAACGCGTAGGGTACACTGGAGATGGCGGATATTCCGGAACCAGAGTACAGCATCAGCACAACGCCAAAACTGTTGATCAGCACCGCCAGCAAAAGCGCTGTTTCTCCGAACCATCTGTGTTTTAAATTTTTTTCTCCATTCATTTCTTCAAAACCAATCATTCAACACCTGACCGCAATTCGTGTTCTCCTTCATGAAAAATTAACTATTGAATATTCTAGTGCAAAATTTTCTATTAATCAAATAAATATTTTAAATAAAATCATAGATATCATCTATTATCAGCGGTATAATACGGGTATCAGGAGGAACATGGAAATGAATTTGTTTTATCTGCGCTACTTTGTCACACTGGCACATATACGGCACTATACTAAAGCAGCCGAACAGCTTTGTATTTCCCAGCCCAGTTTAAGTCATGCCATCGCCCAGCTTGAAAAGGAATTGGGACTCCCTCTTTTTGAAAAGAGCGGGCGAAAGACAACCCTCACCCAATTCGGTGAGGAATTTCTCATCTGCGCGGAGCATACGTTGTCCACGCTCGATGCGGGAATTGAATCAATCCAGCGCAGTTTGCGCGGAGAAGGGCTGATTCGGCTGGGCCTGCTGCGGACACTGGGAATCGAGTATGTTCCCCGACTGGCAGCAGACTTTTTAAAGGAAAATCCCGGCTTAAACATTCGGTTTACCTTTCATACCGGCGTTACACAAACCCTGCTGGAGGGCCTGGCAGCCAAGAAATACGACCTTGTTTTCTGCTCCCAGCCTCCCGCCCGTCTGAACTTCACTGCGGTCAGCGTGCAAAAACAGGATTTGGTTCTGATTGTACCCAGCGGTCATCCGCTTGCGGCGCTTCATGCGGTTGATTTGGCCGCAACGCTGCCTTACCCCCAAATTTTCTTTGACAAGAGCTCGGGACTGCGTTCCGTTGTAGATCAAATGTTTGCCGATATCGGCGCAGAACCGCACATCGCTTACGAGACCGAAGAAGATCAGGTCATTGCCGGCTTAGTTGCCCAGGGATTTGGAATCGCGGTTGTACCCTACATGGACTTGCTGTTGAAGCTTCATTTAAAAATCTTACAGATTCGTTCGTCGGCCTGCGAACGAAGCCTCTATTTGGTAAAGAACGATGCCGTGTTCATGCCGCCCGTCGTCCGCCGCTTCCATCAGTTCGTCCTAAGCGGCAAAACAAAATAATGTAAAAAAATAAAAAAAAAGCAGCCAGCTACTATCCAAAACAAAAGTTTTGTTGTATAATGTCGTAGTTGGCTGTTTTTATTTTCAGTTCACTCATCAGGAGATGTACCCAAGTGGTTGAAGGGACCGCTCTCGAAAAGCGGCAGGTCGGTAATCCCGGCGCGAGGGTTCAAATCCCTCCATCTCCGTTTGTTATGAGTACTTAGCGCCCAGTCTCTGGGCGCTGTATTTTTATAATCCAAAAAACTGATCTACTCCTGCGGCCAGGCCGTCGGCCAGATTAGAAAGAGTTCCTTCGGAATGATCCGATACCTTATCTCCCAGCTCAATATCAATCGAAGGAACGGTAGAGAAGGAGGTCTGTGTCAAATCCATCTCCATGGATCCGGAGGAGAAAATCTTCACGCCTGCGGATTTCAGTCCCCCAATAAGGCTCTCGCCCAGAGCGTTGTGCTCCTGCCAGTGGGATTTTACCGGTTCCATATTCCGATAGGATTCATTGGAGGGAACGCTCATATAAAAAGCCCCCTTATCACTTTCCGTGGAATCCCAGTGAAGGGCGATATGGCAGTCACTGGCATTGTTGGCGATCACCGTGCGGGCTATGTTGTCCAGCTGAACATCATCCCCCTCCCGGATCATCAGCACATCGTATCCCTTTGCCAGAAGCTTATCCTTCAGAATCCGGGCCAGGGCCACCGTCACCTTGTACTCCGGCGTTCCATCGGCAAACGTCATTCCCCCTGAAACTGCCACCGCCGAGGTAGCCCCTGCGCTGGTGGTTCCGCTGGTTACCTTTGGGCTCCCATCGGGATGACACAGGGTTTTGACGCTGCTTCCTCCCTGGGTTCCGTGGCCTGCGTTAACACAGATGGTCTTTCCCTTCCGGTTCTCCGCCTGAGAACGATAGAGAATCGCTGCTCCGGAATTGATCTTGGAAAAATCCGCGTACTGCCAGGATGGATCCAGCCTGACCTCTCCTTCCGCAAAGGAAGCGGAATTAGAGAACAGCGATGGATCCGGCTTCTCCGTGCTTACATAAGCAGAAGCAATGTAAGCTTCCTCTCCATCCAGCACAATCCTGCTCCACTCTTCGCTGATTCCGGTTCTCTTTAGTTCCGTACCGGTCGCCAGGGAGGCAATTACATTGGAATTGTTCAGCTTATTGCAGCTGGAGCGTACATTAACCGTCCCTCCATCCTCTGTCGTAACATAAACCGTCTCATCCGCCGGATCAAATTCCGGCAGCTTGGCCTGGGTCATCTCCGTTTCCCTGAGACTGCTCTGAGCCGCCGGGGCCGTATCAGTTTCCTGGTTCTGCTCTGAAGTCTCTGCTATTTCCTCCGCTCCTTGTTCTGAAACTGTTTCTGCCTTTTCATAAGAGCCGCAGCCCCATAAACCGGCCGCCGACGCCAAAACCAGAATCCCTGACATCAAAAAAGGCGCATACCATTTTCTCATACAATCGTTCCTCCTCCTGCCACGTAA
>URFM01000103.1 GCA_900547035.1 uncultured Clostridium sp. | reverse complement strand
ACTCATGCGAGCCACGCCTGCCCCTGTTTGGAACTATCTATTTCCCGACAGCCCCCTTCTTCAAAGTTCCTCGTCTCATCCACAATATACACCGGCCGGTCCTTCAGTTCCGTAAAGAGTATGGCAATATACTCCCCGATGATCCCGATGAGAAAAAACATCATGGCAAACATAAAACAAATCAGCACCACAATGGTGGCGTAGCCGCTGGGAGCTCCCCTGCGGGTCAGAATAGTATAAACCATCACCGCCACCCCCAGCAGGCCGGAAAAAATCCCCGCATAAATTCCAAGCTTTAAGGGCATATTGGAAAAGCAGAGAATGGTATTGATGGAAAATACGAACAGTTTCTTTAAACTGTACTTGCTCTCCCCCGCCACCCGGGCTCTGGCCTCGTACTCGATGTGGGTGCGGGCAAAACCGATGTTCTGCACATAGCCCCGCAGGAAACGCACTTTCTCCCGGTAGTTCTTCCTCAGAACTTCTGCGGCATGGTTGCTAAGGCCGAAAAAATCCGATGCGTTTGGCTCCAGATGAACATCGGAAATATGATTAATCACCCAATAAAAGCCGGCGGAGGTAATATTCTTGATTACCCCCGCCGTCTTATTGTGGGTACGGACCATGGTAATCACATGATAGCCCTCTTCAATCTTCTCCAGGATTTTCGGTATGCATTCCGGCGGATGCTGCAAATCCGCATCCATGCAGATAATCGCATCTCCCCGGCTGTAATCCAGCCCGGCAATCATGGCCGCCTCGTGGCCGAAATTCCTGGAAAAGCTGACGATTTTAACCTTTGGATTCGCTTTTGCCAGTTCCTTTAAAATCCCAAGGCTCCCATCACTGCTGCCGTCGTTGACAAAGACCAGTTCATAATCCCAGCCCAGTCCCGCCAGCACCCTTTCCGTTTCTCTGTAAAAATCGTTCAGCGCCTTCTCCTCATTGTAAACGGATACCACAACCGAAACTTTCCTGTCCATTGCACCCTTCGGGCCCCTTTCTCTGTCACCAGATCTGAATTTCCTGCGTGGAATGGGTCGGCACCCGCTTCTCCTTAGGCGGGAGCTTCATATAATCTCCGTACACCTCGGTCAGTATGGGGTCCCAGCCTCTGGGCACCATCAGCCGCGTGTCCTCAAAATCCATATCCTCCACCCGGTCGCACCAATCCTTATCCACCGTCACATACATAAAATCCGGCTGATAGGTGCTGTAATAGCGCAGCCTTCCCCTGCTCTTCCTGTCCTTTTTGGAAATAGCATCCTGGAGCCGGAAGATCGCCTTCATAGGAATCAGCCTTCCCACGCCGGCCAGACCGGCCACCATCACCTTCTGCAGCGGCGTATATTTTCCAAAGTCCAGATGGAAGCGGTGTCCCATAGCCAGGCCATACACAGCCTTTTGGAGAAACTTGGTCCACCAGGCTCCCAGTTTTCCGGCAGGAAGGCGGTCGATGGTAAACAAGTCCACCCAGATATGATTCAGCTTGCCCTCATAAAAGGCCATCTCCGGTGTATCTCCATGGCAGCGGCTGTTTTTGTAAATAATTCGGGGAGTGAAATCATAGAACGCCTTTCCTCCCCGGAAGCTGTCCGGCTCCAGAAGTTCCATATGCTCCGGCAATTCCCGGGCTGCCACCTTCCGAAAGGCCTCATACTGGCTCCTGGTCATAGCCACATCCGCGTCGTCATCCCAGGGGATGAAACCGTGGTGGCGGACCGCCCCAATCAGCGTTCCCGCATCCAGTCCATAGCGAATTTTATATTTTCGGCAGATTCGGTCAATCTCCTTTAAAATCTCCAGACTGGCCGCATGCACCGCCCTCATATCATATGTGACATTGGCTGTTTTGTCCAAAGATACTGTCTCCTTCCTAACGTCCTGCTGCCTTTAAGCCTTCCCGGACGGTCTTTGCCATATAGTCAATCATGGCCTCCGTCATGCCGGGATACAGGCCAAGCCAGAAGGTATTCTCCATAATCCGGTCGGTATTGGCAAGCTCGCCGCAGATGCGGTAGCTTCCCTCCCGCCCCCGCAGCTCATCAAAGCAGGGATGTCTGGTCAGATTGCCCGCAAAGAGCATCCGGGTCTGAACCTTGTGGCTTTCAATATAATCCATCAGCTTTCCCCGGTCCACGCCTTCCCTGCAGGTAATGAGGAATCCAAACCAGCTGGGGTCGGAGCCGGGACAGGCCTCGGGCAGGATGAGGCTCTCCTCAGTACCCTTTAACCCTTCCTTCAGCCGCCGGAAATTCTCCCTTCTCCTCTCGGTAAAATAGGGCAGCTTTTCCAGCTGGGCGCAGCCGATGGCCGCCTGCATATCCGTCACCTTCAGGTTGTATCCAAAATGGGAATATACATATTTGTGGTCATAGCCCAGGGGCAGTTGTCCGTACACCCGGTCAAACCGGTGATGGCAGGTGTCATCCTGTCCCGGCGGGCACACGCAGTCCCTGCCCCAGTCCCGGAAGGAGCGGACAATCTTGTGAAGGAGCGGGTTGTCCGTGTACACCGCGCCTCCTTCTCCCATGGTCATGTGGTGGGCCGGGTAAAAGCTGGAAGTGCCGATATCCCCGATGGTGCCCGTAAAGCGGGTTTCCTCCCCTTTCGGTCCTTTTACGGTATAAAGGCTTCCCAGGGCGTCGCAGTTGTCCTCCACCAGCCACAGGTTATGGCGGCGGCAGAACTCTTTCACCGCGTTCAGGTCAAAGGGATTTCCCAGGGTGTGAGCAATCATCACCGCCTTGGTTTTGGGTGAATAGGCCTCCTCCAGCATACTGACGTCAATGTTGTACTGGGGGATGGTCACATCCACAAACACCGGGACCGCCCCGTACTGCACCATAGGCGCTACGGTGGTAGGGAATCCGCAGGCCACGGTAATCACCTCGTCCCCCCGTTTTACCTGGCGCTCTCCAAGGAGCGGGGAGGTCAGGGCCATAAAGGCCAACAGGTTGGCCGAGGAGCCGGAATTGGTAACGGAGCAGAACCGTACCTTCAGATATTCCGCCATCTTTCTCTCAAACTCATCGGTATAGCGCCCCGCGGTCAGCCAGAAATCCAGGGAACTATCCACCAGATTTATCATCTCATGGCTGTCGTAGACCCGGGAAGCGTAGGAAATCCGATCCCCCTCCTCAAAGGGCTTCTTCTTGTTGTGAAAGGCCTCGCAGTATTCCGCCACCAGGTCCAGAATCTCCTTCCTGGCCTGGGCCTCCGTTTTATTCTCGAACATGAATCTCTTTCTCCTTCATCGATCATACTTAAAAAACTCTTTAATCTGCCGGTCCGTCGCCTCTGTCATATCTTCCCCGGCCAGCCACGCCTTATACCAAAGGACCGACCATTCTACCGCCTGACGGATACCGGTGTTCGGCTTCCAGCCAAAAGTCTTTTTCACCCTGGAGCAGTCCAGCTTCAGGAAATTCGCCTCGTGGGGCCCTCCGGCAAAATGGTTCTCCCACCGGGCGCCCTCTCCCCAGTACTGACAGAACAAATCCACCAGCTCCCCGGTGGTCACGCAGTCGCAGTCATCCGGTCCTACGTTGTAGTACCCCTGGACCGATGGGTCCTCCCACTGGGCCATGGCAATGGTCAGATACACCGCCAGAGGCTCCAGCACCAGCTGAAAGGGCCGGGTGGAGTGAGGATTGCGCACGCTGATGGGCTTCCCCTCCTTCATGGCCCGGACGCAGTCGGGGATAATCCGGTCGTTGGCGAAGTCTCCGCCGCCGATGACATTTCCCGCCCGGGCGGTGGAAATGGCGCAGCTTCCATCCTGGAAAAAGGACTTCCGGTAGCTGTGGGTCACCAGCTCGGAGCAGGACT
>URFM01000102.1 GCA_900547035.1 uncultured Clostridium sp. | reverse complement strand
TATTTCCGGGTACGGGCTGTACGCAACTCCTCCAATAAAGGAAACTGGGAGGAATCTGATGAACTCTCTGTTACCTCCAGCGAGGCCCGGGATATCCGCGAAAATGGCGACAGCTCTTCCAGTTCCAGCTCCAGCTCCGGTGGTCCTGGTTCCAGCTCCAGCTCCAATTCTGGTGGCCCGGGAGTTGCCTCAAGCAGTACCGGCGCCTGGCTCTGGGATGACAATGTAAACCGCTGGTGGTACTGCAATTCTGATAAAACCTATACGGTCAGCAACTGGCAGTATATCGGCAACAGCTGGTTCTATTTCGACGCTCAGGGTTACATGGTAACTGGATGGCAGTATATTAACAATAATTGGTACTATATGAACAGTGATGGCTACATGCTTACAGGCTGGCAGTCTATTAACGGCCGCTGGTATTGTCTGCACAATCCAAATGGCCAAATGCTCACCGGATGGATTCTCTCCAACGGAAAGTGGTATTACTGCGACGCCAGCGGGGCCATGCTTACAAACACAACCACACCGGACGGATATTATGTGGATGGAAACGGAGTATGGCAACAGTAGACTGATGGATGATTTTATGGAGGGAAAGCTTATGGGACGATTCTTTAAAACCTGGAAAACGGTCCTTCTCACCAGCGAGACAGAACTGTTTTTCAGGGCCAAAAATCTTCTTTATGAACAGGGGATCCCATATAAAAGCAAAACCTCCTGCGGTCAGCAGCGCGCAGTCATGAATCGATGGGCCGGAACCGGCATTGCTCTGGGACGAACGGACTTTGAAAAGAATTTTTACCATATTTTGGTGTCTGAAGAAAATGAAAGAAGGGCAAGGGCTGTGCTGGCAAATATAAAACGCCCCTGACTTGCTCTTCTCAGCAGGCAGTTTCCAAAGTTCCCTTGGTTTTGGAATACTTTACCCAAATACCGCTGGTTTTTCACCGTTTTCTGTGTAAAGCCGAAAATTTTAACCCAGAAAAAACGCTCTGTGCATTTTCCTGCAAAGAGCGTTTTAACAATTCCTGAAATATTATTTTCCAAATTCCAGCTGGGCATCTGTATTAAGATACTCATTGACAATGGACAGATGAGCTGCAACTCCTGTTTTTAAGGCTTTCTCATCCATATTGAACTTTGGGTGATGCAGGGGATAGGCCGTATCTTCTCCTGAACAGCAGCCCAGCCACATAAAAGTCCCCGGAACTTTGAAAAGGTAGTTGGCAAAATCCTCCGTAGCCGTGGAAGGCTGCGGCATAATTTTCACTCGCTCCGGTCCAATGGTCTTCTCCAATGCCTCCTTTAAAAGCATAGAAGCACACTGATGATTTACCAAAGGATTTACCGCCGGATCATTTTCAAATTTATAAGTGGCCCCCACGTTCTCACAGGCGGTCTTAATTACCTGTTCTAAATCCGCGATTGCCTTTTCCCTTACCCTCTGATTATAAGAACGCATAGTTCCGGTCATCTTCACCGTCTCTGCAATGATATTCCAAAGGGTTCCTCCTTCAATGGTACCGATGGTAATCACCAGCGGCTCCAGAGGATCGGACTGCCGGGAAATAATATATTGAATATTATTAATCACCTGAGCGCTCAATGTAATAGCATCCACAGATTTCTGGGGCATAGACCCGTGTCCACCCTTGCCAATCAGCTCAATTTTAAAGCAGTCCAGCGCACTCCCCGCCATCGTCATATTAAATCCAATCACACCCGTAGGCTCCATTGGCTGCATATGGATTCCAAAGATAGCCTGGACTCCCTCCAGCACCCCTGCCTCCACCATTTCAAAGGATCCTGCAGGCGGCGGCGTCTCCTCACTGGGTTGGAAAATCAACCGTACTGTACCGGCAAATTCTTTTCTGTGTTCCTGAAGAAGCCTGGCTGCACACAAAAGCATCGCCGTATGGCCGTCATGACCGCAGGCATGCATCCAGCCCGAATGGGTAGAAGCAAATGAAAGTCCCGTCTGCTCTGTTACGGGCAGAGCATCCATATCTGCTCTAAGAGCGATCATCTTCCCCGGTTCTGATCCATGAATATCCGCTGTAATACCGTAATGGGTAGCATTTCCTAAACCTGTTTTAATATCTTCAATGCCGAAAGATCTAAGCTTTTCCTCCACATATCCGGCAGTTTTTTCTGTCTTATATGCAATCTCCGGAATCTGATGAAGCTCTCTCCGGTATTCGATTACCTCATCCTCTATTGAATCCGCTAAGGCTAAAATATTTTCAATCATAGGCTCTTACCTCCTGACAAATTGCCGCCGGCCGACTTCATCAGCGCAGCAGGTTAATAAAGACTCCCGCCAGCAAAGTTGAAGTCACAGTTACACTGGTAAATCCACCGATTAACATTTTTGACATCATATGCTCCGTCAGATAATCCTTAACATCTTGATCCTCCGTTACACTGTTAATCACTTCATTGGTAATAATCATATTAGGCGGAAATCCGTAAAGTGCGTTAAGGGAGACCGCAAAACTCATCTCCCAGGAATAATGAAGGATTTTTCCTGCGATGATAGCAAATATAAACAATCCGGCTACACCTATTACCAAAATCGCGATCAATGGACCGATAATCATTTTAAACATTTCCGGCGTTGCGGAGGAAAGCCCCGCAAATACCATTGCCATAGCCGTAGTCTGGAAAATGCCATAACTCTGAGTTTCATTGAGGCAGTTCTTTTCCAGCAGACCGACCTGGCAGAATACAACACCCAGAACCAGGCAGAATACATACCGGGATACCGCTCCTCCGGTCAGCATCTCCAGCCTGGAGGAAATCCAGACTGTCAGATATACACCGAACAGCGCCATGTAGATGGAACGGAATTTTTTTGGAACCGGTGGAATCAGACGCTTTGAGGAAACGCTGGACTTGGAATCTCCTGCGCTCCCGCCCTTTTCTTTTGCTGCAATCCAGTTGTCCCGTTGACCGTCAAACTGCGCCATCAGACGTTTTGCCTCTCTCTTCAGCATAATTGCTGTTAAAGGATAGCCCACAAAGCCCTGAACTACGTAAATTACAATGGCTAAAACCGCCAGAGTCTCAAGCCCCAGCTCCGCTGCACCGCCCTGCATGATAATCGCTGCGGTCATGCCGCCGGCCAGAGGGGGAATGGAAACAATTACAGTATTCCAGTCCAATAGATTACTTCCAATAATCATCAGAAATCCTACCAAACCGCAGAGACTAGCCAGAGAAATAACCACTGTTTTCCAGTTTTCCAAAAGCTCTCTGGGTGAAAGCATAGTACCCATATGCACTACAATACACAGCATAGCCGATATACCCAACGCAGAAAATCCAGATACATCGATAATATCCGTTGGAATTGCTCCGCTCCAGAATCCCAAAAGAAACAGTACGGCCGCTACAAACACAGATGGAACAAAGGCTTTTGTCTGAGTAGATGCGATTTCTCCGATTATAAAGATAATCAAAATCACTACAGCGCATTGGATGAAATCATAGTTTAGCATAGATGACCTCCTTTTTCATCTCTAAAGCGGCCATTCGCCTCCCTGAAAACAGTAAAGAGCGGGAGAGGCTACGGCCCTTCATTTTTGTAAATATAGTACATTTTATTGGGTTTATTATATATAATTATATGCACTTTTTCTGTAAAGCATTTTACACTATTTTTATATTTTTCAAAATATATAAATTCTTTGTTTTTGTATGATAATTATACAGCATTTTACCTTGGTCAAAAGCGAAGAAAGGCAAGGCCGTCTTTTAGCAGCCTTGCCTTTCTTAAATTATTAATAAATCTTTTGGCTATGTCACAACAAACAGTTGATAAATAGCCATTTTTATAGGGGAGTATCAGA
>URFM01000101.1 GCA_900547035.1 uncultured Clostridium sp. | reverse complement strand
TAGTTGACCGGCTCCATGAGGAATACGGCTGGTCGGACAGTGTTTCCAACCTGTCAGCCAAACTCCAGCGGGAATCCATCCGTTACAAGGAGGTCGTGGAGCTGGCCGATGTACTGGGATATGACCTGATCTGGCAGAAACGGAGGGACAGAGTATGAGCAAGCCGCAGTATGCCATTCTCCGCTTTGCCAAGTACAAAGGGCCGGAGATTGGGAACATTGAAGCCCACAACGAGCGCACCAAAGAGAAATACGCCAGCAATCCCGATGTGGACATCAGCAGGAGCAAGTATAATTTCCATCTGATCGAGCCGGAACGAAAATATCGTGCGGAGGCAGAGCGGCAGATCAAAGAAGCCGGTTGCCGTACCAGGTCAGACAGTGTTCGAGTCGTGGAAGCCCTGGTAACTGCCACACCGGAGTTCTTTCAGGGAAAGAAGAAATCTGAGATCAGAGCCTATTTTCAAGAGGCGCTGACATTTATCCAGCAAAACCAAGCCCCTAAAACAATCATATCCGCCGTGGTGCATATGGACGAGAAAACGCCCCATATGCACCTTTCTTTTGTCCCACTGACTGCGGATGGCAGGCTCAGCGCCAAGGAGATCGTGGGAAATAAGAAAAAGCTGACCCAGTGGCAGGACAAGTTCTGGGAACACATGGAGCGGAAATATCCCGACCTGGAGCGTGGTGAAAGTGCCAGCCAGACTGGACGTGACCACATCCCGCCCAGAGTGTTCAAAGAGATGACCCGACTGACCAAGCAAAAAGCCAAGCTGGAGGAACTGCTGGCCGGTATTGGAGCCTTTAACGCAAAAAGCAGAGCTGCCGAGATTGCAGCTCTACTGGATCAGTATATCCCAGCGGTGGAGCAGATGCACAGTACCATGAAGAGGTATCAGGTGGCATTTACGGAAACCACCGTGGAGAACAGAAAGCTGAAACAGGAGAACGCTCAGCTGGAGCAATCCCTAGAGAAAGCAACCCAAGAAAGCACTTTGAAGCAGCTGGCCGATGCCAAGCTGCGGCGGGACTATGCAGACGCCGTTGCTGTGCTGGATCGCATTCCAAAAGAAGTGCTGGCGGAGTACATGGACAAACCGGACAGACGGAGGATAAATGCCTATGATAGATGAGTGGAACGGCTTCGCCGTTTTACTGGCAAATATGATTGAAAAATATGCTGGGGAGCTGGACTTAGATTCTTTGCCTGATCCGATGTTCCCCGAGGATAAAATCACAAACCGCAGCACAGATAAAAATGTTTGCAAAGAAAATATTGAAACGTCAAAAGCAGCATGATACAATAATCGTGAGATAAGTGTCCAAACATATTTCCAAGGGAAGAAATGCTTCCCTTGGAAAATACATAAGGAACTGTTGAGCAGTATAAGCGAGGAAGAACCATGGCGAAAGAAAAGATAAAAGTTTATACCTATACGCGAGTGTCTACCGCCATGCAGATTGACGGCTACTCGCTGGATGCCCAGAAATCCCGCATGAAAGCCTTTGCGGAATTCAATGATTATGAGATTGCTCACGAATATGAGGATGCGGGAAAATCCGGCAAATCGATTGAAGGCCGTACGCAATTTAATCAGATGATGGAGGACATTAAAACCGGCAAGGACGGCGTTTCCTTTGTTCTGGTATTCAAGCTGTCCCGTTTTGGTAGAAATGCGGCGGATGTCCTTTCCACCTTACAGGTCATGCAGGATTTTGGCGTCAACCTGATCTGCGTGGAGGATGGTATTGATTCCTCCAAAGATGCGGGAAAGCTGATGATTTCCGTCCTATCGGCAGTGGCGGAAATTGAGCGTGAAAACATCCGTGTCCAAACTATGGAAGGTCGTATCCAAAAGGCCAGAGAGGGCAAGTGGAACGGCGGCTTTGCCCCCTACGGCTATAAACTGGTGGATGGCAAGCTGGAAATCAACGAGGAGGAAGCTCCGGCGATTCGCACTATCTATGAGCAGTATGTTACAACCGATTCTGGCGCAAATGGGATCGCAAAATATCTTGAAAATCATGGGATCAGCAAAGTCCAGCGCCAGAACGGGAAAAATCCTCTTTTTGATGCCCGCCTGATCCGCATGATTCTGAAAAATCCGGTTTACTGCGGCAAAATCGCCTATGGCAGACGAAAAACTGAAAAGGTACATGGGACCAGAAACGAGTACCGTTTGGTAGAACAGGAAAACTTCTTGTTGGTAGATGGTCTGCATGAGGCCATTATCCCGGAGGATGTATGGCAGGCAGCACAGGTCAAGTTGGCTGCTCAAGCCAAACGGTATGAACACGTCAACAAAGGGAAAAACGAATGCACGCACCTGTTGTCCGGCATTGTAAAGTGTCCCGTATGCGGTGTTGGAATGTATGGTAATAAGTGCGTGAAACGAAAAGCGGACGGCAGCAAATACAAGGATTTCTACTACTACGGCTGCAAACATCGCTCTATGACCCGTGGGCATAAATGCGATTACAAGAAGCAAATTCGGAAAGAGCTGCTGGACGATGCTGTAGCGGAGGTAATCTGTAAGCTGGTCAGCAATCCCAAATTTGCGGCGATGATGCAGGAAAAGATCAACATGAAAGTCGATACCACGGCGATTGAGCAGGAAATCAGCAACTATGAAAAGCAGCTTCGTCAGGCTTATTCCACTAAATCCAAGCTGATTGAAGAAATCGACTCTCTTGACCCAGACGACCGGCATTACGGCAGGCGGAAATCAGACCTTGATGATCGGCTCTATGGGATGTATGATAAGATTGAAGAATTGGAGTCTCTGCTGATTGCAGCCAGAGCCAAGAAACAGACCATTGAGGCAGAAAAGCTGACCGGCGATAATATCTACAAGGTTCTAGTTTACTTCGATCAACTCTATGGAAAGATGAACGACAGAGAGAAACGGCAGCTGATTGAGGAACTGATCTCTGAAATTCAGATTTACCCGGAGCGTCAGCCCAATGGCCAGTGGCTGAAATCCATCAAGTTCCGGTTGCCTATCATCGAGGAAGATATGAATATCAGTTTGGACAACGAACAGCAAGTTGAGACGGTGGCCCTTTTGGTGAGGGCCTGAGGCTTTCCAGTCAAATGGGAATGATCTTCCGTCCTTTTTCCCTGGCATAACTCACCGTATGAGCCGTCCCACCGGTGTTTTTGTATTGATAGCACAGGCAGACGGAAGAAAAATCCACCAAATACCGATCTCTTTGATAATAGCAGCCCACACCATAAGCCTTCCGGGTATAAATCACCTGGGAGGCTCTTTTTTTCTGCTCTTCGTGCCGCTGGATGTCCTCCTGGGTCCATCCGCCCTCCCGCACATAGGGTTGGGGGAAGGGCAGAACCAGAATCAGGCGGATGTGAGGATATTTTTCCTCCAGCTTCAACACGGCCTGGGCGGCAATGGCGTCAAAGCCCCGGGCGCCTCCGGCGGCAAAATAAACATACCCTTGCCGGATCAGCTGTTCGGTTTTTTCCAACACTTTATGGAATAGGAGTTCTGGGCTTTCTTTCAGTTCTCTATGTCCTGTAAAGCAGGCCATCTTGTCCGGCAATGCCATAAAATCACCTCTATTACATATAATTATATTATATGCAATAACTGGTTTTGTCCAGTAATACCTCTGTTTAAAATAGAAGTAAGACGGAGGTGGCTTGGTGAAAAAGGATATCAATATCACGGTGGGCAAAAATATACGCACATACCGAGAACAATATGGATATACTCGTGAAAAATTTGCTGAGCTGCTGGGTGTCAGTGCAAAGTTTCTGTATGATTGCGAAGTAGGCAGTGTGGGGGTTTCTCTTTCCACTTTGAAGCGAATCTGCGAAGTGCTGGGGATTTCCGCCGACCGGCTGCTTTGGGAGGAAAAATTGGAAAAAGTGGAGCTTTCCGAGCAGCTTTCCCACATCCCTCCCCAATATCTGGACAAGGTTCAGGAACTTCTTCTGAAACAGCTGGAAATCCTGGCCCTGGCCGACCAAGGCACCAAAAAGAAAACAAGAAGCTGAAAGCGCCCTTTGAACAGGTCCAGTAAAAACGGACAGTGACAAAAGACCCCCTGATGTAGGAAA
>URFM01000100.1 GCA_900547035.1 uncultured Clostridium sp. | reverse complement strand
ATTCCTCCCAGTTTCCTTTATTGGAGGAGTTGCGTACAGCCCGTACCCGGAAATAGTAGTCGCCGCTTCTGGTAAATTCATCGGCGAAATTGTAATCGGTATCCGAAGTGGTTTTAACAGAGGTAACGGAATTGCCATTGCGATAAAGGCGTACCTCATATTTGTTCGCATCCTCTGCCTCATCCCAGTAGGCGGTGCCATCATAATCGTCCCACTCCAGACCGGATACATCCAGGTCGTATTCCCCATCGTAATCTTCATCTGTCAGCTCCGCAAGCCGGATGGTAACACGCAGTCTGCTTCGGCTGCTTCGGCTGACGTCGGTAACCTCCGCATCGTCTCCGCTCAGTTCTACATCGTCTTCGGAAAGATCAGAGGAAAAATAATAATCATTGTCCGCTTCCAGAGTAACCCGGACTCTGGGTTCATCTCCCTCATCCCAATCGCTGCTGGGCTCATTGGTAACTTCCACATCATCCACATCATATCGGCTGGAATTAGAAGAAACATCCACATTATTATTGTCATCTCCCGGAACAATATCCGAAGAAATATCAAGTGAAATGCTGGTGATTTCCGTATCTGCCAGAGCGGTTATGGGAACTGCGCCGGAGATCAGAGCAGCCGTCAATAAGATGGTTCCGATCTTTGCCTTCTGCATGGTTCATTTCCCCCTTCATACATATAACTGCAAACTACAAGCAGCAAAAACTAAATATACATAAATTTTCTTCACATTTATATATTATCATAAAACTTTGTTTAAAAACCTTACGTTTTTACTACATTATCATGATAATTTTGTGCGAAACTACATCTTGGGGCTGCAGGATGTAAAATGGCTGTATTTTGGGACCGCGCCGGGCAGTTTTTTATTGACTTCAACATATTAACTTGCTATAATTTTTTTGATATGTGGCAGCAGTTCAGGATGTCCTGAAGTGTTGCAATATGTGCAAAAAGACAGCAGATAGACGCATATTGATACGGAAAAAGGAGGAAATAACAGATGTCTTACGTTGATGAGATCTATGAGAGAGTTGTTGCCCAGAATCCGGGGGAGCCGGAGTTTCACCAGGCAGTGAAAGAAGTTCTGGATTCCTTAAAGCTGGTGATTGACGCCAATGAGGACAAGTACCGCAAGGCTGGTATCCTGGAGCGCTTCACTGAGCCGGAGAGAATTATTTCATTCCGGGTACCGTGGGTAGACGACAAGGGAAATGTTCAGGTGAACAAGGGTTACCGCGTACAGTTCAACAGCGCAATTGGACCTTACAAGGGAGGACTTCGTTTCCATCCTTCCGTAAACCAGAGCATTTTAAAATTCCTGGGATTTGAACAGGTGTTAAAAAACTCCCTGACCGGCCTGCCCATGGGAGGCGGCAAGGGTGGATCCAACTTTGATCCCAAGGGCAAATCCGACCGCGAGGTTATGGCTTTCTGCCAGAGCTTTATGACAGAGCTTTACCGCCACATCGGTAAGGATACCGACGTTCCTGCCGGAGATATCGGCGTAGGCGGAAGAGAGGTTGCTTACCTCTTTGGACAGTATAAGAGAATCACCGGTCTTTATGAGGGCGTTTTGACAGGAAAAGGACTCACTTTCGGCGGCTCTCTGGTGAGAACCCAGGCGACCGGATATGGCCTGATTTACATCCTGGATGAGATGTTAAAGCACAACGGCAAGGAGCTGGCAGGAAAGACCGTTCTGGTATCCGGTTCCGGAAATGTGGCCATTTACGCAACGGAAAAGGCGCAGCAGCTGGGCGCCAAGGTAGTGGCTATGAGCGATTCCAATGGCTATATCTACGACAAGGACGGAATCAAGCTGGATGTGGTGAAGGAGATTAAGGAAGTCCGCAGAGGCCGCATCAAAGAGTATGTGGACGCAGTTCCCACCGCGGTTTACACTGAGGGCAAGGGAATCTGGACCATTCCCTGCGATATCGCTCTTCCCTGCGCGACCCAGAACGAGCTGAACCTGGAGGACGCCCAGACTCTGATTGCCAATGGTTGCTTCGCGGTGGCAGAGGGCGCTAACATGCCTTCTACCAGAGAGGCGACTGACCTGTTTGTGGAAAAGAAGATCCTCTTCATGCCCGGAAAGGCAGCGAACGCAGGCGGCGTGGCAACCTCCGGACTGGAGCAGAGCCAGAACGCATTGAGAATGTCCTGGAGCTTTGAGGAAGTAGACGAGAAGTTAAAGGGCATCATGACCGGAATCTTTGAGAAGGCAGCGGATGCCGCAGAGCGCTACGGTGTTCCCGGAAACTATGTGGCAGGCGCTAACATTGCCGGATTCGAGAAGGTAGTGGAAGCTATGCTGGCTCAGGGTATTGTATAAAATTCACAGTAACAGTTCAGTCCTGAACAGCTGCCAATTCAATTTGGAAATCAGTGGTTCAAGGGAGCTGCCGGATGCAGCTCCCTGATTTATTTTTGCCGTTGGGGGGCCGAACTTATGAACATCAGAGCCGTTTCCTATGTGGAAACATTCTTTCGGGCCGTTCGGAACGCATGCCCGATTATTCTGTTTTTTTTAACCTCCTTCTTTATTGTCTACGCCGTATTCGGACTTCAATATTCGATTGTTGTGTCTGTTCTTACAGTGTTTTTTCAGACCCGCTATAAAAAGAGGGACAATGCCCTGTCAAGATATCTTCACCTGCTGACTGTGGGGACCTGTTTGATTCTGCTGGCTTATGTAAGCTCGAAAAATCTTTTGTTCTGCGTGATCCTCAACCTGTTTGTCCCCTTCGTCCTGGTGTTTACCCAGAGCTCCCAGTTTAATCCCAAGGGTTATTTTTCCTATGCCATGCTGTTCGTTTTTCTGGAGCTTGTACCGCCGGAAAACGGAAAAGAGCTTGTGACAGAGCTTCTGATCTTCTGGCTCGGAGTTCTTTACCTGATTTTAACGATAGGTCTCTACGGACGCTTCTTTTTAAAACCGGAAAGGGAGGGCATCAGCCTCAGACGGGGATTTCATGAACTGTCAGAGCTCCTTTCTCTCCTTCCGATTCAGGAGCGTCAGGAAGAGCTGGAGAGAAAATTTGAAAACTTGCTCCATGATTTTCACCAGATTTCCTATCACCGGAAATTTTTCTACCGCCATACCAGAGAAAATCAGCGGTATGACATGTTTTCTACTTTGATTCAGAGATTCTCCTATCTGATTGCCGACGATGATTGGAGGGAGGATTTGGGAGAGGATCAAATCCTTCTTTTGGAGAGACTGTCGGACTTTTTGAAAACCATCTCGGAGGAGTTTGAAACCGGGGCTTATGGAAAATGGATTTGGCAGGCACAGCAGTTTTTAACTCATATGCCCGTTTCCGATGGCCGGGTTAAAATTTTCTGCCGCAGCTTTCTGCACATGCTGATTCTGATATTAAAAAATCTGTCCGGAGAGAGCCAGGTGGTGGCGCCGGTGGACCGCCAGCGTCTGAAAGAGCTGTTTCACCAGATCTGGGTAAGACGCTCCCCGGAGTCTTTTGAGATGCGCTTTGCCATGCGCCTTTCCATGGTGTTGGTTATAAGCTGTGCCATAGGTTTTCTTCTGCCGATTACAAAGTCCTATTGGATACCTTTAAATGCGTTTCTGCTGATTCAGCCCAGCCATGAGGACAGCAGTTACCGCATGAAAACCCGGCCCATCGGTACCCTGATCGGCTGCTTCCTGGAGTTCTGCTTCCAGATGGTTCTTCCGGGGATGTGGTGGGAGATCGGGTTCGCTCTGGTGATGGTTTCCCTGATGTATTGTTCCACTCCGGGAACCTGGTACCAGCCGATTTTCTCCACCTGTTACGCCCTGACTATGGCCAGCATGACCCTGGATGAACAGACTGCCATCACCCTGCGCATTGTTTATTTGGGGGCTGCGGTTGCAATCGTATTCCTGGTAAACCGGTTCTTCTTTCCCATGCGGAAAGAAATTCAGTTCCGGCATAATCTTAAGTCCCTGTTCCGCCTGCACAACGATTACTGGGAGCTGATTCGGAAAGGGGTTACGGGGACGGCGGATCTGTCTATTACAACGGAAATTTTGACCTATTTTCATACCATATATGAAGAATGCTCAGCATATTTGA
>URFM01000099.1 GCA_900547035.1 uncultured Clostridium sp. | reverse complement strand
TCTGTTGAGTCAATTTGGCTTGACTCGTTTTTTCATAGATTACTTGACACTACCTTCTAATCGGCCTGACTGACCGTTTATTTTCCATTCTCCTCATCGGAGCTGTTCTCCAGGGAATCCAATCCGATCCTGAGCAGTTCCCGTATCATCTCGCTGCGGGGGGTTTTGCTGTACTTCTTTTTCCAGGCTTGTTCTAAATCTTCTTCCAGATCCGGTGTAACGGATATGGTATAACGCCTCTGCTTTTTCATCCTTTCACTTCCCCTCTTTTCGCTCTTAGTGGTTCACTGAACCTATCATCCTCATTATAGTGGTTCATCGGTTCACCGTCAAGGTTTCAGACCTGACTTTACATCGTTGGTTCACTGGTGTATAATCACAAATGAGGTGATCATAATGGCAACAAACAGACCCCGCTATACCGTTTCAGTGGATGAAGAACTCTTCCAGGAAATCGAAAATTTTCGCTTTGAAAACCGTTTCCAAACCCGCTCCGAGGCAACGGTAGCTTTGCTGCGCCTTGGACTGGAAGCTTTAAAGAAAGAGTCTCTTAACAAGAATACCGAATCTGATCCTTAAGCTGCCGGATTTTCCCTTTCATAGATTCAGTACCATCAGAAGGCGGTTCGGTTTTATTTTTTTGAATAATTTTTTAAAAAATTTTTTCCTTGATTTTTCACAAAAAATTCAGCTTTAGGCGTTGATATTTTCCTATGTTCTGTAGTATATTTAAAGTGTAGAAGTCTATCTAATTTGTGACCCTTACACCTTCACTTTAAAACAGAACAGGAAGTGATTTAATGAAGATAGAGCGAATTAACGAGAACCAGATCCGCTGCACTCTTACCAGCTTTGATTTAAGCGTGCGCAATCTGAATCTGGTAGAACTGGCTTATGGAACGGAGAAAGCCCGCAAGCTTTTCCGTGAGATGATTCAAAAAGCTTCTAATGAAGTTGGTTTTGAAGCCGAGGATATTCCGCTGATGGTGGAAGCGATTCCGCTGTCCAGCGAGAGCATCATGCTGGTGATTACCAAAATCGAGGACCCTGAAGAACTGGACACCCGTTTTTCCAAATTTACGCCTGCCGCTGAGGAGGCAGGACAGTCCCTGTTAAGCCAGCTGGCCGGACAGCTGCTGGAGGGAGCCGGAGTTCTCTCTTCGCAGCCTGACCAGGAGGAGGGATTTCCGTCCATGACTTCACAGGAGGAGAAATCCTTTGAAGGGGAGAAAGAATTAGTACGCATTTTCCGCTTTGACAGTCTGGACCGCCTCTGCGAAGGAGCTGCGGCTGTGGGACAAATTTATGACGGGCCCAATACCTTATATAAAAAGCCTGGAACACGCCAGTATTATCTGGTGGTGCGCTGCGGCGGTAAGGAGAAAATGGAATTTTCCAGAGCATGCAACATTCTGGCTGAGTACGGAACCAAGGTTTCTAATGAAAAGGCAGGGGAAGCCTATTTCCGGGAGCATTATGAACAGATGATTTCGGATAAGGCCCTGCAGGACCTTCAGAAAATTTGACAATAGCAGCAAGAGCCCCAAGGCGTGTGAATTTCGCCTTGGGGTTCTTATACTGCCTGTTTTGTCCGGCCGTTTTTTGGGGCCTCAAACCTCTGCGGCAATCTATCTGGCAGCCAGATACTCGTTGATCTGTCCCACCAGGGCATCGCAGTCGATTCCATGAACCATGCACGCCTCTTCCAGGCTCTCTGCCTGAGAAGCGGGACAGCCCAGGCAATGCATGCCTGCCCGCATCAAAATCGCGGGAATATTTTCGTCTACATGAATCAGCTCGCCGATGAGCATCTCCTTATCAATTGCCATGATATTACCTCCTCAATATGGTAGTTTGTTGCTTCTTACTGAACGCATTATTATCATAATACCTTTCCAGTCTTTTGACAAGCCTGACATTGTTGCACTTTTTTGTATACAATGTGCATAATTTCCTCATGTGTTGCAAAAGCAACAGATTATTTTCCCTTTATTCCGTATATTATATATAACAGTTCCGGACGGCGGGAAAACAGGGGCAAAAACAGGCGTTATCCTGAACACTCACCCTGTATAGATACAAGAGAAAACGGTGCTTCTTCAGACCGTTTCACATACATTTTGAACTATTGACCCATACAAAGAATCAGGAGGTAATCCCAAATGAGAAGCGAATGGAACACATTTAACGGCGGCGTGTGGGAGCGGGAAATCAATGTCCGCGACTTCATCCAAAAGAATTACACCCCTTATGACGGGGACGACCAGTTTTTGGAAGGCCCCACGGAAAACACAACGGCCCTCTGGGACCAGGTCATGGACCTCTCTAAAAAAGAGCGGGAGGCCGGCGGCGTTCTGGACATGGACACCAAAATCATTTCCACCATCACTTCCCATGGCCCCGGCTATCTGGACAAGGAAAAGGAAACCATTGTGGGCTTTCAGACAGACAAGCCTTTTAAGCGGGCCCTTCAGCCCTACGGCGGCATCCGTATGGCAGTGAAAGCCTGCCAGGACAACGGCTACGAAGTAGACCCTCAGATTGTGGAGTTTTTCACCAAGCACAGAAAAACCCACAACGCCGGCGTTTTTGACGCTTACACTCCGGAAATGCGGGCCTGCCGTTCCAGCCACATTATCACCGGACTGCCGGACGCTTACGGTCGGGGCCGGATTATCGGCGACTACCGCCGGGTGGCCCTCTACGGCGTGGACCGTCTGATTGAAGATAAGAAGGAACAGAAAGATACCACCCGCACCATCATGTACTCCGATGTCATCCGGGAGCGGGAGGAGCTGTCCGAGCAGATTCGGGCCCTGGAGGAATTAAGGGAGCTGGGCCGCATCTACGGCTTTGACATTTCCCGGCCGGCCTCTGATGTAAAGGAGGCCAT
Source organism: uncultured Clostridium sp. (assembly GCA_900547035.1). Classification (GTDB taxonomy): domain Bacteria; phylum Bacillota; class Clostridia; order Lachnospirales; family Lachnospiraceae; genus Enterocloster; species Enterocloster excrementigallinarum. The sequence goes on along the minus strand of URFM01000099.1, from coordinate 1,489 downwards.
CCAGTGGACCTATTTCGGCTACCTGGCAGCAGTCAAGGAGCAGAACGGCGCGGCCATGTCCCTGGGACGGACTTCCACCTTCTTAGACATTTACGCGGAGCGTGACCTGAAGGAAGGCCGATACACCGAATCCCAGATTCAGGAGTTTGTGGATCACTTCATCATGAAGCTGCGTCTGGTGAAATTCGCCAGAACTCCCGAGTACAACGAGCTGTTCTCCGGCGACCCCACATGGGTAACGGAGTCCATCGGAGGCGTGGGCATCGACGGCCGCCACATGGTAACCAAAATGTCCTACCGCTACCTGCACACCTTACAGAACCTGGGAACGGCCCCGGAGCCCAACCTGACAGTGCTCTGGTCCACCAGACTCCCCATGAATTTCAAACGTTTCTGCGCCAAGACCTCCATTGAGTCCTCCTCCATCCAGTATGAGAACGACGACCTGATGCGGGTAACCCACGGGGACGACTACGCCATCGCCTGCTGCGTTTCCAGCATGCGGGTAGGCAAGGAGATGCAGTTCTTCGGCGCCAGAGCCAACCTGGCAAAATGCCTGCTCTACGCCATCAACGGCGGCGTGGATGAGATTTCCGGCAAGCAGGTAGGACCCAAATACCGTCCCATTACCTCCGAATATCTGGATTACGATGAGGTGATGGACCGCTATATGGATATGATGAAGTGGCTGGCCGGCGTTTACGTCAACGCCTTGAACATCATTCACTACAATCACGACCGCTACTGCTACGAGCGCCTTCAGATGGCCCTTCACGACAAGAAGGTAACCCGCTGGTTTGCCACCGGCATCGCCGGACTTTCCGTGGTGGCCGACTCCCTGTCCGCCATCAAGTACGCCAAGGTAAAGGCTATCCGCAACGACAAGGGCATTGCCGTGGATTATCAGGTGGAAGGCGACTTCCCCAAGTACGGCAACAACGACGACCGGGTAGACCAGATTGCGGCGGAGCTGGTCCACACCTTTATGAACTATATCAAGGGCAATCACACCTACCGGGGCGGCATCCCCACCACCTCCATCCTGACCATCACCTCCAATGTGGTTTATGGAAAGAATACAGGAGCCACTCCCGACGGCCGCAAGGCGGGCGAGCCCTTTGCTCCGGGAGCCAATCCCATGCATCACAGGGATTCCCATGGAGCCGTCGCCTCCCTGGCCTCCGTAGCAAAACTGCCCTTTAAGGACGCCCAGGACGGCATCTCCAACACCTTCTCCATCATCCCCGGCGCTCTGGGTAAGGACGACCGCGTATTTGCCGGCGACCTGGAGGTGGAGCTGGACTGCGGCGCAGGCTGCGGAGTAGGCGGAAACCTGACCCTGGGGCTGGATGCGGAGATTGACGGCGAGGACGCCTGAAACCAACCAGCTCATTTTGTAACAGTTCAGGACGGTTCATCTTCTTGCCCGGCCATAGGGCCGGACAAGAAGCATCGGATGTCCATACCCCGGAGGGCACCTAGTCCGATG
>URFM01000098.1 GCA_900547035.1 uncultured Clostridium sp. | reverse complement strand
TAAACCTGAAAGGTTTTCCATCATTTCCATGCCCCGGAGCGAGGGGGAAAAGGGGAGGGGACTTTCTCTTTAAGCCGCCGTAGGCGGCGCTCTTTGGCTCCCCTTTTCCCCCTTCCCGCCCGCAGGCGATTCCCCGCCGCAGCGGATTTTCTTTTTTGCTTCTTTTTTCTTTTCTGGATTGGAGGTATTTTTATGGCTATGGATCAGCAGACTGCTTTGGAGCGGCAGCAGGCACTTTATCGGGAGAAGAATGCCCACCTCCGGCAGTATCTGGAGCCGGTGGAGCCGTATGAGTTTTATCGAGAGATCTTCCCGGAAGGATCATTTGAGAGGAAAGGGCATTATGAAGATGCCAAGGGAAACGCTATTGCGCTGACTGTTCCAAAAAAGCAGGACAGCCGGGAAAATGGTGTAGCGTTGGAAATTGAGGGAGATGGGAAAGCTCGACGGCATTTGATTACGGACGAGCTGGAGGAACTGAGTGAGATCCAGGGCACAGATTTTACAATCATGTCCCCTATCTCATATTTTGGACGGCAGCGCCGTGGGCAGAATGCCAGGTATCTCTATGCGATGGTCTTTGACCTTGACGGTGTAGGGATGCCGCAGCTCCGGGATACGCTGCATCAGATGAACAAGGACATTATTCCCAGGGCTACCTTCGTGGTAAACAGCGGAACCGGCCTGCATCTGTATTATGTGCTGACGGAGCCGATTCCTATGTACCCGCAGAATCAGAAGATTTTGAAGGAACTGAAATACGCTCTTACCCGGCAGATCTGGAACAGGTTTACTTCGTCCATCAAGGAGCCGCAAATGCAGGGTATTTTACAGGGATTCCGTGTGGTTGGCACCAGCTCTAAGCTGGGGAAGGACTATCCTGTGGTGGCTTATCGTTATGGCGGTGCGGTGGCGCTGGAGAAGCTGCTGGACTATATCCCGGACAGCAATGGAGAGCAGCAGCGCATACAGGCACTCATGCGAAAGAGCCGCCTGTCTCTGGCCGAGGCAAAAGAGAAGTATCCGGACTGGTATGATCGCCGGGTGGTGAAGAAGGAGCGCCGGGGGCGCTGGACGGTGAAGCGGGATCTTTATGACTGGTGGCTGCACCGCATTGCAGATGAAATCAAGGTAGGACACCGTTTTTATGGCATTATGACCTTAGCCATCTATGCTAAGAAATGTAACATAGACGAAGCGGAGCTGCGCCGAGACGCTTTTGACCTGCTCAAGCCTTACGATGATATGAGTGAGGAGGACATCAACCGCTTCACAAAGGACGATATTGTGTGCGCTCTGGAGATGTTCAACGAGGACTATGTAACCTTTCCGAGAGACGACATTTCCAAGCTCTCTGGGATGACTATGCCGGTTAACAAGAGAAATTGGCGTAAACAGGCAGAGCATTTAGGTAGAGCGAGGGTTGTACAAGCGTTTGATGACCCGGATGGGAAATGGAGAAATAAGGACGGGCGACCAAAGGCTCAAAAGAAGGTCTATGAATGGCGGCAGCAGCATCCAGCCGGTCGCAAAGCGGACTGTCATCGAGATACTGGCCTTGATCCTAAGACGATCCGAAAATGGTGGGACAGCGAGCCGCCTGCGGTGAGGCAGGAGGACGGACACATGGTGGCACGGGTACGGCCGTCACAGGCGTTGAGTGATCTGCTGGTGGAGGCATTAGGCCAGGGTGAGGATTAGGGGTGGTTTCCGGCTCTGGAACGGCCCAGGAGGGCTTTTCCGGCGGTTTGAGGGTAAAACATACCACCCCCACTCTATTGCGCCCGGAAAGCCTTGTAAATCAAGGGTTTTACCACCTGTAAATGTCTACATATCGGTGTGACGCATTTGCAGAATGGCAAAGAAAAATACTTGTATTTTTCTTTGTTTTTGCATATAATATGAGTAGGAAAGGAGTGTTGGATATGGCACACACGGTCAATGTGAATTTTAAGTTGGATGAAGATGTGAAAAAAAGGATGGAACGAGCCTGTGCCGAGATGGGCCTTTCCATGAGCGCCGCGTTTACGATGTTTGCAAAAAAGGTCGGCAGGGAGTACCGTATTCCGTTTGAGATTTCGGCTGATCCGTTCTACTCGGAAAGGAACCTCCGCTACCTGGAAAGCGTTATGCAGGATGTGAAGGATGGTAAGGCTCACTTTGCCGAGCATGACCTGATTGAGGTGGACTGATGAAGCTGTTGTGGGAGGATCGGGCGTGGAGTGACTATTTGTATTGGCAGACACAGGATAAAAAGACGCTGAAACGGATCAACGCGCTGATAAAGGATATTCTGAGAAGCCCCTACCAGGGGATCGGCAAGCCGGAGCCGCTGCGGGAGAACCTGAGCGGCTGGTGGAGCCGCCGCATTGATGAAACCAATCGCATTGTTTACTATGAGCAAGGAGAGATTGTCTATATTATCTCCTGCTTGGGCCACTATGACGATTGAGAAAGGAAGGGCCGGTTATGAGCTGGAATAAAGAGAGGATCGCACAGCTTCAGCTTCCCGATCCGGCAGACGATGATCCGCACCCTCGTCTGCTCCTGGAGGGGGACGGGGTACACGCCGGGCAGGGCTTTACGGCCTTGTTCCCTGACGGGTGGCACGACATTACTCTGGAAGTGTCCTGGGAGCCGACAGGCCCCGGCTGCTGGTACATATCCACGCCGGGATTTGAGGGCGTGTGTCCTATTGGCTTGTTCGTGAAGGTATGAAAACGATCCGGCAGATAGCCGACGAGATAGGCGTATCAAAGCAGGCGGTTTATAAGCGGTACAAGGGTAAGCTGCATACGGTTTGCGCTCCGTATGCGCATACGGTACAGGGGGTCTTGTATCTATCGGAGCAGGCTGAAACCCTGATAAAACAAGACTTTTTGCAAAATGACTGCTCCAATGGAGCGCATACGGAGCGCTCCATTGGAGCAGTACAGGAGCAGTCACAAGAAGCTGGCGTCGTGGCGGTCTTACAGGCCACCATTGACACGCTGCAGGGGCAGCTCTCCGTGAAGGATCAGCAGATCGAAGAACTGAACGCAAGGCTGGCGGAGGTCAGTTCGGCGTTGCTTGCCGCCCAGCAGACAGCGGTAGCGGCCCAGGCACTCCACGCGGGAACAATGAAGCAGCAGCTTCTTTCCGGGGAGAGCGGAGCGGATCAGCAGGGCCGGGAGCCGGAGCCGGGAGGAAAGCGGAGCTGGTTTAGAAAATTTTTTGAGAATAGATAAGGAACAAAGATATAGTTATTCCGTCAATATAAGCAAGAAAGGTGGTGCTACAATGAAAAAAATAGCTTTTGTTTTGGCATGTATATTAACGATTTCTATTTGCCTTGCTGGATGCCAAGAAACAGAGTTTGATACAGGAGAAGGTACGCCGGTTTTCTCTTTGGATGCAAATGAAATAAGCGCTGTTACATTTCAAAATGGAAATACCGGGGAAAAAACAATAGTTTCCAATCGGGATGAAATAACGGAAATTGCTGATTATTTGAATGCATTTAGATATACAGAAACGCAATCGGTAAGAGGCGGTGATGGATGGAGTTCAAGAATAATTATAGATTTCAATGAAGGGGAAAGTATCTCTTTTTACTCGTTAGAAGCGGGTAAGATAATCATGGATGATACTGAGTATATACTTACAAGTTCCGAGGAAGGGAAAGTTTTTGACTTGGAGTATAATGATGAAGAACCTAATACTGCTCCAACTGGTGAAACTGAGGATATTGAAGAAGACCCTTCTTTGGTAACGAATAATGAGGGACAACTCATATCTGAGTTTTTGGATTTAGACCATACCTATTCAGAAGATGATGTTCATATAAAATTTGGATTGCCGCAAAGAACACTTAGCGGCTTTTGGGGTGATGTGTTTGTCCTGGAAGATGGTACGGAGATCATTGTTTACTATGATAACGATGGGTTGGTAGATCAGGTTAAGGTCAATTTGTTCGATGATACGGCAAGCTCCCGCAGAGGTGGTTGGTCGTCTGTTGAGTTCACTCCCACTTCATCGAATGGGAACTATATCTGTTTCCAGCACAAAAATAAAACAGATCAGAATGTTAGGGTATATCTATATCGAACTGACGAGAGTAGCAGAAATTATGTGACGATGATGTGTGTAGATGCCAACGATGTGAATAGCGAAGTTTATTATAGTCCTACCGCTGGTTTTGGCACATATAAAGTTGTGATTGAAGCCTATGTTTCTGGAGGCGAAATCTCTGGCGATGTGGTGGTTAACCAATGTAAGAACGCTCCTGCTGATCCTTTGGAATGAGAGAACGACAAGCAAATCCGAAGACACCACACTTGCGAGGAAGCAACCACTGCCCCCTGGGGAGCCGGCCGGGAGCGGCGGGAAACCGCAGCGGCCGGCAGCTCCGGCGATCCCCCGCGGGAGCGCGCAAAAGCACTTTCATAC
>URFM01000097.1 GCA_900547035.1 uncultured Clostridium sp. | reverse complement strand
GTCATAAAGGAGCTCTGTCTTCATTCTGGCCCACATACTCTCACAGCGTGCATTAATGTTTGTTCCCATTGACAGACCGAGGACGCTAAAAGCAGTCGAATATCGCAGATACATACTCTTTGGCCGATGGCTCAGGCCAATCTGATCCATAACCCGGTATACGGTCCGTTCACCGGGTATATGTACGCCCTCCGGCTGCTTCAGCAACAGCGCCTGATACATCAGGATCCGTCCATAAGTATCGTTACATTCATCCTCGCTGATGATTTCTTCCATGGCATCCGCCAGATCCTGGTACTTCCGACGGCTGGCGGCGAAAAAAGCGCTGGCTTCCTCCAGAAATTCGTTTTCTTCCTTCTGGCGGATGACCATGGAGAATCCGGGTGCCGTTTATGCCTGCGTCAATCTGGAGGAAGCTTACGCGCCGAAGGAAATCGCGAATCGTTCGATCTGCATTGACGGGGATATCGGGGCGGTTTTGAAGCGGCTTTAAGACCGCCGCTTCTATGAACGCTCCGGGAATTCCATATGCGTTACGATATCCGCCCAGGCTTCATCATCAATATCCTCCTGACGGAACAGTTTGCGCCGGTCTTCCTCGGTAATGGCGCGGATGACGCGGCAGGGATTGCCGGCTGCCACGGACCAGGCGGGGATGTCCCTGGTGACAACGCTTCCGGCTCCGATGACGGTGTTGCTTGCGATGGTTACGCCGGGACAGATGACGGAATTGCCGCCAATCCAGACGTTGTCCCCGATGGTTACGGCTTTTCCGTACTCATAGCCGGAGTTGCGGGTGACGGGATAGACGGGGTGACCCGCAGTGTAGATCGCTACATTGGGGGCCAGCTGGCAGTTGTCGCCGATGGTAACCTTTGCCACATCGATGATGGTACAGTTGTAGTTGACGAACAAATTTTTACCCGCTTCTATGTGTGTCCCGTAATCACAGTAGAAAGGCGGATTGACCCAGGCGTTTTCCGATTTCCCGAACAATTCTTTTACCACCTGGGCGATGCCGGCGAAATCTGACCGGTCCATGAAATTGAGTTTCTGCAGGATCCGCCTGCATGCCGCCTGCTCTTCAAACACGCGGTCATCGGAAATATATGCCATTTGAGCATCTCTTCGTTTTATCATATCCATATTCGTGATTTACCTCCAAATAGTTGTTATTTCTTAACAGATGGGAACGGTTCGGGACGGTGGGAAGATGGGCCGTCCTGAACAGCCGCAACAGATGGAGCATAAGGCGGGGCAATGAAATTTGCAAGGCATTGTCCTCCTTTTGTGATCCAGTAAGCCCCGAAGGCGATGGAGGCTATGGTTACCAGAAGCAGGCAGAACAGTTCTGTAGTGGAAAATGCCCGGTCCTGCCAGCGGATGCATACCTGCTGGAGCATAATGTGGTGGCACAGGAAAATACCGTAGGAATAACGGCTGACCCAGGAAACCATCATGGAGAGCCGCCGGCTGTGAAGAAGCGTACCGAGATAAAATAGCAGCAAAAAGGCGGAAATTCCCGCTGCGGTGATATTGTAAATCATATATCCGGGTACGGGAAAGAGCAGGGCCAAAAGGAAAACGGCCAGGGCACAAAGGGCGGAAAATAGTGAGGGTGTTGCCGGGGCTTTATGCTCCAGATATCGATTCATAAAATAGATGCCAAAGGCCATTTCCGGAATCCTGACAGCGGCGTTCCACTCCACAGGAATCCCTTCGAAACGATATACATAAACCAAAGCCACATAGCAGATTCCGATAGCCGCCAGGGCCTTTGTCTTCCAGCGCTTCATAGCCCAGGCCAGAAGGGGGTAGAACAGGTAGAGGAGAATGATGGTGCCTAAAAACCATTCACCCACCAGATAATAATTAGGAACCAGGCGGGTCAGATGACCGTCCAGTCCCAGGAGCGTGAAAAGAAAGGTCCATTTGGGAGCCTGGGGAGTAATGACTCCGCTCCTATAAAACAGATAGAGAAAAGCGGCTGCATAGGCCAGATAGAAGGAGGGAAAAAGAGTTAAAAACCGCTTTTTATAATACCGCCTCAGTGAAAAGGCTTTTTGATGACCGCTGTAAGTCAGCGTTGCCCCGGAGAGAATGAAAAATAGGGAAACCCCGATGGAGCCGTAATAGACGCTTCCTGCCTGGACGGGAAAGGGGCACCAGTAAATGCCGTACTGGTTTACAAACATCCCGAAATGGAAGAAAACCACTAAGGCAACGGAGAAAACACGGATAAAATCTAAAGAAAAAGACGGTTTTTATGGCTCATTTGAATGTTACAACTCCCTCTGCTGAAGTCAATTCAGCGTATTTTGCAGTCAAGCAGGACTCTTGCCAATTTCATATTGTACCATAAATGAGAGGATTACTCCAAGAGAATATTGAATAAAACCTGTTTGAGAGGACCTGTCCGGAAAAGAAGGGGAAATTTAACTTCTGTTTAAATTTTTTTAACAGATGATTTATCCTGAGCTGATATGCTCTGTATGTGATCGAGTTAAAGCGAGGTGCGGATGCATGAAAGTTTTAATTACAACAGACTGGTATGAACCGGTGGTAAACGGCGTGGTTACTTCTGTAAAGAACCTGGCTGCGGAGCTGAAAAAAACGGGGCACGAGGTAAGGATACTGACGCTGTCAAGAACAAGCAAATCCTATGTGGAGAACAATGTATTTTATATTGGTTCGGTAAGCGCGGAAAAGGTTTATCCCCAGGCCAGACTGAAACTTCCGATTTCGGGAAAATATATAAAAGAATTGTTGGACTGGCATCCGGACATTATTCATTCCCAATGCGAGTTTTCCACCTTCCTTTTGGCGCGAAGAATGACAAGAAAACTTTCCGAACAAGTGGGCGGAATAATCGCTCCCAGCGAAAAGATCAGAAAGCTCCTGAGCGAGTACCAGGTAGAATGCCCGGTATGGGTGATTCCATCCGGAATCGACGTATCCAGATACAAAAGGGAAAAAAACGACGGCTGGAGAGAACGTATACGGAGGCAGTATGGAATTTTGCCGGACACAGCCGTACTTCTGTATGTGGGAAGGCTGGCAAGAGAAAAAAATGTGGAAGAGATTATTCTATATCAGGAAATGATAAAAAAGCGAAATGCCGTACTGATGATCGTAGGAGACGGGCCGTTCAGGAGGGAACTGGAAATGCTTGCAGAGAAGAAAGGCCTTTTGAGCAGCATTATTTTTACAGGAATGGTATCTTCTGAAGATATATGGAAATATTATCAGGCAGGAGATTTATTTGTCAGCGCCTCTACCAGCGAAACGCAAGGGATGACCTATGGAGAAGCTCTGGCCTCCGGACTTCCGCTTTTATGCAAAAAAGACGAATGTCTGAATGGAGTGGTCGAAGATGGACGAAATGGCTGGCAGTACCGCAGTAAGGAGGAGTTTTTGAATCGTTTTGAAATCTGGGATGCCATGGATGAGAAAGGAAGGGAACGATTGTGCCGGAATGCTGAGAAATCTGCCGGTATGTTTTCAGCAGAGCAGTTTGGCCGAAGTGTGGCGCGAATTTATGAACAGGAAATCAGAGAAGAGGCGAAGGCTGTGTGACAACGTTCGACTTTGGAGAAAATGGGTAAGGGCCGTTCTTTTTTTGGCGCTTATTCTGCTTGTCTGGTGGTATTGGAGGGGAAATCGGCCGCAACTTGTGGATGAGCTTTATATGTTTCCCAGCGTAAATGGAGCCCAGAGCCTGAGCATTCTGATTAAAACAGAACATGGCGAACTCATTGTAGTAGACGGCGGATGGGAAGAGGACAGCAGGTATTTGACTCAAAAAATCATGGAAAATGGGGGAAGGGTGGCGGCGTGGTTTTTGACGCATCCTCATGGAGATCATGCGGGAGCCCTGGAAAAAATTCTGAGGGACAAGCCGGAGGGAATCACAATTGAAAAAATATACTGTTCTTTGGCGGATCCGCAGTGGTACCGGACATACGCGCCGGATGATCCGGGCATTGCGGACAGACTGCTGGAAAGATTCCAAACCCTTCCGGAAGGGATGGTGGATATTCAGATTGGAAAAGGAGACTGCTTTCGAATTGATGATGTAACGGTTACAGTGATGAATGACAGAGGAACTTGCCGGGAGAATGCGGTAAACAACAGCTGTATTGTATTTAAGCTGCAGATCAAGAAACAGAGCCTTCTTTTGCTTGGAGATCTTGCTTGCCAGGGAGGACAGGAGCTATTGAGAGACTGCGGTCCTTCTGAACTTCGCGCGGACATTGTGCAGATGGCTCATCACGGACAAGGCGGAGTTGGAAAAACGGTGTATGAAGCGATCGCGCCTGAAATCTGTTTGTGGCCCACACCGGAGTGGCTTTGGAATAATGACAATGGAAACGGAAAGGGGAGTGGGCCATGGAGTACGCTGGAAACCCGGAAATGGATGGAGGAGTTAGGGGTAAAGGATAATCTGTGTACAAAAGATGGTATGGTTCATGTGTATTTCAGATAGAAAGCAGTACAGAGAAAACCAGAGGGCGTCTTTGGACGGTAGTGTAAAATAGTTTGTGTCTTTGGGAAAAAATGGCTCCTTTTTGGTAAGAA
>URFM01000096.1 GCA_900547035.1 uncultured Clostridium sp. | reverse complement strand
TTAAAAGTTTCATCTAATCTGACGGATGGAGCCTCAGCTAATTTGCCGGACAACATCTTCTTTCAACGCCCTCTGAAACGCCTTGCACATATCAACTTTCTCCTTTCCCTCCTGGCCTGTGTCTGCCAGCGCCTTTCTTAACTCCTTTGTCGTTCCCGTAATGGCCGCTGCCGTATATGCCGTCATCACCCCTACGCTTTCCAGGGTTTCCGGCATCTGGCGGCCCGCATTCTTATACAACTCATGGACCGCCTGGAACAGCTGGAATACGTCCGTATTTTGAAACGGGTATTCCTCCAGTTCATTCACGCAGATTAAAGCTGCCGGACCGTAATCCTGAAAATGCGCCGCATTTCCTCCCCGGCCTCCAAACTCCATCATATCTCCAAGACTGCGGGGACCGTCCCATTTTTCCTCTCCCCAGTAAATCACCATCGTGTAGCAGGGAATCAAACGGTCCTCTTTCCTCATTCCGGACAAAAATTCATCTACTGTTCTGTACCTTCTGTCCTTCCGGTTCCTCCGTCCAATCCCCTCCGCATGGCGCAGATAGGTTAACGAATCATAAATCATCGTCCTGAGCGGCATGGCGTAATGGATGTGCTGCTGATGTTCGATTCCCAGAATCCGGTAGCAGATGCCGTTACCATCGAATTTAATGATATCCCTGGTCCGTTTCAGCACCTCCTGCAGCTCCCGGCTCAGGATGCTTGCCGAGACATTGGTGTCCATCTCCTGCAGCTCTTCCGGAGCAATCCGATTCGTTCCCTGGAATAGAAAGCTGTTGAACACATCGGCAAACCGTTCATTGTCTCTGAAAAACTCCCGCAGCCGCACATCAGCGGAACCCTTTGGAAATCTGGTCCTCCTTCTCCTTCCTGATTTCCCGCAAATCCGCGCACCTGGTTTTTCTCCCATCGATACATTTCTCCTCTCATCATACCGTATTTTTCTTTTTCTGTAAATCCTTCTGTTTGGAGTAATTCCGAAATATCGAATTGCGGAATCGCAAAACGAAGCTGAAAAGATTGACAGACGCCTTTTAGGCTTAGAAACATTAGAATTTTCAGATGAACTTATCATATCACGAGATCTTACGAGAGGCAAGCGAAAACCGCTTTTAACCTTCAATGTCATTGTCCGGAACAACGCATTTTTTGGTCCGGCCTGAAAACAGGCGCTGCACGCCCGTAACAAATAAAAGCCCTGGCCGCAGCCAGAGCTTCCGCATTTCTGTATTTACATCTTCTCACAGCAAAAATCGTTCCGCCACAAGGGCAACCCCATCTTCGTCATTGGATGCCGTCACGTAATCCGCTGCGTTTTTTACTGGGAGCACTGCGTTTTCCATCGCTACTCCTAAACCGGCATACCGGATCATTGTCAGGTCATTATACCCGTCCCCGCAGGCAATCATCTGTTCCCGTCCCATTCCCAGAGAGTCCAAGAGCCGTTCCAGCGACTTAGCTTTATCAATTCCCTTTGGCATAATTTCCAGGAAGAAGGGCTCAGACCGATAGACACTGTAGTCTCTGCCAAGAGCCGCCTTTACCCGTGGTTCCACCATTGCCAGGTAATCCCCGTCATCCAGCATGATAAACTTTGGAACCGGTCCGGTAATGGCGGCACGCAGGTCCGTCTGGCACAGCGGAAGATGGTTAATCTCCGATTCGATTTTCGCATAGGGGCATTCCCGGTTGTTGGTCAGAATCTGGCTGTCCTGATAGGTAAGGATATCCACCCGGTATTCCTCTGCCAGCCCTATGATGCGCTCATTGGATTCCATCGGAAGGACTGAGGAAAATACAACCTCCCCCGTGCGGCAGTTGGTAATCATCCCGCCGTTGAAAGACAATATATAACTGCCAAAGCGTGAAAGCTCCAGCTCTCTCGCCAAAGGCTCCACTCCCGCCGTGGGCCTTCCGGAAGCAAGCACTACGATTTTTCCCCGCTTCTGGGCCTCCATCAGCGCCTCCTTTGTCCGGGGTGTAATCTCCTTGTTCCGGTTGGTCAGGGTTCCGTCCAGATCCAGTACAATCATTTCATAATTCATCTTATTCTCTCCCCGCCGCATTTCATCCTGCGCGGCTGTCATTGATCAGAATATTTGCAGTCGTCCGGGACGGCGTTTCTTCCCGCTCCGCCGTCCTGAACAGTTACCAATATTGTATCAAAGCCCCTCAAATGGAGCAAGGAGAATTTTAGCGCTCCCTCACCATTTTCTCCTTCTGCTAATATACTAATGCTATACCGACATTTTGCAAGGAGATCTTTTGTCTATGAAACGACTGCTTTCTGTCCTGGCTGCTTTATCTCTATCTCTCGGCTGCCTGTCCGGCTGCCAAAATGGAGGAAGCGAAAAAGGACTTACCCCCATTGTTCTGAGTGAGGTGGCTCACTCCATTTTTTATGCCCCGCAGTATGCCGCTATTGAGCTGGGATATTTTGAGGATCAGGGGATCGAACTGACCCTGGTTAATGCAGGAGGCGCCGACAAGGTAATGACTTCCATGATTTCCGGAGATGCGGATATCGGCTTTATGGGGTCAGAGGCCAGCATCTATACTTACGCGAACGGTTCCAAAGACTACGCTGTCAACTTTGCCCAGCTGACACAAAGGGCCGGAAACTTTCTGGTAGGAAGGGAGCCGGATGAGGATTTCCAGTGGACGGATCTAAAAGGAACAAAGGTGCTGGGAGGCCGGGCCGGCGGTATGCCCCAAATGGTCTTTGAATATATTCTGAAGAAAAATGGCATTGACCCCAAAAATGACCTGACCATCGATCAGAGCATTGCCTTCGGCCTCACCGCTGCCGCTTTTACCAGCAGCGACGCTGACTACACGGTGGAGTTTGAACCCTATGCCACCAGTCTGGAACTGGAGGGTAAGGGCTATGTAGTGGCCTCCCTGGGAACGGATTCCGGATATGTGCCCTATACCGCCTACAGCGCCAACAAGAGTTTTATGGAAGCGAACCCGGATCTCATTCAAAAATTTACCAACGCCATCCAGATGGGGTTGGAGTACGTCAACTCTCACTCCTCTGAGGAAATCGCAAAAACCATCCAGCCCCAGTTTGAAGAAACGCCTCTGGAAAATATTACTGCCATTGTAGACCGGTACAAAGCCCAGGACACCTGGAAAGAGGATACTGTTTTTGAAGAAAGCAGTTTCAATCTGCTTCAGAATATTCTGGAAGAGGCCGGAGAGCTTCCAAAGAGGGTTCCTTATGAGGACCTGGTAACCACGGAGTTTTCCAAAGAAGCTCTTAAATAAATACTTCTTAGAATGCTTCCTAAAAAATCCTGCCGGAATCCGTCACGAAGCCTCGGCTTTCCGGCAGGGATTTTTATATTCAGAAATAGACTCTGGGCAAATCCGGATGCTCTCCTCCCCACCCGGTCTGCGGCAGACAGCGCAGGAAATACAAGTCTTCTTTGCTGATTTCAAGCTCAGGCAGGTCTAAATTTTCCTTCATCCGGTTCATAGATGAAGATTTGGGAATAACCGCGATTCCCTGAGACAGAAGAAATTTCAGCAAAATCTGCGCCGGGGATACCCCGTATTTGGCGGCAATACGGATCACTGCCGGCTCCTCCAGAACCCTCCTGCGGCCCAGAGGACTCCAGGCCTGGACCTGGATGCCATGCTCCTTACAGTAAGATACGGCAGCCTCCTGGGTATATCCAACATGAATCTCCAGCTGGTTCACGGCAGGCAAAATTTCAGCATGCTCCATAAGAGCCTCCAGATGATGCGGCAGAAAATTGCTGACGCCGATCGCCCTCACCTTACCCTGACGGCATAGTTCCTCCAAGGCCTTCCAACTGCCGGCGTCCAATTCTTTCCAATTTTCCGTTTCCGGCTCCGGCTTAGGCCAATGAATCAAACACAAATCTACATAATCCGTCTGAAGATGCTTCAGGGACTGCTCCACGCTGGCTTTTGTCCGGTCATATCCCAGCTCCATCTTCCACACCTTTGTGGTAATAAAAATATCCTCCCGGCCAATCCCGCTCTCCTTCACAGCCTTGCCTACAAATTCTTCATTGCCGTAGAAAGCGGCTGTATCCAAAAGGCGGTATCCCGCATCCAGCGCCATGTGAATCAGCCTTTCATCTCCGCCATCGGTGCTCTTAAAGGTCCCATAACCAATGGCCGGCATTTGAATCCCATTCTTTAATGTAAAATATCGGTCCATTTTTCCTCCTGCTCTGTCTGAATTAACCCCATTTTCTTCAGGCCTGCTTAGGCTCCAGGCTCTCCAGCTTCTCCCATACCTCGTCCAGAACCGGAATACCGTTTTTGAGGTTCTCCCTCCTGGTTTCCATGGACCGCTCTCCGGGGTAATATACCTTCTGCCCTTCTTTTACAGGCTCCGAAGAATGAATATCTGCTAAAATCTCATCGGCGATGGCGTCTGTCTGCTCTACTGTATTAAAGCGGCGGGGGTCGATGGCAATCATAACCTGTGAAAGGCCAATTTCATTTCCAAATGTTCCCACCTTTGCCACAGAATTTCCGTTGGTCAAAATGGTAGCAATTAAATCCAGGACAATAGACAGTCCGCTTCCCTTCCAGTATCCCATCGGAAGCACCCGCCATGTTTTCTCGATCTGCGCTGGATCTGTCGTCAAATTGCCTTCTGTGTCATAACCGCCCGGTACCGGCAGCTGCTCTCCTTTCATCCGCGTTTCCTCAATTTTGCCATAGGAAAACTGGGAGACAGCGCAATCCAGCACCACATGCTCTCCGTTGCTCCTGGGAATCGCAAAAATTAAAGGATTGTTTCCAATTTTTCGATTTTTTCCTCCCCATGCAGGCATATTAGGCATCGTGTTGGACCAGCAGATTCCAATCATCCCCTGCTCCGCAGCCTGAATTCCGTAGCTTCCCCCCCGCATCCAATGATTATTGTTTCCGATGGCCACGATTCCCACTCCATATTCCCGCGCCAGTTCACATGCCCGGTTCATGGCAATTCTCGCATTTAAAGGCCCCAGTCCCAAATGTCCATTCCACCGCTCCATAGGGCCGGAGGCCGTTTCGCATTCCGCTATGGCCTTTGGATCGATTCCTCCCTCATCCAGATAGCGGATCATTTTGGGAAAGCGGTTGGTTCCATGGGAATACACTC
>URFM01000095.1 GCA_900547035.1 uncultured Clostridium sp. | reverse complement strand
GCAAAACGAGGCAGAAGGCCACAAAGGAAACGTATCTGAAGAATTTCCCGCTGTTCTGCCCGAAGTGCAAGTGCCAGAGCATAATAGAACTGATAGAAGGAGAAGTCACGGTCAGAGAAGCGGCATATAGGCAGACAAAGGAATAGAAAGGCGTGATTTTATGGCGAAAAAAGAAAAAAATCTCCCGGTAGGTATTACAATGCGAAAAGATGGGCGCTACATGTGGCGGTTCAAGTATGATGGAATTACATATTCGGGATATTGCCGTAAGCTTCCAGAGGCAAAAAAAGCTCTAAGAGATAAGCGGTACGAGGTAGAACATGGAATTTACAGCAAAGAGCAGAATATCACGGTAGGTTCCTGGTTCAAGGAATGGTTGGAGACTTATAAGACGGCAGATTGTAAAGAATCTACGTTGAATCTGTACAGGAATGTTTATAAGCGTTATATAAAAAAAGAGTTCGGAAACAGGAAATTGAAAACACTCCGAACTGATATGCTTCAGCGCTTTTTAAATGACATTGCAGGAAGATATTCAAAAGCAGTTGCTTCAACTGTGAAATTTCTTTTGTATGACGCTATCCGCCAGGCAGTGAGAAACGGGATTATAGCTAAAAATCCTATGGATAACATAACGCCGCCAAAGTTCAAGGAGAGAAAAAAACGTGGCGCAATGACAGAAGAAACACAAAGGAAGTTTCTGGAAGCAGCGAAGAGCAGCCATTACTATCCGCTATATCGAATAGCAAGTTTAACAGGAATGCGAATTGGTGAGGTATTGGGCCTACAGTGGTCTGATATAGACTTTCGGGCAGGGGAGATTAGGATTACACATACATTGTGTTATACTCCAGGCCTAGGGAGATATTTAGATACGCCTAAATCGGAAGCCAGCAAGAGGATAATACCGATTGAAAAGAACGGCGAGGCATATCGTTTATTAAAGTCTTGGCGTATAGAACAGTTACAACAGCGAATGAGAGCAGGAGAATATTGGTGTCCATTAAAAGGAATGGAGGATATTGTCTTTACTACGAATAACGGAACACCACATTATGATACGAATGTAAGGAAGGACCAGAAGGAAATCGTAAAAAGGCTCAAAGAGCAGGGGGTAGAAATTGATGTTTGTACATTTCATACATTGCGACACTGTTTTGCGACCAGATGTATAGAAAATGGGATGGACCCGAAGGTATTACAGGCGATTCTGGGACACAGCACCTTTGCTATGACAGTTGACCTTTATGTGGATGTCATGGAGGAAACAAAACGTCAGGAAATGCAGAAAATTATGGAAGCATTATAGGAAAATGAAAGCCGCAATTCTGGAATAAACAGAGATTGCGGCCTAATTTACGTTTAAAGGTGTGTCAAAAGGTGTGTCAATTCACTTTAGAAAACAGAGTTAAGGTATAAGAACCCACGTATTTTCAAGCTTTTCTGCTCATAACTCACCGCACACCTGAAAGAGGTAAAATTTCAGATAGTAAGACTCATCTGCTGCCCATAAAATGGGGTGGTCCGCCGCCTGGGTCCGGTATTCCACCTGGCGAAGGCGACGGTGAGCTCCTTTGGCGGCTTCGCGGATGGTTTTCGTAAAGAGCTCCGGGGTCATAAAGTGAGAGCAGGAGCAGGTGGCCAGATAGCCGCCGTTTTTCACCAGTTTTAAGCCCCGCAGATTGATTTCTCGGTAGCCTTTGACTGCCTGGGAGACGGAGTTTCTGGATTTCGTAAAGGCGGGCGGGTCCAGAATCACCACATCGTAGCGCTCGCCGTCCCGCTCCAGCTGGGGCAGAAGCTCAAAAACGTCTGAGCACTGGAAGCGTACCCGGTCGGAAAGATCATTTAAGGCGGCGTTTTTCTCCGCCTGTTGTACTGCCAGTTCGGAGGCATCCACCCCCAGTACCCGAACGGCTCCGGCCAAACCGGCATTTAAGGCGAAGGAGCCGGTGTGGGTGAAGCAGTCCAGTACACGGCAGCCGGGAAGTCTGCGGCAGAGATTCTGAACCGCCAGGCGGTTATATTTCTGATCCAGGAAAAAACCTGTTTTCTGTCCGTCTTTAACATCCACCAGATATCGGACGCCGTTTTCCACAATTTCTACATTGGTATCAAATTCCGGGCCGATAAAGCCCTTAAAACGCTCCATTCCCTCCTGGAGACGGACCTTTGCATCGCTGCGTTCGTAGATGCCGCGGATGGCTATGCCGTCCTCAGCGAGCACCTCTTTCAGACAGTCCAGAATGACCGGCTTTAAGCGGTCAATTCCCAGGGCGAGGGATTCCACCACCAGCACGTCGGAGAATTTATCTACCACCAGACCGGGAAGAAAGTCCGCTTCTCCGAAGATCAGCCGGCAGCTGGAGGTATCTACTACCGCCTTCCGATACTCCCAGGCGTTTCGTACCCGTTCCATTAAAAAGTCACCATTAATTTCCACATCTTTTTTTCGGGAAAGCATCCGGACGGTCAGCTTAGACTTAGGGTTGATAAAGCCCGTACCCATAGGATAGCCGTCGAAGTCTGCTACCCGAACCAGGTCTCCGGGGATAAAATCCCCCTGGATGGAAGCGATTTCATTATCGTAAATCCAAGCGCCTCCGGCCTTTAAAGCGCGTCCCTCTCCCTTTTTCAGGGTGACGCAGGCGGTAATCTCAAAAAGTCTGTCGTTTTCCTTTTGTGTTATATTCATTTGATTCTCCTTAATCTCAGCCGATTATAAAAATCAACTTTCTTTGATGGATTCTATTCCGTGAAGAAACAGACGTTCTGCCAGAACTGCCAGCTCTCTTGGCGACTGTTTCATTCCGGACTGAAGCCAGTGCTGAACCAGTCCCACAGAGCCAGCTACGATGAAGGCGCTGCAGGCTTCAAAGCTGGAGGAATTTCTTTTGCGGAACATTTCCATCCAGTCTTCCAGACATTTTTCGCGGATCAGGGCTTTCAGACGGTTGAGAAAATTCAGATCGCCGTTTTCGCCCAGAAGAATTTCTACTAAATCCCCATTCTCTTTTACCATAGAAAAAATTTCTTCAAATACCGGAACCAGTTCATTGTCCGTATTTTTGGAGTTTAGGCGGTTCAGAAGCTGGCGAAAGGCAGTCAGCAGTTCCTCCTCTGTCTGCTCCAGCAGATCGAACACATCCTTATAATGCAGATAGAAGGTTCCACGGTTCAAATCTGCCATTTCCGTCAGCTCCCGGACAGTAATGTCCTGGATTTTCTTTTCCTTTAACAGCTGAGTCAGGCATTCCCTCAGAATTTTTTTTGTCTTGCGCACTCTCCTGTCTACGGTTGCTTCCTTCATTATATTTCACCCCCTTTAAAAGTTTCTGAACGCAAAAAACAAAAATTGACATTTTTATTTAAAATGATGAGTTCTCAGCGACTTTACAATAATTGACCATTGTAAGTAATAAATCGACTTAGTATAATCGATTATAGTTAATAAATCAACAAAAGTCAATTAAAAGAGGACGAAAATTATGAATCAATGGAAAAGAAAATTAACAGCGGTGGGAATGGGAGCGCTGATTGGTCTTGTGTGGGGCTGCACGATTTGGAGCCGGGCTGAAGAGGATCCTGCTGTACGGAAGGAGGCGGGACAGCAGGAACAGTCGGATCAGGAGCAGCAGGCCAGGATTTTGTACGAGGCTGTCAGCCAGGAGAAACTGGAGGAATATTTGGATGAGCATCCGGAGGGAAGCTGTGAGGATGAACGGGCTTCTTTCCGGATCAATGAAACACTCAATGAGGCGGCGGCTCACCGGCTTTTGGCGGCCATGGAATCTGGCTATACGGATGGAAGGATTCCGGGAGAGGGAACGGTAGAGGAATATTTGGCGTCTCTTCCCCGGCCCAGCAGCCGGACCTGCATGGAATTGTATTTGCGCAGCTGCGAGGACGGTCAGGAGGCCTATGAGAAATTTGAGGAAAAGATGATGGAACGGTACGAAAAAAAGGAGGACCGGAAATATCTTCCGGAATATTACCGGGAAATCGGCATGGCGCAGGCCCAGAGGGACGGAAAGTATGACTTTTTAATGATTCTGATGCGATAGGGACTTAAAAAAGACAGAAGTTTTCAGGACAAGGAGCGGGACATGAAGCGGTTGGAATTGCCAAAATGGAAGGTAAAAGGAAAAACGGGAGAGAAAGCTTCACGGCGTTTGGCAAGGTTCATTATCAGAAAAAAAGGATGGATTCAGACAGTGTTTCTTGTGGGATGCGTATTCAGTCTGATTACCATGCTGTTTGTCAATGTCAATTACGATTTAACAGAATATCTGCCGGATGATGCCCCTTCCTGCCAGGGGCTGGACCTGATGGAGAGGGAATTCGGTTATCCGGGAACCGCCCGGGTGATGATCCGGGATGTGACTCTCTATGAGGCAAAACAGTACAAGGACCGTCTGGAGGCAGTGGACGGAGTGGATCAGATCCTGTGGTGTGACAGCCAGGTCAATATCTACGCCGGAGAGGATTTTATCCAGATGGATGAGATTGAAGATTATTACAAGGACGGCTATGCGGTTATGGATGTAACCTTTGAGGAGGGGGATACATCCCGGCGGACGTCCCGGGCGATTGATGCCATGCAGGAGATTACCGGAGATAAAGGATACTATGTGGGGATGGCAGTTCAGAACAAATCTTTGACGGAAAATGTGGAAAAGGAGATGAGTCTGATTCTGTCCGTGGCGGTGGTGATGATTTTCGCGGTACTGTGCATTACCACATCAGCCTGGAGTGAACCGATTCTTTTCCTGCTGGTGATGGGCGTAGCCATCTTGCTGAACCGGGGGACCAATATCTGGATTGGAACGGTTTCTTTTCTCACCAACAATGTCGCTATGGTGCTGCAGCTGGCCACATCCATGGACTATTCCATTTTCCTGCTGGATGCCTTCTCCAGAGAGAGGAGCGCCGGCCTCAGCGACGAGGAAGCACTGACCAACGCCATTGACCAGGCTATTAATTCCATTCTGGCCAGCAGCCTGACTACGGTAGTAGGCTTTTTTGTTCTGGTATTTATGAGGTTTCGCATCGGATTTGATATGGGACTGGTACTGGCAAAGGGAATCGTTTTCAGTCTGATTACGGTTTTGTTCTTTATGCCGGCTATGATTTTAAAATTTGCCAGGTGGAACGACCGGACGGCCCACCGTCCCTTCCTTCCATCTTTCGAGAAACTGAGCCATATCATCTACCGGAGCAGATATGTGGCTTTAATTGTAATGGCTCTTTTGGCGGCGCCCGCCTATGTGGCTCAGGGAATGAATGACTTCCTTTATGGAAACAGCGCAGTAGGAGCCAGTGAGGGGACGAAGGTGAATGAGGATGATTTGGAGATTACGGAACGCTTTGGCCGCAGCAACATGCTGCTGGCCCTTTACCCTCTGGGTAAGGTATCAGATGAGCGTGAGCTGACGGACCGTCTGGAGGGGCTGCCCTATGTGAAAAGCGTTACTTCTATGGCGGGCACTCTGCCGGAGGGAATTCCGGAGGACTTCCTGCCCTATTCCGTCACCAGCCAGCTGCATACAAAAGACTATGGCAGGATGCTGATTTACATACGAACTAAATCGGAGAGTGAAAATGCCTTTACCTACACAGATCAAATCCGCAGCCTGGTCCGTCAGTACTATCCCGAGGGAAGCGCTCTGGTGGGAGAGACGCCATCTACGGAAGATATAAAAGATATCATCACGGATGATTACGCCAGGGTAAATAATCTATCCATGCTGGGCGTTTTCCTGGTGGTGATGTTCAGCTTTAAGTCCATTTTGATTCCGGTGCTGGTGATGATTCCCATTGAGGCGGCTATTTTTATCAATATGGCAATTCCTTATCTGACGGGAAGTACCATGGTATTTATCGGATACATTATTGTCAGCAGTATTCAGCTGGGAGCGACTGTGGACTATTCCATTCTTCTGACCAATACCTATATGGACTGCCGCAGGAGTCTGGAGCCAAAGGAGGCCTGCATGAAGGCAGTGAGCCAGTCTTGTTCCTCCATCTTTACATCCGGATCGATTATCATCCTGGCCGGCTATATCATTCATTTTATTTCTACTACGGCGGCCATCGGTGATCTGGGACATTTGATTGGCCGGGGAGCCCTTCTGAGCGTGATTCTGGTGCTGACGGTGCTGCCGGCGCTTTTGGTACTCTTTGACCGTCTGAT
>URFM01000094.1 GCA_900547035.1 uncultured Clostridium sp. | reverse complement strand
TTTATTTTGACGGAAAAGTTGAAAAGAAGTTGAAGGTAATTTGCTGGATAACAGATATGAATAAAAACGGCGGCAAAGAGGATGAATCGAACTCCATACAGAATCAAAAAATGATCCTGCTCCAGTACGCTAAAGAAAATCGCTTTCCTAACCCGACCTTTTTCGTGGACGATGGGTACAGCGGTACCAACTATGACCGCCCCGGCTTCCAAGCCATGCTTGCGGAGATCGAAGCGGGACGGGTGGCAGTCTGTATCACCAAAGACCTATCCAGACTGGGACGAAATTCTTCGCTGACCGGGCTTTATATCAACTTCACTTTCCCGAAGTACAATGTGCGGTATATCGCCATCAACGACCACTTTGACACCATTGACCCCAACAGCACAGACAGCGATATTGCCGGTATCAAAAACTGGTTTAACGAGTTTTTCGCCAAGGACACCAGCCGCAAAATCCGGGCTGTGCAGAAAGCAAAGGGCGAGCGTGGTGTACCGCTGACAACCAATGTTCCGTTCGGTTATCGTAAAGACCCGGAGGACAAAACAAAATGGATCGTGGATGAAGCGGCAGCAATGGTAGTGAGGCGTATATTCAAGCTGTGCATGGAGGGCCGGGGACCGATGCAAATCGCCAAGCTCTTGCAGGAGGAAAAGGTACTGAATCCCACCGCATATAAGCGGCAGATCGGCATCAAGACTCCAAGCCCGGAAACCGCTGATCCGTACCATTGGAATACCAACACCGTTGTCCACATCCTGGAACGGCGGGAATACACAGGCTGTACGGTCAATTTCAAGACCTACACCAATTCGATCTGGGACAAAAAGCAGCGGGAAACACCCCTTGAGAATCAGGCGGTTTTCTACGACACCCATCCAGCGATCATCGAGCAGGAAGTCTTTGACAAGGTGCAGGAGATCCGGCAGCAGCGTCACCGCAGGACGAAAACAGGCAAGAGCAGTCTGTTCTCCGGCATGGTTTACTGTGCCGACTGCGGAGCGAAAATGCGGTACTGCACTACCAACTACTTTGAGAAGCGGCAGGATCATTTTGTATGCGCCAATTACCGAAGCAACACGGGAAGCTGTTCGGCTCACTTCATCCGGGCGGTTGTTCTGGAAGATTTGGTCTGGATGCATATGAAAGCGGTCATTTTCTATGTGACACGGTATGAGAAGCACTTCCGGGAGGTCATGGAGCAAAAGCTCCGCCTGTCCAGCGAGGAAGCAATCCGTGGACACAGAAAGCGTCTGGCACAGGCCGAAAAGCGATTGACGGAACTTGACCGCCTGTTTATCCGTATCTATGAGGACAATGTGGCTGGGCGTATTACGGATGAACGGTTTTCCATGATGAGCAGGACTTACGAGGACGAGCAGACGCAGCTCAAAGTGGAAATCCAAAGCTTACAGCAGGAGATCGAAGTACAAGAACGACAGATTGAGAATTTGGAACAGTTTATCCAACGGGTACACAAATACGAGGATTTACAGGAGCTTACCCCCTACGCCCTGCGTGAGCTTGTCAAGGCGATTTACATTGAAGCCCCTGACAAGAGCAGCGGCAAACGGCGGCAGAACATCCGCATTTCCTATGACCTTGTGGGCTTTATCCCACTGAATGAACTGATGAAAGAGGAAACGGCATGACCGAAGCCATGCCGTTCCTGCGAAAACACGATATTACTTTCTTACGACCCCCGGCCGTCTGCGCGGACAGCTTTTTTTCTATAACATCATCTGGGCAATCAAGCCGGACACAAAGAATGTGCCAAAAATGGTCAGGACCGATACCAGAACGCCTTTCCAGCCAATCTGAAGAAAGGCTTTCCAGTCTTTTCCCAGCAGAACGCCGGCGAAAGCCAGAATGGGCGTAATGGAGGCCATCACATCAATTTTATCCGTCCAGTAAATAATCGGCTCCGCAATGGGAGAGGCCGGCATGGCCGCCAGCATCCCGATCACGCCGATGTAGGTCACCGCAGGCAGGCTGGTAGGCAAAAGTTCTTTGGCGGTCAGCCCCAAAAGGCTGATAAAGCACAGAATGACCATACCAGGAATCGATTCCGCCAGATTTCCTCCGTACCCAATCAGATTACAGACCATGGTAAGAGCCGCAACGGCCGCCAGGGCGAGCATCCATTCTTTCCAAAGATTTTTTATTTTTTCCGCTTTTGTCATGGCCTATTTCCCCTTCCTGACAGCTTTGTAAATCAGGTTGCTTAATGGCAGTGTGATGAAAATCCCCAGATACACGCTGACGGAGGATGAAATCACGTTGCTGATGGTTGCAAATGCTGTCAGTACATCCACATTTGCTCCAGGGGCCGCCTCAATCACTCCCGCCAGCCCGGAGGCCATCATAGAGGAGCTGCCGCATCCCACCGCCATAGCCGCCGCCTCCGGGCTGAAAAGCCCCAGGGCAATAAACACAGGCGGAACAATACTCATAAAAATGCTGCCAAAAACAGTCCCTACAATATAGCAGACCATCACTCCCCGGAATTCCTCTGACTCGCTTCCATACTTGTCGGCAATCAGGGCTACGTTAGGTTCACGGCTCAGCGCATGGGTCATACCCACCGCCTCCCGGCCCATTCCCAGAAGAAGGGCCACCGGCAGAGCCACCAGAACCGTGCCAATGTTTCCGATATTCTGCAGGATCAGGATAGGGCTAGCACTGATCATCTGCTCAATGGAAGCGCCCCCTGATATACCAAGCTTTGCCATTGCAAATACCACACCCATAGAAAGCATCTGGTTGGCTGCCGGCACGAAAGCCTTTCCCACGCCGCGGACCGGCTTTGCCAGGTAAAGAATCAGCATGAAAATCATGGCGTACAGAAGCGGCAGAAAGGTAATGGTCAGTTTCCCAAAGGAAATCCTAATTGGACCGATGCATTCCGCCGCCGCTGAACACAGCAGCACACAGATAAAAAACGACCAGTAACGTTTCGTCAAATCAGATAGGCGTTTCCACATAGACGCCGCACCCCCTTTCCCAAACACTATTTTTTCAGTCCCTTAAGGATTTCCGCCCTCCTGGCCTTTGTCCGCCGCAGCCAGATGAGCGTCAGCAGCAAACCGATGATGGTAACCACGAACAGGTACACAAAGTACAGCCGGTATCCGGCCACACCGGGGAATCGGTCCAGAATCACTCCTGCCACAAAGGGGGAAGTGGCCTCAGGCAGATAACCGATGGCACAGATTAATCCGATGGCGGTTCCCACGCACTCCGGCGGAAAATACTCCTCATCCATGATGGCAAAATGCATGGCAATGCACATATACATACAGAAGAAAATCATTAAACAGGCAATCAGAATCGGAATGATTCCCAGGCTCGCGGGTGTAACCAGCAGGATAATCAAAGCAATGGTCAGCCCAATCTGGCCGATGAGCATCACCTTTGAATTATTGATGCGGTCTCCCAGGACGCCGGCTCCAAATGAGGCAAAGGGGCGGATATACTGGGAAGAGGAGGACAGCACCGCTCCAAGGAGAGCGCTGACGCCGAACACCTCCGTCACATAGGGGGAAATATAATAATATCCGGTGCTGATGGTCAGGGTGGCGAAAATAATGCCGATCATCAGCCAGACTGCCGGCATACGCAGAGGTTTTGTCAGCATTTTCAGGTTTACTTTTTCACTGCTGTCGCTCTTTTAATTGTCGTCAATCTTTCTTAAAAGGACAATATCAATGAGTCCCAGTCCTACCGTCATAACGGAATAAAACAGGATAATGCCTTTTACTCCCGCGCCCTGACTCTTTAACACGGACATCTGTCCGAAAATCAAGGCTGCGATGGCCAGATAGACAGCGTTGGAGATGCCGCGGCCGCCCTCAAAGTTAGAATCCCGGCGCCCTCGTCAATCTGCTCATCGGAAGCGCTGGAAAATGAAATCCTCAGATAGGATTCTCCCCTGCTCCCTTCGGCAAAAAACGTATTTCCCGGCATTAAAAGCAGCCCCTTCCGCTCCGAGGCGGCCGTTACCTGGCGGTCATTCATCCCTTCCGGAAGACGTACCCAGCAGACCAGGCCACCGGCAGGGATTTCAAAAACCAGGCCCGGGATTTTTGAGAGAGCCTGTACCATTCGGTCCCTCTTTTTTCGGTAAAAGTCTGCAAGGAATACCCTGTGTTTGTCATAATACCCTTTTTCATAAAACCGGGCCCACATATACTGGCTCATGCTGCCTAAAAACAGCTGGTCCTTATTGATAATCCTCCGGTATGTTTTGATGACGTTTTCCGGTCCATGGAATACAAACTGGGCAGCCGAATCCCATCGTAGTTGAAATCCCTGAGAGAATCGTCCTCCACCACGGGGATGTTCCGGGAGTAGGCGCATTTTAACAGCTGCCGGCGTTTCATCAGACTCATCACCGCTCCCGTGGGATTGTGGAAATTGGGAAGGGTATAAATCAGCTTGGGATGGTAGCGTTCTACCAGGCTCTCCAGCACCTCTATTTTCATGCCGTCCCGTTCCATCGGCACCAGAAGCACCTGAGCGCCGGCATGAAGGAA
This sequence comes from uncultured Clostridium sp., assembly GCA_900547035.1. Taxonomy (GTDB): domain Bacteria; phylum Bacillota; class Clostridia; order Lachnospirales; family Lachnospiraceae; genus Enterocloster; species Enterocloster excrementigallinarum. The sequence goes on along the minus strand of URFM01000094.1, from coordinate 1,736 downwards.
AATATTCACCACCGCCGGGACAGCCGGCTCCTCCACTACCGCGTAATCTCCCTCTTTCAAATACATAAACGCAATATTGCTTAAAGCCTCATAGGTCTCACTGATGGCTGGATCTGCTCTGTGGGGACGTAGAGATTCCTGGGCCATTTCCCTCAAAATTTCCCTCAGATATTCCATGGGAAGGGCTTCCTCATTGGCCAGGACCCCCGCAAAGGGGATAGCTTCTGAAAGGTAGGAGGAATTGTAAAACCGCTGAAAGGTATTCTGCATCCCCAGGAATTGATAGTTGAAATTTTTATCCAGAGAAGAGAAAGCCCTTCTCATTCCGAATCTCTCATTTTGAGCGTCCTTTGCAGCCGCATCGGCTCTGCTGCCCCGTACAAAATATCCCCTGGGAGATTTTGCGCTGCTATAAATTAATCCCTCTTCCATCAGCTGTTCGTAAGCTTTTTTTACCGTATTGCGGTGAATTTCCAGCCGCTCTACCAACTGCCGCTCCGAAGGCAGCTTAAATCCGTCCGTAAGTTCTCCCGAAATGATTTGGTCCCGAATCTGGTTTCTCAACTGCTGGTAAAGCGGGGTAGTGCTGTCACGGTTTAATGAAATTTCCACAGCTTTCTCCCCCTTTCTCCCTGTTTTCTTCCATATTTCCCCTCACCCTCCGGATAAATTCCTCCATCTCCCTGGTCTTCCACTTGCTCTTATGATAGAAAATCTGCCGGACCATCTCCATCTTCATTCCCTCCACCTCCAGTACCGTCAACTCCCCCTTCCGAAGGCTCTCTTCCACCGCAAAAAATGGGAGGCAGGAGATTCCTCCGCTCTCCTTCAGCTGCCGGATGATAAAATCCGTGTTGCTGATTTCCACCGCAGGCGTCAGCTGCAGATTATGAGCTTCCAGAAAAGCGTCCAGTTCCCTCCGGTAGTTTTCGTTCTTCTCCGTGAGAAAAAAGGGCTTGTCTGTCAGTTCCTCTATTTTTACCTGCAAAGGTCGTTCCCCCCACCAGTCCGGCGGCGTTACAAACACAATGGGTTCCCGCTTCTCCATCACCTTCTCCCATTCCGGATTGGACCTGGATCGGTCCAACAGATAAATCAAATCCAGCAGGTTCTGGTCCAGCATCTCATAGAGCCTTGCCGGTGTTGCTGTGGTAATTTTGATGGATACCTTGGGGTGATGGGTCCGAAAATAGGAAAGGACTTCCGGAAGCTTAGCCGAGCAGAGCGATTCCAGCGTGCCGATGTGCAGGGGGTTGTCCATCTCCCCCTCCTGGGAGGCCGTCTCCTTCGCCTGGTTCACTTCCTTTAAAATCTGCAAACTCTGCTTCAAAAAACGCCTTCCCTGGGCCGTAAGGGAAATCCGCTTTCCCAGCCGGTCGAACAGCTTCACTCCCAGTTCTTCCTCCAAAAGCCGAATCTGGACCGTCACCGCCGACTGGGAATAACCCAGCTCCTGGGCCGCCCGTGAAAAGCTTTCCATCTGAGCCGCCGTCACAAAGGTTTTCAGCTGGCGAAATTCCATGGCTTTATCCTCCTTCTCCTTATTGTAATATCAGGACGGTGTCCCGAATTATTATGAATTATTTTCAATTATACCATAAAATCTATGAAATTGATTTATTTATCTTGGATGGTTACAATAATAAATAGCAACAGTTCAGGACGGCGGGAAAATGGGGGTAAAAACAGGCGTTAAGCTTGCTTATAAGCAAAGTGCCCCTTGTGGGTATGCTTTT
>URFM01000093.1 GCA_900547035.1 uncultured Clostridium sp. | reverse complement strand
ATAAAGTTTAGCGCTTGCTGAACTGCGGAGCGCGACGGGCAGCCTTGAGGCCGTACTTCTTTCTCTCCTTCATTCTCGGATCTCTGGTCAGGAATCCGGCCTTCTTCAGCACGGGTCTGTAGTCCGCATCTGCATGCAGCAGAGCTCTGGAGATTCCATGACGGATGGCGCCTGCCTGTCCGGAGAAACCGCCGCCGTGAACATTTACTAAAACATCAAATTTGTCAACGGTCTCGGTAGCTACCAGAGGCTGACGAACGATCAGCTTTAAGGTCTCCAGTCCAAGATACTCGTCGATGTCTCTCTTATTGATGGTAATCTTACCGGTTCCGGGTACTAAATATACTCTGGCAATGGATTTTTTCCGTCTGCCTGTTCCGTAAAATTTTGCGCTAGCCATGATACTTTCTTCCTCCATTCCTCATTAAAATGTTAAAACTTCCGGTTTCTGCGCTGCCTGCTCGTGATCCGGGCCTGCATATACATGAAGCTTGTTGATCATGCTTCTTCCCAGAGGTCCCTTTGGAAGCATACCTTTAACAGCTAACTCCACAACCTTCTCCGGCTTCTTAGCCATCATCTCACGCAGAGTGGTCTCTCTCATACCGCCTACGTAATCGGAGTGATTGTAATAAATCTTCTGATCCAATTTCTTTCCGGTCACTTTCACTTTATCAGCGTTTACTACGATTACGTAATCGCCGCAGTCCATGTGGGGGGTGAAGATGGGTTTATTCTTTCCTCTTAAAACCTTCGCAACCTCTGAAGCCAGACGTCCTAAGGTGCATCCGGTTGCATCAACTACATACCATTTTCTTTCAATTGTCGCTGGACTAGCCATAAAACTTTTCATGGATAAACCTCCTGTAAAATTCAAACCTTGTTCTATCTGCGGACGTCCAGAAACGCCCTCTATCATTGCTCAACATGGGAAGAGTTGAGCGGCCAAATGCTTATTCCGGGGCATTGGATAAGCATTTTCTGCTAATGTCACAGTTTTATATTATATTACGGAGGTCAAGGCATGTCAACTGATTTTTTTGCTTTTTTCTAGGTTTTCCAAGGTTTTTCCCGCTTTTTATTTCAAGTTCCGCTGTTCATCCCCCGCAGACGCCGCGGATTCAGCTCCGGCGTACGCCGCTGAAGCGATCCCAGCAGTAAACCTGCATAATACCAGGGCTGGAGAAGAGCATAGCCCCCTGTTCCTCATCGTGTTCCGGCCGGAAGCTGATCCACCCGTTCATGCCGACTGTAAAATAGACGTAGGTTTCCGTGTACCCGGTATTCAGATCGCTGTAGTGAATCCGTTCCGCTTCCGGGTCGTAGGTCAGAACAACGGTATGGTAGGTGACGTCATCTGCCGATTCATAGAAGGGCACCTGATAGGTTCCGCTGAAATCATCGGCATAATTCTGACTGTCCTCTCCCATATCCACAGGCACTGAACGGGTAATGACCGTACCGTTGATATTCCATGCCCCCCAGTGGTTCACATTGCTGCCGTCCGGTAAAGTTGTGCCCGCCGCCATATAGCCGTTTTCATCAAAATAATAGCACTCTGCCACTCCATCTTGATTTCCGTCCAGCCACTGCCAGGAACTCTATACTGATCAGCACTTCCAATTCTCTGTCAAATCCACAATCTCGCCTTCCTCATTCAGTTCCAGGGTGAAATCACAGAAATATGCTTTTTCAAAGATGTCCAGCGAATCATCCATACCATACTCAGCGTACTGTCCGATCAGTTCCTCTGCCGATATTTCGGTATGATCAACGGTAAAATCATCCTTCAGCACATGGATTCCGGCGTCCTTCTTCAGCCTCAAAGTTCCGTTAAAGATCTCTTTGGCCGGCTCCCAATCACTGGAACCAACCAGATGCCACTTGCCTTCGGTCGGGAAATAATTGCTGCGGTAATCCCAATCACCATAGGCCACCAGCTCCACCTGCCGGTCCAGCTGATCCTCCGTAATCCTACCCAGCATATAGTCAAAGTAATTCGTGATCTGTTCCTCCTCCCGAACCACGGCCTCCGCTGTAGAATCGTCCAGATCGCTGATGGAATAAGAAATCACATCGCCGTCCCTTTTTCCCGCAAGGGGATCGTAGTCAAAGGTTACCGGAACGCAGAGCATTGCCTGAATTTCATAGTAATCTCCCACATCAACGGCCTCTGCCGCGTTCAGATAGGCCTGGTACTCTTCCTGCTGATAGCGATCCATCACCTGAAGCAGCTCCTCCTGTCCCTGGGACGCATAAACCGGAAAACTCATCGCTGCCGTCATCATCATTGCACCTGCTGCTGCCATCATCATATTTTTCTTCATCTTCATTTCCTCCATTTTTTTATTTTGATTGGTTTCTGATTATAAGACGATCTGCGAAGTTCATCGGTTTTATATTTTTAAATTTTTTTCAAATTTAAGTTATTTTCTTTGCACACTCTCAAAATCATCCCATCCATAGGCTTCCATCACACCAGGGGCAGAAAAGAAAATAGAAGACTTTTCCTCTGTACTTACCAATTCAAAGGACGTCCATCCGTTCAGTCCGGCCCCAAAGTATGTATAGGTAGCCATATATCCGGCGGCCGGATCATTGTAAAAAATGGAATTGCTTCCCGTATCGTAAGTAATAATCACATCATGATACGTCTTACTGCCGTCCATTTCAAAATAGGGCACCGCATAGGTCCCGCTGTAATCATCGGTATAAACGCTGTTTTGTGCTTCATTTTCTGCTGTCTGCCCGGTCTGTGTATCTGCCGTCTGCGTCTGTACCACGCCATTTACGATCCACGCGCCAGTTCCGTCTACGGAATATCCGTCCGGTGTTGTGGTATTTGCAAGTATATAGCCGGTTCCGTCAAAATAATAGCATTCCGCTGTTCCATCGCTGTTTCCGTCCAGCCACTGCCAGGAATTGGCCGGGTAGGAACCGTCATCGTTCTGCCACCACCAGCCGGTAGAATCAGACTGCCAGGAACCCGCATAAGCGGGAATTGAAAATGCGGAAATCATAACGCCTGCCAGAATAGTTGTCATAAGTTTTTTGTTTCTCATAATTATAACTCCTTCCAAAATTTAATATTGTTTCTATGAATACCGGACTTGATTTAATGGAAATATACATAGTCTGGTGTAGGTACATCGAGATTTAAGATTTCATTACTTCCAAAATATCCTTTTCCATCTACCTGGATATAATATACGGTGTGGTTTCCCGTTCCGTTGACCCCGCTTTTTAATCCTAATGCCCGGGCTAGGGAACATGCAGTCATCGCAAACTCTGTGCAGACGCCATGATAATCGACCAGGATGTGGTAATAACAGTCCATTCCATCATTTACCATTTCCCAGTGAGCCTGTCTGAGCACCTTCTGGATTTCCAGGGCCTTTTCCATCTCTGTCATATTTTCAAAGTCCATGGTATTCAGCCAATTACAGAACCACTCATATACCGCCTGCTCGTTTTTTCGGGCATTGTCATAGTCTTCCTGTTCGGTATATACCCGCGTTCCTGTTTCCGGATTAATCCACTCACCAACAGGAGCAGCAAAATATTGATCCATCTGTCCCGTAAGCATGGCATGCACATTCCAGCTCGCTATAGTATCCACTGTACCCATAATTCTGTTGTCCCAATCGGTTTCAACCAGTCTCAAATTCCATTCATCTACTTTGCCCGCTAACGGATGAGCAGGGTCATAACCCTCGCCGTGATGGGTTGTCTCCGCAGATGTCCTTGGCATTTGAGCGTTCATATACTCTTCAAGCGTCATATTCGGTCCCCGAGACATACAGTCGTAGACATATCCGTTCTCATCAAAATAATAACCTTCCGAAACCGTATCTCCATCGGCGTCAATCCACTTCATCGTATCCACCGGATAAGAACCATCATCCTCCTGCCACCAATAACCGACGTCGTCTTTCATCCACTGGCCTGCAAATGCGCTCATCGTACTTCCCAAGGCCATCGCAGCGGCCAGGGCAAAGACCATTGTCTGTTTTCCTTTCATACGTCTTTCTCCTTTCGCTTGCAGCAGCTTCTTTTTGAATCTACAGCAGATTCGGAAATCTTATCATGCAAACTGCATTTACATTCCCATCAGATTCGCCATTGCTCTTACGAAATTCTTCTTCATTATATTTTCCTCCGTTTTTTAATAATTTGATTGATCTGTTCCTTTGACTTTATATTTAAGCCAGCACACATTTTGCCTGATAATAATTTTTTGCCAGGTGCATAACCAGGGGCGGGCAGAACAGCACTGCCAGCTCCACTACCGCCGCAAGGGTCCCGCCGATTGCAACCTGGATTGCCACAAACATCCATGCGAATACAAATACGGGGGTAAACTTCCAGGGCAGAAGGAACGCTTCCTTAAACAGATGTCCGATGTAACCCCAGATTCCGGTCACCGTATAAAGGGCCAGGGTTAAAACCAGATAAGCTACAAACAGAACTCCGCTGACTGCTCCGGCGGCTGTCTCCAGGAATCCTAATCCCACAGCTGTTCCCAATGTTTCAAGGAGTCCGAAGGCCACCATCCCCAAAATCCATCCTCCGAGAAGAACCAGACTCTTCATAACCCAATTTCCGCTCTCAATCTTCTCCACTTTGTTTGCATATCTACTCATTTTCAAATCCTCCTATTTTTGTTTTTTATTGGCTTCTGATTATAAGACGATGAAGATTAGCGATCGGTTTTATCTTTTTAAAAAAATTTCTAAATTCATTGCTTTTCAAAAGAATAAACCTGATATGGGAGTATATAGCCTTCAAACAAGTCCGGCACGTAGTCATACTCAATATCAAACACATCTCCTTTTTCAACTTCCTCTAACAGTGGCATATCCGGCCAATCTTCATACCTATAGTTCAGGCATATCCAATCTCCCATAGATCCTTTTAGATGTATACCAGCCGTACCTTCTCCGGAGGCCAGCTGAGTTACGCTCATTCTATCCGTTCTATGGTCTGCCGGAAGGTTATAAAATTCTATGAACCCTGCTGAAAAGCTTACTTTCCCATAAGTTCCGTCTTCTAACCGATAAACGACACATGGCTTAGCGATCAGTCTGTCTTTCTCAATCGGAGATTCCAGTTTATATTGTCCTGAAAGCTTAATACCATCGGGATGTAGTTCATATACATAATCCATGACTTCATTCATATAATCCACCGGTAACGCTCCATGCATATACAATGCCTTTTTTACCCCGCCTGTCCAAAGATAATCTTCTGTGGTTTCATAAACAAATTCTGCGCCATACTCTTCTGAAAGCCGAGGTACATTTTCATCCAGTCCAAAAAGCTCAAACAATCCTTCTTCGTAAGGGTCTATATTCTCGATTGTAAGCTCCGGCTCCGTATAGTCTACCGCTCCTTCTTCTGTTTCAGACCGTTCCATCTGATCTTCTATGGCCTCATCTTCTATTGCCTCATCTTCCATAATTTCATCTTCTACTGCTTCTAATGTCGTTTCTGTTGCTTGTTCCTCCTGGGTTCCACATGCCGTCATGCTCAGTACCGCCATCACTGCCGCCATTGCTCTTACGAAATTCTTCTTCATTGTATTTTCCTCCGTTTTTTTGATGATTTGTTTGTTTCTGATAATAATTTGATTGATCTGTTCCTTTGACTTTATATTTAAGCCAGCACACATTTTGCCTGATAATAATTTTTTGCCAGGTGCATAACCAGGGGCGGGCAGAACAGCACTGCCAGCTCCACTACCGCCGCAAGGGTCCCGCCGATTGCAACCTGGATTGCTACAAACATCCACGCGAATACAAATACGGGAGTAAACTTCCAGGGCAGAAGGAACGCTTCCTTAAACAGATGTCCGATGTAGCCCCAGATTCCGGTTACCGTATAAAGGGCCAGGGTTAAAACCAGGTAAGCTACAAACAGAACTCCGCTGACTGCTCCGGCGGCTGCCTCCAGGAATCCTAATCCCACAGCTGTTCCCAATGTTCCAAGGAGTCCGAAGGCCACCATCCCCAAAATCCATCCCCCGAGGAGAACCGCACTCTTCATAACCCAGTTTCCACTCTCAATCTTCTCCACTTTGTTTGCGTATCTACTCATTTTCAAATCCTCCTATTTTTGTTTTTTATTGACTTCTGATTATAAGACGATGGAGGTTGGGGTTCGGTTTTATCTTTTTATAAAATTTTTTTAATTTTTTTTGCATGAAAAAATGAGGGGCCCCGCTCCTCATTTCTTAACATCTTAAACTTCCCACACCAACATGGTGTGCTGAACCTTGAAAATTCAATATTTCAG
>URFM01000092.1 GCA_900547035.1 uncultured Clostridium sp. | reverse complement strand
CGGTTCAGGTCCGTGTGGTAGAAATACCTTGTGGGTTCGACTCCCATCTTCTGCAGTTCAGGTAGACGGAAAACTCGATGAGTTTTCCGTCTATTTTACAGTTGCAGAAAATGAATTGCGGGATTGTTGCAAATGCACCAGATAATTTTGGATGATCCGGGTAAACTGTAACTGAACGGAAACGGAAGGAAAGCACCAGAGAGGCAGGGAATCATATGCTTACATTAGAGAATATCTCCTTTGATGTAAAGGATGACAAAGGAGAAAAAGAAATTATTAAAAATTTAAGCCTGACCATTGATGAAGGAAAATTTGTGGTAATCACCGGGCCTAATGGAGGCGGAAAGTCTACCACGGCCAAGCTGATTATGGGAATCGAGAATCCTACGGAGGGAAGAATTTACTTCGAGGGTCAGGATATTACCAATATGAGCATCACGGAGCGGGCAAATTTAGGCATCAGCTTTGCGTTTCAGCAGCCGGTCCGCTTTAAGGGACTGCAGGTTCTGGACCTGATCCGTCTGGCGGCCAAGAAGCGGCTGACGGTGGCTGAGGCCTGTCAATATTTATCCGAGGTGGGACTGTGCGCAAAGGACTATATTAACCGGGAAGTAAACGCCAGCCTTTCCGGAGGAGAATTAAAGCGCATCGAGATTGCCACTGTATTGGCGAGAGCTTCCAAGCTTTCCGTCTTTGACGAGCCGGAGGCGGGAATTGACCTGTGGAGTTTCCAGAACCTGATTCGCGTTTTTGAGCGTATGCGGGAGAAAAGCAATGGCTCCATTCTGATTATTTCTCATCAGGAACGGATTTTGAATATTGCGGATGAGATTGTGGTCATCGCGGATGGACGGATTACGAAACAGGGACCTAAGGACCAGGTGCTGCCTGAGATTATGGGTACGGCTGCTGCGGTAGATGTGTGCAGCGGCTTTCAGGAGCAGCAAAGGGCTTAATGAGAAAAGGGAGGCATAGGTCATGATAGATGAAATTCAGAAACGATTGCTGAGGGAGGTGGCAGACCTCCACGATGTGCCTGAAGGCGCCTATAACATCCGCGCAAACGGACAGATGGCGGGCCGCCACACCACAGCCAACATTGAAATTACAACCAAAAAGGATGTAAACGGAATTGACATTCGGATCAAGCCGGGTACAAAGCATGAGAGCGTTCATATCCCGGTTGTAGTCAGTGAGAGCGGCTTGAAGGAGATGGTTTACAACGACTTCTATATCGGCGATGATGCGGATGTGGTGATTGTTGCTGGCTGCGGAATCAATAACTGCGGGGACCAGGATTCGGAGCATGATGGCATCCACCGGTTTTTTCTGGGAAAAAACGCAAAGGTTAAATATGTGGAGAAACATTACGGAGAGGGCGACGGACGGGGAAAACGAATTTTGAATCCCGTTACAGAGGCTCATATGGATGAAAACAGCTATATGGAGATGGAGATGGTCCAGATTAAGGGAGTAGACTCCACGGAGCGGGTGACGCGGGCTGAGCTGGCATCGGGGGCCAAACTGGTGGTGCGGGAGCGTCTGATGACCCATGGAACCCAAAATGCCGTCAGCGACTATGAGATTGATTTAAACGGGGAAAATGCCAGCACGGATTTGGTATCCCGTTCCGTCGCGAGGGAGGAGTCGGTGCAGACCTTCCGCTCCAAAATCAATGGAAACGCCAAGTGCTCCGGCCACTCCGAGTGCGACGCCATCATTATGGACGATGCCAAGATTATCGCGGTTCCCGGACTAGTGGCAAACGATATCGATGCGGCCCTGATTCATGAGGCTGCTATCGGAAAGATCGCAGGAGAGCAGATTATAAAGCTTATGACCATGGGGCTTACGGAGCAGGAAGCAGAGGAACAAATTATCAGCGGATTTTTAAAATAATGTCAACAGCTCAGGAAGGCATAATAGAGAGAATATGAGAGCCCGGTTTTTGGAACGCTTTAGAGTGTCTCCTGAAAACCGGGCTGTTTTTGCTTAAGAAGGAATTATCTTTTACCTCTTGCCAGATGGGCCAGCAGAAGCAGTCCGCAGTAGGCTGCGCAGATAACCATAATATGAATTCCCGTCTCCACAAATAGGGGAAACGAACTGCCAAAGCTTAACAACGGAGCAAAAAAGAAGTAGAGCCCCACTGCAATGGCCATAAACAAAACAGGTTTGATCAGCATGTCGAAGCAGTCCCAGGAAAATAGGGCAAATTGCCGAAGGAGCAGAAGATCCAGAAGAGCCAGGGCGATTTCACTGGCCAGCAGCCCCCAGAGATACCCCCGGATGCCAAAGAGGGGTATGGCAAAGAGTACGAACCCCAGGCGGATGAGCATGGACACTACATTCAGCCCAAAGGTAACAGAGGTTTTTCCAAGGCCGTTCAGGACACTTCCCAGGGTAGAGGCCAGATACATAAAGGGGCAGAGCCAGGCAAGGCAGATCATGAAGCGCCCCGCTTCCTCACTGTGAAAAACGCTTAACCCCAGAGGCAGTCCAAACATGGAAAAAATTCCGATGCAGAGGATTCCCATATAGCAGCTGTAGCGCAGGCACATGGAGATTAATCGGGAAATCCTTCCTGCGTCTCCGTCGGCTTGGGCCTGGGAGGCGGCGGGCAGCAGGAGAACTGCCACTGAATTGGTGATAGCAGAGGGAAAGTAGATAAAAGGCAGGCTCATGCCGGTGAGAACACCGTAAACGGAATAAGCTTCTTGGGAAGTTAGGCCGGAGGCGGCAAGGCGGTTGGGAATCCAGACTGCCTCCGCGCTTCCAAGGAGATTAAGTACCAGGCGGCTGCCCATCAGAGGGAGAGCTAAGGACATCAAAGGGGCCATGTTCTCGAAAACAGGAGTGAATCCGGAGGAAAGAAAAAAGGACGTTCTGGCCTTTATCTCTCCTTTTGGTGGAAAGAAAAGAAGCGAGAGCAGGCAGAAGAGAGCGGAAGCCGCTTCCCCGATCAAATGCCCGTATACGGCGAGAAAAACAGTAATGGCCCGACCGCTTTCAGCCCAGGAATTTACGATAAAAAAAACGGCTCCCATGCGGATGACCTGTTCCGCCACCTGGGAAAAAGCAGGGATTCTGGACTGCTGCATTCCATAGTAATATCCATTGATGCAGGCGTGCAGAGCCGCAAAGGGCACCGACAAGGCAATGACGGGGAGGTAGGGGGCGCAGCGCGGCTCCAGCAGAAGCCTGGAGGCAATCGATTCATCAAAGCGGCAGACCAGAAAGGCCAGCAGAAGGGAGAGGGACAAAGAAGCAGCCAGGGCACTGTAAAAGGCGTTCCGCCCTTTTTTTAGGTTGGCCGCCGCATACTGGCTTAAAGCGGTTTGCAGGGAACCGGCGCAGAGTGAAAAACAGATGCCAAATACCGGATGGACCATGTTGTAGATGCCGAGCCCTTCTGCGCCGATGGTTCTGGAGAGAAAAATCCGGTAAAAGAACCCCAGAATCCGACAGAGAAAACCGGTGCCGGTGAGGAGCAGGGTGCCGGTAAGGAAGGCTTTTTTGCGCGGTGTCAGCCAGGAAGCCTGAAGAGAAGAGGGGGAAGAAATCATAGGAACTCCTGACAAGGAAAATTACTATCAATATATGCGGAAGGAAAAATGGATATTACTTTATTCCTATTGAAACAATAGGAATAAAATGGTATAGTAGGAAAGGTAGATGAAGCTTTTACCTTCATACTACGTTTCTACGTAAAAATGATGAAAGGCGGATTTTAATTATGAAACAGATGATTTACCTGGACAATGCGGCTACCACCAAGACCAGACCGGAAGTGGTGGAGGCCATGCTGCCCTATTTTTCGGAATACTACGGCAATCCATCCTCAATCTACGACTTTTCTTCGAAAAGCCGGGAGGCAGTTGCCCATGCCAGGGAGGTAATTGCCCATTCCCTGGGCGCCAAGACCAATGAGATTTATTTTACCGCAGGAGGAAGCGAGTCTGACAACTGGGCTTTGGTGGCTGCGGCGGAAGCATATGCCGGAAAAGGCAAGCACATCATCACCAGCAAGATCGAGCACCATGCAGTGCTTCATACTTGTGAATATCTGGAAAAACGCGGGTTTGAGGTAACCTACCTGGATGTGGATGAGCAGGGAGTGGTTAAAATAGATGAGCTGAGGAAGGCGATCCGGCCGGATACCATCCTGATTTCCATTATGTTCGCCAATAACGAAATCGGAACCATTGAACCCATCCGTCAGATTGGACAGATTGCGAAAGAGAATGGAATCTTATTCCACACCGATGCGGTTCAGGCCTACTGCCATGTGCCGATTTCCGTGGATGAGTACAACATCGATATGCTCAGCGCCAGCGCCCACAAGCTTCAGGGGCCGAAGGGCATCGGTTTCCTCTATATTAGGAAGGGCGTGAAAATCCGTTCCTTTATCCATGGGGGCGCTCAGGAGAGAAAGCGCCGGGCCGGTACGGAAAATGTACCCGGTATTGTGGGCTTCGGCAAGGCGGTGGAAATCGCCATGGAGACGATGGAGGAGCGCACGAGCAAGGAAGGCCGTCTGCGGGATTACCTGATGGAACAGGTCATGGAGAAAGTGCCGTTTACCAGGATCAATGGTTCCAGAACGGAGCGGCTGTCCAACAATGTGAACTTTGCCTTCCAGTTTATTGAAGGAGAATCGCTTTTGATTAAGCTGGATATGGCAGGAATCTGCGGCTCCAGCGGTTCCGCCTGCACCTCCGGATCCCTGGACCCCTCCCACGTGCTGCTGGCAATCGGCCTGCCTCACGAGATTGCTCATGGCTCCCTGCGGCTGACTTTAAGCGAGGAGAATACCATGGAAGAGATGGACTATGTGGCGGAGCAGATCCGGCAGATTGTGGAATATTTAAGAGGCATGTCCCCTCTCTATGAGGATTATTTAAAGAAAAGGTAGAATCATAAATAAAAAGACGATAGGAGAAAGAAATATGTATACAGCAAAAGTGATGGATCATTTTGAGCATCCCCGGAATGTGGGGGAGATGGAAAATCCCAGCGGTATGGGCACTGTTGGAAATCCAAAGTGCGGAGACATTATGCGGATTTATCTGGATATTGATGAGAACCAGGTGATCCGGGATGTAAAATTTAAAACCTTCGGCTGCGGCGCGGCCGTTGCTACCAGCAGCATGGCTACGGAACTGGTAAAGGGAAAGACTATATATGAGGCTATGCAGGTGACCAACAAGGCGGTGTGCGAGGCCCTGGACGGACTTCCACCGGTGAAAATTCACTGCTCACTTCTGGCGGAGGAGGCGATTCATGCGGCTCTTTGGGACTACGCCCAGAAAAACGGAATCACCATCGAGGGCCTGGAAAAGCCAAAAGACAATATCGAGGAAGAGGAAGAAGAGGAAGATTATTGATTGGCCATGGCAGAAGGTAAGAAGACTGTAGTAGTAGGCATGTCCGGAGGAGTTGACTCCTCCGTGGCGGCCTATTTGTTGAAAGAGCAGGGATATCAGGTCATCGGGGTCACTATGCAGGTTTGGCAGGATGAGCCTCAGGCGGTCCAGGAGGAAGAAGGAGGCTGTTGCGGTCTCAGCGCCGTGGAAGATGCCAGACGAGTGGCTGCCCGCCTGAATATTCCTTACTATGTGATGAACTTTAGGGATGTGTTCCGGCAGAAGGTGATGGACTATTTTGCGGCAGAATACCTGGCGGGCCGGACTCCTAATCCATGTATTGCCTGCAATCGATATGTGAAATGGGAGTCCCTTCTCACCAAAAGCCTGGGCCTGGGAGCCGATTACATTGCCACCGGCCATTACGCCAGGGTAGAGCGGCTGGAAAATGGGCGCTACGCCATCCGGCGCTCTGTCACTGCCAAAAAAGATCAAACTTACGCTCTTTATAATCTGACTCAGGAGCAGCTTGCCAGAACACTGATGCCGGTAGGGGATTATGAGAAAGAGGAAATCCGGCGGATCGCAGAAAACATTGGCTTGAATGTGGCTTTAAAGCCGGACAGCCAGGAAATTTGTTTTATTCCGGATCATGATTACGCTGCGTTTATCGAACGGTATACGGGGAAAAAGGACTGTCCTGGAAATTTCGTGGACTTGGAAGGCAATGTGCTGGGAAGCCATAAGGGCATTACCCACTATACGGTGGGTCAGCGCAAGGGATTGAATCTGTCCATGGGACATCCGGTTTTTGTAGCAGCCATCCGTCCGGAAACCAATGAGGTGGTAATCGGGGAAAATGAAGATATATTTACAAATACAGTTCGGTGTAGTAAACTGAATTGGATGGCAATAGACGGACTCCATGGAAAGGAGAGGCGCCTGACGGCGAAAATCCGTTACAGCCATAGAGAAGAGCCATGTGTGATTCGCCAGATCGGAGAAGACCTGGTAGAATGCGAATTTGACCGGCCTGTGCGGGCGGCGACACCGGGACAGGCTCTGGTTTTTTATCAGGGAGATTACGTGGCAGGAGGAGGAACGATTGTATGAGAAAATGGTATGCGCCTTTTTTGA
>URFM01000091.1 GCA_900547035.1 uncultured Clostridium sp. | reverse complement strand
TTAAAAGTTTCATCTAATCTGACGGATGGAGCCTCAGCTAATTTGCCGGACAACACCCTGCTCTCTGCACCATTTCCATACCCCCTCCCTGCCGTGCAGTCAGGAAACCGCTGTTGTGTTTGTTCATCGCTGTTTGGAATAGATATTCCTTTTCGTTGGATTTAGGTTCCGGAATTTAGAACCAAAGGCCGGTCCGGCAGCCGGACCGAAAGTGAATCGATAGAAATCAGAATTTTGTTATCAGAGTTGACCTAATCGTAGCACAGGCAGATGAAAAAGGCAATCATAAGTTTCCGAAAACAAGGGGGCGAAAAGCCCCCCATTACCGTCTTTATCCCCTGTAATAATTCATCAGACATCCGGCCAGAAGTATCCGGCGCTCATTCTCAGTCAGATGATCCAGCTGGCAGGAAATAACCCTCTCCGCTCTGCCGTCCCGGGGATTTAAAACCTGCACCGCAATCTCTTCCGCTCCCTGCTCCAGCACTTTTCTCACATCCGGAACCAGCAGATAGGTTCCCACCGGTATCCGGAGAGTCTCCTCCGTACGCAGAGGAAGCATTCCCCAGTTGATCAGATTGGAGCGGTAGCGCTTGGTGGAATAGGTATTGGCCAGATTGGCGAATCCTCCCAGCACCCTCTGGCAGCTGGCCGCCTGCTCCCTGGAAGAGCCGTCCCCAATCTGATCGCTGACCATAAGACTTCCCAAGGTAATCTCTTCCGCTAGGCAGCTCAGCCGTTCCTTTAAGCAGTCCAGCAGATGATTCAGCTGCTCATTCGAGGTATAGCCGTCCATTTCACGCTGTTCCTCCTCCAGACCGCGGATCTCCTTGGCCCTTCCCACATACTCCGGATCACGGCTGATCATGGTATATCCGGATATTTTTTCCGGATTGGAACGATAGGATGAGGCCTCTCCGGAAGGAATCAGCTCGTCGGTGGTCACCGAGCCTTCGTAGGAGCCCGCTGTCTTTAACAGCAGATGCTTTCCCGGACCATACATCTTCGGCCAGTCGGCGATGTTGGGTCCCATAGCAAGCTTCTCCTGAGGATTTCCTTTTTCGTAGCAGTCATATACCTGTCCCTTATAAATGGAGCTGTCAAACTGGTGATGCCAGCTGTGATACTCCACTTCCATCTCAGTTGCGGCCGTAAGCCTTCCGCCGTTTCTCATCGTAGCGGCAATGGAGCGGGAGTCCATCAGGAAAGCGGCGGCCATCTGTCCCTGCCCCGGCTTGGATCCCTCCCGGTTGGGGTAGTTTCGGGTCATATGGCGAATCGAAAGCCCGTTGTTTGCAGGCACATCCGTTACTCCAAAGCAGGGACCGCAGATGCATGGGCGGATGGTAACCCCATTTTGCACCAGCCGTCCGGCAATTCCCTGGTTCATCAGGTCAGACATCACCGGCAGGCTGGCGGGATTAACGCCCAGGGAAGGGCCGCTTCCCGGAATGGTATAGTTTCCCAGAATATCGGAAACCGCCGCCAGATTTTCAAAAAGCCCTCCGCAGCAGCCGCTGATCAGCGCCTGGTCTACCGTAAGCTCCCCGTCCCTTACATGATCCATAATCGAAAACGGCTCTCCATGGCTTCCTTTAATCTTCTGCCCCTCTGCCTCCACCTGGCTTAGTATCTCCTCCAGATGCTCTTTAAAATAATGAATGGGCATGGCGTTGCTTGGATGGAAAGGCAGGGCGATCATACACTCCACCTGGGAAAGATCAATTTCGATCAGGCCGTCGTAGTATGCTCCTTCTTCAGGCTGTAATGGAAAATACGCTTCCTCTCTTCCGTGTTCTTTCAGATACTCCCTGGTTTTCTCATCGGTACACCAGATACTGGAAAGAGCCGCGCACTCGGTGGTCATCACATCCAGCCCCATCCGGAACTCCATAGAAAGCCCCTCGATTCCCTCTCCTATAAATTCCAGGATCTTGTTCTTCACAAAGCCGTTCCCAAACACGTTTGCCGCCAGGGCCAGGGCCACGTCCATAGAGCCTACCCCCGGCTTGGGGCTGCCGGTCAGACTTACGGCGATGATTGGCGGCCTGGTCAGATCATATGTCTTCCCCAGCAGCTGTTTTACCACCTCGCCGCCGCCCTCGCCGATCCCCATGGTTCCCAGCGCGCCGTATCGGGTATGGCTGTCGGAACCCAAAATCATTTTCCCGCAGCCAGCCATCATTTCCCTCATGTACTGATGAAGAACCCCCCGATAGGGCGGCACGAAGATTCCCCCGTACTTTTTCACATTGCCCAGTCCGAATACATGGTCATCCTCGTTAATGGTTCCCCCGATGGCACATAGGGTATTGTGACAGTTGGACAGGACGTAAGGTACAGGAAAACGCTCAAGGCCGCTGGCCCGGGCAGTCTGGAGAATGCTGACATAGTTGTTGTCCGGGGAAACCAGGGCATCGAATTTCAGCTCCAGCCGTTCCATATTCCCGCTGTGATTATGGGCCTCTAAAATCTTCCAGGCCATGGTTTTCTCTCGCGCTTTCTCCTTGGAAGCTCCGAAACATTCCGAAGCAAAGTTTCCGTTCTTTAAAAGGAATACTCCATGGTCATATAGATGAATCATTGTCTCCTCCTCTCTGAAAATGAAAATCCGAAAAAGGCGGCCAGAGACGCTTCCCGCCCCTGAACCGCCCGGACGTGCAATCCCCTGGCTATGGGTTTCTTATTTTTTCTCCTTCAGCCGGTCAATGGTCTCCAGCAGATAGTCCGTAAACTCCTTCGTGCTGGCATCCTCCTTCATGGTAGTTACCACCACTCTCCGCTCCGTAATGGTGCAGATATCCAGAGCCTCGTCCAGAATCGCCTTCCGGTCTGCATAGCCGATGTGGGCCATCATCATGCCTACTGCCCGGATCAGAGAGCAGGGATCTGCGTACTCGCCCCGTCCATGCTCGATGAGGAAGGGAGCCGTTCCGTGAATGGCTTCAAACATAGCGTACTTGTTGCCCAGATTGGAGGAGGAAGCCGTTCCCAGTCCTCCCTGGTGCTCCGCGGCCACATCGGTTACAATGTCCCCGTAAAGGTTCGGCAGGACAATGACCTCGATGCCCTTGTTGAATTCCGGGTCCATCATCTTGGCCGCCATGGCGTCCACCAGGCGCTCCTGAATCTCAATTTCCGGGTACTCCTCGCCCACCTTGCGGACCGCCTTAATAAAGTTACCGTCCGCCAGCTTTACAATATTGGCCTTGGTGACAATGGTAACATTCTTCTTTCCATTCTTTCTGGCAAACTCAAAGGCGGCCCGGGCAATGCGCTCGCTGCCCTGCTTGGTCTGCACCTTAAAGTCCACCGCCAGATCCTCGTTGACCTGGATTCCCTTGTTGCCCCAGATATACTCGCCCTCAATATTCTCCCGGAAGAAAGTCCAGTCGATGCCCTTCTCCGGAATCTTGATGGGGCGCACCGCCGCGAACAGCTCCAGTCCCCGGCGCAGGAGACTGTTGGCAGAAATCAGGTTGGGCCATGGGTCGGAAGCCCTGGGGGTTACCATGGGGCCCTTTAAAATCACGTTGCATTTTTTTACTTCCTCGAAAACCTCATCGGGAAGGCTCTGGAGCTTGGCCGCCCGATTCTCGATGGTCATCCCCTCAATCTCCTTGATTTTCAGCCGTCCGCTCTCAATCTCCGGAGCCATCAGGTTCTTTAAAACCCGCAGGGCCTGCTCCATGATAATGGGGCCGATTCCGTCCCCCGGAAGCACTCCCACCACAATCTCATCCAGCTTTGAAAAATCCGTAATCTCATTGTCCGCTTTCATCCGCTCAATCCGCTCAAATTCCGAACGAATCAATTCCGCAAACTTTTCCTGTGCAATCTGAATGGCATCCATATTCTCTTTCTCCCTTTCATTTTTCAGCGTATCCGCCGCACTCGGTTCCCTACTGTTCCATCTCTTTCAACTGCTTCTGCAGGTGGCGCAGCTGTCCGCCTGCCATAATGACCTCCAGCTCGCTGTCGGAAAGGTCCAGCTTCGCTTTAAAGGTAAAGTCCTTTGTCACGTCCTTAATCTCAATCACGCGGCTGGGCATCTGGTCCAGCAGGCCGTTGATTTCCAGCTCGTCCTCCTGGTCCAGCTTGTCGTAATCCGCCGGGTCCGCGAACAGCATGGGAATCACGCCGTGGTTGATCAGGTTGCCTCTGTGGATACGGGCGATATTTTTGGCGATGACCGCTTTTACTCCCAGGTACATGGGATTGATGGCCGCGTGTTCTCTGGAAGAACCCTGGCCGTAGTTCTCTCCGCCGATGATGAAGCTCTTTCCCATCTCCTTGGCTCTCGCGGCAAAGGTAGGGTCATAGCGGTGGTAGCAGTACTGGCTCATCAGCGGAATATTGGAGCGCATGCTGGAGAACTCGGCGCTGGCGGGGGTAATATCGTCGGTGGATACGTTGTCCCCTGCTTTTAAGCTGATTTGGGCTTTCAGGTAGTTCTCCGGCGCATCGGGAATGGGAAGGGGCTGGATGTTGGGACCGCGGACAATCTCCACCTTCTTGGCCTCCTCTTCCGGAAGGGGCTTGATAATCATGGAATCGTCGATGGGGAACTCCTGAGGCTCGTGGATTTCTGCCAGCTTGGCCACATCCGCTCCCAGGATATCCTCGGCGCTGGCAAAGGTTCCCATAATCGCCGTAGCAGCGGCGCTCTCCGGGCTTACCAGATAAATCTCCGCAGTGGGATTGCCGGCCCGGCCCTTAAAGTTCCGGTTGGTGGTCCTCACCGCCACTCCCTTGGTAGCAGGGGACTGTCCGATGGCGCAGCAGGGACCGCAGGCCAGCTCCAGCATACGGACGCCGGCGTTCAGCAGCATCTCAATATACCCGTCCCGCATAAGCTGGGTATAGATCTGCTTGGAGGAAATGGCGCAGGTGCAGCTGACGTCCTCGTTTACATGACGGCCCTGGAGTACCAGCGCGGCCTTGGCAATATCGGAATAGCTGGCGTTGGTGCAGCTTCCGATGAATACCTGCTGAACCTTTTTCTTCTCCACATCCTTTAAGGGGATCACGTTGTCCGGCTGGTGAGGACATGCGCACAGGGGCTCCAGACTGCTTAAATCCACTTCCATCTCCTCATCGTAATCGCAGCCCTCGTCGGGAAGAATCTCCACAAACTCATTCTCCCTTCCCTGGGAGCGCATGAACTCGCGGACACGCTCGTCTGCCGGGAAAATGGAGGTGGTGGCGCCCATCTCCGCGCCCATATTGGTGATGGTTGCCCGCTCGGAAACCGTCAGGGTCCGGGCACCCGGTCCCACATACTCGAATACCTTTCCCAGGCCTCCTTTGATACCTACCCGGCGCAGCATCTCCAGAATCACTTCCTTGGCATTGCAGCCAGGCTTTAAATGTCCGGTCAGATTTACCTTCACAACCTTGGGCATGGTCAGACGCATGGGAACTCCCGTCATAGCGGTGGCCACATCCATTCCTCCTACACCGATGCACAGCATACCGATGGAACCGCCGTGGGGCGTATGGCTGTCGCCGCCCATGGAAAGCTTTCCGGGAGCGCCGAATCTGGCCACATGAACCGCGTGGCAGATTCCGTTGCCGGGTCTTGAAACATGCACGCCATACCGCTTGGCAACGGACTGCAAATAAATATGGTCGTCCGGCGTCTTATTATCCAGGTACAGCAGGTTGTGGTCCAGATAGCTAACGCTGCACTCGGTCCGGATCCGGTCCAGCCCCACCTGCTCGAAAGCCAGATAGGTCATAACCGCATTGATATCATGGGTCAGGGTCTGATCCACCTTCAGGAAAATGTCCTGCCCCGGGACCATGTCGGAGGGCTTTGCCAGATGGGTTGACAGAATCTTTTTTGTGATGTTCATTGCCATAATTTTCTACCTCTCTTCTCTGTATATATACTGGTAACTATTTTTTAATCCTGGTGCGGAGAATGCCGGTCTTACGGATTTCCCGAACCACCTGTTCCTGGGCGGCCCGCTTTTTCTCTGCCTTCTCCATGATGACCTCCGCCTCCTCAGGGTCAATGACGCAGACGCCGTTCTCATCCCCTACAATGATCTCTCCCGGACGGACGCAGACGCCTCCGCAGCTGACCGGAACATTGATGGAGCCGGTTTCCTTCTTTGCCGCCGTAATGCAGGTCACCGCCCTGGCAAATACGGGAAGGCCGATTTCCCTGCATTCCTCCACATCCCGAAAAGCCCCGTCGATGACCACCCCGGCGGCCCCGGCAGTCCTGGCGCAGAAGCTTCTGAAATCGCCCCAGTAGGAGTAATCGCAGCAGCCCTTCCCCGCGATTACCAGCACATCCCCTTTCTTCAGCTGCAGGATAGCATCAGCGATAAGATCGCCTTCTCCTGCCGGCACATCCACCGTCACTGCTCTTCCCACGATTCTCTTATCACCCACCCAGGGCTTGATGTGATAGTCCATGGTCCGCGGAAAGGAAGAACCGTCACAGAGCTCCGAGGTGGAAAAGCCGGAAAGCCTTTCAAGCATCAAAAAACCTCCTCTTATATAATCGTTCTAAGACCATTATAAGAGGAGGAATCCCATTCGTAAAATTTTAAATTAAAATGAACCCAATAACTTTTTCTTATGAGACTGCAAGGTCTCCCGGACAATCCGCAGCAAATCCCGTTCCAGCCGTCCCAGATAGATATCTTCCCGATAGAGGGCGTCCACCTCCCAGGTAACAGGATACTCCGCCAGATGATAACACTCCATATTTTCCGTATCCCTCAGCATGTCCACCGTAATCTCTGGCACCA
>URFM01000090.1 GCA_900547035.1 uncultured Clostridium sp. | reverse complement strand
GTAACCCCAGAAAATAGGGAAGGAGGAGGATAAATGGAATAAAGAATAATCCCTGCCGGGCAAGAAGATACCCGCCGCCCTGAACTGTTACTTTTACTGCATCTTTTCCGCATCCTGAGGCCGGGCAGCATTCACAAACTTTGTGAACTCCGGCTTCCAGATCAGATTCACAGTACCAATCGGGCCGTTTCTCTGTTTGGCAATAATAACTTCAGCCTCATTAGGATGGTCCGTATCTTTGTTATAATAATCATCCCGGTAGAGGAACATTACCACGTCCGCATCCTGCTCGATAGCGCCGGATTCGCGCAAATCTGACAACATGGGCCGGTGGTCGGTTCTGGTCTCGCAGGCCCGGGAAAGCTGGGACAAAGCCACTACCGGAGCCTGCAGCTCTCTGGCAAGTGCCTTTAAGGAACGGGAAATCTCGGAAATCTCCTGCTGGCGGCTGTCATTGTTCCCCTTGCCGCTTCCGCTCATCAGCTGCAGGTAGTCGATGATCACAAGGCTTAATCCCTGCTCCAGCTTCATCTTCCGGCACTTGGACCGCAGCTCGGAAATGGAAATACCTGGTGTGTCATCAATCACCAGATTAGCATTTCCAATTACGCCCACGCCTTCCACAACCGCATCCCAGTCCCCATCTGTCAAAGAACCGGTCCGAAGCTTCTGGGAATCTACATTGGATTCCATGGAGAGCATACGGTTTACCAGCTGTTCCTTAGACATTTCCAGACTGAATACCATGCAGGGAAGTCCCCTGCGAACGGATACATAGTCCACCACATTCAGCACAAAGGCTGTCTTTCCCATCGATGGGCGGGCAGCAATCAGGATAAAGTCCGAGGGCTGGAAACCGGACAGCTTATAATCCAGATCAATAAAGCCTGTAGGTACGCCTGTCACTGTACCCTGATTTTTATAGGCCGACTCAATCTTTTCCAGAACATTAATTGCTACCTGCCGGATAGGCACAAAGTCCTGAGCGCTGCGGCTCTGGAGCAGGTTAAAGATGGATTTCTCCGTATCCGCCAGGATATCCTCCAGTGAATCCTTTCCCGCATAGCAGGAGTTGGCAATTTCCTCAGTGGTGCGAATCAGCCGGCGCAGCACTGACTTTTCCCGCACAATGTTGGCATAGGACTTGACATTGGCCGAGGTGGGGACAATAGATACAATATCCCGCACAAAGTCCAGGCTGCTGACCTCCGGAGGCACATCTTTTTCCTTTAAACGATCCTGCAGAGTTACCAGGTCTACCGGTTTTCCCTCGTTAAACAGCTCCACCATAGAGTCAAACATCACTCCATATTGGTGCTGATAAAAATCACTTCCCGTAATAATCTCCGAGGCGGAGATCACGGCCTCCCGGTCCATCAGCATGGAACCGATTACCGACTGCTCCGCCTCGATGCTGTGGGGAAGCACCCGCTTTAATAAAGCTTCATCCATAGGTTCCTCTCCCATTATCCATCTGTTCTTAAGCTTCTACTACCTTTACTCTCAATATAGCCGTCACATCCTTGTGCAGCTTCACCGGAACCTCATGGGTTCCAAGGGATTTAATGGGCTCCTCCAGTACCATCTTCTTCTTGTCAATATCCAGTTTCAGCTGATCGCTTACGGCCTTTCCGATTTCTTTGGTAGAAACGGAACCGAAGGTTCTTCCTCCCTCTCCGGCTTTAATCGATACGGTAACAGAGGCCTCCTGAAGCTTTGCTGCCAGCTCTCTGGCAGCAGCCAGCTGCTCGGCCGCCACTTTGGCGTCATTTGCTTTCTGAAGTTTTAAATCATTCAGATTCTTAGCGTTTGCCTCTACTCCCAGCTTTTTGGGAAGAATGTAGTTTCTGGCATAGCCGTCGTTTACCTTTACAACCTGTCCTTTTTTTCCAAGGGATTTTACATCCTGCAATAATACGATTTCCATTTCTGTTCCTTTTCCTTTCTATCTATGATACCTGTCCTTCTTCCACCATCTGACGGATTACTTCCTTCAGACGGTTGATTCCCTCTTCCAGGGTAATATCCGCAATCTGGGCGCCCGCAATAGTTCTGTGTCCTCCGCCTCCCAGCTTCTCCATCATAACCTGGACGTTCACCTCATCAATGGAACGGGCGCTGTAGTAAACTACATTATTGTACATGGTCAGCACCACGGAAGCCTTGATTCCTCGGATCTCCAAAAGCTCGTTAGCCGCCTGGGCTCCTACAATCGTAGGACTTTCCAGTCCCTCCGACGGACAGATGCTGATGGCGAAAGCATCCATATAGACCTGAGCGTTCTTTACCGCCTCCGCCTTTGCCTGATAATCCACCATATTCTCGCGGAACAGTTTCCGAACTCTGGTAATGTCCGCGCCGCTTCTGCGAAGAAAAGCCGCCGCCTCGAAGGTCCGCACACCGGTCTGATTGGTAAAATTCTGGGTGTCGATGACAATTCCCGCGTACATGGCATCGGCCTCCGGCGCCTTTACTTTAATGCCGTCAGCAATATACTGAAGCACCTCCGCTACCATCTCACAGGCCGAGGAAGCGTAAGGCTCCACATAAGAGAGCACCGCGTTATCAATAACTTCACTGCTGGCCCGGTGATGGTCCAGCACCACAATCGTTTTCACCATCTTCAGCAAGGAAGGCTCATCTGTGATACTGGGGCGATTCACATCAACTACCACCAGCATAGTCGTATTGTCCACCAGGCCGGCAGCCTCCTCACCTTTCAGGAACATGTCCTCCGGATAATCGTTTGTCTCCGTAAATCGCTCCATCATAGGACGCACAGAGGAGGTCACCTGATTAACCACGATATGCGCCTTCTTATTTAAGGCCGTAGCGATGCGGTAGATTCCCACCGCCGCGCCGAAGGAGTCGATATCCGCCAGACGATGCCCCATGATCAGAAGCCGGTCCTTTCCGTCCATCAGCTCCCGCAGAGCATGTGCCTTCACCCTGGCTTTTACTCTGGTGGTTTTCTCCACCTGTTGGGCCTTTCCGCCATAATACTGAATCTTGCCGGAATCCTTCACCACCGCCTGATCGCCGCCCCGCCCCAGAGCCATGTCAATGGCGGTCCGGGCATACTCATAGTTTTGGCTGTAGGAATCACCGTTCATGCCGATTCCGATACTTAAAGTCACGGCCATCTCATTTCCGATATTAACAGTCTTGACTTCCTCTAAAATTGAGAAATGATCCTCCTGAATTTTCAGCATATACTGCTGCTTTACCGCAAAGAAATATTTGTCCTTCTCCAGCTTCTTCACAATACCGTTCATGCTGGAAATGTACTTATTAATCTTCCGGTCAATCAGGGCAATCAGCAGGGAGCGTCGGACCTCCTCCACGCTCTCTAAAGCCTCATCATAATTATCCAGATAAATGAGGCCGGCCACCATCTTCTGGTCGTTGATCTGCTGTCGGTATTTTAAAATCTGGGTTTCATCAGACAGACACACTGCCGTCAGCGTCTGCCTGGGTCCTTCCATAGGTTCTTCCTCTTGGGGATCCATCTCCAGCTGGCGCAGATCGATTCGGTAATTACGTTCCCCATAGGAGTCGTGTACCGTAATCGTTTCCCCTGCCGTCTGAAGCTGCTCTTTCGTCACCTGCGGGAATACGGACATCAGAGTTTTTGGCGCAGCCCCTCCCGTTTCCGTAATCCGGGAAAATTCCTGATTCATCCACACCAGACGCCCGGTCTCGTCCACTACGGCATAAGGTACCAAGAGCTCGTCCATCTGACGCATCTGGGCGGATGCGTACCGGCGGGCATACTCCGTCAATCCTGCTACCAGGGCTTTTTTCCTGGTAAAATACAGCCACAGGGAGATTGCCATGTAAATCAGAGTTGCGGCGGACACCATAATACCGGCCAGCAAATTCACCGCGCTGACCGCCACTGTCAGGAGAATCCACAGCGCCGAGAGCATTACCGGCCACTGCAGATAGATCCGGAACCGTCCCCGCACCTTCGTTTGATCGTTCATCGTTTCCCTCCAAATTCTATCCATAAGCGAAATACGCCTATCCTGTTTAGTATAGCACATCTTAGGGGGTTCGTCCATGACAAATGACGGAAGTAAAACTTCCTTCCTATAGGAAAATTGTTGCAGTTCGGAGATGCTCCTTCACCTTTCCGGGCTGTTGCAATTTTTTCTTGACAAGGCCTCAAAATCATGGTAGGGTTAAAGGAGTGTAAGGGAGTAGTCGGCACCACGTTCTTTCTGGTGCAACAAAGTCAACAGCACTGGAATTTCATATTCCTGGCTTCGTTTTAAATGGCAAGACTTACCTGGCTCTAGTTGGAGATTAAGAACCGGGGTAGTCTTTTTTTATATCTTAAATTCCCATTTCCCCGGTAAAATCTTCAGAACTGAATACATGAGGGAGTAATTCCACATACTTTTCCCAACAGGCAGGTATGCGGAATCAGTCAACATGGTGGCCTCCGTATCCGGATGCCTGGCTGGTTCATAAAGAATGAGACTCATATACAGGTTTCGTTTGACATCACGTTTAACCGAGTCTGTGTATGGGTTTTTTATTACAAAGCATAACTGTTCAGAATGTCCTGAACGGTTGCTATAAATCACTTATTTACAAATCTTTCAATTTTTTAAGGAGGAACAGCAACGTGAAAGAGTATCTATCCAGTTTTGAAGACGTGCTGAAAGAACAAAGCTCTTCTCCGGATGGTTTATCCAGCCAGGAAGCAGCGAAGCGTCTGGAAAAGTATGGAAAGAACAAGCTGAAGGAAGGTAAGAAGGTTCCATTGTGGAAGCGTTTCCTGGATGAGCTGGCCGATCCCATGATCATCATTCTGATTGTGGCGGCTGTTATTTCCGGAATCACTGCCGCCTACGAGGGAGAATCCTTCGCCGACGTGATTATCATCATGATCGTGGTAATCATCAACGCCGTTCTGGGCGTGGTTCAGGAAAGCAAAGCGGAAGCCGCTATCGCCGCCCTGCAGGAAATCGCCGCTGCTACCAGTAAGGTAATGCGCGACGGCAAGATCGTAACCTTGAGAAGTGAGGACCTGGTTCCCGGCGATATCGTCGTTCTGGAAGCCGGAGATTCCGTTCCCGCAGACGGACGTATCATTGAATGCGCCAGCATGAAAATCGAAGAGGCCGCTCTGACCGGCGAATCCGTTCCGGTCAATAAAATCGTGAATCTGCTGAACCTGGACGGTCAGAAGGATATTCCCCTTGGAGACCGCAAGAACATGATGTACATGGGATCCACCGTGGTTTACGGCCGCGGCAAAGCCGTTATCACCGGCACCGGCATGAACACCGAGATGGGTAAGATCGCCGACGCTCTGGCCAACGCCCAGGAGGAGGAAACTCCCCTTCAGATTAAGCTGAACCAGCTGAGCAAATTCCTGACGGTTCTGGTTGTAGGAATCTGTATCGTTATCTTTGCCGTAGGACTGTTCCGCTCCCAGCCTATCCTGGAAAGCTTCATGGTAGCCGTGTCTCTGGCCGTAGCCGCTATTCCCGAAGGACTGGCCGCCGTTGTGACTATCGTGCTTTCTATCGGCGTTACCAACATGTCCAAGCGCAACGCCATCATCCGAAAATTGACTGCGGTAGAAACTCTGGGATGTACCCAGATTATCTGTTCCGATAAGACCGGTACCCTGACCCAGAACAAGATGACCGTTGTGGACCACGCCACGGATGATGAAAGAACTCTGGAAATCGCTATGGCCCTCTGTTCCGACGCTAATCTGGATCCGGATACCAATGAGGCCGTGGGAGAACCCACCGAATGCGCTCTGGTCAACGACGCCAACAAAAACGGGCTGCCCAAGACGCAGCTGTCCAAGGACTATGTCCGCGTAAGCGAGGCTCCTTTTGATTCCATGAGAAAGATGATGTCTACCGTTCATCAAACGAAGGACGGCTCTATCATCCAGTTTACCAAGGGAGCTCCCGATGAGGTATTAAAGCGCTGTACCCGAGCCCTCATCGGCGGCAAGGTTGTTCCTATGACTGATGAAATCCGCGCTTCCATTTTAAAGAGCAACAAGGATATGGCCGACCGTGCCCTGCGTGTGCTCTGCGGAGCTCAGAGAGAGTGGGCTGCCATGCCTGAAAGTTCAGAGCCTGAGTTTTTAGAGCAGGATCTGACCTACTTAGGTCTTTCCGGCATGATTGATCCGGTCCGTCCCGAGGTTAAGGCGGCTATTGTTGAATGCCGTCAGGCCGGAATCCGTCCCATCATGATTACCGGCGACCACAAAGATACCGCCGTAGCCATCGCAAAAGAACTCGGCATCATCGAGGATGCCAGCCAGGCCATCACCGGCGCTCAGTTAAATGAAATCAGCGACGAGCAGTTCAAGCAGGATATTGAGAAATATTCCGTGTACGCCCGCGTACAGCCTGAACACAAAGTCCGCATTGTAACTGCCTGGAAAGCCAAGGGTATGATTACCGCCATGACCGGAGACGGCGTAAACGACGCTCCTTCCATCAAGAGCGCTGATATCGGCGTAGGAATGGGTATCACCGGTACGGACGTAACCAAGAACGTGGCAGACATGGTTCTGGCAGATGATAACTTCGCAACCATTGTTTCCGCGGTAGAAGAAGGCCGCCGTATTTACGCCAATATCCGTAAGGCCATTCAGTTCCTCCTGGCCTCCAACCTGGCGGAAGTTCTGGCTATCTTCTTTGCCACCCTTATTGGATTTACCATCCTGGAGCCGGTACATCTGCTGTGGATCAACCTGATTACCGACTGCTTCCCGGCCTTGGCTCTCGGTATGGAGCAGA
>URFM01000089.1 GCA_900547035.1 uncultured Clostridium sp. | reverse complement strand
AACTGCTGGTTTCCCAGACCGGTCCCCATCAGTCCATCCTCATGTGCGCCGGGGACATCCAGCTTTATTCCAACCGGAGCTGTATGCTGGGTTTTGAACAATATCTGGCCCGCATGAACCACCCCAGGAAGCTCATCAAGCTTTACGGCTATCCTGAACGGGACCATATGGAAGACCGCCTGAGAATACTTCTGAACCAGGAGAATTCCATCGGCGCTTTCTACTCTGTCAATCTGCGGTGCAGCCTGTTTCTAGCCCGTTTTCTGGAGAAGGAAGGCCTGGCCGGCAAAGTGCGGCTGATTGGAAGTGATCTTTGTCCGGAAAGCGCTCTGTTTCTGAAACGTCAGACCATGACCGCCGTCCTGTTCCGCGATCCCGCCCTGCAGGCCCGTCTGGGAACCAAGCGGCTGACGGATCTGCTGCTTCACGATATGAAGCCGCCTTCTTCCTCTGAAGTCATCCGTTCTTCTCTGATTTTAGAAAGTAACCTGGATCAATACCTGTGATACCAGGGTCAAAAGGTCAAAAATCCGGTGCAAGCTTGCTTGCAAGAGGATTTTCGACCTTGGAACCCGCCAAAAACATGAATAAGGAGTGAGCATTATGAGACAACAAATTCAATATGGCTGCCAGACCTATCCCTGGAAAATGAACATTTCCGCTTATGCCGGAAAAGTTCCCCATATCATCCAAAAGACCGCCGAAGCCGGCTTTCAGGGCCTGGAAGCGGAAATCTGCATGCTGGGCGACTATTTTCACAAGCCGGAGGAGGTGAAAGAGCTTCTGGCAAAGAACCACATCGCCCTGGCTGCCTTGGTGCTCCATCAGCCCTGGGAGCAGCCTCAGGAAACTGAGGAGGAGCGGCAGCTCTCCGATGAAGCCATTGCGTTTTTAAGTCATTTTCCCTTTGCCAAGCTGATGGTTTCCCACCATGCGGGCCAGACTCCCAGAGGGGAGGGGGAGGCCCTTTTGACCAGAAGAAAAAACCTTCTCTCCTGCATGGACTCCGTGGCCTGCCGGGCGGCGGAGCGGGGAATCGTCACCTGCTACCACCCCAACTCCGCAAAAAATTCCCTCTTCCGCACTGCTGAGGACTACAAAGTGCTCTTTGAACTCATGGACCGGACCCGGGTTGGATGGGCCCCTGACGTGGGGCACATTGTAAACGGCGGGATGGACGCCCTGACACTCTTAAAAGAGGGGCGCTCACGAATCTGTCACGTTCATTTTAAGGATCGGGCAGCCGACGGCGCCTGGGCCGTTATGGGAAAGGGCGACATCGATTACCCGGTCATTGTCCGCTATCTTAAGGAAAGCGGCTATGGCGGCTGGATTATGGTGGAGGATGAATCCCCGGAGGCGGAGCGGGATTCCGACGGCGTTGTTTTAAGAGACGGCACTTATATGAAGCAGTTCATGGAAGGAGGAAACTAAGATGAGCAAGCATACCGTAGCGGTGATGGGGCTTGGAGTCCGGGGAAAGATTCACATTCATGGACTTCTGGAAAACCCTGATTATTACGAGATTGTAGGTCTCTGCGATATCAACCAGAAGGCCCTGGATTTGGTCAGCGAGACCTACCATCTAGAACATGTTCCCCAGTTTTTAGATGCGGAGGAGATGCTGAAAACCCTGCACCCGGAGGTGTTCGTTTTCGTCACCTACCCCGACCTGCGCCTGAATATGATTGAGCTGGCGGTCAAGTACGGCGTGAAGGCCGTTTCCCTGGAAAAGCCCATGGCGGAATCCCTCCAGGAGGCAAAGCAGATGGTGGAGCTGTGCCATCAGCATGGCATCAAGGCCGTGGTCTGCCATCAGCAGAAATATCTCTCTCAGTTTCAGCGGATGAAGAAAAAGATTGAAGAGGGAGTCATCGGCGATATCCGCAAAATCCATGTGGAGACCCAGGCCTGGTTCTCCCAGCTGGGAACCCACTATGTGGACTATACCCTGTGGATCAACGGCGGATACCGGGCCAAATGGGTCTGCGGCCACGTCCACGGCCCCGTTTCCCTGGAGGACACCCACCCGGCTCCCGACTATCTCCTTGGTACCATGGAGCTGGAAAACGGCGTCCGGGCCTACATTGAGTGCGGCTATCTCTCCGAGGCCCACAACCCGCCGGAATACTCCAGCAGTGACAACCGTCTGACCGTCTACGGCACCGACGGATATATGTACGCGGAAACCGACGGCTTCTGGGGGGCCTGCACCAAGGAGACAAACGGCCGCCTTGTCACAGGTAAGGACCCGGGCTGGCGCAACCACCAGCAGGTGCCGATCCAGACTCCCTACTATACGGAATTTGCCCGATGGATTGAGGACGATTCCAAGGTACATTCCTGCAACATCGACACCGCCTACCACGGCTACGAAATCCTGGAGGGCATGTGTATCAGCGCCCTGGACAACATCCGGGTAGACCTTCCCATCCGGGATTTGAACTATACTCCCGTGCTGGAGCGGATGAAACAGGAACTGCCGCCCTGCGGCTCCAAAAAACTCTGGATTTACACCGGACAGACTCCCAGAAAGGAGAGGGATTAAATCATGGAGACTACAGAAAAAGAAATCCCCCTGGGTCCGCTCTTCTTTCATGTGGAGATTACCGGCCAGGGGGAACCTCTGGTACTGATTATGGGCCTTGGGGCCCCGGGAGATAAGTGGCGGCCCAATGTGGCGGCCTACCAGGAACATTTTCAGTGCATCACCATCGACAACCGGGGAGCGGGCCGCTCCTCCAAGCCCGAGGAGGACTCCTACTCCACCGCCCGGATGGCGGAGGATGTGATTGGAATCATGGACGCCCTGTCCATTTCCAAAGCCCACATCAACGGGGTTTCCATGGGCGGCGCCATCGCCCAGCATCTGGCAGCGGACCATCCGGACCGGGTCCGCTCCCTGATTCTCACCAGCACCTTCGCCAGCGTCAGCAACAGCTTCCGCCGGGCTATTGAGACCCTGCGGGACGCCATCGACCAGCTGGACGGTCATACCTTTAAACGGCTGAACCAGTGGATGACCTTCTCCCAGATCACCCAGAATACGAAGGAGCAGATGCTTCTGACGGCAGAAAAAGAGGACATGGCATATCCCTATCCCATGCCTCACTATGCTTACAAAGCCCAGTGCAACGCCTGTCTTAACCACAACACGGCGGACCGCTTAAAAGCAATCAAGGCTCCCACCCTCGTTGCCGCCGGTGACTGTGACCTTTTCGTCACCATGGAAAAGACCATGGAGCTTTACGAGGGCCTCCCCGACAGCCAGCTCTATCTGTGCCGTGGCGGCGGCCATGTCCATGAGTGGGAACATCTGAAGGAGTACAACGCCGCCACCCTGGAATTTCTTCTGGCCCATTCCGGCAAGTAAGCTTCTTTGATTTTAACGGCAGAAAAATTCCCGAATCCGGTCCATCCTGGAGGTCATGGAGCCCAGAAGCAGGTCGCAGACCGTCAGGGCGGCCATGGCCTCCACTACTACAACCGCTCTTGGAACAATCACCGGGTCATGGCGCCCCTTAATGACAATTGGAATTTCCTCCCCCTCCCGGGTTACCGTATGCTGCTGTCTGGCGATGGAGGCGGTAGGCTTGAAGGCGGCCCGGAATACTACCGGGCTGCCGTCGCTGATGCCTCCCAGGACGCCGCCCGCGTGGTTGGTCTTTTTATAAATCCTTCTCTCACCGTTCCCGTCAGTCTCCGAAGCAAATTCATCATTGTCCTCAGAGCCGGTCAGGCGGGCGGCTTCAAAGCCCTCTCCAATTTCAAATCCCTTTACCGCTCCGATGGAGAGAATAGCCTTGGCCAGATTGGCGTCCAGCTTGTCAAATACCGGTTCTCCGATACCGGCAGGAAGGCCTTCAATCCGACACTCAATAACTCCTCCGGCGGAGTTGCATTCTCCCATCAGCTTCTCCAGATAGGCCTGAGCCTCTTTGGCCGCCCGGGCGTCCGGCATGTAAAGCTTGTTGTTTGCCATCTCATCCCAGCTAAAGTTTTCCAGGGAGATCTCCACCGGACCGATGGAGCGGGTAAAAGCCCGTACCTCCACGCCTAGCTCCTTTAAAATCCTGGCCGCCACAGCTCCGGCCGCCACACGTCCTACCGTTTCCCGGCCCGAGGAACGTCCGCCGCCCCGGTAATCCCGAAAACCGTACTTCTGGTCAAAGGTATAGTCCGCATGTCCCGGACGGTACAAATCCATAATCGCGCTGTAATCTTTAGAGCGCTGGTCCTTATTGCGCACCTCCAGGGCAATGGGCGTTCCGGTAGTCTTACCCTCAAACACGCCGGAAAGGATCTCCACCTCATCCCCTTCCTGTCTGGCAGTGGTGAACTTGCTCTGCCCCGGTTTTCTCCTGTCCAGCCAGCTTTGAATGTCCTCCCGGTCCAGAGGAAGGCCCGCAGGGCAGCCGTCAATCACCACCCCAAGGCCCGCCCCGTGGGATTCTCCCCAGGTAGACACCCGAAAAATTGTTCCAAATATTGAACCTGCCATATCTTCTCTTTTTGCTCCTCTGGTCTGTCTACGTTTGTCTTCTTATCGAATCTTTACAATTGCGCAGCAATTGGGCTCATTGACCGGAATACTTCTCCCGCTCATTACCATCAATCCCTTTTCGTAGTCCACCGTGAAAAAGCTCAGCGATCCGCTCTCATGGTTTACGCTGACAATATGGCGGCTGTCGGGGAATACGGCAATGTCCTTGGGATACTCGCCGCTGACAGGCAGACAGCAAAGTCTGGTCAGAAGTCCCGTCTCTTCATCTCTGGAAAATACGCTGACCGTATTCTCCCCCGCGTTGGAGCAGTAGAGGTATTTCTGATCCCAGGACAGCCGCATGGCGCAGGCCGCGGTCATCACGCCCGGATTCTCTGTACTGGTTGTGGAAACTGTCTGAATTTTTTCAATGATCGGAGCTCTCTCCCCGGTCTTGTAGGAAAATACATCTATTTTAGTCTTCAGCTCGTAAATCAGATAGATGAACCGTCCATCGGCGCTGAAGCGGAAATGTCTGGGAGCGGACTCCAGGTCGCAGCGGATGGCATCCACCTGTTTCAGCTTCTGTTCCTTCTCCGTAAAACGGTAGATTCTCACCTGGTCGATTCCATTATCCACGCTCATCACATACTTGCCGTCCGGCGTCCTTCTGGTGCAGGTTACGTGAGGACGGAAATTCCGCTCCGCCACGCTGCCGTATCCCTTGTCGAACACGCCGTCTACAATGGAGCCTACGGAGCCGTCCGGATTCAGGCTCAGCACCGTGGCTTTGCCGTCGTGGTATCCGGATACGAACACGTACTTGTCCTCCGCATCCGTACAAAGATGGCAGCCTCTCATCCCCCGGATAGAGGCGCTGTTTAGCCGGGCCAGACTTCCGTTTTCCAGGATACGGAACGCCACAACCCCCTCGTCCGCAATGGAATAAAGGGTTTTTCCGTCGCTGGAAGCAATTACGTAGGAGGAGTTGTCCACCTCCATCTCGCAGCGGTACTGAAACTGTCCCTTCTCTACATCCACATCAAAAACTGTGATTCCTTTGGCTTTGCCGGTGTAAGAATAAGATCCCACATAAGCCATGTATTTTCCCTTCATCAATCTCTTACCTCCCGAGATACTGCTTTTTAATCAGGTTTATCATACCATAGTTCCCGGAATTTGTTAATACTTAGAATCCGGATAAATACACGGCCTTTTTTCAGACGGCGGATGCCTGTTTTCTCCACCATCCGGACATTTTTTACTCAAACTGGCTGTAATACAGGGAGGCGTAAGCGCCGCCCTTTGCCATAAGTTCCCTGTGGCTTCCCTGTTCGATAATATTCCATCTTCCACACTCCCGTCCTTATGTACACAGCTGCCCCAAATCAGCCGGAAGCTGCCATATCGTCTCCGATCCGGCAGCCCCCTTAACCTTCAACCTTTTACTTTTATCCTTAAATCCTTATATCCATCCTGAAAGGGCTATCTTCCTTCCTCCAGTCTCCGAATTTCTCTTTGAATCTTCCTGCGCACGCCGTAATTGTCCTTTTCGCTTGCGTTCAGACGCTGAAGACGTGTTTTCAGCAGATTAATCTTTTCCATATACTTCTTCGCCGCCTCAATCAGCAGATAACCCCAGCCGCAGCCGATGTCCAGAAGGCTCATCCCCTCTTTCAGCCACAGCTCATAAAAATCATTGCCGATATCGTAATGGCTGGAGACCTCCCGCTCCTGGTTTTTCCGGGAAACCGATGTGTGCAGCAGCTTTTTCAGGGCGTTTTCATCGGTGGAAAATTTTCCCATCTGTCCCAGGAAATGGTCCAGAGCCTGGAATAAATCTCCGTCAATCTCCAGCTTCTTATCCATATACGCCTCTCCCAGGGCAATGGATGTGCTGGTGGTCAGCTCGGACAGGGGAATATTCTGGTTGAATTTCACCCGGAACACCGGGATTCCTTCTCCAATCTGGTACTCCCTTCCCCTGTAATCCACAATAAAGGGATGCTGGTCAAATTTTCTTAGAAAAGAGATTAAAACATTTTCTTCAAACATGTTCTTCCTCCTAATTCCCGCATAAACAAAAAAAGGCCCGGTTATCTGTTCCCAAATAACCGAGCGCACTCGATATCTTCTCTGACAACGCAGCTGCGGCTGCATGCCCTCCGATAAGCGTCCATTCTGTTTTTATATGCGTTTGACTTAAGATGTCATGCATTATAGAAGATTCTGTTTGATTTGTCAAGCACTTTTAACGGGTTTTTCATCACATTTATAAGCCATTTATGATAATGTCCCAGTATACCACAAGTGAAAATGTCCCTGATG
>URFM01000088.1 GCA_900547035.1 uncultured Clostridium sp. | reverse complement strand
GATTCATGGTACTGTTATCAATTCAGATACTGTTCCGTGAATAATTTAGGCTAAAGGTAATATTTCCGTAAACGGCAGGACGAGAAAAAGGAGGGTGTCTCCATGAATGTAAAGGACTATGAATATATTGTAGAAATTGCCCGGCAGAAAAGCCTGTCCGAGGCAGCTAACCGACTGTGCATCACTCAGAGTGCCCTGACAAAATTTCTCCAGCGGGTGGAGGCGCAGTTGGGAACCCCTCTTTTTAACCGCATCGGAAAACGTTTTGTTTTGACCGCCATCGGACAGATGTATGTGAATAAAGGACTGGAAATTATGCGCCTGGACCAGGAGATGGAGGATGAACTGGCGAAAATGCGTTCCGACGGAGCAGATGCCATCCGGCTCGGATATTCCATGGGACAGACCTCCTTTATTATGAACCATCTGCTTCCCGCCTTCTACAAACGCCAAAGCGCCATGTCCGTCAGTCTGAAGGAGGACAGCTCCACTGGTCTGATCCGGGATGTGGAGGACGGAAAGCTGGATATCTGCCTGGCCTACGCCAGGGAGGAAAAACCAGGTCTGTCCTATTTCCCACTGGCCTCCTCCGGCATGGCCCTGGCAGTTCCCAAACACTCCCCGCTCATGCGCAAAGCCGTTTCCCGCCCGGATTTTCCCCATCCGGTTCTGGAGGACCGATCCTGGATGGATGAACCCTACATCCGTCTGGCCTCTTTTACCCAGTCCGGCCGCATCGCCCAGGAATACTTCATTCAAATTGGCCGCTATCCCAAAAGCAGGATTTATGTAGAAAATGTCCGCAGCGCCATGAGCGCCGTAGAAAACCGTCTGGGCAACTGCATCCTGGCCGAACTACCCCACGCTATTCATAAGGTCGAGTATTTATCTCTGCCGGATCTGCGGATCACCAAACAAAGGACCTGCCTGATCACCCGCAAAGGCAGCCAGCCTCAGGATGCCATGAAACTGCTGATACATTTGGCCCAAACCCTTTATCAGCAGCCAGAAAAGTCATAATCCGGCTTCTATCCGCCAATGGTCTCCATGTGATTTTGCACAATTTTCTCATTAAGCCATACCATTTTTGTCACTTCTGTCCAAAGCAGACCGTCTTTCCTTGTGAAATTCGATCTGCTTTATTCCTTTTTGTAATGTTTTTGCGAAATAGATTCATTTGAGCAATAATTATTCTTTTGCTATACTCCACTCAGATTGAAAAAACTTCATAAGAAAGGAGCAATTTTATGAGTAAGAACTACTTGCCTGGCGTCAGTTCAGAGGCCCTGAAAATCCGCTGGATTTCCGTTCAGTGCTATGAGATGGTTCTTCCAGGCGGAAAGGTGCTGGTAACAGACCCATTCTTCTGGGACGGCAGCAACTTTAAAGGTCAGGAGCCTTTAAGCAAACAGCAGGAAAACGATCTGAAGGTTTATTCCCAAAGCGGTTTTTCTGTAGAGAACTTTACGGGAGCGGACTACATTCTTCTAAGTCATGTGCATCCGGACCACAGCAACCTTACCGGAGAGCTCTGGAACCGTTTCTACGGAAGAATCCTGGTACCTGCGGAAGCTGCCATGGAGCTGGCAAGAGTATATAACATTCCCTACGGAGCCATTGTTCCGCTGTATCCGGGCAACACCTACTATTTGGACGATTTTACCTTAAAGGTCTATCCGGGAGCCCATGACAGCCGCGCTTTCCGTGAGGGCTACTTTAAGCGGCCGGGGGATCCTAAAGGCGAGGATTTGGGAAGTTCTTCCTTTCATGTTCCAATGCCAAATAAGCTGGCCGGTTTGGGCTACATATTCTGCCAGAATTTCCTGATTGAAACGAAAAACAATTACCGCATCAGCTTCTCCGCCGGAAGAGACTACGAGGAACATGTGCAGCATGCCGCGAAGGAAAGGCCCAACCTGATGCTTCGCCACCGGATTCGCAGCTATACCCCGGAGTACTATGCCAGCCAAATGGAAATGATGGGCGCCCAGCTGATGATGCCCCTTCACCACAACAATGCCCGGGCTGCCGGAGAAGATCTCAATGAGTATTTTGAAAAAGTAAACAACATTTTACAGGAGCACCACTACCCCGGATGCGCATTTAATCCGGAGCCCTATAAATGGTACTCCATCGCCACATCCATCCAGGGAATTTAAGGAGGTAACCCTATGAGTCCATTAACTATATGTCTGATTATTTTTGTTTTGACCGTAATCAGCTACTGCTGGGGAAAACTCAGCATGGCCACAACGGCCCTTACGTCACTGATTCTGCTGACTCTGTTCGGATGTCTTACAGCGGACGAGGCCCTAGCCTACTTCGGGGACAGCAATGTGGTCATGATCGGCGGCATGTGCGTAGTAGCCGCCGGATTTAACCGTACAAAATTCTGTAAAAACATCGCCGATGCAATCTCCAAAATGGCAAACGGCAGCCTGACCAAGGTTATGGCCGGTTATATTATTCTGGGCATTATTTTGAGCCAGTTTATCCAGAGTCCGGTAGCCGTATTCGGAATTGTGGCTCCCATGCTGGCTTCCTCCGCAGAAGCCATCGGCGTAAAATCCTCCAAAGTCATGTTCCCTCTGGGCATGGCCGTAGTCGCCACCTGCTGCACTATCCCGTTAGGGGCAGGAGCTACCGTTGCTTCTGAATTAAACGGCTATCTGGAAAGCTATGGTTATACCGATTTCGTAGTACAGCTGGCGGATCCCGCGAAAGGCCGTCTGCCTCTCTTGATTATTTGCGCCATTTACTGTATTTTCTTCGCCGTAAAGACCACTCCCGACGAGCCCGTGGTTCAGACCAAAGAAACCTCCGGAAAATCTCTGAATCAGGCGCCTTTAAGCCCCTTTGCGGAGCGTGCCGGATATCTGATCTTTATTCTGGACGCCCTTGGATTAATGTTCGCCAAGCAGATCGGCCTTGATAACTGGCAGATCACCGTCATCGGAGCCCTGCTGATGATTATCTGCGGCGTTTTAAAACCCAAGGAAGCAGTAAGCGCCCTGCCGGTCAGCATGCTTCTGTTAATCGTAGGCGCCCTGGCCATGTCCGGCGCATTAAGCTCTACCGGAGCCGGCGAGTGGATTGGCGGATATATGGCTCAGCTGGTAACTGCCGTAAATGGAAATTCCTACATTGTAGGCGCTGTATTCTTCGTCATTCCTTTCATTATGACGCAGTTCATGCAGAACCGGGCAACTATGATGATCTTCCATCCCATCGCCATCGCTACCTGCGCTTCCATCGGCGGAAACCCCATCGGACTGATGATCCTGATTCAGGCCGGCTGCCTGTCCGCTTTCATGACGCCTATGGCGACAGCGGCTATCCCTTACATGATGGATTACGGCGGGTACAATCAGAGCATTATGTTCAAGATGTCCTGGCTTCCCGCAATTATTTTCATCCTGGTATCTGTGCTTTGGACTATGACCATCTTCCCCATTCTGTAAGTTTAAGATAACACGTAAACAGGCCGTTCCCTGATTGTGGAACGGCCTGCTCGTATGTATTCTCTTTTTTTCTATTTAAATTCCCCACACCAGCCAGATATAGATATACCCGGTCAGCACTGCCGACATGGTAAAGGGAATACCAATTCTCAGGAAATCCCGTACCTTTACGATCTCTCCGTTTTTGCGCAGGATTCCGATCGCTGCAATATTGGCGGAAGCTCCGATGGGCGTCAGGTTGCCTCCCAGAGTAGCCCCGGTCAGGAGTCCAAAGTAAAATACATATGGCTCCACTCCCATCATTCCGGAAATACTCTCCACCACCGGAAGCATAGTCGCCACATAAGGGATATTGTCAATAAAAGCGGACAAAAATACAGAAGCAAACACAATCAGAGTGTACAGAAGAAACGGACTCTCTCCCGCCACCCGAAAGAACAGCTGCGCAATCGCATCGATTACGCCTGCCTGCTTGATGCCCTCAATGACCATAAACAGACCGAACAAAAGCAGCAGGGTATCCCGGTCCAGATCCTGAATCACCTTTTTTACAATAGCACCAGATCCTGTTCGGATGCATGTATAAATTACGCCTACAATGCAGATCGCAAGACAGATCAGGCCGCTTCTCAATCCGTAAATAGCCGCCGCGATCCCTTCTGCGGGCTCAGGTATAAAGGAAGCGCAGATCAAAAGCAGAACGGTTGCAATCATTAAATAGGAAGGAACCATATCCGTCACTTCTGTTTCCACCTTGGAGGAAACCTCCTGTTTTTCCTTGCGGAACAAAAAGAGCAAAGCCAACATGGAGACCAGTGCTCCCAGCTCCACGCCCCAGAAAATGCCTGGTTTCCCCAGCATCCAGAAAAAGTTCAAAAAGTTCATATCGGCGTATCCGCCCAGCAGAATACTGGTGGTATCTCCTACTAAAGTAGCTGCTCCCTGCAGGTTAGAGGACACGGCAATGGAAATCAATACCGGAACCGGAGAAATTTTCAGTTTTCTGGAAATGGCAAGTCCTACAGGAGCCACCATCAAAACCGTAGCCACGTTGTCCACAAAAGCGCTGATAACGCCGGCGAAAAGGGCTAAAGCCGTCACCGCCCATTTGACATTGGGTACTTTCGTAATCAGAAGCTCCGCCAGACGTGCCGGCATCCGGCTTTCAATAAACAGAGTCACCGTACCCATGGTGCCTCCGATCATCAGCAGTACATTGTAATCAACTGCGGCCAGGGCTGTCGGCAGTGTCAGCGAAAACAGCCCGCAATAGCCCAGGATGATAAAAATTGCCGCAGAGGTCAGAGCAATCCAGGGCCGGTACTGCTG
The DNA here is from genome assembly GCA_900547035.1 of uncultured Clostridium sp. Taxonomy (GTDB): domain Bacteria; phylum Bacillota; class Clostridia; order Lachnospirales; family Lachnospiraceae; genus Enterocloster; species Enterocloster excrementigallinarum. Next base: position 2,213 of record URFM01000088.1, on the reverse strand, counting down.
AAAGGACAGCATCAATGCATAGGTAATCAGGAAAATAACCAGAGCAATAATCATATTTTTTCTCCTTTGTGTGAACAATTCGTTATACATCGTTTATTCTAACGTGTTTTAATTGGCAGTACAAGTATTTTCTTTGTAATTTTGGTACAATATTCTGAAAATGCGAATATCGTCTCGGAAATATTTCCTGATTAGGAAAATTCATTGCGTCATTCCCCCGTCTATGGTAAACTGAATCTGTTGAAATTTTTTATCAAATCATGATCGATGAAAAGGAGGCCATTCCATGTACGCAGAATTTGATGATAGCTTGGTAACCGGAAATGAGATGATCGACACTCAGCACAAAGAGCTGATTGGTAAGATCAACGATCTGCTGCGCAGCTGTGAAGATCACGCAGACCGGAAAGCGGCAGTTCAGATGCTGAATTATCTGGCGGACTACACAGAATTTCATTTTAATGCCGAGGAGCAGCTCCAGGAGGAAATCGGATATCCCGGTATTAAGGAGCACAAAGAGAAGCACGAAGAATTGAGAAGAACCGTATCGGAGCTTCACGAAATGCTGGAGGATCAGGAAGGTCCATCGGATGCTTTCGTGGACATGGTCAACAAAAATGTAACCGAATGGCTTTACTACCATATTAAAGGGTTCGACCGCTCCGTAGCTGAATACAAATTCATGAGAAATAATGAGAAACTGATTTAATTTATTTTCAAAAAGCCTGTGGCATCCGGATTTCCTTTCGAATGTCACAGGCTTTTTCTGTCTGATATCTGAGCGCCTATTGATCTTTATCCGCCTCCATGCAGGCCTTCATAGAATTCCATATTTTTCTTTTATGTCTTCCCGGACCTCATCAAAGGTTCTGGGACGCGGCTGCATGGGAAGGTGCTCTCCAATCAATTTTTCCATCCATACCATATCATACCAGCGTCCGAACTTATAGCCGCACTGGTAAAACTGCCCCACCAGGCGATAGCCCAGATGGGCGTGAAAATCCACGCTGTTTCGCGTCAGATACTGATCCTCCTCCCTAGGATACGCGATACAGGCATTCATATTCAAAATCCCCTGCTCCCTTAACACCGCTTCCAGGGCCTGGTGGAGCCTGCCTCCAACGCCGCAGCGCTTCAGATTTTGGTCCACATAGATGGAGGTTTCCACCGCCCAGTCATAAGCCTCCCGCTCTTTAAAGCTGCTCACATAGGCGTAACCCAAAATCTTTCCCTTACCTTCCGTCACCAGATAGGGGTATTTGCTCAAAACCCCCCGGATTCTTCCTGCAAATTCCTCTTCTGTTGGAGGAGTATATTCAAATGTAATGGCCGTATGCTCCACATAGGGTCTGTAAATCTCTAAAAGTTCCTTTGCATCCTGCAAAGATGCGGTCCGAATCCGAATTTCCTGATTGTCCATTCCTACTATCCTCCTGGCTGGTTTTATCTTTCTATTCTTTTCGGTAGTCAATGGAGAGATCATTTCCCTGCGCGCGTACCTTTCCCACAGCTCCGCACATGATGGGCATCGCGGGAGGCAGATGTCCTAAATCCATATCCATAATCACAGGCACCTGATATTCTGCCAAAGGCTCCCACACTGCCCGGTAATGATCCAGGCCCATGGCTTCCTCCCCAAAATGCAGGGGACGGCCAATGAGAAAGCCCTTTACATGTTCAAACCATCCCGCATGCTTCATCTGCCAGATCGCCCGGCGCATAGCCATTACGGTAAGATCACAGGATTCCAGAAACCAGATGAATCCATCCTTCTCGTACTTTTTGAGGAAATCCCCCACTTGGTCGTATCCTGTCCCAATCAGGTTTACCAGGCAGTCCATGCATCCTCCCAGAAGTCTGCCCTGAAAGAAAATTTCTTCATCCTGCTCTGCCGGGCGGGCGCCCAGAAAAGATTTCAGTATCTTTTTTTCTGTGAGGCGGTAGGGCGCCAAAGGATTTTCTTCCTTGAAGGCCATCCCCATATCCGGCCCGCTCATCTCCCAGTCAAGATATCCCTCAATTCTTTCCTTCTTCCCCGTCAGCAAATCATAAGCGTCTTGAATGGAAGCGTGCCAGGGCTCCATTCCGAAACTTCCCGCGCAGGGGCCGTAAATAGAAGCTGTATCGCACAGAGTTGGCAGAAGAAAGGTAAAATTAGTACTTAAACTTCCCACACCAACATGGTGTGCTGAACCTTGAAAATTCAATATTTC
>URFM01000087.1 GCA_900547035.1 uncultured Clostridium sp. | reverse complement strand
GGCGGCTTTGTTCCCGAAATTCCCGTACGTTTGCCGTCAAACGTTTCTTTTCCTTCTGATACTGATCGTATTCAAACTGCTGAAAACTCCGTTCCCGCTCTTTCTGAGCCAGCCACTGGGAATAGTTTCCGTCAAATATCCGAAGCTTTCCATCTTCTAATTCCCAAATGGTAGTGCAGATCCGGTCCAAAAGAGCGCGGTCGTGGGAGATGAGGAGGATAGCCCCCCGAAATCCGGCCATCATTTTTTCCAGCAGGAGGATGCCCTCCAGGTCCAGATTGGTGGTTGGCTCGTCGGCCATCAGAAGAGGGGCGTTCTGGGAAAATGCGGCCCCTATGGCAAGCCTGGTCCGCTCACCGCCGCTTCTGAGGGCAGAATCCTTCAGTCCTAAGCGGCTGATGTAGCTGCCCTGGACGGGGCCATCCGCCTCCTGGGACTGGAGAATCCGGGCGATGGGACAGAACCGCTTCACATAGCCCTCATCGGGGACAAGGTCCCCGGCCAGAATGGACATCAGCGTGGACTTGCCGGCTCCGTTTTTCCCTACCAGGCCAATCCGGTCAAAATCTTCAATCTGCAGCGTGTCAATCTCCAGGATTTCCTGGATTCCGTATTCTTTCTTAATATTCTGTGCCTTTAACAACATGGTAAATCCCTCCCTGAACTTACGCTTTCGTTCAGATGAGCTCGGAAAAGGGCAAAGAAAAAAGACGCCAAAGGCGCAGCCGGAAAAATCCGGATGCAGCCCAAACGCCTCTTAAACCGAAAAGAGGCGGCCCGAAGAACATCTGAACGAAATGAGACATGGGAAAAGAATGGTCCCTTCTTTCTCGAAGGGGAATCTCTAATCCCTGTGAACCTGTTTCATCTCGCTCATTTGCTGTACATTCTTCGGATAGCCACCTTTCAATTCTTATCTTACTTTTTGAAGCCGCCAGATGCGGCAACTGGCCGCGGCAAACTGCCCGGCCAGTTGTGATTATAGAGGGAAAAATCCCTGATGTCAAGACAAAATTTTTGGCAGTAGTTTTAAAGTGTGATACGGTCAAAGCGGATGAAAGCCATACATAACCGGACACAGCAGGCAGGTTACAAATGTCAGAAGGACGGTTACAGGAAGACCTACCGATACGTAGTCCTTGAATCGGTAGCCAGCAACCAAAGTCTGGGTGACGCAGGGAGTCCCAATGGGAGTTGCGAGGGCGGTGCTTCCACCGATCACGCATCCTAATATAAAAACTTCAGGATGTATGCCTATGGCGAACCCAATGTTGATAAAAATCGGGGTGATCATCGCCAGCACAGCTGTATTTGACATAAAATTTGTCAGCACAGTAGATATAAGGATTCCAACAATCAGAAGGACGATAGGGGAGGCATTTTCTCCGCCGAAAATTCCCAGTATAAAATCAGCAATTAAGCGGCCGCCTCCGCTGGCATCCAATCCTTCTGCCAGACCCTGGACGAAGCCGAGAAGAATGACGGTATTCCAGTCCATAGTGGCCATGGCCTTTCGAAAACTGATGCATCCGGTGACGATTACAACAGCAGCCCCGATGAGGGCGATGATACTAACATCCCATAAACCGGAGATAAAGCCAACGACGCAGAAGCATAAAACCAGGCCGGATATGACCATTCGATAATGAAACTGTTCGCCGTTTTCAATGGTTTGCTCCTTAGGATCCTCCAATTGGCCGGAAGAAAGGGCCAATACATTGACATCCGGGAAGGTAAAATATTTTTTCTGCAGGTTATAGCCAATGGTTGAAAAATAAATGGCCAAAATTATGCAGAGAGGAAGACACACTTTTCCCAGCTCAAAAAATCCCATGGGACGGCAGCCTGGTGTGCTGACCAAAACCTGCTGGGCAGCCAGCTGAGCGGTGGAGCCTACTAAGGTGCAGGCCCCGCCCATAGCAGCAGCCATACCAACCCCCATAATGATGTGTTTGTTGACAATCCGCCCATTGGCCTTCAGGACAATGGAACCTACAATCGGGATGCATACCGCAACAACCGCAGAGTTGCTTAAGAAGGCGGAAAGCGCGCTGGAAAAGATCATAATGGCAAAAAGAAAACCTCGCTCATTCCGGGTGATAAAGCTTTTGGTCAGCCGCAGGCCCAGCCAGCTTGCCAGACCCGTTTCAAAGATGCTGTTCCCAATGACGATCATACCGGCTACCATCATTAAATTGCTGGAAGCAAAGCCGGAGCACACGTCAGAAAGGGGAAGGATTCCGGATATACCCATCAAAATGGAGGCCAGCATGGCAGTCATTGGGAGCGGGATTTTCTCCAGTCCAAAAGATAGGATGGCGATGAGTATAATAATAATTGAAAGAACACTGCTGTCCATCTAAGATCTCCTTATGTTTCGCTAAAGCAGCGGCCGGCTAGAAATCGGGCTGGCCGCTGCTGTTTGATTCAACCGAATGAAAGGCCGGGGATCAGAGACAGTCACGGACATCCATAGAGATGACCGTGTGCTCTTTCCCGGTCCAGAGCTCTTTCGTGAACTGGGCGGCGTGCTGCTCGCTCCACAGAGCGGGAAGACCGCCGGTGTGGATGAAGAGGACATTGGAGCCGGCAGGGATTTTCTCGGATTCTACCAAATCCAAAAGAGCGGTAAAGCCTTTTCCCGTGTAGGTTGGGTCTACAAACAGTCCCTCCGTTCTGGCCAGACGGTAAATGGTTTGATAAGTTTTCTCATCTGGAATGTCATAGCCCGCGCCCCAGTAATCGCCTAAAATCCGCAGTTCGTCGGGTTCCGCCGTGATTCCAAGCTCAAACTTTTCACTGGCGCTATTGATTAAAGCAGCCATTGTAACGTTGTTTTGCTTGGAGTAGGGGCTGACCGTCGCGCCGATTACCTCCCATGGCGCATTGTAGTATCGGGAACCCAGCCACAGCCCACTGAAGGTTCCGTTGGAGCCGGAAGCGCAGATGACGTAATCAATCTTCTGGTCCAGTTCCTTTAACTGCCCCATAATCTCTTTTACAGCAGTGAAATACCCCATCACGCCCAAGGGAGTGCTGCCCCCCGCAGGCATTTCATACACTTTTTCTCCCTTTGCCTCATACATCACAATTACCTTCTTGGCCACTGCCTTGCGCAGGGCCGCGGTCTCCTGCTTGATTACATGAGGCGGTTTACCGGCAGAATTTTGGTCAATGCTGGACATGTCCATAAAAATCACATCGCAGTCCAGGATTTTGTCCAACAGAAGGTTCCCGCTGAGCACCTCTGGGGGAGCCGCTGTTTTCATATTTGCGATGATGATGGATTTCATGCCATATTTGCAGGCGCAGGCAGCAGTCTGGCGCCCGTGATTGGTTTGGACGCCTCCGAAGGTCATAAGAGCGGTGTAGCCGTTATCTTTTGCCTCCTTTACCAGATAGTCCAGTTTTCTCAGTTTATTTCCGCCAAAACCAAGACCGGATAAGTCATCCCGTTTAATGAAGATGTTGGATTTTAACTGGCTGCTTAAATTTTCGAGTTTATAGAGAGGGGTTGGAAACAGGCCGGTACGGACTTTTGAAACTTCGTTTAACTTCATAATTTGATTCCTCCAATCGTAATAGTCTGGGATTTTACCACAAGATCTGAGGTGCTGCCAGCACGACAATGGTTGCGACAATCGTCGGGACTACGGAGCGTTTGATGACGTCGTTGATCTCAAGATCTGCAAGGGCCGGAATGGCGATTACAGCGGCGCAGAAGGGAGATAGGGTTCTTCCTACGCTTCCGGCAAGATGCATGGGTACCACCATGCTCTGAGGAGTTAATCCAAGCATCTGGGCCAGCTGAGGCGCCAAAGGCCCAAAGGCATAGAAGGGAGCGTTTCCGCTTCCGGTCAGGACTCCGGTCAGGAAAATCAAGGCGCAGAGCAATAAGGTGACCAGAAGGCCGGCGCCCTGGATTTCCGCCATTTTCTCCGCTACAATATTGATTCCGCCAAGCTGCTTTACGCCTTCTGAGAAGATGTAGGCGGAAATAATCATAGCCACCACCTTGTTGAAATAGTCGGCCATGAACAGTCCAACGTCGGTCATCATATTGCTGACAGCCGATACCTCGTGGCGTCTGCGGATCAATTCAAAGATGAAGGCAACGGTAAAACCGATGACATTTGCGGTGATGACGTCCATTTTGACTGAGGGGATAAAGTTAAAAATAATGATCAGGGCCAATGGGACAATGGGCAGAATTCCATAAATACCAGGACGTTTATCCTCCTCCTTTGTTACAGTGGAGCTGTTGTCAATCACAAGGCCACCAAATTCCTTGAGGTCCCGTTTTTTAAAATAGAGGGGGAGGAAAATGGCCATAACGAGAACTGTGATCAGTCCAACCCTGCCTTCGTAGGTGATAAAGTAATCAAATGGAGTCATTTCCATTACGCCGGATGTAAAGATGGCGCTGCTGTCATTTACCCCTTCATCCAGGAAGCCGCACATAATGATGGCGCTGACGCAGCTTAATTTACTGACCCCCAGCCGGATTAAAATGGGGTAAAGGGTAATCATCAGCAGCATGCCAAGGGCTACCTGGCTGGTGATAAACAGCTTTAAGACAGAGCCAAAGATAAAAACGATGGAAAGCAGAACATAGGGCAGCTTAAAATTTTTAAGAAGGCGCGCTGCGCCGTTGGCCAGTACGTTGGAAGCTTTGATATGGTTCATAAAGAGCACATATGCGCCCCCCATCATGACCGTTGCGCCGATTCCGCCGGCAGTATCCTTCAGCTTTACCCGTACAACGTCAAAAACGTCTAAAACCAGGCTGCCAGTGCTGTCTTCTCCTAAAACGGATGTGCCTTTAATCCAGGTAGCGATCAGCATGAAAATCAGTCCCAGGGCAATAAAGGCAAACCTGGAATTAAATTTCTTTAAAATGGCGATTACGGCGCATACTACCGCCAGAAGCGTAAAAAATACCAGTAATATCTCCTGCATGTTTGAGTCCCCCTTTTATCAATCCGTTATTTCAGGCTGTGTACCGCTGATTCCAGCCGGTTTAACGCCTCTTTTAACGTGGCCCTTGGGCAAGCGATGTTCATCCGCATGAACCCAATGCCTTCCTGGCCAAAGGTCGCGCCGTCGTTTAGTCCAAGCTTCGCTTTCTCAAAGAAAAATTCTTTCAGTTTATCCTGTGACATGTTCAGAGCACGGCAGTCCAGCCACATAAGGTAGGTAGCTTCTGGCTGGGCCAGCTTGATTTCGGGGATCCGTTCCCGGAGAAAATCGACCAGATAATCCTTATTTCCCTCTAAATATTCCATCAGCTCATCCGCGTAGTATTCGCACTTTTCATAGGCCGTGATAAAGGTGAGCATGCCGAAAATCGTTCTTCCGTAGTTCTTGTTGTCTTCAATCATGATTTGAATGTTATCCCGCAGCTGTTTATTGGGAATAATGGCAGCCCCTGTTCGGAAACCGGCAATGTTGAAGGTTTTGCTGGGGTTAATCAATACCATGCTGTTTTGGGCAAATTCCTCTGAAATAGAGCCAAATGGAATGTGCTCATAGCCTTTATAGGTAAGGTCGCAGTGGATTTCATCGGAGATAACGATGACATGATATTTCAGGCAAAGCTCTCCGATGCGGGTCAGCTCTTTTCTGGTAAAGGCCCTCATGGCGGGGTTATGTGGATTGGAGAGGAAGAGAAGCTTGGCTCTTGGATTTTTCAGCTTGTTTTCCAAATCTTCAAAGTTAATCTGATATTTTCCGTCAGCGTCCTGTACCAGAGGGTTGGTGACCAGCTGGCAGCCGTTATTTCTGGTGATAGCGAAAAAAGGCGGGTATACAGGGGGCTGGATGATGACCTGATCACCCGGATAGGCAAAGGCACGGATGGCGTACATCAGAAACGGAAGCACTCCGTTGGAATACTTCACCCAGGAAGGATCCACATTCCATCCAAAGCGTTTCGTTTCCCAGGATGCAGCTGCTTTTTCAAATTCAAAGCTCTCAACCGGATAGCCAAAGCAAGGATGCTGGGCACGTTCCTGGATTGCCTCTGAGATTTCCTTTGGAACTGCGAAATCTGTGTCCGCAATCCACATAGGGATGACATCCTGTGGATATGCAGGCTCATATTTCTTGCACTCAGAGGCTCGTCGGTTGATGATTTCGTCAAAATTGTGTTTCATAATAGGTTACCTCCTGTGTATTTTGTATTGACAGTATACTACAAGTTTTCAAAAATGTCTATAAATTTTGGGCAAAAATTATATTAATACTGGGCAACTATTTTATATGATAGGAGAACAGAGGTATGAGTATGATATTAATGGGCGAAAAGATTAAGAATTTAAGAAAATCACAACATTTAAGTCAGAGAGATTTAGCGTCAAGATTAGATATTTCGAAGTCCACGCTGGCGGCATATGAGAATGACAGTTGCGCACCTTCCTACGAGGTTCTGGCTCGAATTGCGCGGATGTTCCATGTGACAACAGACTACCTGATTTTGGGGGAGGAGGCCTTTCCATCGGTCAGTGTCGCCGGGCTAAGCCAGGAGCAGATTCATTACGTGGCAGAAATCATCGGAGGACTGCAAACCTCCAATCTGGTGAAAGAGCTGATTCAGAAGGAGACAACAGCGGCACAGCTTTACAGGAAAAGCGAAGAGATTTTTGGAAAAACTCATCCGGAAACAGAAGAGACGATGAAAAAGCTGATTGATTTGTCAAAGCGGTCAAAATAGGAGAAAAACAAACGGCCAGGTATCCCGCCTTTACGGAACACCTGGCCGTTTGTTTTTTGAAGAAACCGGTTTAAACTCCCAGCTTTCTCTGGATAAACTTCACAATCTCCATAATCGGAATGATCAGCACAGCCAATCCTAAAGCAATGGCATATTCCTCCAGATCAATAGGAGTGAAGTTGAAGGCCGCTGCCAGGAAGGGTACCTCGATCACGGCGGTGGTCAGGACCAGGGATACGATCATAGCACCGTAGAGGAACTTGTTGTGGGTCTTTAAGCTGAAGATGGAGCCACGGCGGCTTCTCATGTTCAGGGAGTGGAAAATCTCAACCATGGACAGGGTTAAGAAGGCCATGGTGGTTCCGTCTGCGCTGTTGGTAAATACCCACTCGCCGGTCTCAAAGGCATGTCCCGCGATGTAGGAAATCATAACCAGTACGGTAACAATGGCGCCCTGGAAAAATACGTCAAATCCCATGCCGCCGGCAAAGATTCCTTCCTTCGGATTACGGGGCGGACGCTTCATGATATCGGCTTCGCTCTGCTCCATACCGAGAGCCAAGGCCGGGAAGCAGTCGGTAATCAGGTTGATCCA
>URFM01000086.1 GCA_900547035.1 uncultured Clostridium sp. | reverse complement strand
TAACTATGTGGCTTTCAGCCACATTCGTGGCAAAGTCGTGAATAATTCAGGTTTATCTACACTACTCTCTTTCGAATATGAGACGGTATTATTAAGCAAAAATATGGCAATATCCATCATGATGTCACTTTTCCTTGCTATCTTTACGGTTTTGCATTAGAATGAAGCAGCACTTAAATTCATACTATCTAAAAAAGTAATCGTTCTCGTTTCTGAGTCGGTTACTTTTTTATAAGTAAGCAATGCTATATTGTTGCGTTATTTCATCTTTTACAATCATTACACATACCGCATTGAAAATTTTAAAGAAGTAGAGAAAGCCTGGATTACTAATTCTTCCAGGCTTTCTTTACTTCTTTTATGGAGTCGAAAATATAAGTTGGAGAGTACGTATGAATCATAGTATCTGTTTTTTTCGCTTCACCGGTTAGTACCAGGACTGTCTCTACCCCAGAAGCGTTCCCGCATGCAATGTCAGTGTAAAACCTGTCACCCACTATCACGGTTTCCTCTTTGGTAAACGGATTTTCCCGGAGCGCAATATCCACCATATCGGTAGAAGGTTTTCCGATATAATGTGGTACCTGGCCTGTGGCATTAGTGATCATCTGACATATGGATCCGCAGTCGGGTACATAGCCAAATGGGACCGGGCAGACCAGATCCGGGTTGGTGGCAAGGAAGGTGACAGGGCGGGTCTGCAGGATGCGGCAGGTGTCAGTCAGCTTCTTGTAGGTAAGTTCGCTGTCGTAGGCAACCAGCACAAAGGAAATATCCTGGGTGTCCGGATCCGTGGTGACGCGGATTCCATGTCCTTCAAGCTCTCGAATCAGTGATCGTGTTCCAAGTGTATAGATAGTCTTTCCAGCTGCGTGTTGCCGTAGCCAGCTGGCAGAAGCGGTGGAGGCAGTTACAAAATTCTGTGGATCGGTTGAGACACCCATCTGACGGAATTTTTTGATGTAGTCCGCAATGCTTTTGGTGGAGTTATTGGTAATGAATACAAACTGCCCGCCGCGCTCTTTAATTTCCTGGAAGAATTCCGCCGCTCCGGGCAGCAGGACATCGCCCAAGGCCACGGTTCCGTCAATATCAAATAAGAAGAGTTTCTTTTCGGAAAGCATAAGCTACCTCCGGATCTGCTCCAGAAGCCAGGAAATGTCTTCTTGGATTCCGGATTCATCATCTGCCACATCCGGGCTGTATTCCAGAACCAGATCTGCGTTTGGAGTCAGTCTCTGATAATCAGACAGAAACAGGGGAAAATCCAGGGTCCCGTGGAAAATCCGCTGATGGCTGTCGTGAACACCGTCGTTGTTGTGAAGATGGTAAGCCACGATCTGATCCTTTAACGCTTCCATGGTCTGTGCCAGGTCCCAGCCGTTGGCGTAAGCATGGCCAATGTCGATCAGCACGGGATAATGCTCTTCCCTGCAGAGCTGGATAAACGCATCCTGGTCAAACAGCATGTTGCCGCGGTCCAGGACACCGGCATTCTCCACCACCACCGGGATCTGGTGCGGCTTGAACAGCTCCGCAATTTCCCTGTAGTTTTCTCTGGAAACACGGATCATCTCTTCCCGGCGTTCTTCCGTCACCGGGATGTTGTTGTGATGAAAGACCAGATACTGGCTTCGAAGGCGCACACAGTAAGGCAGGGTTTGGCGGATCAGGTTCATGGAGTGCGCATATTCCGGGGTGCCGGGGGCTGCGCTGTGCTCGGTTTCATAGTACGGGCCATGAAAACTAACTAGGATTCCTTCAAACTCCGGCAGGCAATGAAGAAGCTCTTCCTCATAGCAGTCTGCGTCAAACATAGGGAACAGCTCGACGCCAATCTGACCACGGAAGGCATGTAAATGCGGGATGACCCGGGCAAGCTGACCCGGTTTATACACATTGGTACTGACCAAAAGATTCATGATATTTACCTCCTGTTTTCTGGTTTTTATTCTGGGCATCCGGCATGGAAAAATCCAGGGCTGCGTTCAGACGGCGAATTTCTTCTGGATATCCAAGGGACTTCTCGCTCTGGGCATCAAACAGATGCAGTTTGCGGAAATCAATATTCATGAAAATGTTTTCGCCTGGGCGCGGGACCGAGTCATTGCAGATGGCAATCAACTCACTCTTTTCACCCTTGACATCAATATAAACGCCGTAGCGGTTTCCATAGTCCTCCACGTATTTTACGGTTCCGCAGATGGAAGTTTCCGTTGGACGGCTGCTTAAGACTATATGTTCTGGGCGGATGCCAACGCAGTATTTTCCGGATGGACAGGCATCTGCGATCGGACGCCACATCGGAGCCAGTCTGATCATCTGGTCTCCGATGGAGAGATTGCCGTTTTCATACTGGCAGGAGATGATGTTCATGGACGGAGAGCCAATGAATCGGGCACAGAAAATACTTGCCGGCATATTGTATACATGGCTTGGCGTGTCCAGCATTTCCATATTTCCGCGATACATGATGGCAACACGCTGTCCCACGGTCATGGCCTCAATCTGGTCATGAGTGACATAAACCATGGTCGGACGGTACATCTCGTGGATCTTGACCAGTTCTTTTCGCGCACGCAGGCGGAGCTGTGCATCCAGGTTGGAAAGCGGTTCATCCAGAAGAAAGTAGTCAGAGCGTTTTACGACGGCGCGGGCCAGGGCAACACGCTGGCGCTGTCCACCGGAAAGATCCTTCGGCTTGCGGTCCTCCAGACCTTTCAGCTGCAGTATTTCCAGTACTTCCTCCAGGCGGCGGTTAATCTCAGCCGCTTCCATTTTGTGGGCTTTCAGACCGTAGATGATGTTATTTTTTACAGTCATATGCGGGAAAAGGGCGTAGTTCTGGAATACCATGGATACGCCGCGGTCTCCGCAGGCAACATTGTTGACTACCTGGCCTCGCATATGCAGGGAGCCGGAGGTGATATCCTCCAGACCGGCGATCATGCGCAGGGTGGTGGATTTTCCGCAGCCGGACGGGCCCAGCAGAATCAGCCGCTCCCCCTCCCGGATTTCCATATTCAGATCATTGACGATCACATTTTTTCCGTATGCTTTTACGACGTGTTCAAAAACGATATTATTCATAAGTCCTCCTGACAGATTAACCTTTTACGCCGGATGCGGCAAAGGTGTTGATGATATAGCGCTGGAAAATAAGATACAGAGCCAGCGGAATGATCATGGTGATGACGGATACGGCCATGGCAATGGTAAATTCGGTGCCGCCCTCAGCGCTGATGTACATCTGGAGCGCCAGGGAAAGCGTGTAGTTTTCCTTGCTCTTTAAGATGAGCACCGGCCATACATACTCGTTCCAGGAATTGATAAAGAAAATGATCCCGGTCGTGAGAATGGACGGGCGTACCAGCGGCAGGATGATATCTCGCATGATCTTGAGGCTGCCGATGCCTTCCATCCGCGCAGCCTCAATGAGGGCCTTCGGGATTCCGCGCATGGCCTGGCGCAGCAGGAAGATACCTAAAACATCCGCAAACTGCGGAAGTGCCACGCCCCAGATGCAATCCCGCAGACCGAGTTTTGAAATCATCAGGTAGTTTGGAATCATGGTCACGGTGAACGGAATAAACATGGTACTCAGCATGATAAAGTAGAAAAACTGTTTTCCTTTGTAATCAAAATAGACAAAGGAATAGGCGGCAAACAGGCTGGTAATGGTTTTGAAGATGGTAACGGATGCCGCGATCAGAAATGTATTTAAGGTTATCTGGACAAATGGCAGTTTTTCAAATACATGCCGGTAGTTTTCCAGAGTCGGGTGAGACGGAATGATCTCAAAAATGGTATTAAATGCGTCCTGCAGAGTCTTGAAGGAGTTGGACAGAGCGAACACGATGGGAACCAGCATGAGGAAGACGATGGCGCCCAGGATCATGTGCCAGCCAATTTCCGAATGATTGTTAGTTTTCATAGTAGACTCCCTTCTCCACAAATTTAAATTCCAGAAGTAAAAGGACAATGAACAGCAGCATGGTCAGAATGGAAATGGCCGATGAGGTGCCGGTCCGGTACAAGGTAAAGGCCTCGTGGTAGGAAGCGTAGATCAGGTTGGAACTGGCGTAGTTCGGTCCGCCCTGGGTAATGACCTTGATGGGGGTGAACACATACTGGAGTCCCTGGACAATGGTGGTGATGAACACGTAAATTCCGGTAGCGGAGCTCATTGGCACAATGATGTCCAGAAAGATTTTCCACATGGGGACCTGATCCAGCCGTGCGGCCTCAATAACTTCCTGGGATACGCCGGAGACACCGGCTAAAATATTGATGAAGTTGTAGCCGAAGGTCTTCCAGGTGGTAATGATGCAGAGCACGGCAATGACCCATCCGTCGGTTTTGGACCAGAAGGGCATCTGGATACCGAATTTACCGAGAATGATGGCCACCGGTCCGGAAATCGGGTTTAAGATCCAGGTATAGAGGATGGAGCCGACCACCAGGGAGATGACGCTGGGAAGGAAGAACACAGCCTTGTAAAAACTCTTTCCATGCCGGATCACGGCGGAGAGGATAAAGGAGAGAATATAGGGCAGCACAAAGTTCAGGACCAGCAGAACCAGAATGTAAGCAAGGGTATTGCCCAGAATCTTAAAGGTATTCGGATCTCGAAATACGGCAATGTAGTTGTTCAGACCGACAAACTTTTTGACAGGCTTTACCATGTTCCACTCAAAAAAGCTTAAGTAAAAGGTATAAAGGAGTGGGTAAAACATAAAGACTGCGAACACGGCTAGGGACGGGATCAGAAACAGATATCCCAGAATCGTTTGTTTTTTTGTTTCATTATTCAAGTGATTACCTCCGTAAATTCAGGAAAACCGGTACCTTCCCGTGAGCAAAAGGGAAAGTACCGATCTGCATCTGGAATGTCAGCTTACTGTGCGTCTAACAGGGCATTGATGGCATCCTGGGTGGAAGTCATACCCTCCTCGGCAGTTACCTGTCCACCGAAGATCTGATCTCTCATATCCAGGAGCATCTGCTCAGCCTGAAGACCTGCATCACCCGGGAAGGATGTCCAGGAAACCACGCCGTCCATCTGCTCAATGGCAGCCTTCATCATCTCATTTTCAGCCAGGAAGGATTTCAGTCCGTTCTCTGCGTCTGCAACGTCCTTTCTTGGCGGTACATAACCGGTTCCGATGGTCCATGCAGCCATGGATTCCACGCTGTACAGGTATTTCTCAAACTCCCATGCGGCTTCCTTCTGCTCATCGGTCTGTGCGGTGATAGCTAAGAAGCATCCGCCTGCCGGAACTTTACGCGGGCTGCTGCCCCAGGTCGGGGATTTTACGGTAGCGACATCGAACTGCGCGCTCTTCTGAACGGATGCGCGACGGGCAATGGTGGTGTAGAGCATTGCGCAGTTGCCATCAATGAAGCTCTGGCAGCCTTCATCCCAGGAAACATGGAGAGCGGCTCCGTCCTTGATGAGGTCAGCAACCATCTGCATAGCCTGAATGCCTTCCGGGCTTGCGAAGCTTGCCTGGATCTTGCCATCTGCGGTCTTGGTCAGCATGGAAGTGTTATTGCTCTCGATGAGTCCCTGCTGTGCCCAGAAGTCTGCCGGCTCCTGCATATAGAAACCATATTTTCCGGTCTTTTCCTGAACAGTTCTGGCAAAGGAATCAACCTCTTCCCAGGTTTTCGGTCCCTCTTCGGAAAGTCCTGCTTCCTTCAGCAGATCGCGGTTGATGTAGAGAACCGGGCTGCTTAAAGAATACGGTATTCCGACCTGTACGCCATCACTGTTTACCGCCAGATCCAGGACGTTTGGCAGGAAATTGTCGGTCAGGAAGGTTTTGTCAGAAGCATCATACTGGTCGATGATCTCCTGTGGGGAGGTGTAGGAAAAGTTGTTGGAAAAATAATCCAGGAAAGCCCAGCCGATCTGAACCAGTGCCGGGGTATTGCCGGTAGCGGCTTCAGCCTGCAGGTTCTGCATCAGTCCCTTATACATATCCGGGTTATATTTAGCAACAACTTCAATGTGGTCATTGTTCTCATTAAAGTTTTTTACCAGTTCATCTACGGTCAGTCCGCCCTGGTTCTCTGCATTACAGTGCCAGTACTCGATAACGGTTTTGGAACCATTGCCGGAAGCGGTGCTCTCGGCGGAAGTGGTGGCTTCGGAAGAGGCGGAACCTGCTGTGGTATCTGCGGAAGTAGACTGACTGGATGAACCGCATCCGGTCAGAGAGATCATGGCACCTGCCATGCAAAGTGCTGTGAGACATTTTAGATTTTTTTTCATAATGTTTTTCTCCTCGTGTTAGTCTGGCAATAGAATTGGTTATGTGTTTCACAGTTTCCGATTATAGTGTTGTATGGCCTTGACATCTATCATGAAACAGTAAAAACATTGTAAGTTTTTAAACAAGAAACTAGGAAAAATGCAAATAATTGTTAAATATGTTAATTTTAAGAAAAATACCAAATTTGGTAGTTTGGAATTTTTGATTTTAGTGGAATGTTAAGATTAGGGAACGGGCAATAGATTATTTCCACAAAACACCATATCATCAGCATCGAGTACGATGATAATGAATACGGATTTTCTTCGATGTGAGAGTTCGGAAAAGATTGGATTAAGGATTCGATTCTTATACTGCAGTCAAAATCAAATATTCGGAGAAATCTTCTGATTTTGACTGTTCTGGGGAAATTCTAATAATTTGAGTTCTAATCTTCAGTTTGATATTTTTGTACTTGTGTAATAAACCATTCTGTGATAAGTTGTATCTATCTGCACTTTCCATACTTAGATAAGGGGGATTTTTTCATGTCTCAAGAATACATTACCTTTACAATCGGCCAGAAAAAGAATATTGCCCTGATTGCTCATGACAACGAAAAACAGAAACTGATTGCATGGTGTAAAGAACACAAAACTAAGCTGGAGAAGCATAATCTTTACGGAACAGGTACAACGTCCCGCATGATCACGGATCAGACTGGACTTACAGTAAAAGGTTATAACAGCGGCCCATTAGGTGGAGACCAACAGATCGGTGCTAAGATTGTGGAGGGTGTCATTGACTTCGTGATTTTCTTTTCGGATCCGCTGACAGCGCAGCCTCATGATCCAGATGTAAAAGCCCTGATGAGGATTTCCCAGGTCTACGATATTCCAATGGCCGTCAATAAATCCACTGCGGATTTTATGATTACATCCTGTTATATGAATCGTGATTACAAGCATGAAGTGATCAATTTCAAACAGCATATTGCAGATCGGGCAGAAACACTGTAGGTACCTGCCTGAACCACGAAATGAGACCGGTTCGTCACGCCGGTCTTATATTTTTCTTTATCTGAGATATGCTGTAGCCCGGGTCATACATTTTAGCTGTTTCTGTTGCTTCTGAAGAGCTCATTTAGTAGCCAATTCCAATACTTTTTTCCTTTCAGAATGCTCATCCTAAATTATTCACGGAACAGTATCTGAATTGATAACAGTACCATGAATCTGAAA
>URFM01000085.1 GCA_900547035.1 uncultured Clostridium sp. | reverse complement strand
TCAAGGTTTTTTAAAGAATTTTGACATAAAAAATAGGTAGTATTTGACACTACCGATTAGAAAATGGAGGAAAAGAAATGAGAACACTATGGTTTACAGCAGCGATGGCGGGGATAACGGCAGCATGCGCATTGGGAATGCCGATGAAGGCACAGGCTGGATGGCAGCAGGATACCACCGGGTGGAAGTGGCAGAACGAGGATGGGACTTATATTACCAATGGATGGAAATACCTGGACGGAAACAATGATGGATGGGCCGAATGGTACTATTTTCAGGATAACGGTTACATTTTGACCAATACCACCTACATGGGAAGCGAATTTAACGGGGACGGAGCTTATGTAAAGGATGGGGTAGTTCAGAGGATCCGGGTGATCCGTCCTGCTGATGTGGAACAAGCTGTGAAGGCCATGGATATAAAGCTGAATACCGATTTCATCAAACAGGAATATGTAGATTTGCTGGGCAGCAGCAAGGCGTATGCTCTGAAACAGTTAGGGGAGCCCGACATTGACAGTGAACTGTTGGGTGAGATGACTTACGGTACAAGCGGTGGAAATGTTACGGTTTACTATGACAGCACCAGCAAAATCATCCGGGCTGTTGGGGGTACATACGGATTTCCGCTGTTTCATATGGCCCAGGGACAGAGCAGCATTACAGTAGAAGGATTGAACAGTCAGCTGAATACGCAGGCGGTCTCGGATGGAAATGGTTATCACTGGGATTTATCTCAGAATCCAAAGGTCTATCTGGTTGGCAGAAAAACCGGAGAGAATCAGGAAGGTTCAGAATTTACATTAAGAATCGATTTGAGTGAATCAGCACAGTGAGGTAAAAACGATGGGATATCAGACACAAAAGATTTTAGAGCTGAATCAGGAGGAACAAAGGCCAATCGGGGTGATCAGAGGAGCGATTTTGATCAATGATTCTGGGCAGAGGTTTTTTCAGCTGAAATTAAAAAACAATCTGCCTTACACGCTCCAGCAGGTACAAGTGCAGATCGTCTGCTATAACGAGGACGGAATGTACATTGGAGCCCAGAATTATACATACCAATCCCTTTCAGTGGAGCCGGGGGAAGTGTTCGGAACCAAACAGGCGATTCCGGTGGAGTTTGAATCAACGGATTCCTTTTCCGTTATTGGGGAGGAAATGGGAGAAGAGCCAGAGGAGGACATCTCCGGCGAGCTTAAGGACATATGGGAAGAAGAACAGAGCTCCAAAAGACCCGAAAGAGAGGAAAAACGCCCTGTGCCGGATCGCGGCCGCGGACCTCTGGATTGGCCGAAAATAGTCGGTATATCGCTGTTCCTTCTGCTGGTCACCGGAATATTTGGAGTGATTATATACGCTGCCGTTACATTGATTTTGTGGAGGCGGGGAGAATCGGTGGACTTTCTGTTGGAACGTCTGATTCCCAGCAAGGATCGTACTCCGGGGGCATGGGTTAAGCTGATTCTCACGGCGTGGCTGATCAGCCTTGCTTTTGGAATCGTGGGTATGTTCGGCTACCTTTGGTACCGGTATATTCCCGGGAAAAAGAGAAAGAAGTTTTTGGAAAAAACAGTGCGGGAACGCCTTCCGATTTACGGAGGAATCCTGGCAGCGGTGATTCTGATTTTGGCTATTTTGGCTGCACAGACAGATCTTCGCGATCTGCTGATGAGAAGGGATTATATCGGCGTAGGATTGGTGACGAAATGGAAGTGGCTGATCAACCTGGCAACAGATCCGATTTGGCCTTTCCTTACGGCGGCAATGGGGTATCAGTTCACAGTGCGGGCAATGGCGCTGCTGCCTCTGACTGCGGTCCTTTGGGAATATAATGAGAGACAGCCTCAAAGGCTGCAGAAGATCAGTCTGGCATATTTGGGAATAGTCTTGTTTACAGCAGTGTTCTTTTTCGGAACGCTGACCATGCTCTTAGCTGAAGGAGACTTTAACGAGATGGTGGCGGTGCTTAAAACCCTGGCATTTGGGGCCGCTGAAATTATGGCTATGGCTCAGCTGGCCCGGCGCTGCGGGAGAGACTGCCGGGCGGCGGGATGGTTTATTCCAGGACAGCTTTTGCTGCTTATAATATTAAACATTTTTATGTTCACCAGAGGTATTGGCTACTTATTCATGCTTGGTGTCATTCAGGCGCTGGCTCTGTCTGTTTTGACGGTTGTGCTGTTGGTGAAAGCCTGTGGTGTAGTGGAGGGCGCAATCGGCGGAATTGTGGCCTTAGTCTTAAACATCCCTGCACTGCTCATGCTGTTCCAGCAGATTCTGTCCATCGGATTCAGAAAGAGCCTGCCGGCAGCCGGCGGAGAGGGAATGGAGCTGGTTTTTAACATTTTGGCGGCGCTTGTGGCTGTATTATCGCTGCTGTTGTTGTGGAATATGAAAAAAAGAGGTGAGGAAAATGGCATATCACGTACAGAAAACATTTGATATCAATCAGGATAAGCGAAAACCCATTGGGGGAGTTAAGGGAGCAGTTTTGGTGAATGATTCAGGCAGACAGTTCCTGCAGCTGAAGCTGAAAAATAATTCATCCAAGTCGCTGGATAAGGTACCAATTAAAATTGACTGCTACGACATGGCAGAAAACTTTCTGGGAACGCAGGAGTATACATATGACAACGTCTTTGTGCAGCCGGGGGATTTCTTCGGAACAGGCTATGCGGTTCCCCTGGAATATTCGGAGACGGAAAGCATCAGCATCCGGAAGGGTGAAGGATACCATGAAGTAGGCGGATCCGGGTCAAAGGGATTTGCATTTTGGATACCTGCGGCGATTATAGGAGCGCTCTTATTGCTAGTTGTGTTGGTTCCTTTGCTGGCTGCAGCTATTGTTTTTGGATAGCAGTGTAATTGTTTTTGATAAGGCAGGATAAAACGAGATGGGAATTTTATTTGGAATTTTAGCCGTAATAGTTCTGATTATGCTGGCGGTGCTGGCATTTACGAGAAATATGTCACGGATCGGCATACTGCCGATTATAGCAATTATTGTAGTGTTGTTTTTGATTGTCCTGGGACGGGCGATTGGATAAAGATTTATTTTAGGAGGTAAAAAATGGGAACAAGTATGGGAGAAGTATTTGCGATATTATTTATGGTAATTGTAGTTCTGCTGCTGCTCTTTTTAATCATGCGGGAAATAATGATGTGGTATTGGAAGATCAACCACCGTTTGGATGCGCTGATGAAAATCAATCGGAGCCTGTTTGATGTGAACAAGAATCTGGCGGAAATTAAGGCGATTCTGGCCAGCCAGAGCAGCACCATTGCTTCCAGACCGGATCTTTTAAATGGTCTGGATTTGCCGGTGGACCGGATGTCGGATAACCTGAATATGCAGGAGCCTCCGATGCCGCGCAGAGAGGTACGGAAGCCCAAAAAGGCGGACGATGATCAGCTGCCGGAGTTATAGGAGAAGCTACTGGGTAAATTAAAAATGGAGGAGAGAAAATGAGAACACTATGGTTTACAGCGGCAATCGCAGGTATAACGGCGGTATGTGCATTGGGAATGACAACGGAGGCCCAGGCCGGTCAATGGAAACAGGATACCGCCGGCTACTGGTGGCAGAACGACGACGGAAGCTATCTTACAAACGGCTGGCATTGGCTGGACGGCAACGGGGACGGAATTTCCGAGTGCTATTACTTTGATGGAAACGGCTACATGGCAGCCAATACCACCACCCCGGACGGGTACACGGTGGATGGAAGCGGCGCCTGGGTAGTAGACGGAGTAGTGCAGACCCAGACTTCTCAGAATCAGGCGGCGCAGGAGCAGACAAGCGATACGACTCGGGAGAAATATCCTTTGATTACGACAGCAGTGAAGGAGAAATATGTGAATCTGCTGAATAAAGGTGTGGATGAGCTATTCCGTGTGATGGGAGAGACGGAAGGGTATGATATATTTGGTATAACGCAGTATACTTATTGGCTTCCGGATCATGATTGGGAAAGTCTGTCTTTCTGGGTAATTGATGGAAAAGTCCAGTCGATTAGGGTTTTCCGTATGTACTATCCTCTGGCCCTGCTGAATGAGGAGCAGCTGAATCTGGATACCGTAAACCAAACATATAGCTTGGAAGACATAAACAGAGCTCTTGGAGGCGGCGGATATTATAATACGGATGGCGCCGTTGTCTGGAAGATTAGTAATGAATATCCTATTTACTATTTTCATGATGTCCAGGAGGGAGCATCGCCTGTAGCATGGCTGTCTTATATTGAGGAATAACATGGTGGAATAGACACGGCCAAGTCCGACTGAGAGGAGAGAAAGTAATGAGAAAAAAGTTGTTAAAATATGCAGCGGCCCTGGCGGCGTTGGGAATCATGGGCTTGGCTATGTCCATAACCTCCCACGCCGCCCAGTGGGTGTCAGATTCTGTAGGCTGGTGGTACCAGGAGGATGATGGAAGCTGGCCTGCCAACACTTGGAAATGGATTGACGGAAACCAGGATGGGGTGGCAGAATGCTATAGGTTTGCTCCAAACGGATATATCTACACATCCACCACCACTCCAGATGGCTATACGGTGGATGGAAACGGAGCTTGGACAATAAATGGGGCGGTGCAGATTCAGATTGCCAGAGATAATACTTCCAGCGCTTCACGAACGGCAGCCCAGACAGCGGAAATTAAACGGCGGGCGGTGACGGCCTACCGGACAAAATTGAGGGAGTATTTGGCGGATCTCAATGCTTTTGAAAAGGGCGCTGAAAGATTTTTAGAATACGGTTGGCACTATGCTTACGGCAGTTTTTATGTCGTGGATTTGAACGGGGACGGGATTTTGGAGGCCATTGTTAATCTGGAAACACCAAATGGAAATTACGGCAGTCAGAGAGTGCTGTACTATACGGATCAGTTGAAAATACAGGAATGGTCTACCGGGGTTCCGGGCGCCAGCTGTTATAATCCCTCAAAGGGCGTGTTCATTTTATCGGATGGTCACGTTGGAGGAAACGGAGCGATTTCCCATGGGTACAAATATTATGTCTACCAATATGACGGCGAGAATCTTCAGATGAACGGTTCATTTGGCAGAGAGGAGTACTGGGAAAGCGGCAACGTAGAATGGAGAAAAAACGGAGAACTGACAACGGATGCAGAGGCCATCTTAGGCTGGCTTGAGAATTACACAGAGGGAACTCTGGGATTGAACTCAGTCAGCCTGGATCAGGAGAACATCAACCTGTATTTGAGCGATGACGGACAGGCAACGCCCACAGGACAGTCTTATTTGTATGAAAATATTTTCCGGGATGTATACGGATTATAGCAGAGGAAGACGGTCCTGGCAGAAGATTGTTTCAAAACAAATGTGAGGAGGAAGAAGTGAGATGAATAGAAAGATTTGAGTATTGGCAATGACCGGGGCCTTGGCCCTGGGAAACGCTGTTACCAGCTACGCGGGCTGGAAGCAGGACGATACCGGCTACTGGTGGCAGAATGAGGATGGAAGCTACCTGACAAATGGCTGGCATTGGCTGGATGGAAACGGAGACGGAATTTCCGAGTGCTATTATTTTGACGGAAACGGCTACATGGCGGCTAATACCACTACCCCGGACGGCTACACGGTAGATGGGAGCGGCGCCTGGATTGCAGACGGAGTGGTTCAGACCCGGAATGAGGGACAGACCCAGGGAACAGGGCAGACGAGTCAGGGGGAGGCGCAGTTAGAAAGCGGTTCCTTTGTAGTAGGAGATAAAATCATTCGCGGTGATTTGACGGATGCGGGCGATTTTTCTATTGTCATGACGAACCTGGACGGTTCCGGAAGGCAGAAGCTGCTGGATGTTTATACGGTAGGAGGAGAGCAGGTGGTATATGGGGACTCCGCTTATATTGTAGCCCAGCAAGAGGTAAACGGCGCTGTCCACTCAGTTTTGCTGCGGGCCCGTTTGGACGGAAGTGTGGAAACGGTGGTTGATTTAGCGGAAGGATTTTATCATGTATTCCGAAACGGTAACCAGATTGTGATCGATTTGTTGAGGAATAGTAAGTACGAATACTATTACATTACCCCGGATGATTATACACTGCGCTCCTATGAAGGAGAGCGTCCCATGGCAGGTGGAAGTACCGTGTATTTTGACTACGAAGGAACGCCGGAGAGTCTGGGCTACTACAGCGCGGATGACTACCGTGTGGAGGACGGCAACACCATCGTTACGCTGGACGAGAACGGAAATATGAAACAGGCAGACCGCTTATTCTCCAGTACCGGAGGAAGTATAGGAAAAATTACCGTGATGTGGGGAAATGACGCCTATACATTGATTCGAATCACATGGGAAAATCCGAATTCTCTTTTTGCGGAACTGAGTCAGGTTACAAAGACCTATAAGCTGACAGTCGGAGGGGGAGCCGTCGAGGAGCTTAACGGAAACGTCCATATTTATGAAGGAAATGTTTATTATAAGGCACCTGAGGCGCTATACCGCTGGGATTATCAGGGAAATGCAACGAAATTAATGGATAGACCAGGAACACTTTATTTCCAGAATGGATATGTCTTTAGCCGTGATGGTTATAACATAGTGGGAATTAAACTGTAGAGAACGCTTCGCTGCAGTAGCTAAAAAGGCCTTGCCGCCGCATATGAATGTGTGGCGGCAAGGCCGATTTTTGGGAGAGTGTTATCTTGTGCTGTCTCATTCTGTAAGGTGAAGAGTTATAGCTAATTAATCGGAGAGTCCGGCACCCTTTAAAACATCAGCCCACTGTTTATCATTGAGATTGGCATATTGCTTTACCTTTTCGGGAGGCATGCCGTCATTGAGCATATTAGTGGCGATTTCAGTAGCCTTTTCAGCCTTGCCAATTTCAACACCTTGTCCCTTACCAATTACGATGCCTTGCTCCTTGCCAATCTCTATACCCTGCTCCTTACCAATTTCAATCCCTTGATCAATCAAGGTCTGCTCATGCCTTTTCTCATCATATTCTGTTAAGATCACATCTTTCACCTCCGCTCTGTGCAGAACCAGGAAATCTTTTAAGATTCCTGCCTCGATGCAGTGTTCCACCGCCCGGTCAATGGCGGCATCCCGCGTCAAGCCAGCTTTTAAAAATTCCCGAACTTTCTCGACAAAATAGGCGTACTCGTAAAGCTCCCGACAAGCCGTCATCAGTTCTCTATTATGTCCATAGTTAATATTCAGCATCAGGGCCGTACATTCCACGCAGGGTTCCCCATCCCTTTTGATAAATGAATCGGAAAGACGCAGCCTGGTCTGATCCGGTTCGTCCTGACTACCGTTGTAGAAAACAATATACCGGGGCGTGGGCAATTTTAAAAGAACGCTGGAATAGAGGTCCAGGTCGTTGCTTTTAATATGTCCCTGATAAAGGGAACTGATGTAAAAGAGCCCGCGCAGCGGCATATTTGGGTTCCAGGTGCTCTGATGCTCGTAGAGATTTAAGACGTCATCAATCAGAAATGAAATGTCATTTTTCAGTCCCATATACAAGACGTCCTCAATGGTAGTTACGACCAGTTCCTCCGGGTCCGTATAATGGGTCCCGTTGATGGCATTGTAGAGATTTAAAAGTTTCTCTTTTTCCCGGAAGATCATTCGGAACAGGCTATCCTTATAGTTGCGGTTTGTGCTGGCAGCATCACTCATACATATTGCTCCTTTCATTATACTGCATTTCATGGTTTCTGAGAAGTTCTGTCCGGAATCTTTAAGAGAAAATAAGAAAGTATAGAATAAAAAAGATGGACAGACGCCTTGTGGCAAGAATCAGCAAGGGTTATTCTCCCCCTGGCTGATAGGTACAGCATATCATGAATCTTCAGGGATGGCAATAAATACTGAAAAAATATAAAAAAATAGGCTATGTCACAACAAACAGTTGATAAATAGCCATTTTTATAGGGGAGTATCAG
>URFM01000084.1 GCA_900547035.1 uncultured Clostridium sp. | reverse complement strand
TCATCCAGATAGCGGATCATTTTGGGAAAGCGGTTGGTTCCATGGGAATACACTCCGTCCAAACTGTTTCCCGCAAAAATCTCTGCCGCTGTCCTGGCATGGCCCGGCTCAAATCCTCTGCTTTCCAGAATTCTTTGAAATTTCTTAATCAGTTCTTCATAGGTTACTCTCATGTTGTGCTCTCCTTGATTCTGAATTTCTTTTGTCCGTATTTCTTTACCCACAAATTCATGGCGTTTCTTCTTTTCTATTCTAAAGCCTCCATGCCTCCGTCAGACGTTTCAGGTAATCCCGGTATCCGGCCTTGGCTACGGCCTCTTTTGTTATAATGTCAATCTGACCGATCACCGTTTCTCCAATCCGGTACTCCAGAACCCCTGCCTTCTGACCCTGCTCCACCGGCGCCGGCAGAGATTCCTCCAGCTTAATCTCCCTCTCAACCGCTGACAAATCCTCTCCGTTAAGACTTAAATAGGAAAATGTTCCGCCATATGTCAGTTCTGCCGTATCCGTCACCCCTCCCTCTACAGAAACCTGAGGCAAGGCCGGCGGCTGGGCATCTTCATAGAGACGGCAGTTGGCATAGCCGTAATTGAGAAGCGTCTGGGCGTCCGCGAACCGCGCCTTGTAATCCGGAGCGCCCATGATCACTGCAATAAGCCGTACTCCGTCTTTCTGAGCCGTCGCGGCCACACAGTATTTGGCCAGAGATGTGGAGCCGGTTTTCAGGCCGGTAACCTGAAAATTGTTGTTCATTTTCAGCAGCTTGTTGGTATTGGAGAGGCCAAATTCCTTGCTTCCCTGAGCCGTCACATGGGTAATATTCTCCATCCAGATGGTAGCGTAATTGTGAATCCGGGGATAGCGGTTAATCAGTTCCCGGCTCATAATAGCCACATCTCTAGCGCTGGTTACATGGGTGGGGGAATCCGTCAACCCGCAGCAGTCCTCAAAATTGGTGCTGGTCATTCCAAGCCCCTTCGCGCGCTCATTCATCATCCGCACGAACTCCGATTCGCTTCCCGCTATATATTCCGCCATAGCCACAGAGGCATCATTTCCGGAAGCTACCACGATGCACTTAATCAGCGTTTCTACGGTCTGAACTTCTCCCTCCTCCAGAAATACCTGGGATCCTCCCATGGATTTGGCGTAGGCGCTGGTTACAACGGAATCCGTCATCTGAATTTTCCCGCTCTCCAGGGCATCAAAAATCAGGATCAGGGTCATGATCTTGGTAATGCTGGCAGGACTTCGTTTTTCATCTCCGTTGTTTTCATAAATTATCTGACCTGTAGAAGCCTCCATTAGTAGGGCAGACGGGGCAGACAGATGAAGCGCCGCCGGAGTGCCCGCCATAACCGCCTGATTCGGAAGCTCCCCTCCTGAATCTGCCGCAGTTGTCCTTGCAAAAGACATCCTGCCTGTTCCTGCCGGCAGAAGCTGCGCTATAAGCATAATGGCTGTCAGCAGCGCGCATATTCGTTTCCTTTTCATGGCATCTCCTAAAATATTCTTTTCTAAGAACAATTTACGCCGGCGGTCAGGAAAGTATGCCCGCTGCTAAAAAAGGCCGCTCCGCCATTCAGATCATTCCGGTTCCGGGCGAAGCGGCCTTCTATATTGTTTTTCTTTTCCGGGATTCATTATTTTCTGATTATCAGCCCTGTTCTTTTAACGCCTGACGAATGGCCTCAGCCATCTCCTCGTACTCTGCATCCGTCAAAATGGTGCGTCCGCTGTTCATTTCAAAGGTTCCGCCCCACTCTTCTCCTCCCTTGTACTTGGGAACGATATGAAAATGCAGATGGCAGCCCGTATCTCCATAAGCGCCGTAATTCACCTTGTCCGGATGAAACACCGCATGAACGGCTCTGGAAACCTTGGCCACATCGGCAAAGAAGGCATTTCTCTCTTCATCAGTGAGATCAATCAGTTCACTGACATGTTTGTTGTGCGCCAGAACCACACGGCCTCTCTTACTCTGCTCCTTAAATACATACAGAAAACCAGTATCCATCTGGCATACCGGATAGGCGAACTTGGCAACCAGTTCTCCCTGCATACAATAGGCGCAATTTGGATCTTTCTTCAGCTCTTCCATAGATGAAACCTCTCCTTCTGAAATATTCATGTCCAAAGACATCTTTAGAATACCACTAACCCATCTGGAATTCAATTCCTATTTAAATAGGTATACCATCATCAGACATTTCATGATATACTATGGATACCAAATTTCAAATATTATTTAAATGAGGGTATTATGAGCAGAAATGATTATAGAAAACGAAAAAACCAGCGCCTGATGCGGCGTCTTTCACGGCACTTGCCTACATTCTTTGTTCTTTTTATATTGACAGCGCTGGTAGGCGGCGGAATCTTCATTGCAAGCCGTTTCCTGCTGCATCGGAAATCTTCATCCATTTCCCCTGCAGTCCCGGCGGCCGCCCTTACTTCTGGTTCGGATGATTCCGTACCACATGAAGAAGACTCTTCTTCTGATGCCGCCTCAGAGGGGACAGCCGCTTTAACAGACGAGATCAGCCAGTTCATTTCCCAGGCGGACCGGGTGGCCGCCGGATATGATTATGACCGGGCAATCCAGATGATTCAGGGAAATGAACAGGCTGCCGCGGATTCCAGAGGGCAGGAGGCCATTTCCCGATATGAAACTGCAAAAGCCTCTCTGGTGGAGGCGGATCCCACCCAGATTACCCATGTTTTTTTTCACTCCCTGATTATGGATACCTCCAGGGCCTTTGACGGGGATGCTGACTCCAAGGGCTATAATTCCGTTATGACCACTAAAGATGAATTTTTAAAGATCCTGGAAGCCATGTATGAGAAGGGATACGTTTTGGTCCGGATTCATGATGTTGCTTATGAGCAGACCGATGAAAATGGAAATACCAGCTTTGTCTACGGCAAAATCATGCTGCCTGAAGGGAAAAAGCCATTTGTTATGTCCCAGGACGATTTGTGCTATTACGACTATATGCTGGATGACGGCTTTGCTTCCCGTATTGTCATCGGCGATGACGGGAAGCCTACCTGTGAAATGACGTTGGCAGACGGGACGGTCTCCAGAGGCTCCTACGATCTGGTGCCGATTCTGGAGGATTTTATTGAAGAGCACCCGGATTTTTCCTACCGGGGAGCGCGTGCTGTTCTGGCTTTTACCGGTTACCAGGGCATCCTGGGGTACCGGACCGCTTCCTCCTACAGCGACAGTCCTACCTATGAGGAAGACCGCAGACAGGCAGCCGAGGTAGCACAGTGCCTCCGGGACAATGGATGGGAACTGGCCTCCCATAGCTGGGGACATCTTCAGCTGGGCGTATCTGCGGATAATCCAGGCGCCTTTGCCATATCCGATGACCGCTTTATCACCGACACGGACAAGTGGGAAGCGGAGGTGGAATCTCTCATCGGTCCTACGGACATTTTACTCTATCCCTTTGGCAACGATATTTCCGATTTTCACCCCTATACATCGGAAAATCCCCGTTTTGCCTATCTGATGTCCAAAGGTTTCCGGTATTTCTGCAACGTGGACGCCAGCAAACCTTATTGGATGCAAAAGGGGACGGACCATTTCCGTATGGCCAGGCGAAATCTGGACGGCTATCGTCTCTATGAGGATATGGTCCAGACGGATCCCGCCAAAAAACATCTGTCCGATCTTTTTGACGCGGCCGATATCTTTGATTCCGCCAGGCCCACCCCGGTAACATGGTATTAAGGTCTTGGATTAAGGCCTGGTCTCGGAACCTGTGATTGACCAATCCTCAGACGAACGGTTCCTCCTTTCGGTTCATATAATAAAACCAAGAAAATACCTCTGAACCTGAAAGGAGCTTCCTCATGACTGCCAAATTGGAAGTACGCGGGGTCAGCTACTCCTACCACTCTCTGGAGGGTGAGACGCTGGCCCTTTCTGATATATCTTTTTCGGTGGAATCCGGCCAGTTTCTGTCCATTGTAGGGCCTTCCGGCTGCGGAAAATCCACCCTTCTTTCTCTTCTCTGCGGGCTGCTTCTGCCGGACCAGGGAGAAATCCTTCTGGACGGCGCGCCTTTATCCCGGGATATGAGCACCGTGGGATATATGCTGCAGAAGGATCATCTTTTTGAGTGGCGAACTATCTTATCCAACGTTTCTCTTGGACTGGAAATACAAAAACGTATGGATTCCGATTCCCTGAAAACTCTGCGTGAAATGCTGAATACCTATGGATTAAAAGGGTTTGAATACTCTAAACCCTCAGAGCTTTCCGGTGGGATGCGCCAGAGGGCCGCTCTCATCCGAACTCTGGCTTTAAAACCGGACCTTCTCTTATTGGATGAGCCTTTTTCCGCTCTGGACTACCAGACCAGGCTTTCTGTCTGCGATGATATCAGCGCAATCCTGCGGAAGGAGGGAAAAACCGCCATTCTGGTAACTCATGACCTTTCGGAAGCCATCAGTGTTGCCGACCACATTCTGATTCTCACTCCCAGGCCCGGCCGAGTGAAAGCGATTCTCCCCATTGAATTTCCTGGGGCCATGCGTCCTCTGGACCGGAGGAACTGTCCGGAATTTTCCGCTTATTTTAATCAGGTATGGAAGGAGTTGAAGACCGATGAATGAGAAAATCCAAATTTCCCCCTCTCAGTCCCAGGAGGATTTCTTGAACCAGGAGCTTCTCCACCGCAGAAGAGTTAAGATTACCCGCATTATGATGACCGTGCTCCTGCTGGCCCTGTGGGAACTCTCAGCTTCTAGGGACTGGATTGACAGTTTTATTTTCAGCAGCCCCTCTATGATTATTCTGTGTCTGAGAGATATGATTCAGGACGGCAGTTTGTTTCTCCACACCGGCGTAACCCTGCTGGAAACCCTAGTCAGCTTTTTTGCCGTGGTTTTCCTTGGACTCGTGGCTGCCCTGCTGCTCTGGTCCTGCCGCAGTCTGGCGGAAATCCTGGAACCCTTCCTGGTCATGCTGAACAGTCTGCCTAAATCCGCATTAGCCCCCCTTTTAATTGTATGGCTGGGAAATAATATGAATACCATCATTGTGGCCGCCGTTTCCGTGGCACTCTTTGGCTCCATCCTCACCCTCTACACCGGATTCGCCTCCCTGGACCAGGACCAAATTAAGCTGATTTATTCTCTTGGCGGCACCAAAAAAGATGTGCTGTTCAAAGTTCTCCTCCCCGGCTCCCTGCCCATGATTATCAGCAATATGAAGGTCAATATCGGCCTCTGCCTGGTAGGGGTCATCATCGGGGAGTTTCTCTCCTCCAAAGCCGGGCTGGGGTATTTGATTACTTATGGGTCACAGACCTTCGCCATGACGATGGTCGTTACTTCCATTGTGGTTTTGTGCCTGCTGTCCGTGGTTCTCTATCAGTGTATTGCTTTGGTGGAAAAAAGGCTAAAGTAACGGAACGCGCAACGGGAGGGAGATGCTAAAACTCTAACCAACTGGCTCCTTAAAACCGATTAAGCCAACCGCCGGAACTGCCTGCCTACAAACAGACAGTTCCGTTTTCTATGCTCCGCTCCTCCCCCTCAACATCTCTCCCGGCAAAAAGCTGGCCTGTTTCTCCGTGGGGGACCCCTGCACTACGGTGGATTTTGTGGCCGCCTTCCGAAAGGGCAGCTACATTCCCTACCACGCCAAAGAATATATCAAAATCGTGAACGATTTTACCTGACCGTGGGCTATCCGGAGTCCGAAACGTTTCATCCGGCCGAGGACTATCTGGCGGCCGCGAAATAGGCCTCCAGAATCCGCTTGATGTGCTGATACCTTCTGGCGTAGGAATTTTCCACCCGGATGAGTTCCATGTCATGGGCCCGGCAGATTTCCTCCTTTTTGCGGTCCCGGGCCATGACGATTTCATTGCCATAGTGCTCCCGGCCGTCCAGCTCAATGACCAGGACCGGGTATTTGCGCTGGCTGTTCCTCTCATACACCACAAAGTCAAATCTCCCGGTATAGAACAGGTCGCTGCAGCTTAAATTGTCCTCAAACACCTGGGAAACCGCCACCTCCTTCTCCACGGAGAAACGGTTTTGGGACAGCCAGAGATTGTCCAGGGCATGGTTCAGGGTAGTAAGGAAGGCCTCCTCCGTGGCCGTGCTGTAGGGCTTGATTCCCAGGGCTCTGGAGGCGGTGTTCCGGGGCGTCACCCTGGACGTCCCGTTGGTCCGGACGTATTGGACCAGGTCGTAGAAGTCGTCCTCTTCCTCCTGCTTGTGAAGGCGCTCCAGGTTCCTGGTATTGGACAGGACAATCAGCTGCTCCCTGGCCCGGGACACCGCCACGTTAATCAGCTCCCGGTTATTTTTCAGCCAGCCGTAGGTTCCCTCCCCCGTCTGACCGGTAATCGCGGTGGAAAAGAGAATCACGTCCTTTTCGTCCCCCTGGAAGGCGTGGACGGTGCCGCAGACAACCTGGTCCAATCCCTCCTCTTTCAGCCGTTTTTCAATGGCATTTTTCTGATTCACAAAAGGCGTAATCACCCCGATGGTTTTATCCTTGTGGGCCTCTGCGTACCGGACAATCTGCTCAATCTCCCCGGGAGCCGTGTTTTTCTGTTCCGTCCGGTCGTCAGTTACATCTACGTAAACCAGGGGCTGTTCCTGCCCGGACTCCGTACAGATTTTCAGTCTGGAATGATAATACTTCTGATTATTGAAATCAATGATTTTCGGACTGCACCGGTAATGATAGCGCAGCAGGACCTCGTCGCTGACCGCATCACAGGCCAGAAATGTTTTATAAATGGAATTCTTCCGGTAGTCATATTCCGGTGAAATCCCGTACTTCTTCATCAGCTTTTCATTGTCCCCTTCGCCAAGTAGGATTACCGGATTCAGCTGCTGGGGGTCCCCCACCAGCATCAGCTTTTTCCCCCTTAGGACCGGCACCAGGGCCACCGCGGTATTGCACTGGCTGGCCTCGTCCATAATGGTCATATCGAACAGGCATTCCGGCGGTCCCAGCCTGTGGGCGGAGATGCAGGTGGTGGCAATCACCGGAAATAACCTCTGAAAGCAGCTTAAGTTCTCTTTTTGGGACAAATACTCCCCAAATGCCTGCAGCTGCTGGTCGGAATCCCCCAGATACACAATCTCTTTTAACTGCTCAAACCGGGGCTCGTCCAATCGCTTCATGTAGCTGGCCGAGGTGTAATAGAGATATTTTTTCAGCTCCTCCTGGTCGTCCGCCAGCAGGCTCAGAGCCGCTTCGTTGGTAATCTCTCCCGCCTTTTCAATCTGAGTTTCCACCCGTCTCAGCTGACGTCCCCTCAAATCCGCCTCAAAGGGGAGCCGCTGAGGGGACAGTCCCTGGCGTTCGTCATAGTCCAGAAGCCTCCGGATGGTCTCCCGCCGCTCCTTCAATTCCAGCACATCATCATACTGCTTTAAAAGCTGGGACAGCCGGCGTGTCCGCTGAATCCGGTCGTCCTTGTTGCGCTCCAGGGTGGAGGAAAAAATCGGAATCTTCGCGGCCTCCTCGTAGGCATACCGGATGCGCTTTAAGGCCTCTTTCATTTTCTCCTGATTTCCCAGGCGGATGATGGGAAACAGGATGGGCCTCCCCCTATAGGTCAGGGACGAAAGCTTTTCACACACTCCGTCGATGGGATGATTGTTGTAGGAGGCAAACAAAACCGTCTTTTCGTTAAAAAAAGCGGTCACAATGGTATTCAGTATGGTATTGGTCTTTCCCGTTCCCGGCGGCCCCTGGATATAGGCCAGGGGATACTGCATGGCATTATGGATGGCCAGGAGCTGGTCCAAATTCACCTTCCGGTTCATCAGGGCGGTGGGCAGGGTGCGGCCGCTTCTGGGGCGGTTTAAAAGCTGTCCGAAAAATGCCCGGATGGGGACTGTGGCTGCATCCTCCTGAAACATCTTCAGAATCCCGCCGTACTCTTTGTGAAGGTCCAAACTGACGTCCATTCCCAGGCCAATGACGTAGGGAACGTCGTCCACCCCGAAACCCCTTCCGTTCATTGCCCTGGTCAGGGCGTCCTTAACCGCCTCCTGATTTTTCTCAAAATCCTCCAGCAGCTCATAGTCCTCCCCGTCCAGGAAGCGGCGGATGCTCTCCCTCTCTCCGTTGATAGTAAATTCCGTGCAGACGGTAATATGGCCGTCCGGGCGCATGCATTTTTCCTTCACATCCAGGTAGAGCTTCCGGTAGGCCAGCACATACAGGCCCTTTGGCGTATGGAGGCTTAACACGTTCATGGCCAGCAGCTGCATCACCGGCCTGACCCGCTCCCCCCTCTCCTTCTTCTCCGCCTTCACCTGAAAATCCCGGACAATGGCTCCGAACTGCTCGTCACTTAACTGGCAGACGCCGC
>URFM01000083.1 GCA_900547035.1 uncultured Clostridium sp. | reverse complement strand
AGCAGCAACTTTTATATGTTACCACATCTTTCCTGATCTGTCAACAACTTTTTTGAAGTTTTTCAACCTTTTTACATTCGCTTTACAGGTTGTTTCCGTTTTTCAACGGTGGGTATACTATAACACCTTAATCCTAATCTGTCAAGGGAATTTGTACCATTTTTTTAAACAATTTTTCTAACCACTAAATATGCTTAATTTACAACGTTTTTTCTATATTTAGTGGTTGGAAAAAATACCCTTCTGATGCAGGCAATCAAGCATTTGTATGAATTGAATATACTGTATCTTCAATTTATTGCAATAATTCAGGATGACCGAGGAGCAGGCCGTCCTGAATCGTCCGAATTTTCTTTTAAAATGCCCCTCGGATTAATCCCTGAAGAAAAAATCCAACAAGATTGAAATGATATAGCGCGGACAGCCAGAGGCTCTGGTTAACCTGATCCATCAGCAGTCTCCCGGCAGGTGTTGCAGAAAAAAGTTCAAGCACCAAAGCCGCTACCCAGAGAATCAGCAAGCCCTGAGCAAGCCCTAAAAAAGTTCCGGCAATTTTATTCAGTCCATAGATAATGGGAAGTCGTGCCAATATGTCCAGCCACCTTACCAGCAGCTGCAGTCCTACAAAAACCAGAATAAACAGAATGGCAGAGCTAAGCCAATTCAAAATAATATTCGCCACATAGGCTCCCACATACTGGGCAAATCGTTCCACCCCTAACAGACGGTATACTTCACCATTATTATTCGCAATTAAAGCCTCTTTGATATTTTCCGGCAGCTCCAGCCCCTCAATAATCAGACGCTGAGCCGATGGCTCGTTCAACGTTTCCTCATTCGTTTCATGCATTCCTATGGTTTCCAGAACAAGATCGGAAACCGCCTCCTGTATCTGAGTATTCTCCAACAAGGCCGCTGTTATATAGGGTGATGCAAATTTTACAATCGCCAGCGTGATCACCAGGGCTCCGATAGAAATGCACTGCTTTAAAAAGCCTCTGTAATGCCCGTACAGCATCATTGCGATCAAAAATACAGCCACTGCCCCGGACAGCCAATGTTCAAAAATCATCTGCTCCATTTTTCGTCTATTTCCCTTTGCTGTTTAATACGATTTTTTCAATTGCGGCCGCTACCCCATCCTCGTCATTTGACAATGTAATAAAGTCAGCCGCTGCCTTTACCTCTTCCAGTCCATTAGCCATGGCAACGCCGATTCCTGCCGCCTGAATCATGGACAGGTCGTTTCCCCCATCCCCCAGGGCCATGGTCGCTTTCCTGTCAATTTTCAGGTGATCTGCCAGCCACATCAGCGCTCTCCCCTTTGTGGCAGCCGAAGCATTGATCTCCAGATTATTATAGAGGGATGACGTAATTACAATATCCGGTTCCTGTTCCAGCTCTCTGCAAAGCGGCTCCCGGTCCTTTAAATCTGCCAGGTAAATATTTATCTTTTCTACTTCCTCACCAGTCCGTTCCACATATTCCAAAATGTTGGGCACTACGTCCCGGGTAGCCCGGACCATATCCTGCATAATCGAATTCAAACCGAATTCTTCCATATGCTCGTAAAATCGAGGCTGACTAATGCCTCTCCCGTTTATATAAGGGTCGTACATAGCGTGATATCGGTCTATGAGCTTCAGCAGCCGGAGAGCTTTCTCGTTAGACAACGTCTGGCGCTCCAACACCTGGCCTGTTTTTAAATCAGTTATCGTTCCCCCATTTGTGGTTATCGCGTAACGGACGCCCGGAATGCCCTTAATTTCCGGTATAATTCCTGCTGCCGACCGTCCCGTAGTGGGTACAACATAGATTCCCATCTTGGCACAGGCCGCCAGTGTGTTCCGATTCCGATCAGATAAATGCTTTTTGGAATCCAGCACCGTTCCATCCAGGTCAAAGGCAATGATCTGTATTGGCTTCATTTCTTTCTCCCTTGTTAAGCAGCCCCGGAATACTGCGCTTGCGCAAAACTCCGGGGCGGGTCTATAATCAATGTTCAAGTATTCGGCCGACATTTTCTCAAATGAAATGCTCTTCCTTGAGAATCAGGCGTCCCTCTTTATCGTATTTGGAGGAAAATAATCCCTTCATACGTTTTCCAAGGCTGGGCCGTTCCGCCCGGTCCGCAGCTTCTTCAATCAAATCCTCCGCATTGGTTTTTGTCAGAGGGATTCCATCCTCCTCCATGATTTCAATACGCTCATACAGAGCCAGCATACTCTTTCCGGAAATGCTGCAGTCGATCTCACCCGCATATTGACACGCATACTGGGCGAATTCATCGATATCCATCTCCTCCTCATCATCAGCTTCCTCCGTTTCCGGCGTCTGCTCATAGGGAGTAGCATAGTCCTCCTCATCGGGAGCCGGCTCCTCTTCCGGTTCTTCTTCCTCATAAATTTCTTCCGGCTGAGGCTCCGGAACTTTCACGCGGTTCTGTCGCACGCTCTCCGTCTGTGAAGCAACCTCAGTCTTTATTTCCCTGCTGAGTCTGACCGGCTCCGGCGCTGGTTCTGCTGCCGTCTCCGGCGTGAAAGCTTCTCTGCGAACAGGTTCCGGCTCTTTCTCAGGCTGCTGCCGTTTCGTTTCTTCCTTCACATGCCTCCGGCTTTGCTCATAGACGTCAGGAATAATCTCCCTGGTATTTTCATCAATACACTGGAACCGCTTAGCAAGGCCGGGATATTCCTCCTTAATGGCATCCAGCTGCTCCTTATTGTCAATCAGAATCACATTCATGCCGGTTTCATCCCGGTCCATCAGCTGGTCCAGCTCCTCCAGCACATCGTCCGTCATGTCTCCCGCGTATTCTACGATCAAATCCTTGCCTACAAGCTTATCTGCCAGCGCCAGAACCCCTCGCTTATTGAGCTTCTCTCCCGTAATCTTGGCCGCCTGATTTTTAATCCCCAGCTGGCGGTGTATCCGTTTCAGCGCATCTACCGCAATCACCAGGCCTGCCTCCGGCTCTTCCGATTCTACCATCAAATGGCAAGCCACCCGGTCCGACGGACCACCGGCGGCCTCCACATCCTCACCATTCACTTTCAGGCTGCGAATATCCTTCAGCACCCGGGTCTGGGCATATTTGGCTTCCTCAGAAAATTCTGCTCCCGAGATACGTGACAGTTCTCTAGCCAGATTCGCCTGAACCTCCGCTTCGTGAACCCTTGCAGCCAAATCCTCCTCTGTCTGGGGATTCTGCTGCCACGAGGCAGCCGTTTTTCCAGCAACAGCAGACTGGGCGGAAGCATTGCTGCGACTATCGGAAGCCGTCACAGCCGTCTCCGCCGCCGCTGCATTCTGGTCCGGTCCCTCATCTGGCTCCTCTCTGAGAGCTTCGGCAGTCTCCGCAGCTGCTTCCTGCTGCTCTTCCGGCTCCGTAACAGAAGCCTCCGGCTCTGCCTCTCCCTGCAAAGGAGAATCCTGTTCAACGGTCCGCTTTTCCTCCTGAGGCAGAACTTCTTCCTGATCCGGTCTGCTGTAAAAACGGTAGGGCTGACGCTCTCCATAAACCGGAGCATCTTCTTCCTCAGGGAGCTCCTGTGCTTTAGAGGGGTTTACCCGCCTGGACCGTTCCGGGCGCCCTGGCTTCTGGCTGTCCATATCGAAAGCGCCTGTCTCGTACTCCTGCTCCACTTCCCGCAATCTGGCCTCGTACTTATCTCGGTTCTCCTCCAAATCCATCTGGTATTTATTCAGAGGCGCGTACTGGAGTTTTAAGTCCATAGCCTTTTCCACATATTTACCCAAGCCGAACATCAGCATAATCTTATCACAGGTACGCACGCACAGATCGCTCATATCTGCCTTACTGTAAAGGGTGGCCAGTTCATACATCCACTTTTCATCCAGTTCCACATTGCAGTACTGCTCCAGGGTATGAATCAGCTGCTCGGCCGGAGCTCCCTTTGCCTTTAAAATCATATAGCGAAGCAGATACTGTCTGGCATCGTCGGGAGCCAGGTCACAGAATTCCCGGTAATAGTCCTCCGCCTCGGCCGTATTTCCCTGCTTGACTGCCAGTTCCGCCAGTTTGTAGAGCAGTCTCTTGCCGATGGGAGCCCGCTCAAAGGCCAGCAGCAGAATATCCTTGGCCTCCTGGTACTCCTCATTCTTCTCATAAATAGACGACACCATCGAAAGAATGCTCACGTTGCGCACTCTTCTCCAGTCAATGGTATCGGCAATCTTCATAGCAGACTCAAAGTCTCCTCTGCCTACCAACTTTTTAATCTGTTCTACCCGAACGTTAAATTCGTATTTATCCATCTTGCCCATCTCCCTCATCCTGCCTCTTTCCCGAAGCTTCACAGCTCCGTTCTGCCCTCCAGGGCGCGAAGCAGGGTTACCTCGTCTATGTATTCCAGATCTCCGCCCACCGGCACGCCGCTGGCAATCCTTGTTACTTTGATTCCAGTGGGCTTAATCAGCTTGCTGAGATACATTGCCGTGGTTTCTCCTTCCAGACTGGAATTTGTGGCAATGATCACTTCCTCCACATCCGACTGGAGCCTCTGCATCAGTTCCTTCAGCTTGATATCTCCAGGGCCGATACCTAGCATGGGGGATATTGCTCCGTGAAGCACATGATATACGCCATCGTATTTTCCCGTTTTTTCATAGGCGGCCAAATCTCTGGTATTTTCCACCACCATAATGATCTTATGGTTGCGCTTATCGCTGCTGCAAATGGGACACAGCTCCTGATCGGTCAGCGTAAAACATTCCCGGCAATAACGGATGTGGTTTCTGGCCTCCGTCATAGCCCCGGCCAGCTCTTCCACCTGCTCCTTAGGCATATTAATAATGTGAAAAGCCAGGCGCTGAGCGGATTTTGCTCCCACACCGGGGAGCTTAGATAATTCTTCAATTAATTTTGTAATCTGACTGCTGTAATAATCCATTAGAAGGGGAATCCTCCGCCCAGAGCGCCCCCTAATCCGCCGGTAAGGCGGGACATCGCCTCACTGCTGTCCGCCTCCATCTGCCGGAGCGCCTCATTGGCTGCCGCTACAATCAAATCCTCCAACATCTCAATATCCTCCGGATCCACCACTTCAGGGGAAAGTTTTACGGAAAGAATCTCCTTCTTCCCGGATACGGTGACGCTCACCGCGCCGCCGCCCGCATTGGCCGTGTACTCCTTTGCCTCCAGTTCCTTGGTGGTCTCCTCCATCTGGCGCTGCATGCGCTGGGCCTGTTTCATTAAATTACTCATATTGCCGGGCATGCCGCCCGGAAATCCTCCACGTTTTGCCATGGCTGTAATTCCTCCTGTTATTTCCTGTTACAATTACATTGATATATAAATATGCGGGGTGTCCCGCTTTTTTCCTTATTCTTCGTAAGTAATATCCATGTGAATTTTCTCTTCCAGTTCCTCCTGAGTCACATAGATCGTGTTGAGAGCCTCTCCTCTGGCTGCCAGACGGGTTTTAAAGTAAATGGTTCGGCCATATTTTTCCTGAACCATTGATTCCAGCTGCCCGATCACCGTAGGTCTCTTTCCCATATCATAATTCATTGGGTCCATAAATACAATAGTCAAACAGCTCTCTCCGCTGGGTTCTACCACCGTATCCCTGAGGTAGGCTCTGGCGCCTCCGCCCATAGCCCGCACAAGTTTTCCCCATTCATTGCGAATCAGGCTTAAATCTTCCAGCTGAGCTTTGGGGAGTGTCACCTGACGGGGCGGCTGAACACCGGACTTAGCATCTTCCGCTGCCGCTCCTCCAGCCGTTTCAATGGCTGTTGTAGCTGAAATCGCCGCCGGAGCCGCCGCGATTCCCGCTGGTCTTGCTTCCAAATCCTCCACCTGGACTTCCAGAGACTTAAGCCGCTCCAGAATGGAATCCAGATTTTCCTCCATGGACGGTTTGGTAAGACGGATAATCGCAACCTCAATCAGCACCCGTTTCTGGCTGGCATAACGAAGCTGATTGGATAAATCCGAGAAAATACGGATATATCGCATCAGGGTGTTGGAATCCGCCAGTTTCGCATCCTCCTGAAGCTGTTTCTGGTTCTCCGTGGACATGTCCAGAAGTCCCTCGGCATCATCAGTGCTTTTCAAAAGCAGCAAATTACGCAGATACCAGATAAAATCCGTAACAAACTGCCCCAGCTCCCGTCCCTGAACCACTAGCTCCTCTAATGTCAGTATAGCCTGACGGGTATCTCCCCGGACAACAGCCCCAAACATCTGGCTGAAAATGCCGGAATCCACGGCCCCCAGCACCTCCAGCACATTGTCATAGGTCAGAAGAGTTCCAAAATGGAAGGCCACGCATTGATCCAGCAGGCTTAAGGCGTCACGCAGGGAACCGTCCGCCGCCTTTGCCACATATAAAAGCGCCTTATCCTCCACCTGAATCTGCTCCGCCCGCGTCAGCTCCCGCAAACGATCCGCTATGGTTTCCAGGGAAATACGCTTAAAATCGTAGCGCTGGCAGCGGGAAAGGATGGTGATGGGGATTTTATGCACTTCTGTAGTCGCCAGAATAAAAATCACGTAGGACGGCGGCTCCTCCAAGGTCTTTAACAGGGCATTGAATGCCCCGATGGAAAGCATGTGGACCTCGTCGATAATATAGACCCGGTAACGCCCATCCGTCGGCGGATACTGCACCTGCTCCCGGATATCCCGGATATTTTCCACGCCGTTGTTGGAAGCTGCGTCAATCTCCACCACATTCATGGAAGAGCCCGATAAAATGGCTTTGCAGGAAGGGCATTCATTACATGGGCTTCCATTAATCGGGTTCTGACAGTTTACCGCCCTGGCAAATATTTTGGCAATACTGGTTTTTCCCGTTCCTCTTGTTCCGCAGAACAGGTAGGCATGGCCTACCCGTTCCGAAGTGATTTGATTTTTCAGTGTCTGTACAATGGGGTCCTGTCCTTTTACATCTTCAAAAGAAACCGGACGCCATTTGCGGTACAATGCCGTATAGGACATAGTTTACTCATCTCCAAAACAGATGCCAACCATCTTGGCCTCCCGGATCATAGCGCAGCCCGGATCTACGGTTTTTAGTTTGCCCGCTACCTCTTTCAGAGGAACTTTCACAATCTCATTTCCCTGGAAAGCCACCATGTATCCGTACTGTTCCTCAGCAATCAGCTGAGCCGCCTCGGCCCCCAGTCTAGTGGAAATCACCCGGTCATAGGCGCAGGGACTTCCTCCTCTCTGGGTATGTCCGGGAACCGTAACCCGAACCTCACTTCCGGTAATCTCTGTAATTCTGGCTCCAATTTCATAAGCTACGGAAGGATAAACCGGACCGTTCTTCTTTTTTTCCTTCAGCTGCTTTTTGGTCATAGCCGCTTCTTCCTTTGAAATAGCTCCCTCCGCCACTGCCAGAATGGAAAAATGCTTTCCTGCTTTTGAGCGTCTGGTAATCGCATCGCAGACCACATTAATATCATAGGGAATCTCCGGAAGCAGAATAATATCCGCTCCGCCGGCCATACCGGCGTGAAGGGTCAGCCATCCTACTTTGTGTCCCATTACCTCTACAATAAATACCCGGCGGTGGGAAGCTGCCGTGGTATGAATGCAGTCAATGGCGTTAGTGGCGATATTCACCGCGCTCTGGAAGCCAAAGGTCATCTCTGTTCCCCAAAGGTCGTTGTCAATGGTCTTTGGAAGGGAAACTACGTTTAATCCTTCCTCGCTGAGCATATTGGCCGTCTTCTGGCTGCCATTTCCACCAAGCACTACCAGGCAGTTCAGTTTCAGTTTCCGGTAGGTATGCTTCATCGATTCCACCTTATCCAGGCCATTCTCATCCGGAACCCGCATCTGTTTAAAAGGCTGCCTGGAGGTTCCCAAAATGGTGCCTCCTTCCGTAAGGATCCCGGAAAAATCCGACGGCTGCATAATCTTATAGTTGGCATAAATCAGTCCCTTATATCCGTCCTCAAAGCCGATAATCTCTACGTCGTCGTACATGTTGTACAGGGATTTTGCCACACCCCGCATAGTGGCGTTTAACGCCTGGCAGTCCCCGCCGCTGGTCAGCATTCCAATTCTTCTCATAGGGTATTTCCTTTCTTTCGCGGATTCTTTCCGTATCATTTTTGCCATATGAAGCCCCGCTCAATGTTCTCATTATACCGCAAAGGGCCTATGGGAGCAAGTGCAAATCCGCCTGGCTGCGGTCCCGAACTGTTACGATT
Source organism: uncultured Clostridium sp. (assembly GCA_900547035.1). GTDB lineage: Bacteria > Bacillota > Clostridia > Lachnospirales > Lachnospiraceae > Enterocloster > Enterocloster excrementigallinarum. Next base: position 936 of record URFM01000083.1, on the reverse strand, counting down.
TTCTCAGCAGGTTCGGGCCCCAGTCAGGCGGATTTCTCACCGCTTATATCCTGTCAGCTCCGGTAAGGGCAGGCCTGGGAATACTGTCCGTCACAATAAGGGCAGGTATCCGTATTATGACGGTATCCATGATGCCTCCTGCCATGGCAATGGCCTGAAACGTTTTCGTGGCAGCCCCATTCGGCAGAATATCCGCAGGCCGGATGAGCCATAACGGTAATTCCTGTTCCAAAGGTCAGGCATGCGGCCAGCATCAGAATACCAAACAATTTTCTATGCATATTTTTTCCCTCCTAACGTTTCAACAGCATTATACTTCTATGGTGATAGTACCCCTTTGTATAGGGAGTTGTCAAGGCCTTTTAGCGGAATTATAGATGCCCAAAAAGCCCCGGAACGGAATGCTTCTTCCTCCCATGTACCAGAGGCAATGAAGCAAATATGGCGATGAATCTTAGAAGTCTTCCGGCTTCCAACATCCATCGCCATATTTTTTAAATCCACGCGCTCTGTTTTGTACAGTTGCCATGAACGTTACTCATGCAGTTAGCTCAGTCCAGGCTGCCTTACGGCACATGGAAGGTTCCGCTTAGTGCTGCTGCATTCCTGCCCTGACACGGTTCACGGATTCCCATTGCGCAAGACCCAAACGTCATCACCACTTTCACAAGGCAGCTTCACAGCAAGATGTCCGGGACAGAGCATCACCCCTGCTAAGGCGGATTGCAGGTGCAGGGCACCGCCAGCTCCCCGGCTGCGTGGAAACTTTATGACTATTGAATCAAAGGGCGTACCTGCCGCTGATATACGGGAAATACGCTTGTTTAGTATAACCCGACAGGGGATATTTGTCAAGTGGGCTGCCACTTCAGCCAGGGTTGTATAAGCCATTTATGATAATGTCCCAGTATACCACAAGTGAAAATGTCCCTGATG
>URFM01000082.1 GCA_900547035.1 uncultured Clostridium sp. | reverse complement strand
CACCGCACTGGGACACACATAGCGGGCCCAGGAGGGCCACAGGGCGGAAAGGCCGGCGCCGTGCGCGATTCTCGGATACATTCCGGACAACTCATGCTCCAGCTGATGTACCTGCATAAAGAAGGATCGTCCTGCATGGGTCAGGTCATTGTGCGAAAGGCTGCCGGCCCACATCAAATTGGCTCTGGCTTCATAATTACAGGGATCCTGGTCTGCCACCTTTCCCGCCTCTACGACACTCTTGAGCAGTCCCTCCGCAATCCGGTCCGTTACAGGTGTTCCTTCTCCCAGACCAAAGTAGCGTTCCATAGTATGCATCATAATATCCACGGTCCCGCATCCAGTCTGGAATTTACTTACGGTATAGGTCAGCTCCGGATTGCAGATGGAAAACAGAGGACGGTGGGTTACGCTTCCAAATCCCCGCTTAAATCCCCCTTCTTCATTTGTAATCACGCAGGAGTTGCTCATCTCGCTGCCGGAAGCGGCCAGGGTCAGGATGGTACCCACGGGAAGAGCCTTTTGCGGAACCGCCTCCTTGGTGAAAAATTTCCATACATCCACATCCGGGTTTCCTACGCCATCAGCGATGCACTTGGAGGAATCGAGAACACTTCCTCCGCCTACTGCCAGTATCAATTCCACGCCCTCTTTTTGGCACAGCTCAATTCCCTGCCTTGCCATGGAAAGAGTGGGGTTGGCCTGAACACCTCCCAGGGTTACATAGGCAATCCCCTCCTGGTCCAGCGCCTGAAGCACCGTATCCAAAAGTCCGGATTTCTTCGCGCTGTTTCCGCCAAAATGTACCAGTACCTTTTTAAAACCATATTCTTTAATAATCTTGCCTACCTGAAGATGAGTATCTTTTCCAAAAATCATCCTCGTCGGCGCATAAAATTCAAAATTGTCCATCAAAATCCCCTCCTTATTTTTCTCTCCGTTCCTGCGATGGCGCTCCGCGCCTTAAAGTATCCCCTTCGGGGACACCGTATTTTATGCCCTTCGGGCGATGGCGCTCCGCGCCTTAAAGTATATCATGTTCCGGGGGCGGAGACAAGCGGCATCCTGTTAAGGCTCCGCACCGTCTGTTTTTCTTTCCCTAGACCTTCAGGCAGGCGTCCCTACTTCGATCAGATTGCCGTCCAAATCGTAAAAACGGACAATCTTCTTTCCCCAGCTGTAAGCTGTCAAAGGAGTCGCATACCGGATGGAAGGGTAGAGCCTCTCCAGCTTCTCAACAAACCCTTCAATCCGGCTTTCCTCAAAATACAGCTGACAGGAATTGCTCCCGGAAATAATCTCTTTGTTTAAGGCCTCTTTCCAGAGCCTTTCTTCCTGCAGCACCAGGCCTTCCGTTAAAATCAGATTGCCCTCACGCTCCAGCACAGTCTCCAAGCCAAAGAGGTCGTGATAAAACTGTCTGGATTTTTCAATATTCTTCACCACAATCAGTACATTTTTTAACCTCATATGCCTCTGTCTCCATTCCGGATTATTCTTTCTTCCATCATACAAAAAAACAGGGAAATTTGCAATTCCCGCGGCGGTCATACCCTCTCCTTTTTCCGCATACATTCATTATGAACGGGAGAATTTTCCTGGAAAGGTCGTGATTGCATGTTCTCCAATCTCTTAAAACAGCCCACTAGGCAGCGCTCCCGGGGGCAGAAAAATACCCGCCGGTGCATCCTGGCGGAGCTGTCCGTTCTCTGCCTTCTATGCATCTCCTTCTTTCTCTCCCACACGGCCCCCGGGCAGGCTGCCGCCGTCTGGGCGAAGGCTGCCGCAGGGCATTTTTTCGGGAAAGAGAGCACCTCTACCCCCTCCCAGCCGGACTATATCAAATGGGTGGATTTTGGCGTTACCTGCCAGGCCATGAACCAGGCTTTCCGATATGACGTGGACACCTGCCAGAGTGAAATCCATCTGAACTGGGTGGACCTTCTGGCTTATCTGGGGGCCAAATACGGCGGGGACTTCTCCCTGTATAAGGCCTCGGACCTGGAACAAGCAGCCGAAGCCCTTCGCTCCGGGGAAACCACCGTGGAGGATCTGACCCAAAATATGAAATATTATTCCTACTACCGTCAGGCCTATGGTGCGGTCCTGGACGGCCTGGTAGGGGAATATGAGGCTCAGATTCCAAAGGAACAGGCCCCCGGCGTCTACCTGCCATCCGGGGTGGACGGCGGAACGCCGGAGGATCCGGAAACCGTCTGGGTAAAAAAGTACGGACTGAAGGCTTTCTCCCCCATTGCCAAATCCTTTCCCTACAGCGACTACGACGATTTCGGAACCGCCCGCAGCTACGGTTTTAAACGCCAGCACCTGGGCCATGACATGATGGGACAGGTGGGAACCCCCATCATTGCGGTAGAATCCTGCTATGTGGAGGCCATAGGATGGAACCAGTACGGAGGCTGGCGGCTGGGACTGCGCAGCTTTGACAAGAAGCGTTATTACTACTACGCCCACCTGCGTCAAAATTACCCCTACCAGTCCAATCTGAAAGAGGGGAGCATCGTAAGCGCCGGAGACGTCATCGGCTATCTGGGGCGCACCGGCTACAGCGCCACGGAAAACACCAACAACATCGATGAGCCCCACCTCCATTTCGGCCTCCAGCTGATTTTCGACGAGTCCCAGAAAGAGGGAAACAACGAAATCTGGATTGACTGCTTTGAGCTGACCCGTTTTCTCTCCATGAACCGGGCAGAGGTGAAAAAGGTGGAAGGGACTAAGGAATGGGCCCGGATTTACGGCATAAAAGACCCGGTGATTCCGGAAAACGCCGAAATCACCGGGCAGGAACAAGTTTTTACTGAATCTCATCCAGCGGATGGATAAACAATCCGCTGAGCAGCTTCGGCTCAAACCAGGTGGACTTGGGCGGCATAAGAAGCCCCTCGTCCGCCACCGCCAGCAGCTCTTCGATGGAGGTTGGGTACATGGAAAATCCCACCTTCATGTCTTGGCTGGTCCGCCGTACCAACTCCCCAAGGCCCCGGATTCCGCCGATAAAATCGATTCGCTTATCGGTCCTGGGGTCCTTAATTCCCAGAACCGGCCCTAGGAGCCAGTCCTGAAGGACCGACACATCCAGCCCTTTCACCGGGTCGCTGCTCAAAATTTCCGGCTTCGCCGCCAGCTTGTACCACTGTCCCTCCAAAATCATGCCGAAGGTCCCTTTCTCCTGTGGGGCAAAGGGCTCCCCGCCCAAGGACTCTACCTGGAAATGTTCAGCAATCTCCCCCAGAAATTCGTCCGCGCTCCTGCCATTTAAGTCCGATACCACCCGGTTGTAGGGCAGGATTTTCAGCTGGTCTTCGGGAAACAGTACCGAGAGGAAGTAGTTAAAGGCCTCCCGGCCGGTATAGCCCAGATTCTCCTGCCTGCGCTTTAAGCCCACCTTCACCGCCGACGCCGCTCTGTGGTGGCCGTCCGCAATGTAAGTAGCGGGAATCTGGCCAAAGGCCTCCTTCATCCGGGCCACGGTTTCCGGTTCGTCCACCCTCCACACGCAGTGGCGGATCCCGTCCCTGGCCTCAAAGGAATAGACCGGCTCATGCCCGTTCATCCAACCGTCAATCATCTGCTGAAGGCCCTCGTTTTTCCGGTAAGCCAGGAAAATAGGCCCCGTGTGGGCGTTCAGCCGGTCCACATGGCAGATTCGGTCCTGCTCCTTCTCTTCTCTGGTATTCTCGTGCCTGCGGATTACGCCGTTCAGGTAATCGTCCACGCTGCAGCAGGCCGCCACGCCGGTCTGGTCCCGGCCGTCCATGGTCAGCCGGTATATGTAGTAGCAGGGCGTCCCGTCATACACAAAGGTCCCATCTTCAATCCGCTCCATTAAAAGTTCTTTTGCCTTGTCATAGACCCGGTCGTCCTGAGAGGGCACACTGTCGGGAAAATGCACATCCGGACGGTCAATGTTCAAAAATGACAGCGGATTTCCCTTAACAGCCTCTCTGGCCTCTGCCCTGCTGTACACATCATAGGGCAGGGCCGCCACCTGACCGGCGGCGGCCCCGTTGGGTCGATAACAGGAAAATGGTTTCACAACGGCCATCTTCATTCCTCCTGTTATTTTTCTCCTGTTACTTTACTTCTCTTACTCTTAAAATTCCCTTGATCCCTTTCAGCTTCTCAATGGTCTCCGGCGTAGGTCTGGCCTCCAAATCCAGCAGGGTGTAAGCGTACTGGTCCCGGCTCTTGTTGGTCATATCGGAAATGTTGACCCCCTGCTCCGCCAGGGTTCCCGTCACCTGTCCGATCATGTTGGGGATGTTCAGGTGGAGCACCGCGATGCGGCTTTCGGCCTGGCAGATTCCCATATCGCAGTTGGGATAGTTGACGGAATTTTTAATATTGCCGTTCTCCAGATAGTCCGTCAGCTCTTTCACCGCCATCTTGGCGCAGTTGTCCTCGGACTCCTCGGTAGAAGCTCCCAGGTGGGGAATCACAATGGTGTTCTTCATATGAACGGAACTGGGATTGGGGAAATCGGTCACATACCGGGCCACCTTGCCGCTTTCCAGGGCCTGCGCCATGTCAGCATCATTGACCAGAACATCCCGGGCAAAGTTCAGGATAATCACTCCGTCCTTCATCTCCGCGATTTTCTCCTGATTAATCATCCCCTTGGTATCTGGGGTGGCAGGCACATGGATGGTAATGTAATCGCATTCCTGATAAATGGTATCCGCACTGGTGATATGCTTCACATCACGGCTCAGCATCCAGGCCGCGTTGACGGAGATAAAGGGGTCGTACCCGTAAACCTCCATCCCCAGAGCCGCAGCAGCGTTTGCTACCTCCGCTCCAATGGCGCCCAGTCCGATGACGCCCAGCTTTTTCCCGAGAATCTCATGACCGGCAAAAGCCTTCTTGCTCTTTTCCGTCGTCTTTGCGATGTTGGGATCCTCGGCATTCTCCCGGCACCACTCGATTCCGCCCACCACGTCACGGGAGGCCAGGAACAGGCCCGCCAGCACCAGCTCCTTCACGCCGTTGGCATTGGCTCCCGGAGTGTTGAACACCACCACGCCGGCCTTGGCACAGGTATCCAGGGGAATATTGTTCACCCCGGCTCCGGCCCTGGCTACCGCCAGCAGGCTCTCCGGCAGCTCCATCTCGTGCATGGAGGCGCTGCGCACCAGAATGCCGTCGGCCTCATTGGCATTGTCCGTTACCTGATAATCCTCCGGCAGGCGGTCCAGGCCACATTTTGCAATCGGATTTAAGCAGTGAATCTTTCTCATAATTTCCTCCTATTTCCCGTTTTTCTTCTCAAAGGCGTCCATAAAGGCAACCAGTTTCTCCACTCCCTCCATAGGCATGGCGTTGTAGATGCTGGCCCGCATGCCGCCTACGGTCCGGTGGCCCTTCAGGTTCTCGAATCCTGCCTCCTTGGACTCCTTTACAAACTGAGCGTCCAGCTCCTCGTTTCCGGTGACAAAAGGCACGTTCATCAGGGAGCGGTCCTCCTTCACCACCGTTCCCTTAAACAGCTTGCTCTGGTCCAGGAAATCGTAGAGGATTTTTGCTTTCTTTTCATTGTACTCCTTCATGGCTGCAAGGCCGCCTCTTCTCTTCAGCCACTGGAACACCTTTCCGCAGATATAGATGCCGTAGGTAGGCGGCGTGTTGTACAGGGAGCCCGCATCCGCGTGGGTCTTATAGCGCAGCATGGTGGGAGTTCCCTCCAGCACATTCTCGTCAATCAGATCCTCGCGGATAATCACAATCACCGTTCCCGCAGGTCCCACATTTTTCTGTGCGCCCGCGAAAATCAGGCCGTATTTCGTCACGTCTACCGGCTCGGAGAGGAAGCAGGATGACTGATCCGCCACCAGGATTTTTCCCTTGGTGTTTGGCAGTTTCCAGAACTTGGTGCCGTAGATGGTGTTATTCTCGCAGATGTATACGTAGTCCGCATTCTCGTCAATGGGAAGGTCGGAACAGTCGGGTATGTAGCTGAAGGTCTTGTCTGCGCTGGAAGCCACCGCGTTGGCCGTTCCGTAAAGCTTTGCCTCGGAAAATGCCTTCTTGGCCCACTGGCCTGTTACGATGTAGTCCGCCACCTTATTCTTCATCAGGTTCATGGGAACCATGGCAAACTGCTGGGAAGCTCCCCCCTGCAAAAACAGTACCTTGTAGTTTTCCGGAATGCTCAGAAGTTCCCGAAGATCTGCTTCCGCCGTATCGATGATGGACTGGAAAGCCTTTGACCGGTGACTCATCTCCATCACGGACATTCCTGTTCCCTTGTAGTCCAGCATCTCCTGGGCTGCTTCCTGCAGAACCTCCTCCGGCAGCGTAGCCGGACCTGCTGAAAAGTTGTAAACTCTGCTCATCTTGCTCTCCTCCTTTTTTCTTGCCCGCGCCTCTGTTCCGGCGCAACCGCTTTCTGCCGCACTGCATACCTGCATTACTACATATGCAGAAAGCTTCCCTCCTATGCAGGCAATACCTACCTTCCAAGACCTGCATAAAGGGAAGCTTTCATGAAAATCCAGCCGCAGTTCCACAAAAATGGACAGTTTCATGCTTTAACAGATTATCGCAGGCATGTGTTTTCAGGTATTAAATCCAATCATACCCCATTTTTACTGAATTTTCAAGTCTGTATCGTCAAATGCATCCGCAATTGGCGCTCCGGGGGATACCATGGGGAATACTTTGTCGTCGCAGCCGATTTGACAATCGATGACCACCGGCCCCTCTTTCTCCATGGCTTCCTGGAATATTTTCGCGAATTCTTCTTTCTGGGTCACACGGTAAGCCGCAGCTCCCATGGCCTCACTAAGCTTTACATAATCCACATTATCATTTAATACGGTCTGGGAGTAGCGCTTTCCGTAGAAGAGGGTCTGCCACTGGCGCACCATTCCCAGCACATGGTTGTTAATGATCACCTCGATGATATGGACTTTGTAGCGGGCTGCCGTGGCAATCTCGTTCATATTCATGCGGAAGCACCCGTCTCCCGCGATGTTCACTACCACCCGATCCGGATTTCCGATTTTTGTTCCGATGGAAGCTCCCAGTCCAAAGCCCATGGTGCCTAAACCTCCGGAGGTGATAAATGTTCTGGGCTTACGGAAATTGTAATACTGGGCCGCCCACATCTGGTGCTGTCCCACCTCGGTAACGATGATGGCATCGTCGGGGGTCAGCTCATCGATGGTCTGGATGATATACGGTCCCGTGAGCAGGCGCTTGTCGTAGCGCAGGGGATACATATCCTTCATCCGCTCAATGTGAGCAATCCACTCATCGTGGTTGACCGGGTCCAGACGGGCATTCAGCTTGCGCAGGATGGTCTTGGCGTCCCCCACAATGCTGGCGGTAACACGGATATTCTTGTTAATCTCCGCCCGGTCCACATCAATCTGGAGAATCTTGGCGTTCTTGGCGAACTTGGAGGCGTTGCCCGTCACCCGGTCGGAGAAGCGAGCTCCCACTACAATCAGCAAATCGCACTCGGTAATGCCGAAATTGGAGGTTTTCGTTCCGTGCATGCCCACCATACCGGTATACAGCTCGTCCTTGCCGTCAAAAGCCCCTTTTCCCATCAGGCTGTCCGCCAGCGGCGCCTGAATCTTGTGGGCAAATGCAACAAGCTCCTCGGAGGCCCCGGCAATCACCGCTCCGCCTCCCACAAAGATAAAGGGCTTTCTGGAATTGCGGATCATCTCCACCGCCCGATCCATATCTTCCTCGGTGATGGTATCCGTCTGGCGCACAATCTCAGCGGGAGCCTGATACTCATAATCGCACTGAGCCTCGGTTACATCCTTGGTAATGTCAATCAGCACAGGGCCGGGCCTGCCGGTCTGGGCGATGGTAAAGGCTCTTCGGATTACCTGGGCCAATCTGCCTACATCTTTAACGATAAAATTGTATTTGGTAATCGGCATGGTCACGCCTGTAATGTCAATTTCCTGGAAGCTGTCTTTTCCCAGAAGCTTGGTCCCTACATTACAGGTGATTGCAACCACAGGTACGGAATCCATATAGGCCGTAGCAATTCCTGTTACCAGGTTGGTGGCTCCTGGGCCGGATGTGGCCAGGCACACGCCCACCTTTCCGGTGGACCTGGCGTATCCGTCCGCCGCATGGGACGCTCCCTGCTCGTGGGAGGTCAGGATATGGGTGATTTCATCCTGATGCTTATAAAGGGCATCGTATATATTCAAAATCGCGCCGCCCGGGTATCCGAACACCGTATCGACGCCCTGCTCTCTCAGGCACTGGATTACAATTTCTGCTCCTGTTAACTTCGACATGTAGAATGCACTCCTTTTTCTTCAATACTTCCGTCCTTTATTTCACTTCCAGCACCGCGCCCCGGTCCGCGCTTGTCACCAGGGACGCGTACCGCGCCAGATATCCGGTGGTCACCTGAGGAGTGGGAGCCTGCCATCTGGCCTTTCTGGCGGCCATCTCCTCATCGGATACCTTCAGTTCCAATTTGTGATTGTCGATATCGATGGAAATGATATCCCCTTCTTCCACCAGGGCAATGGGTCCGCCCACCTGGGCTTCCGGTGAAACATGACCGATGGAAGCCCCTCTGGAAGCTCCTGAGAATCTTCCGTCGGTAATCAGGGCTACGGTAGAGCCCAGCCCCATGCCCGCGATGGCGGAGGTGGGATTTAACATTTCTCTCATGCCGGGTCCGCCTTTTGGTCCCTCGTAGCGGATGACCACCACATCTCCCGCCACAATCTTTCCGCCCTTGATGGCTGCGATGGCGTCCTCTTCGCAGTTAAAGACTCTGGCCGGTCCCTCGTGCTTTAACATCTCGGGCGCTACGGCGGAACGCTTCACCACCGCGGAATCGGGAGCCAGGTTTCCTCTGAGGATTGCGATTCCTCCCGTCTGGCTGTAGGGATTGTCGATGGGCCGGATAACCTCCGGATTTAAGTTGACGCAGTTCTTGATATTCTCCCCGACGGTCTTTCCGGTCACGGTCATGCAGTCCAGATTCAAAAGTCCCTTCTTGCTGATCTCGTTCATCACCGCATAGATGCCGCCGGCCTCGTTAAGATCCTCGATGTAGGTGGGGCCTGCCGGCGCTAAGTGGCACAGATTGGGGGTTCTTGCGCTGATCTCATTGGCGATATCCACATTCAGCTCCACGCCCGCCTCATGGGCGATGGCCGGAAGATGAAGCATACTGTTGGTGGAGCAGCCCAGGGCCATATCCATGGTCAGGGC
>URFM01000081.1 GCA_900547035.1 uncultured Clostridium sp. | reverse complement strand
ATCAAGGTCAGCACGGAGTACGGCGGTAAAAGCCAGCTGAACCTGGGGCACCTGGGGCGGGACGGCCAGGATATCATCGCTCAATACGGCGAAATCCGCCCGGTATCTGGGGGACAGCATTCCCGTATCCGGCAGGCCGGCGGCCAGAGAAGCACCTCTGGTATAGAGCCACAAGGCAGTATCAATGGGAATGGCCTGGTCCGTTCCGCAGTCTGTTCCGTCAGCGGCGATTCTGGTGACGGCCAGTTTCAGCCCCGGGAAGGGGTCCGAGGGATTGGCCCAGAAGGTAGCGGGCGCATCCGTGGAAAATCCCAGACAGACGCCCTTGTCCAGCATGTGGCGGACAGGATAACATTCTTTGATTCTTTCTTCTCCCAGGTTCTTGACATAGCTGGCGCTTTCCGCATAGAGGAAAATGGGCTGAGTCACGAAGGAGATTCCGTGGGCGGCCGCCTTCTCAATGCTGTCGTCGGAAGGCGCGGTCACATGTTCAATCCGCACATAGGGAACCCCGGATTTGGTCCAGGAACGTTCCTGGCAGGCCCGGTCCACCATACGGGAAATGGCCCGGCCACCCATAGCGTGCATGGAGAGCTGACAGCGGTTTTGCCGGCAGAAGCGGATGGCGGATTCCAGAAGTTCATCGCTGCAGACAGGCAATCCCACATCGGAGCCGGAACCCAGATAAGGCTGGTCCATCCAGGCGGTGCGCCCGGAGACGCTGCCGTCCCCGATCAGTTTAAGGCCTGCTGCGAAAATCTGGCGTCTGCGGTCCAGCTTCTCAGCGGAAATAGAAAAGTCCGGGTCATCGGCAAAATAATCCCACATATAATAGATCCCGGTTTTCTGACGGAACCCTTTTAAAACGGCGGCTTCATAGACTGGAAAATTATCGCCGGGTCCCAGATTGCCCATGTCGCAGATGGAGGTGATACCCTGACTGGTCAGCACCTCTCCAAGTTCCAGCAAATTTTGAACCTGTTCCTCCCTGGAGCTGCGGGGAATCAGAGCGGTAATCAGGCTGCGGGCATTTTCACGGAGAATGCCAGTGGGAACATCGTTTGAATCCCGGTCGATTTCGCCTCCCGGAGGATCCGGCGTATCCTGGCTGATTCCGGCCAGTTCCAGTGCGGCGCTGTTGACGCTGCAGATATGGGCGCAGGTGCGCATAATCATAACCGGAGAGTCGCTGCAGCCTTTATCAAGATCATAGCGGTTGGGAGAACGTTTTTCAGCCAGACCCTGCTCATCGTAACCCCAGCCCTCGATCCATTGTCCGGGTTTTTGACAGGCTCTGCGTTCCCTGACGGCCCGGATTAAATCCGCGATGGAATTGATGTTTGGCGGCATTGCGGTTATTTTTTTGCGGTAATCCGCCAGCATCACCGGATGCATATGAACATCCGCGAATCCGGGGATTACCCGCCTCCCCTTTAAATCCGTAACCAGCGGGAAGGAGCCGGCAGAGGGAAGTTCATTTTGAGGGCCAATCCATATGATGCGGCTGTCTTCCACGATCATGGCTTCCGCCTGAGGCATGGAGCGGTCGGATGTGAAAATTTTTCCATTCAGAAAAACATGCTGTTTCGATGATTTCATACGATTCCACCTTCCTTTGCGTACATAGATTGTTTTATCGTCCCTGATTCCGGGATTTGTTTTGGTACATCAGTTGATCTACCTGCTGTAGAATCTGATCCACTCCGCTGTGGGGCGGACGGCAGTGGAGAACGCCGGTGCTGACCTGATTGAAAGGACAGGGAGCGCCATCATCCCATTGGGGACATGCTTTTAGCTGTTGAATCAATTCCGGAGGAATGCTGCCATTATATATAGCTACAAACTCATCGCCGCCAAAGCGATAAACCTTTCCGGAATCTTGAAACATTTCGGAGCAGATATTGGCAAAATGCTGCAGATACCGGTCACCTGTCAAATGCCCATATTGGTCATTAATCTGCTTGAAACGGTCTAAATCCATAAAAAGCAAAGAAAAGCTTTGCCCTTCTTCCAGCAGCTGGTGAAGATCCTGCCAGAGAAGAGAACGGTTCCCAAGACGGGTTAAAGGATCTTCCAGAGCCGCTTTCTCCAGCTGATCCATTTTGATAACGTCCAAAACCACCCGGTAAAGAATGAAATAGGACATGTAGATTGTAACAAGAAGCAGCAAGATGACCAGAATCTTTCCCACGGAACCATTTTCCATGGTAAAAGTCCTGTGGAGCGTAAACAAAAGAAGAAAGGTCAGTGCGCTGTTTAGAATTAGGTAACGGTACCAATGGGTTTGAATATGGTCTACATGTTTCAAAACAAATATATACATTGGAGCCAGTATCCGGGAAAAGGGAAAAATGGTAAGAAGAAAGAGAAAAGTTTCCACCAGCAGGATACAGAGAAGATTTCCCGGGTCCAGTATATTGACAATCTGGAAAGTCAGAGCCAGCACACCCATTGTGTAGCTCCAGCCGCTGCAGGTAATTACAAAGAGGATAGGAGCCTTTTCTTTATATAACAGCAGGAATGGAACCAGATAGAAAAAGCCGAAAACAGCAAAGCGTCCCTCTCCCTGGCTGAAGGAAAAAGCCTGGGCCAGTGCGGTGAAAATCGCAAAAAATATGGCGGTAAAACCCAGAAGTCCTATGATGGTTTGGACGAGCGAATATTTTCTGTGAGAACACAGATCTACATTCAGCAGATTGAAAAACAGAACCTCAAACATGGGCAGCCATTGTATGAAAAGAGACATGGTACTCCAAAGCTCCTTTAAAAGATGATTTCTAAAGTTTTATTTTATCATATTTGCCGGAGCAAGGAAAGAAGACAATTTATTTGCAATGGAGGAAAATATGGCCTGTTTCCCCTCCCCTTGACAAAATTGGTAAAAACAAATATACTACATTTACTGTAACAAATACGTAACATATTTGTAACAGTTAGGAGCGGGAAAGAAACTGCTCCGTTTGAAAAATTGTGTTTGAAGCCAAAATTGCGAACCGAAAGGGGAACGAAGTGAGAAGAATAAAACGATATGCAGGAGTTGTCTGTCTCGGTCTTTTGATGCTGTGGAACAGTCCATTGAAGACACAAGCCTCGGAATATGGAACGGAAATCAAGACCACTACGTCTTATGTGGTAAAGATCTTGGCTCCTGAGGCAGCAGTCTATATGGAGGCTGACGAGAATTCGCCAGTAAAGTACATAGGAAAAAGAGGACAGGTTTATGAGGCGGAAGGAAAAAGTCAGCAGGGATGGGTTCAGTTGACCGGAGGAGGGTATCTTAAACTCCAGGGAAACGCCTCTCTGGTGGAACAAAGCCATGAAACAGTGGATTTATCTGTGAAAAAACGGCGGGAAACCGTGGAATATGCCCTTCAGTTTGTAGGCGGAAGGTATGTATACGGCGGAACTGATCCTAATATAGGGGTAGATTGTTCCGGTTTTACCAGATATATAATGTCTAATGCAGCTTCTGTTCAACTGCCTCATTCTTCCAGAGGACAAGCTTCCTACGGAAGGGAGGTAAGTGAAGAAGAGATGCGTCCGGGAGATCTGATTTTCTATGCCAGCGGAAAGAGTATTAACCATGTAGCTATGTATATTGGAGATGGCCAGGTGGTCCACGCATCTACTGAGAAGACGGGAATCAAAACTTCCCCCTGGAATTACAGAGAGCCGGAAAAAATCATTAGCCTGCTGTAAAACAAAACGGCAGGAAATGCCGCAGTTTGTATATATTACAAAGGATGAAGAAAATCTGAAAAAAATTAAAAAAATATAAAAAGGTTGACGCAGAAATTGATCATGATATAATAATCCTGTAACGAATGTAACAATTATGTAATAAATCAGGATGTAGTACATAGCTAGGAGAAATAGACCATGATCAAAAAACTGAACCTTATGATGAAGCTGGGGGCGTTCTGCCTGACAGTTGGGAGCGTATGTCCTGTAACAGCGCTGGCAGCGATTGGGCCTGGTTTCACAGCGGGGATTTATGTGGCTACCGTTACAGCAGACAGCGTCAATATTAACAAGAGCCAGGACAGCGAGGAAGTGCTGCTGACAGCGGAGGCAGGTGATGAGTACGAGGTTCTGGAAGATCTTGGTAATGGATGGGTGAAAGTGCAGGTGATGGATACGGAGGGATATCTTCCGGTATCTGGAAATGCTGAGATCAGCCAGGTTGATGAGGAGGAGATGGAGGCGATTCAGAATGAAGCCCTGACTTCTTCCATGAGTTATAAGCGGCAGCAGCTTGTGAATTACGCTCTGCAGTTCTTGGGTGGTTCCTATCGTTACGGAGGATCTGATCCGCGGACTGGAGTAGACTGCTCCGGATTTGTACGTTATGTCATGCAGAATGGCGCCGGAATTTCCATGAACCGTTCTTCAGGAGCTCAGGCTCAGCAGGGACAAGCCATTAGCGCGGGCCAGATGCAGCCCGGCGACCTGATTTTTTATGGGAGCGGCAGCAGGATTAATCATGTAGGAATGTACATAGGTGATGGACAAATTGTTCACGCTTCTACAGAAGAGACGGGAATTAAGCTTTCGCCATGGAACTACCGGACTCCCGTCAAGATTACAAATGTGCTAGGATAGGATTTTTTAGATAAAAGGGTAGAGAAACAGCCGGAATAGGGGAGCTATTCCGGCTGTTTCAAGGGGAGTATAAATAATTAATAAGGATGAGGAAAGGGTCTAAGGGAAACCATCTTTCCTCACTTTAGTTATAATACATTTTTGAAGAAAAAGCAAGCGCCGAATAATTTTGAAGATTTCAGCCATACTAAGGATGTAACAAAAATAAGCCATCTTTAGGAGGTAAGAAAATGTCTAGCAAGAACAATTACAGTAATGACATGGAGAATTCCAGAAACTGCAAGGATATGAATCAGCAGAACTGCCACAGAAACAGCAGTCAGAATTCTTCCAAAAACAGCTCCAAAAATTCTTCTCAAAACAATTCAAAGAACAACAGCTATGATGACTCCGATTATTAAGGCATAAAAAGGTATGAGGCATCCCGCCATGGAAACAGATCCGAGGCGGGATGCTTTTTTGTTATCCGTACGACCGCCTGAAATTTTTGCGGCAGCTCAGGACGGCTATTTCTGGTTTTGGGAGGGCATGACCATTTGAAAGCATGTTTCATATAATAATATCAGAATTCTTTTTTCAGGAGGTACAAAATGGGATTTTCCGTGATTACCTGGCGTGAGCTGGACCGATTGCTGGAAAGTAACAAGAAGATAGCGGTCATTGATTTGAGAAAACCGGAATATTATGCAAAGGAGCGTATTTTGGGAAGCCTCAGCCTGCCCTTTGAAGAACTGGAAGAGCGGCTGGACGAGGTACCGAAGGATTGTCCGGATTTGTTTTACTGCGATTGGGGCTCCAAAAGTATGCTGGTCTGCCGAAGCCTGGCCCGAATGGGTTATACCTGCGCCAGTCTGGCTTCAGGGTTCCGTAATTACAGGGGAAAATTCATTGACAGAAATCCGCGGTAAGCTTAGAATAAGAACGTATGCAGCAGTTTGGGACGAGGGAAAGGCGCTTGCCTTTTTACAGCAAAATCCTGAACAGTTACGTACTGATCAACGCGACAATTAAGAGGAGAAAAATACCGATGAAATTGATGTTTGCATCTGATTTGCATGGCTCGGCCTACTATGGACGGAAAATGTTGGAAATATATGAGAAGTCCGGCGCCTCTCAGCTGATTTTTCTGGGAGATATTCTGTACCATGGTCCAAGAAACGATCTGCCCAGAGAATATGCTCCAAAAGAGGTAATTGCCATGTTAAATCCCTTGAAAAACCAGATCCTGTCGGTTCGGGGAAACTGCGACACGGAAGTGGATCAGATGGTTTTGGAATTCCCGATCCTGGCAGATTACGGTTTTTTGATGGTGGATGGAATTCGAATTTATGCTACGCATGGACATATTTTTAATGAAAATCATCTTCCGCCTGTTCAGGACGGGGATGTGCTGATTCACGGACATACCCACATTTTGGAAGCAAAGGAAATTCAGGCGGAGGATGGACGCAGAGTTAAGATCTTGAATCCCGGATCGGTGTCGATTCCCAAAGGCGGAAACCCCAATACTTACGCCATACTGGAGGACGGACTGTTTTCCATTTTGGATTTGGAGGGAAATGCGGTACGCCAGATTCGTTTATAGAGAGTGAGGAGAAGCGGATTGAAGCGTACATTTGAATTGATTGCACCCTGCCATTTTGGCCTGGAGGCAGTGTTGAAGAAAGAAATAGTAGATCTGGGATATGAGATTTCCACGGTAGAGGATGGCCGTGTTACCTTCATTGGCGATGATGAAGCGATCTGCCGCGCCAATGTTTTCCTGCGCACAGCAGAGAGGATTCTTTTAAAAGCTGGAAGTTTTGAGGCCAGAACCTTTGAGGAGCTGTTTCAGGGGACAAAAAAGATTCCATGGGAGGAGATAATTCCTCAGGACGGTAAATTCTGGGTGGCCAAAGCCTCTTCTATTAAGAGCAGGCTGTTTAGCCCGTCGGACATTCAGTCCATTATGAAAAAGGCCATGGTGGAACGGATGAGAGAACATTATGGAATTTCCTGGTTCCCGGAAACCGGACCTTCCTACCCCCTTCGGGTTTTCCTGTATAAGGATGTAGTAACCATCGGCATCGATACCAGCGGAGAGTCCCTTCACAAAAGAGGATACAGGACTTACACCAGCAAGGCGCCGATTACGGAAACTTTGGCCGCGGCATTGATTTTGCTGACACCCTGGAATCAGGACCGGATTTTGGTAGATCCCTTCTGCGGCAGCGGAACCTTTCCCATTGAAGCGGCTATGATGGCGGCCAATATCGCTCCTGGTATGAACCGCAGCTTCCTGGCGGAGGATTGGAAAAACCTGATTTCAAGGAAATGCTGGTATGAGGCGGCGGACGAGGCGGCAGATTTGGTCCGCGCTGAGGTTAAGACGGATATTCAGGGATATGATATTGACGGCGAGATTATCAAAGCAGCCAGGGCAAATGCAAAGCAGGCGGGGGTAGACCATTTAATTCATTTCCAGCAAAGGCCGGTCAGTGAACTGAGCCACCCTAAGAAGTATGGTTTTATTATTTCTAATCCGCCTTATGGGGAACGGATTGAAGAGAAGGCGAATCTTCCTGCATTATATCGGGAGATTGGGGAGAGGTTTGCGGCTCTGGATTCCTGGTCCATGTATTTGATCACCTCTTATGAAGAGGCACAGCGCTATATTGGACGTAAGGCGGACCGGAACCGGAAAATTTATAACGGAATGCTGAAAACATATTTTTATCAATTTTTGGGTCCAAGACCCCCAAAAAGAAACCAGGAGAATCGGGAGATTGAGGCAAGGTAGAGTCCGGAGACGGGGGAGAGAACGTGGGAAAAGAAAGGCTTTGGCGCTGCTTCTTCTGGTTTTGTGTCTGGTAACAGGAGGATGCGTTCCAAAGGAACAAGCAGATGAGACAACGGCCGGAAAAGAGACGACAGCATCGGAAGAAATGGGAGACCGGGAACTTCCGGATACTTACGACGCGCGCCTGGAGGGCCGTGTCCCTCCGGTGAGAGATCAGGGGAGCTTGGGAACCTGTTGGGCTTTTGCATCTTTAACTGCTCTGGAATCTTCTCTGCTGCCAGAGGAGCAGCTGGAGTTTTCAGCAGACCATATGACGCTGCACAACAGCTTTTCCTTGTCTCAGGATGCAGGAGGAGAGTACAGCATGGCTATGGCATATTTGCTTGCCTGGCAGGGGCCTGTACTTGAATCTCAGGACCCGTACGGCGACGGCATTTCACCGGATGGGCTGACTCCCTATAAGCATGTACAGGAGATTCAGATTCTCCCGGAAAAAGATTATACTGCCATTAAGCGCGCCGTCTACCTTACCGGCGGGGTTCAGAGCTCTTTGTATACCGATATGACAGAAGTTCAGAAGGATTCACGGTTTTATAACAGAGAGACGAATGCCTACTGCTACCTGGGAGAGGAGAAGCCAAATCATGACTCGGTGATTATCGGGTGGGATGATCATTTCCCAAAAGAGCGATTTCAGATGGAACCGGAGCGGGATGGGGCATTTCTCTGTACGAATAGCTGGGGAGAGGGATTTGGAGATCAGGGTTACTTCTATGTATCTTATGAGGATTCCAATATTGGTGTACACAACATCGTCTACACGGGGGTAGAGCCTGTGGATAATTACGACCGTATCTGCCAGACGGATCTGTGCGGGTGGATGGGACAGATCGGTTATGGGGAAGAAACGGTCTGGTTTGCCAACGCCTACGAAAGCTACGGAGGGGAAGAGCTGATGGCTGCAGGATTTTATGCCACCATGGAGAATACTTCCTACGAGTTGTATGTGGCCAGACATCTGGAAAGAGATGGAATGGAGGCATTAAACGCTCCTATATTTGCCGGCAGTGGCCGGATGGAGTACAGTGGATTTTATACGGTCCCTTTGGAGAAAAAAGTGGATCTAGATGAAGGAGAAAAATTCGCGGTTATGGTAAAAATCACGACTCCCGGCGCGGTTCATCCGGCAGCTATCGAGTATGACGGGGGAGAGGGAGTGGCCCAGGTCGACTTAAGCGACGGTGAAGGATATTTGAGCAGAGACGGGAGACGCTGGGAACAGGTAGAGGAAACGATGGGATGTAATCTCTGCCTGAAAGCTTATCTGGATCAGGAATAGAAAACACAAGGAAGTGAAGAAGATGGAGCATAAGATCATTTTTGCCACAGGAAACGAAGGGAAAATGCGGGAGATCCGTGAAATTTTAAAGGAACTTCAGGTGCCGGTTTTGTCTATGAAAGAGGCGGGTGTATCTCTGAATATTGAGGAAAATGGTTCGACTTTCGCGGAAAATGCGGAAATTAAAGCCAGAGCAGTATGGAACTGTACCGGAGGGATTGTTCTGGCAGATGATTCCGGATTGGTGGTGGATGCCCTGGGGGGTGAGCCGGGAGTTTACTCAGCCCGTTATATGGGGGAGGACACTTCTTATGAAATTAAAAACAGAGAGATTATCCGGCGTCTGGAGGCGGTAAGCGGCCAGGACAGAAGCGCCCGGTTCGTCTGTATTATTGCGGCTGTTCTTCCTGATGGAACGGTGCGCAAAACAGAGGGAACGATGGATGGGGTGATCGCCATGGAGCCGGCGGGGGAAGAAGGATTTGGTTATGATCCCATTCTCTATATTCCGGAGTACGGAAAAACCGGCGCTCAGCTTACCATGGAAGAAAAAAATGCCATCAGCCATAGAGGTAAGGCGCTGAGGGCGATGAAGGGGGAACTGGCCAGATGGCTGGGAAAGGATGAGAAATGAATATTTTGATTGTTAGTGATACCCATCGGAGAAATGAGAACTTGAAAAAGGTACTGGAAAAAAGCGGACCTTTGGATATGCT
>URFM01000080.1 GCA_900547035.1 uncultured Clostridium sp. | reverse complement strand
CCGCCCGCGGGCGGCCACAAGGGCCGCCCCTACCCCACAACAAAAAAGAAAAGGAGATTGCCGCTATGGAAAACCTTCAGAACTATATTGACAAGCTCAACAAGCTCAACTTCAAAGAGATGTACGAGGGCGACTTCTTCCTGACCTGGGAAAAGACCGACGACGAGCTCGAGGCCGTCTTCACCATCGCCGACGCCCTGCGCTACATGCGCGAGCACAACATCTCCACCAAGATTTTCGAGTCCGGCCTAGGTATCTCCCTGTTCCGCGACAACTCCACCCGCACCCGCTTCTCCTTCGCCTCCGCCTGCAACCTGCTGGGCCTGGAGGTGCAGGATCTGGACGAGGGCAAGAGCCAGATCGCCCACGGCGAGACCGTCCGCGAGACCGCCAACATGGTGTCCTTCATGGCCGACGTCATCGGCATCCGCGACGACATGTACATCGGCAAGGGCAACGCCTACATGCACGAAGTAGTGGACTCCGTAACCCAGGGCTACAAGGATGGAATCCTGGAGCAGAAGCCCACCCTGGTAAACTTACAGTGCGACATCGACCATCCCACCCAGTGTATGGCCGATATGCTCCACATCATCCATGAGTTCGGCGGAGTGGAGAATCTGAAGGGCAAGAAGCTGGCCATGACCTGGGCTTACTCTCCTTCTTACGGCAAGCCCCTGTCCGTACCTCAGGGTGTGGTAGGCCTGATGACCCGTATGGGAATGGAAGTTGTGCTGGCTCATCCCGAGGGCTATGAGATCATGCCCGAGGTAGAGGAAGTGGCAAGAAAGAACGCGGAGAAGTCCGGCGGTTCCTTCCGTGTATCCCACGACATGGCGGACGCCTTCAAGGATGCGGACATCGTATATCCCAAGAGCTGGGCGCCGTTCGCAGCTATGGAGAAGAGAACCAACCTGTACGGCGAGGGAGACACCGAGGGCATCAAGGCTCTGGAGAAAGAGCTGCTGGCTCAGAACGCAGAGCACAAAGATTGGTGCTGCACCGAGGAGCTGATGAAGACCACCAAGGACGGAAAGGCCCTGTATCTGCACTGCCTGCCTGCTGATATCAACGGAGTCAGCTGCGTAGACGGCGAGGTGGAAGCTTCCGTATTTGACCGCTACCGCGATCCTCTGTACAAAGAGGCAAGCTACAAGCCCTATGTCATCGCAGCTATGATCATGCTGGCCAAGTTCGCAGATCCGGCTGACATCTTAAAGAAGCTGGAGGAGAAGGGAACTCCCAGAGTAATGAAGTAAAAAACCATTACAGCCCTTTCTGAAAGGACGTACTCCGGGCTGCCGGTCGTTGGTGCCGGCAGCCTTTTGTATTTTGTTATAAAAACCGCAAAAACGAAAAGGGGATTTCATTATGAGTGAAAATCGCAAAAAACGAATTGTTATTGCCTTGGGGGGCAACGCCCTGGGAAATACGCTGCCGGAGCAGATGAAGGCAGTAAAAATCACAGCCAGAGCCATTGTGGATTTAATTGAAGAGGGCTGCGAGGTAATCGTCGCCCACGGAAATGGCCCGCAGGTAGGCATGATCAATAACGCTATGGCCGCTTTAAGCCGGGAAGATCCCAATCAGCCCAACACTCCTCTCTCCGTCTGTGTGGCCATGAGCCAGGCCTATATCGGCTATGATCTCCAGAACGCGCTGAGAGAAGAGCTTTATAACCGGGAACTCTATGACATTCCGGTTTCCACCATGATTACCCAGGTAAGAGTAGACGCCGATGATCCCGCCTTCGATACGCCCAGCAAGCCCATCGGCCACTTCATGACAAAGGAACAGGCCGAGCTGGCCGAAGAAAAATACGGCTACATTATGAAGGAAGATGCCGGAAGAGGCTACCGCCGGGTAGTGGCTTCTCCCAAGCCGGTAGAAATCGTGGAGATCGGCGCCATCCGCTCTCTGGTGGAATCCGGACAGCTGGTGATTGCCTGCGGCGGCGGCGGAATTCCCGTTACGCGCCAGGGCAATCACTTAAAGGGCGCCAGCGCTGTGATTGATAAGGATTTTGCCAGCGAACTTCTTGCCGAAAATCTGGATGCGGACTTTTTAATCATTCTTACCGCTGTGGAGAAGGTTGCTATCAACTTTGGAAAGCCCGATGAACAGTGGTTGGAAGATTTGGACACGGAAACCGCCCGCGCTTATATGAAGCAGGGCCACTTTGCTCCCGGTTCCATGCTTCCCAAAGTACAGGCCTCCGTCAAGTTCGCTGAGTCGAAGCCAGGGCGCACCGCCCTCATTACCCTGCTTGAAAAAGCTAAGGACGGAATCCAGGGAAAAACCGGAACCCGCATTCACCTGACCTAAGGAGGTGGAAATATGAGTGCTGAAAAACAGCATGCCTCTCTTTTTGAAATGGATGGAGTGCCTAAATTAAGCCAGGCACTCCCCATGGCTCTGCAGCATGTGGTAGCTATGATTGTAGGCTGTGTCACTCCCGCTATTATTATTTCCGGCGCTGCCGGCATCAGCACGGCAGACCGGGTCATTCTGATTCAGGCCTCCCTGGTGGTTTCCGCCCTTGCTACTCTCCTGCAGCTGTTTCCCATTGGAAATAAAAACGGCTTTCACCTAGGCGCCGGACTTCCGGTTATACTGGGCGTAAGCTTTGCCTATGTTCCCAGTATGCAGGCTATTGCGGAGCAGTCAGGTATTCCTGCTATTTTAGGAGCTCAGGTTGTGGGCGGAATCTGCGCCATTCTTGTAGGGCTTACCATCAAGAAAATCCGGCGTCTCTTTCCTCCTCTGATTGCGGGAACTGTGGTCTTTACGATTGGCCTGTCCCTCTACCCTACCGCCATCAACTACATGGCCGGAGGCAGCGGACAGCCCGGGTATGGCTCCTGGCAAAACTGGGTAGTGGCCATCTTTACTCTGGTAGTAGTAACCGTTTTAAACCATTTTGCTACCGGCTTTTTGAAACTGGCCTCAATCCTGGTGGGAATGATTGCCGGATACCTTTTCTCCATTCCTTTTGGGATGGTCAGTTTTACCAGCGTAGGAGAAGCCGGTGTCTTCCAGCTTCCCCAGGTTATGCATTTTGGCATCACATTTGAAGCTTCGGCCTGTGTGGCTTTAGGCCTCCTGTTTGTAATCAACTCCGTTCAGGCCATCGGAGACTTCTCCGCCACCACCGCAGGCGGTCTGGACCGTGAGCCCACCAGCAGCGAGCTTCAGGGCGCTATCCTTGGTTACGGCCTCAGCAATATCATCGGCGCCGTCCTGGGATGTCTTCCTACCGCCACCTACAGCCAGAATGTAGGTATCGTGGCAACCACCAAGGTGGTAAATCGGATAACTCTCGGCCTTTCCGCCCTGATTATCCTGATTGCGGGGCTGTTTCCCAAGTTTTCCGCTCTGCTGACCACCATCCCCTATGCCGTCCTGGGAGGGGCTACCGTATCGGTATTCGCCTCCATCGCCATGACCGGCATGAAGCTGGTGATGACTGAAAATATGAACTACCGCAACACTTCCATCGTGGGCCTTGCGGCGGCCCTCGGCATGGGCGTGTCCCAGGCCTCCGCCTCTCTGTCGGCTTTCCCCGACTGGGTTACCACTATTTTCGGCAAATCTCCGGTAGTTATTGCTACCCTGGTAGCCATTCTTTTGAATGTGACTCTGCCAAAACATGAAAAGAAATAGCGTTTCCTTTATTAAAGAATGGGCGGGAAAGATGTCATACATCCTCCCCGCCCATTTTTCAGCGCCTTGCGCACATCCTTCGGTCTTCCAATTTTTTCAATTCTCTACAAATATATCCCGTAAACTATCCAGGTCCCGTAATTTTCCCTTATTGATACCGTTTCTGCAAATCCATATAAAACTGCTTGTCCGTCAGCTCATGGCGCTCCGCGGAGGGAATCATCAAATCGCCCTCGCAGCCGTCCGTGGTCCCCTTTTCCTTCAGGTAATCCAGCAGCTTCTGCATTCCCTTGATGCTGGCCTTTAACGGGGCGTTGGCGTACAGCGCCACCTTAAATCCCATCTGCTCCAGCTCCCGGTTGTTCAGCTGGGGCGTTTTTCCCCCTTCCACGATATTGATCAGGGTCGGCGCCGGAACTTCTTTCGGAATCCGCTCCATCTGCTCCCTGGTCCTGGGCGCTTCGATAAAAATGGCGTCCGCTCCCGCTTCCACATAGATTCTGGCCCTCTCCAGGGCGTCGTCAATCCCGTTGACGGAAATAGCATCGGTTCTGGCAAAAATCACCAAATCAGGGTCCACAGAGCCCTCCCTAGCTGCCTTCAGCTTCGCCGCCATCTCCTCCGGCGGTATGACCGCGTGGTCCTCAAAATGACCGCAGCGCTTGGGCGCCTTCTGGTCCTCCAGGATTACCGCCCCCACATCCAGTCTGGAGTACTCCTTCAGCGTACGGTAAACGTTCATGGGATTTCCATAACCGTCGTCAATGTCCACAATCAGGGGAACCGAGGTGTTGTCGTTAATCCGCTTCACCAGCTCCAGGTTTTCCGTCATAGTAATCAGGCCATAATCCGGCAGTCCGAAATTCATATTGGCCAGCCCTGCGCCGGTTACAAACAGCGCCCGGAATCCCCGCTCCTGGGCCACTCTGGCAAACAGCGGCGTAGTTACCCCCGGCACTACCAGCATCCCCTCTTTCTTCAGCAATTCTCTCAGCTGCTTTGCTTTTTTCATCGTCTTCTCCTCGCTTTCTGCTGTTTTCCCTGCTACGGGTTCTGGCTTCTATTGTAATGCAGGCGGGCCTTTCCTGCAATACCGAATGTTCCCGGCCACAATTTTCTGAGTGTTCCCGACCACAGATTTCCGGTCGCCAAAAAGGGACCCGTGCTCCGACAGCATATCCCTATGCCGCCGTGCCGGGTCCCCTCTTTCCATCATCTCTTTTCGCTCAAAGTATACATGGTCCTGTAGGAGATTTCCGGCAGCACCTGGCCGTCTCCCAAGGCAACCGCTTCTTCTCTCTGCCTGTCCCCATCCACATAATAGATGGTTCCGTTGTCAATCTCGTAGCGGTAATCCCCGTCCGATTTGTAACACCTGGTTCCGGTCTGGACCTTACCGGATTCATTGACCAGATAGAGCGTTCCGTCTATCTCAAAGACCTGGGTGGTGCTCCCCTGGTCCGCTTTTACCAGCTTTCCGTTCCAATAAAGGTAGCCATTCTTTTCGCCCGTAAAGCCGGAGCCCCTGCTGGCCCCTGAGGTGTTAAAATAAAAGGTGGAGCGGTCGCCGTTGTCCTCCGTCACGCTGGAGGTCTTATCCGTTTTCATCTTCCCGTCGGAATCGCTGTTTCCAAAATAGGCGCTGGTGACAGTTCCGTCTCCAAAGTCAATTCCAATCAGCCCGTACTGCATTCGCCCGTATTCATCAAAGAAATAGGACTGACCGTTAATCCGGCTCACCGCTTTTGACATGGAATCGGCCTGGGCATCCAGATACTTGGGTGTGCCGCTGCTGTCAAAATAGTACCAGCTTCCGTCCGCATCCCCGTAGCTCGCATCGCTTGAAGTTGCGGTAGCAAGATTTTCAGAATCGTCCGAGTCCTCCGGATCGTCCGTCAGATACTTCCACCCGCGGCTCATGCTCCCGTCGTTGTCGTCTCCAAAGTACTTAAACGTGGAAATTCCCGTAGGGTCGGAGGCGTCGCTTTCGCTTGCCATGGACACCCAGCCGGTCAGCATGACCCCATTTCCGTCAAAATAGTACTTCTTTCCGTTGATGGTCTTCCAGCCGTCTGTCTCCACCTTTCCGTTGGCGTTAAAATAGTACCAGCCGCCGTCGGAATTGGGGGCGTCGTCGGTTCCCGGATTTACATACAGCCAACGGTTGGTAATCATGACGCCGTTCACATCCACATAATAGGTATCGTCTACCCACTGGTCTGTCAGCATCTCTCCGTTGGAGTCCAGATAATACCAGTAATTTCCTGATTTTCTCCAGCTGTCCGTCACCCGGTCGCCCCTGCTGTCCACATAGGTCCAAACATCACCCTCTTTCGCCCAGCCCTGGGCCCCAAAGGCGGTCATAGACGCGCCCAGGGCCATCAGGGCCGCTGCCGTACACAGTGCTGTCATCCTCGTTTTCTGTTTCATTTTGAGTCTCTCCTTCCTGACAGAGGAGAGTGCATTTTGTTGTTCCATGCAATTAGGTTTGTGTGTTTTGGAACGATTCCTATGATAGCCGGAGAATTTAACAATTCTGCTCTCAAGGTTTAAACAAAATTGAAACAGTTATACACTCTTTTTTAAAGGATGGATACAGTCTGTGCCGCTGCAGTCCAGATTATTTCCGGATGGGGAAATATACCTCCGTCTCCCAGTCCTCCGGCGCAAGGCTGTCGAATTGGGTTTTTCTATAAATTTCGTAGGGTGCCCCGTCCCATTCATAACCATGTTTCTCAATCCAGGCAACCAAGGCTCCATAGGCATCCGGGAGTGAGGAATATCCCCCCTTGTGAATGGTTCTGGCACACATCTGCCCCTTCAGGATCCGATCTGCCCGCTCTTTTTCCTGTATACCCACAATCAGCTCAATATCCGAGTTCTCCGGATTAAATTCGCTGTCGTGGTACACTGCTCCCCGAAGTCCGTCCGGCGTCAGATGCTCCCTTGCAATCCGCTCATAAATCCCACTGTAATAATTTCCAAAATCCTTCACTCCCATCATCTGACGGCTGGCCAAAACCCACTGGTCCGGCGCAGTTACTACCGCAATCTCATAGCCCTTCTGATATCCCATAATGTCACCCGTCCTTTCAAAATTCCGCAGATGGGCGGACAGTTCACCGATTACCAGCTCCATGTCCTGCTTCTGCAGCTTCAATTTTTCCTTTTGCTTCTGCAATCTTGAAAAGAGCACTCTTTCATCTTTACATTCCAAAAGAAGCCTCACATCCTCCAGGGAAAATCCATAGCGCTTCAAACGTCCGATCAGCAGCATCTGCTCCACCTGCTCTTTTCCGTAATAGCGGTATCCGTTCAATGGGTCCACCTTCTGCGGACGCAGCAGGCCGATCTTATCATAGTGATGAAGGGTTTTGACGCTGACCTGACATATTTTTGAAAATTCTCCTACCGTAAGCATGTAAGTTCCTCCTGTATACAATTTCGATTCGAATCTGGAATCAGTATAGGCTATGACCTTAGAGGAGGGTCAAGAGGATTTATAAAATTATCCCGGCCAAGGTTTCCATCCGGTAATCCCACTGCTCCTCCAGCCGGTCCATCAGAAGATTTTTATTGAGGTCCGAGTGCTCCACCTCCCGTGAAAAGCAGTGGGCCACATCCGCGAAATCCTCAAAGGTCAGCTTTTTTCCGCTGCAAAGCCAACGGCCAAAGGCCAGCTCCTGAATCATCAGGGTGCCGCAGACGGCAAACTTCATCCGTGTGTAGGCTCTGAGATCGTAAACAGCGCCGCAGTAGTAGGTAAATACGAAGTAGACCAACAGCTGCTCTCCGCAAACATCCCAGTCCGGCCCGCTGCCTTCTTCCAGCCACCGATCAAATTCCTCCCGCAGCGCTCCGTACCTTCCCGGCCCGCCTCCATAGATGGCCTGGCGCAGCTTCTTTAACTCCGGTTTCCAGGAAGGATTTAAAACCTCCATTTCACCCAGAATTTCCACCATTTTGTCCATGGCGGCGAAACGCCGCTCGGTCCCAAAGGCCATGCCATCTACCTGACGCTCAAACCGGGCCGCAGCTCCCTGCCTGCCATAGCGCTTCAGAAGATCATCCACCTCGAACAGGCGCTCCTGATTGATTCTTCGCTGGATATCGTGAACCAGAGAAAGGGCCATCATCATCCGGAGCTTCAAATCCAGGCTCCGGTTCTGGAGAATGTTTAATATCTGTTCCCTGCTGTCCTCCAGCTTGGTATAGAGGAAGAAATCGAAATTCCCGAAATCTTCCTTCCGTCCCTCTTTCTCCTTTGTCAGAAAGCGCACCGGCTCCTGGCATCCCAAAATAATTTGGGCCGCCCGGATGCAGGAAAGGCTCAGGGAAATCTCCCTTGCTCCCTCAAACTCCTCCACATGGCGGGGGTACTGCCGACAGGTCCGGCAGAGCAGCCCCTCTCCGCCTTCCGCCTGGAGGTCGCAAAGATTGTCCTCATTGAGAAATGCGCATCTGTGGTGATACTGGTAAAATACGCCCCGGTCCCACCGGATGCTGTTGTGAAGGCGGTTTCCTAGACTTCCTTCCGTCTGTCTGTATTTTTTCAGGGATTTGGGATCAATGGCTATCTCCCAGCCCGCGCAGCAGGTATCAGGACATTCTCCTGCTATACAGCGAAAGCGTTTATAATAATGGGGTATGGTATAAATCATTTCTTCATCCTCTTCTCTGCATCAATAAACAAGGCCCTCTCAGGCCCTGTTAAAGTAAATATTGGTAACTACTCCGTCACATTCCAGCGCTTCCTCCAGAATCAGGCGCCGCTCTCCCTCCAGGGGTTCCAGCCTGAACCCTCCTCCCAGAAAAACGGGGCAGACCGACAGCCAGTACTGGTCTGCCAGTTCCTGGCTTAAGAAAGCGTTCATCATGCGGATTCCTCCGGCCATCCAGATTCCCTTTCCCGGCTGCTGTTTTAGAAGAAATACCAGCTCTGTCAGATCCCCCGGCCAAAAGGTAACCCTCTCGGTATCTTCCAGAAACTCCTCCGTGGCTACATAGCACTCCATCCCCTCAAAGGGCCAGGGAACCGATGCCTGAACCAGATCGTCATAGAACCCACGCCCAAGGATCACCGTATCCGCCTGTTCCTTCAGCTGTTCCTTTACCTGGCCCTCCCAGTCCTCCATGCCGTGGCCCTTCAAGGCCCGGAGGGAGCCCGTCTCATCTGCCAGAAACCCATCCGCGCTGATTCTGGCCCATAAAATTACATCTCGTTCCATGTTCGATTCCTCTGGTTTGCATTATTATCAGGTATGACTCGCACTAGGCTCGAAAATACCTCGCCAAGTGCTCATATTATACCATGGTCTTTGGGTTGGGGAAAGGCCTTAGTTGCGATTACGGTTGGTAAGGCGCGCCAAAAAGAGAAAACCCTGGCCAGTTCTTTGGCTCGGGTTTTCTCTTCTCATTGACTGTTTTATGTTTTATGCTGCAATTCTTAAGCCGCAAACTGCGCAATTTCTTCCAGCAGCGCATCGCAGTCATCGGAATGAACAATCAGCTCCAATGCCTTTGAACGGGCCAGTGAAAGTACGCCTACAATAGATTTTGCGTCTACAATCTTGCTGCCGCATTTTACGTCCGCATCATATCCATACCTGGTAATGATCCGAACAAAATCAACGATCTGATCAGCTTCATCAAACTTTACAAATGCGTGTTTCATAACTTAATTTCCTCCAGTCATCTTTGGTATTTTCGGATTCTATGTGGATTTGGGTCAATCCGTTTCTCGCTTTCAACTCTTGTCCTTCATAAAGTCACGGTTTTGTCTATTGCTCATATCTTATCATTCCGTTTTAAAGGATTCTATGGTAAAATCTTTTTAAATGATGGAATTTTTTTTACTTATTGACTAAGACTTCCCATATCTAAAATGGGCTTCGCACCTTGAAAATTCAATATTTCA
>URFM01000079.1 GCA_900547035.1 uncultured Clostridium sp. | reverse complement strand
ATCAAGGTTTTTTAAAGAATTTTGACATAAAAAATAGGTAGTATTTGACACTACCGCTGCTAAAAGGGGGAGTAGAAAATGAAAAAATATATGTAAAAAGGATTTCATCCTTGATTGTCTTTATAATACTCATAATATGTGACTGGTCTATGACCGGATCGTGAAAAAACGGTGAACGATTGCCCTTTTCGCATTAATTCCCAGCCGAACATAAACAAAGCAGGACCGCCCTTTATTGCAGTCCCGCCCTTTGTCTTTAAAGTACCAGCGCCTTATCCCCCTGCAGTACAGCGGAGATTCCGGACAACCGGCTTTTTTCCGTGGTTTTCTCCGGATTTTCCTGGAGATTCTGGCATTTCTGATAAAGATACTTAATGATATCCTTTCTGGTAATAATTCCGATGAAACACTTCTGATCGTCCAGAACCGGTACAAAATTCTGGTTCAGCGCTTTCCCAATCAAATCCTCCATATCCTCTCCCGCCTTCACCGGACGGTTGTCCGATTTGCGCCGGACCGCGGTCACCGGAATCTTTTCAGCTCCTTTTAAATCCAGATTAAACTGATTCTTAATCCCCCAGAGAAGGTCTCCCTCTGTTAAGGTTCCCACATATCTCCCTGTTTTGCTGATAATCGGTACCGCAGAATACTTATGGTATTCCATCTTTTCCAGTGCCTGGCGAATGGTGTCATCCTCGTTTATGTACGCAACCTCACTCTTTGGCGTCAGAAAAAACAAAATATTCATCCGTTCAACTCCTCTTCCCCTCTTGGTCTCGCGCGGCGTCCTGACGTCCTTTAGGCCGTCCCCCCGCACCTTCTACCGGCTCAGGCGCCATATTGGCGCTCCTCCTGCCAAGTATTTTTATTATAGCATGCTCTCCTTAATCTTGTGTGAACAAATTATTATAAAAATCTGAAATTTTTTTCTGTTTTTTGTGTATTTTTAGCAACAGCTCCGGCTGGCACGAAACCTTGCAGTAAAATGTTCCTCCATGACAAAAAGACCTCCCTCCATTTTGGAAGAAAGTCTTTTCATAAAGAAAGGAAAGCTCTTGTTACTCCATGTAATCCAATGGATCCACCGTTTCCCCCTGCTTCCGCAGCTGGAAATAAAGGTTGACCCCTTCCACGGAATAGTATTTGGTAGGCTCCGACACGTAGCCGATGGTCTGTCCGGCTTCCAGGTATTCTCCCTCCACCGCCTCGATTTCCTTCAGCTGCCCGCAGATAGCCTCATAACCATTTCCCAAATCCATCGTCACGTAATTTCCGATTTCCTCATTGTTCCCCACCTCCAGCACTTTGGCGTTGGCCGGGGCTGTTACCGGTGTGCTTACCTCAGACTGGATGACAATCCCAGGATTACATTTGTACTGGTCCAGGGTAGGGAAATAAATGGTCTGATCCATACTGTAATCCAGAACTACATTTCCCCGTACCGGCCAGGACAGACGGCTGGCGTCGGAAAAGTTCAGTACCAAAGGCGTGGCCGCCTCTTGTCCGGCTCCGGCTTCCGCCGCAAGGTCATCTCCCGCATTGCTGTCCGGCAGCGTTCCTTCTGCCATCTGAAGTTCTTCCTCCCGGGGCTGCGCATCGGAGGCTCCGGCAATCTGCTGCTCCTCCTGTACCTCCCCTCCTGTTTCTTCCTGGGCAATGACGTCCGGTCCCGGCATTTCCAGGTAGGGGCTGGACTCCTGTCCTCTTCCTCTTTGAATGGTAAATACGCCTGCTGCGGCTACGATAGTCAGCAGGCCAAGCACGAGTATGACGAGGAACATCTTGTCCCTCAACATCTGGTTAATCTTGTCCTTCACGTTTTATCACCTCGGTAATAGTCTTACCAAAGTGACGTTTCTTATTCAGCAATCAGCTGAACATTTTTATAAAAATGAAGAAGAATATCTTCTGCGTTCCGACCTTCCGCGGCCATTCGGTTGGCCTCGGTCTGGCTCAGCCCGTATCCATGTCCAATTCCCTTTGTCTCCGCCCGGATTCCATTTTCAAAAGGCATAAAAGAAAAAGCGCTGGAATTAAGCCCCAATGCATACTGCACCTCCTCTCCGTCAAAGATGCGCTCACCTGCCTGAAGGCGTGTTACATACCCTCCTTCCTCCCGGTCTACAATCTGAATGGACTCCGGAATCTGCTCCTCCTGTATGGAAGGAGCTGCCTCCCCGGCTGCGGGAATCTGATTCAGTCGGTTCACGAAATCTCCCTTGCTGAAGATCACCAGCTGTAAAAAGCCCTCTGCATTTAGGTCTCCCGGGCAGTCCACCGGCTGCAGATAAGGATGGTTTTCATCTCCCTGGCGGGTCATTCCCGCGCTGGCCCGGCAAAACATCGGGTCAATATAATCCTCATCCCACTTAAGCACCTGCCCGGCTGTGGCCCCCACCGCCTCCTCCATACGCTCATAGGCTTCCGGAAACCTCTCGCTTCCCCACAGCTTTTCCAGCTGCGTTTTCTCCAGATAATCCAAATCCAAGGCAGACTCCGGCGCCTCCCAGATGCCATTTTCATTTTTCTCCATCTGCTTGTAAATATAGGTTCGGGCAATCACCGCCTGGGCCTTTAAAGCCTCCATCTCAAAATCCGCCGGAATCTGCCTGGCCAGGACCCCGGGCAGGTATTCTTCCACATCCGTATAGAGCCCGCCGTTTTCCCTGTCCAGCAAAATTCTCCTGTCGGAAGATGCAGTTTCCAGTTGCCGGATGCGAAGCTCCTCGCCATGTATGGTTCCGGTCCAGGCCAATGTAGTCAAATACGGAACCAGCAGTCCCGCGGCAGCAGCCCACATAACCGATCGATGCTTCGTCCCTCCTCTCCTCCTTTCCCATTGAAGCTACTATCAGTATATGTGGTCCTCTCTTCTCCTATGAATCCAGTCTCACGAACTGTTCCGTTGTCACATTGTCCAGCCGCTCCTGCTGTTTTTTGGATAATCCCCCTGCTGGAAGAAATCATCCGGCTTACGGCCCTCCTTCATCACTTTCCGCAGGAAGGAGACCAGCCCGCCTTTCAGACGGTTCAAAAAGAGCAAGCGCTCTTTTCCGAGCTACCGCCCGTTCCATGGATCCTTTTGAACTCTGCCGGAATATTCTGTATTAACTCTTTTGATCCGGAGGCGTTTCAATGTTTCTTTCCAATTTCCTGTATTCTCAGCTATGGGCCGCATGCTCTCTTTCCGGCCTGATCCTGGAAGACGGAGAAATCGCTTCGTCCCCCAAAGCGGCCCGGTTTTACCAGCAGGCCGGCTTTTCAGGTCCTGTCCACACCTTTTGCGGCGGACCTTCTCAAATTGATGCCGGCCTGATGGGCTTCTCTCAGGGTAATTTAATCATGGCCTTTCGGGGGACCACCAGCCAGGGGGAGGACTGGGCCAATGATTTCCGCTCTCAACTGGTCCCGTTAAAAGGCTGCGGCCATGTCCACGAAGGATTTCTTTCTTCCGTTTACAGCCTGCTGAAGCCTATGGCTGACCAGATCCCCTCTTTTCTGTCCCTTCACCCCAACCATTTTTATCTCACCGGGCACAGTAAAGGCGGAGCCGTTGCCATTCTCATGGCTCATCAGCTGGCCGATCTGTTCCCCTCCCTCCCCTCCCCCGCTGTTATCACCTTCGGAGCTCCGCGGCCCGGAGACCCGGCCTTTGCCGAATGCTATTCCATCCCTCTGATCCGGGTAGAATCCTGCCGGGATCTGGTTGTCCATCTCCCCATGACCGCCTGGGAATGCGGTCAGCTGAAGGAGCAGTCTCTCCACGGAAAAACATTCCTGGAGGATATACCTTTAATCCGCCGCCTGGGTACTTTTCTCACAAAACCAGTCTGCGGCTATGCCTCCCCCGGATTTCTTGCACCCATCTGTCCGGACAAAAAAATAGGGCCGGCCCATATGACCGCCCTTCCGCTGAATATCCTTTCAGGCGCTGAGGAACTCTCCTTCTCCCGCTCCTCCTTCCGCCGTCTTCTGAACGAGCTGGCTGATGGAGGAGATTTAACTCGTCTGGCAGACTGGCACAAGAAGGATTATGGATTTTGAGCATCAGTAAGTTCCCTTGCGCAGCAGCACTCTTATATAAGTGTAAACCGCCTCTTCTCCCTGGTCTCTCAAAATCAGAAGCAGTTTCTCCAAAAGCGCTCTGGTCTGAGGATGAATGGTTATGTATTTCTTGGTTCTCTCATAATATTCCCATGGCGAGGCAGTCGTATACGCATCTCCCTTATAAACCTGGCAGGCAGCAATCCGGTCGCAGACCATTTCCGCCACATATTTTAGAGGCATCTTGTTCCCCACCAGCCCCTCTTCCTTATTGAGCGAGACATCGATCCAGTATTCGTAATGGTGTTTGTTGCGGCCCTTGTGGTGAAGCCAGGCCGTGGAAAAACCAATATCCTCCCGCTCCGCCGCATTAGGGCTGCGGTCTCCCTGATAATATCTTACCCCGGTCCAAAACTCTTCCGGGCTGTATTTTGACAGATCGTGAGTCAGTCCCTGCCAATAAAGACCGACCCGGAAGCAATGTCTGCGCACCAGGTTCCGGTGGTGGGTGATCGTCCAAAAGTGCCTCCATATATTTTTTGCCTGCATATTCATCCTCTTTTCCAAAAATCGCCAAGTTTGTTAAGAATTTAACCGTTCTTTAAGCCACCAGTATACCACATTTTTTCCTGTCAGAAAAGCCGCATCCTTATACAATTTTTACACTAAATTGTTTGACACCTGCACTCATTTATGATATTCTTATGATAGTTGCAAATTCAAGGCAACAGAAACATTTTTTATTTTTTGGAGGTATCATAATGAAAGGTACAGTTAAGTGGTTCAACAACCAGAAGGGTTACGGATTCATTTCCGATGAGCAGGGCAACGATGTATTCGTACACTACTCCGGTCTGAACATGGAGGGCTTCAAGTCCTTAGATGAGGGCGCTCAGGTTGAGTTCGACGTTGTGAACGGAGCCAAGGGTCCTCAGGCCACAAACGTAACCAAATTATAATCATCGAGTAAAGTGTACCTTTTTCAAACATATATCGTCACAGATAGCGTTGAAGTAAGTTATACCTGATTCAAAGTGATTCGAATTGAGCCGGTCCTATGACCGGCTCTTTTTGTCGCTGTATTGCTGCGCACACTCAGCCCCTTATATCGGGTCGCCTGCTCGCGATACATGAATGTCAGCGCACTGCTCGTTCCAAAAGTTCTTTTAATTCCTCCACCGTAAATTCATAGCTGCGGCCGCAGAAATGACAGTTCACCTCAATGGGCTTGCCCTCATCGATCATTTCCCGGATATCCTTTTTTCCCACGCTGACCAGCGCCTGCTCTACCCGGCTTTTGGTACAGTTGCAGTGGAATCTGGTTTCCATCCTGTCGTTGATTTCCAGGCCGAATTCTCCCAGCACATACTGAAGAATCATCTCAGGGGTATTCCCCAGATTCAGGAGAGTGGTAATGGATGTAATTTCCTTCAGCCGCTCCTCCAAACGGTTAATCATACTCTCCTCCGCTCCGGGCATCAGCTGAATGATGAATCCTCCCGCCTGACGCACCGTATTATCCTTGTTCATCAGTACGCCCAAGGCTACCGAAGAAGGCACCTGTTCCGAGGTAGCAAAATAATAAGTCAGATCCTCGGCAATTTCCCCTGTTACCAGAATTGTCTGGCCCACATAAGGCTCCTTCAGTCCAATATCCTTAATTACGCTTAAAACGCCTACTCCAAGTCCTCCTCCCACGTCCAGCTTTCCCTGATTGTTGGGGGGCAGCATCGCCTGGGGATTGTAAGCGTATCCCTTGGCGTTTCCATGGGAATCCGCCGTCACCAAAAGTCCCTGAATGGGGCCGTCTCCCTGAATCTTTAAGGTCAACAGGTCCTTATCCCCTTTTAAATCGCAGCCCATCATGGCGCCGGCCGTCAAAAGTCTGCCAAGGGCTGCCGTCACAACCGGACTGGTATTGTGAGCCTTTCTGGCATCCTCCACCATATCTCTGGTAGTAGCGGCAAAGGCGCGGATCATTCCATCTGCCGCTGTTGCTCTTATAATATAATCCGACATTTTATTCTCTCCTCATCTTTCCCTTTTCTCGGGCAATGATATAAATTCTTTGGCTGTCCTCACTCACCGGTTCCCTGGTCCCCGCGTCATAGGACGTCAGAAATTCCATTCCTGCCTCCTCCACTGCCCGACGCACCTCTGAAAGCCGGTAGGCACGCTGGTAATGGGTTTCCTCGAATTTCCGGTAAAGGTCCCCTTCCTCCTGATCCCGTATAAAAAGCGTCAAGTCGTACTCATTGATCCCTGTCTCCTCATCGAAATAATTCTCCCAGATAAAGCTTCCTTCCGGACGATTCTCCGCGAAAGTATTCTCTCCCAGTATTTCCTCATATTTATAAAGAGTATTCATATCGAAAATCAGGATTCCTCCCGGGTCCAGGTAATTATTAACCAGCCGAAGCACCTGCACCAGATCCTCATAAGTTAAAATGTAATTCATGGAATCGCAGATGCTCACTACCGCCCGTACCGTACCGTACAGCTCAAACTCCCGCATATCCTGCAGCAGATAGAGAATGTCCTCCCCCTCCTGCTGTTTGTCCATGGCAATCTCCAGCATATCCTCCGAGTTGTCTACGCCAATCATGTCATATCCTGCTCCGGACAGAGCCCGGGTCAGACTTCCGGTCCCGCAGCCCAGCTCCAGCACCAGGCCATCCTCAATTCCATAGTCCCTCAAAATCCCCGCAATATAAGCGCACCACTCCTCATATGGCACGTTGTCCATAAACAAATCATACACCTGGGCAAAACTGGTGTAAGCTTCCATCCTTCGCTCCTCCTTGTTCTGCTTCTGCATCCAGCCGGATACGGACAGATATTCCTAACGACAAAATTCGCCTGCCTTTTTCGGGCAGGCGAAATCATCATCTTTTGGGCTTACGCATTCTTTCCGCAGCACTTTTTATATTTCTTTCCACTGCCGCAGGGACAGGGATCGTTGGGGAAAATTTTCTTTCCCTTGCGGATTGTACCGGAGGCCTTCTGCTCCTTGTAAAGCTCCTTGCGGCGCTCGGGAGTCAGAATCGCATCCCACTGAGGCAGCTCATAGAGCCAGGTAGCCTTTGCCTCTACCATATGGTAGTACAGACTCTCCGGGTCGATTTCAATCTTTACCTCCGTGTCCTCCTCCAAAGTATCGATGGGGTTCTCATATCCCTTCAAGCTCTCGTTGATTCCATCCAGGAATCCGGTCATAATCAGAATCTCGGTGTTGTACTTCTCCGCCAGTTCCTTAACCGTTCCGGTAATCACTTCCTGGGGATTGGACAGAATCTGCTCGTAGATTCCCTTCTCAATGGCAAAATAGCCGGACCATAATTCCTCTCTCTTTTTATCATTCAGGCCATCGCCGTAGGCCAGATTCCGCCATGTTTCTAACAGCGCCATAGTAAACCATCCTTTTTGAATTGATTTTAGACTGCCCGGCCCCGCCTGGCTGTCCATGAATTATAGTATATAACAAAAGCAGGAATATTTCAAATATTTTTAATAATAATTCAGGACAGTTGGAAAACGCACCCTCCTAGGCGCCGGCGGTCCTGACTGATCCCATTTTAAAAAAATTTTCCTCTTAGTGTATAAACCGGAAAAATGAGGTCATAATAGGAGTATACACGAAAGAGAAAGTAATTAATACTTATCCTCCCCTTTTTTAGGAACCACATAAAATCGTGGTTCCTTTTTTGTTATGAGCACTTAGCGCCTGTCCTTTAAGGCGCTTACGTGCGATACATGCAACGTACTTGGCAAGGTCCTTTCGAGCCTAGTACGTTGTATTGTTATGAGCACTTAGCGCCCCTTATCTTCTGGGACCGCGAAACATCGCTACAACCAGAAATACCAGAAGCACCGGCCAGATCACCGAGAGAATGCCAAAAAAGATTGTAAAAATCAGGAACAAAATCACCGCCAGAATCACACCTGCAATCAGCCGGACGTACCACTTGCTGAAATCAATGTAATGGATCTTCGGGCCTTGCCGCCATTCCTCTCTCTGCTGCTCAAAAGGGCTGGAGCCGCTGGGTTCCTGATAGGTGTCATTTCCTGTTCCGTATGCCTGGTATCCGTCAGGCCTGTCCTCCGTATCCAGAGCCGCATCCACAATCGTGCGGGCAATGATCCTGGGACCCCCCAGTTCCTCGATCACCTGCTCCTCCGGCAGGCCTTTTGCCGTTTCGCCGTTTATATAGCTGTCATAGTAATTCAGGTTCTCCTGAATCACGGAATAGGGAACCCGGCCGTCCAGTTCCGACCGAAGCCCCTGCAAAAATTCCTGTTTTGTCATTCCTGTATCCTTTCAATGAAGTTCCGGATTCCTCGGCCGCCAAAGCCAAATCTGCGGCCAGTCTATGTAGTAGTATATCATGTTCCTCCCCACTTGAAAAGCGTTCCCTTTAAAATGATGGCTTATCCTTCCATTTGCCGTGGAAATCCTGATTGCCCTGTGATATACTTGAATCAATTTCTGAGCGGAATTGCTGTGAGAGGGGGATTTTACTGTGCAATGTCCTGTATGCGGGAATGAAATGAGGCAGGGATATATTCAGTGCAAACAAGTATTGTCTTGGGTCAAGACACCGCATTGGGTATCCTTACGCCCTGAACCGGGAGAGGTATTGTTGGGGAAAAACTGGTTCGGCATACTTTCTTTTGAAGCATATATATGCAAAAAATGTAAAAAAGTGCTGTTTGATTATTCTAAATCCAACTTTGAAGAAGCATAACGGTCTGCCGTTTTAGCGGTTCCGCTCCCCAGCGAGACCGCCTTTCCATGCTTCGCCCGAGGAGGGAGGCCCCTCGCCGAACGTCCGTCCAAATGAACTGTGACTGGCAAATCTCCTTCCGTTCTGCTATAATCAAACAAGATTGATTGAATATGAGGAGGAATCCCTATGGAACAGCTTTATGTATTCGGTACTGGAAACGCCCAGGCCATTCACTGCTACAACACCTGCTTTGCCATCCGAAATGACAACGATTACTTTATGGTGGACGCAGGGGGAGGCAACGGTATTTTAAAAATTCTGGATGATATGAAAGTGGACTTAAACGCCATCCATCATATCTTCGTCACCCATGAGCACACGGACCACATCCTGGGCATTGTCTGGATGATCCGCATGATCGCCACCGGCATGAAAAAAGGTACCTATGAAGGAAATCTTCAGATTTACTGCCATCCGGGACTGGTGGACACCATCTCCACCCTCTGCCGCCTGACCATCCAGGGCAAGTTCTACAAGATGATTGGAGAGCGGATTTTCCTGGTTCCGGTGGAGGACGGCGAAACCGTCCGCATCCTCTCCTACGATGTGACCTTTTTCGACATTCTCTCCACCAAAGCCAAGCAGTTCGGCTTCACCACCATTTTAAACAACGGAAAACGGCTGACCTGCGCCGGAGATGAGCCCTATAATCCCGGCTGCCGCCCCTATGTGGAAGGAAGCCAGTGGCTGCTTCATGAAGCGTTCTGCCTCTATCGGGACCGCGAGCGCTTCCAACCCTATGAAAAGCACCACAGCACAGTAAAGGAGGCCTGCGAGTTGGCCACAGAGCTTCATATTCCCAACCTTGTCTTATGGCATACGGAGGACAAGCAGATTGCCCGGAGAAAAGAGCTCTATACTGCTGAGGGAAACGAATACTATTCCGGAAATCTTCTGGTTCCGGACGACCGGGAGATTATCGATCTATAAGCACAAAGCATTAGGCTCGAAAAGACCTCGCCAAGTGCTTTGCATGTATCGCACGTAAGCGCCCAAAGGACGGGCGCTAAGTGCTCGTAACAACAGGGAAACGCCGGGGATTTCGCAAATTGTCTGCGGACCCCGGCGTTTTGCTGTTTCTTGATTGGACGTTCCTGATGGGGCCGTCTTCCGATGGCCCCCGTCTTTCTCTTATTTTCCCATGGCGGCCTGATAGATTGCCAGAATATCTGCCTTTCCAAGCTCCTTTAACCCGGGAAGGGTTCTCTTTCCAAAGAAGGTGCATTTCTCTGCCATCTCATCCAGCACATCGCCGGATACCTCCAGCTGCCGTAAGGTAATCGGCATATCCAGGCTGGCAAAGAAGTCCTCCGTCGCCTGAATCCCCGCCAGAGCCGTTTTCATGGGGTTCTCAAAATCCATGTCCACATTCCAGACCCGAACCGCAAACTGGGCAAAACGCTCCACC
Source organism: uncultured Clostridium sp. (assembly GCA_900547035.1). Taxonomy (GTDB): domain Bacteria; phylum Bacillota; class Clostridia; order Lachnospirales; family Lachnospiraceae; genus Enterocloster; species Enterocloster excrementigallinarum. The sequence continues at coordinate 51 of URFM01000079.1, read as the reverse complement.
GCACTGGGACACACATAGCGGGCCCAGGAGGGCCACAGGGCGGAAAGGCCG
>URFM01000078.1 GCA_900547035.1 uncultured Clostridium sp. | reverse complement strand
TGTTGATCCATTTGGTCCAGTCGGTACCTTTTCTCAGTCCCACCGAAAAGCACCAATGCTGACGCATGTCATGAAGGCGCCATTGCAATGGTAGATGGCAAAGCCAGGCTTATAAAGGACGATTACTGCGATGGACTTGGCGACTGTCTGCCCACCTGCCCTACAGGGGCCATTACCTTTGAGGAAAGGGAGGCAGCTGCCTATGATGAGGCAGCCGTAAAAGCCCGTATGCACCAGAGCCGGAACTTGTCCCCTTCCGACGCCCTCCTTCACAAAGGATGTCCGGAAAGCCGTCTGACCCAGTGGCCTGTGCAGATTAAGCTGGCTCCTGTCCAGGCTCCCTATTTTAAGGATGCCCGCCTTTTGATAGCAGCTGACTGTACCGCCTTTGCCTATGGTAATTTCCACAATGACTTTATAGCCGGCCGCATCACACTCATCGGCTGTCCAAAGCTGGATATGGTGGATTACTCTGAAAAGCTGACGGAAATCATCCGTCTCAATGATATCAGGGATGTCACCATTGTCCGCATGGAAGTTCCATGCTGCGGCGGTATTGAAAATGCCGCGAAACGCGCCCTCCAGGCCAGCGGGAAATTCATTCCGTGGCAGGTTGTGACCGTGAGGACGGATGGAAGCCTGGTACGGAATTAAACTCATGATATAAAAAAACGATGTGAAACTTAAAATAACCTGGAAAGATGATGTGAAGCAAAAGGAGACCATTGCCAGAGGCATTGCAAACCAAATCTACCGTGAGATTCAGGCAGCCGGCAAAAACAAAGTATCACACAACTGGCTTGTCAATGCAATACATGTCTGTATAAAAGCTGACAAATCTGTTGTCGATGATATTACAGCATTAACCATAGAAACACTTGCCGGAAATACATCCGGTGCTGTACTGCGCAAAACTGCGGATGGATATGAGCGAACTGTTCCCATGGCATAAGAAAACCTGCCTGTGATGGGCTGTGTATAAAGCACAAGGCGCTTAAGATACGGATATAACCTTATCTTAAACGCCTTTTTGCGGTTGTTATTTCTCTTTTGTCTGAATCATCTTTTTAATATCTTCAATAAACGCATCCAGTCCCGCAGCACCCAGGTCGCCCTTATCCCGGCTTCTCACCGTGATTGCTCCCTCTGCCGCTTCCTTCTCACCCAGAACCAGCATATAGGGAACCTTCTCCAGCTGTGCCTGGCGGATCTTGTAGCCTACCTTCTCGTCCTTGTGATCCAGCTCTGTGCGGATGCCGGCAGCCTTTAATTTTTCATATACACCAGTTGCATAATCCATAGACTTCTCAGAAACAGGAATTACTTTAACCTGTACCGGAGCCAGCCATACCGGGAACTTGCCTGCAAAGTGCTCAATCAGGATGCCGATGAAACGCTCAATGGATCCGAAGCATACGCGGTGAATCATAATTGGACGCTTCTTGGAACCGTCCTCAGCCGTGTACTCCAGGTCAAACCTCTGAGGCATCTGGAAATCCAGCTGGATGGTACCGCACTGCCATGTCCTGCCCAGGGAATCCCTCAGGTGGAAGTCAATCTTAGGACCATAGAACGCGCCGTCGCCCTCGTTTACAATATAATCAAGGCCCATGTCCTCCAGCGCCTTCCTCAGGCCGTTTGTAGCCATCTCCCAATCCTCGTCAGAACCCATGGAATCCTCGGGCCTGGTGGACAGCTCCACAAAATACTCAAAGCCAAACTGTGTATACACTTCATTAATCAGCTTTGTTACGCCCTTAATCTGATCCTCAATCTGGTCGTCCCTCATAAAGATATGGGCATCATCCTGTGTGAAGCAGCGCACGCGCATCAGACCGTGGAGCTGTCCGCTCTTCTCATGGCGGTGAACCAGTCCCAGCTCGCCTACCTTTAAAGGCAGGTCGCGGTAAGAGTGGGGCTGATTCTTATAAACCAGCATTCCTCCCGGACAGTTCATAGGCTTGACAGCATAGTCTTCCTCGTCAATGACCGTGGTGTACATATTGTCTTTGTAATGATCCCAGTGTCCTGAATTCTCCCACAGCTTACGGCTCAGAATAATAGGAGTGGAAACCTCCTGATAGCCGTCCCTGTAGTGAATCTCGCGCCAGTAATCAATCAGAGTATTCTTTAACGTCATACCCTTTGGAAGGAAGAATGGGAACCCAGGTCCTTCCTCTGCAAACATGAACAGACCCAGCTCCTTGCCCAGTTTCCTGTGGTCACGCTTCTTTGCCTCCTCCATCATGGTCAGGTAGCTCTCCAGGTCTGTCTTATTGGCAAACGCGGTTCCGTAAATTCTGGTAAGCATCTTGTTCTTCTCGCTGCCTCGCCAGTACGCGCCCGCAATACTCGTAAGCTTAAATGCCTTTACACCCTTTGTATACATGATATGGGGTCCTGCGCACAGGTCCACAAATTCGCCCTGCTGGTAAAAGCTTATGGTCTCCTCCTCAGGCAGATCTTCGATAAGCTCTACCTTATACGGCTCGCCTTTTTCCTCCATGAACCTGACAGCCTCAGCCCTTGGAAGCACAAAAGGCTTAACCGGAAGATTTTCCTTTACAATCTTTGTCATCTCAGCTTCCAGCTTCTCCAAATCCTCAGGGGTGAATCCGCCCTCCCTGTCAAAATCATAGTAAAAGCCGTCATCAATAGCCGGTCCAATAGCCAGCTTTGCATCCGGATACAATCTTTTCACTGCCTGTGCCAGCACATGGGATGCCGTATGGCGTATGGCCCTTAATTCATCCTCAGCTTCCTGTACACTTCCGTCTGGTAAAATGATCTTCATACGAATCTCCTTTCTTCTATGGGCCATTTCAGGCTCCATCTCTTTGGTGTTATTCTGATATGATGATTCCGGCTGTTCTGCTGAAAAACATTCCTTCTGAATATGTCCGCTGCCGGAATCCTGTGAAAAAACGGGAAAATAAAAACCCCTGGACATATTCTTATGTCCAAGGGTGCATTCACACGGTTCCACCTTGATTTTCACTCATTTATCCCTTAACGCGGGGTACGGCGCCATTTCCCATCCTTCTTTATGCTGTAACACATGTCCGGACATCCCTGACGCGGCTCAGGACTGGTATTCGTCAATCTTTGGTATGCGGCCATTCCACCAACCGGCCTGCTCTCTGTATACTTCCCACTGACTACTGTTTCCCTCAATGCCTTTGCTGCTTATTGCTATTCTTGATTATATCACCTGACTCTGATTTGTCAAGACCGGCTTGCAAGGCTTTTTATTCCCATATAAGATTGTTCCGCTCATCTTTATCCACAATTCCACCCTCATACTCCGCCCATCTGTGGATAACATTTACTTTCCCCTGTATTTCTGTTAAAATATACCCAGCACAAAAGAAAAGAAGGTGAATCCATGAAAATTGTCATCATAGACGGACAGGGCGGGAAGATGGGTAAATCAGTTATTGAACAGCTAAAAAAGCGTTTTCCAGGCCTGGAGACATATGCCATCGGAACAAACAGCATCGCCACATCTGCCATGCTGAAAGCAGGCGCCACCTATGGCGCTACTGGTGAGAATCCGGTTATTGTCAATGCACAGGACGCAGATATCATCATCGGCCCTATCGGAATTGTCATGGCTAATTCCCTTTTGGGGGAGATTACGCCTGCCATGGCCACAGCCATAGGCATCAGTAAAGCATATAAGATACTGATTCCGGTCAACCGATGCAATCATTACATTGTAGGCTGCCAGAACAGTACCTTATCCGATTATATCAATATGGTATGTGATGAAGTAGGAAAGGAAGCAGGTATCAATGAGAACCATTGAATTTAAAATGGAACGCCAGGGACTTGTAAATAAAGGAGATAAAGTAAAAATAATCGAGCGGGAAGGAACCAGCAGCTACAGCTATATCATTGATCCGGCTGTAGCCATGTCCGGCTGCTTCGCCGCCCGTTACCGCATTAAATCCGAATACGGAATTGTAAAAGACATCCGCGAAAATTCCCGGGGATTCTATGTGATAGTAGATTTTGATGAGGATGAACCCCGCTAATACCGGTTTCCCTCTTTATCCCAACGGCACTATCTTCACCTCAGCAGATGGTTCCGTCACCGGCGGAACCGTGGGAGCAGGCGCCGGAACCGTGGGCACAGCTGTATCCGTATGAGGTCCCTCCGTGCTGATGACAGGATCATTATTGATGGAAGGTTCCACCGGTGAGACAGTCTCTGTGGAAGCCGGCGGCATAGTCTCAATTGGCTGGATTATATCCCCTGTCTCCTGAGCCTCGCTGCTCTCTGCGGTATCTGTTGAGGGAACCATATCAATCAGGTTTCTGTCTCCTGCATTGAGCTCAATGGCTTTACTCCACAGGATACTGGTTATTCCGCTGTTTCTCTCCCATTGGCAATCATGCCACAGGCAGATGACCTTGCCGTCCCTGGCCATTATAATTTCCAGCATGTCATTTCCGTCCACATGCTTACCTGTACGTGCGGATGCATCCTCTATCTGATAAATTCCTCCATCTCTTGCTATCATGACAACGGTTCCATACGCCTGTTTCCATATAGCAGGATTGTATTCCCCGAATATCTGGCCCTCATCTTCATAGTAATACATATTCTGCATGACACCAGGGAAACGCTCTGACACTGCCTGTTTATTCTGTCCGTCCAAACCAGCTTTAAAAATCTGGCTGTACCACTCTCCGCCGGTACCTTTATCCACATAACTGCTGTAGTAGATCTGGTTATCCACAATACAATAGCTCTGTACACCATAATTTTCCCTGATAACAGCAGTATCGCTCCCATCGCTTTTTACGCAGACAGAAGATTTAGTTCCGCTGCCGCCCAGATAATAGGTCTTTCCGTCAATGGTTACCTGGCCGTGTTTTACATATTTTATCTTTCCATCTTCCTCAATCCTGTAAACCCGGTCTCCTATGCTGACGCTGCTGCCGCTTTCAGCCACTGCGGGATTTCCCATGTCATCTACCAGATAACAATTTCCATCTTTTATAACCACCGAATACCTGGCCTCCCCGGTAGCAACCTCTGTGCCCGAGGTAGTCTGATAAATTTTACCGCCCTGAGAGTAATAGATAATATCACCCAGTACCATATAGCCATCCACATTCTCAGCTATCAATTCTTTGGTATCACTTCCCGGCCTCATCCTGAACAGCTTATCACAAAGCCCCCTCTCGGCCTCAGAAAGGCCCTGTTTCTGGCTTTCCTTTACCTTAGGCAGGAAATATACGTAATCACCGTAAGCACGCATAGAATTCCTTGTGGTCTTTTCTGGGGCAGTCTCCTCTCCCAGCACCACTACCTTGTTCTCCACTGTCTTGCGGTACAGAATGGTCTTAAAAAGTCCTGTGTCCTCAGCCCTCAGATAACACCAGAATGCATTGGTCCTCACAAGACTGTCCAGGTTTTCACCAGTGCTTTCAGGTACATAGTCCGGATCAATCTGGATATTCTTCAGATATCCCTTTGTATCATGGCAGGTATATGTCTGACCTTCCTGTTTCAACTCTCCGGTAGCCATAATACCATCACTGTCAAAATAATAGAGGAAACCCTCTATATCCTTCCACTGGTCTGTCACATATTCCTTTTCATCCAGATAATACATCCAACCTTTATCTGTCTCATTCCATCCGGCCTTTGGCTCATCCTTTGTATCTATGGTGATAGAAGGCATCTCCTTTTCCTCTGTAGTGAAATCCAGATTTTTATAATCCGACCGGATTTTCCCAACCACGGACATGATTACATATACGGCTGCTATCATAATAATGGCTGCCATAATAATCAAAAATACGGTCTTAATTGGTGAGTCCTTTTTTTTACGCCGTCTGCTCATTTATTTTCCCCTGGTATCATTTGTTGTATGATTTGTTAATAGCATATCAAATCCTTAAAACATTATTTATACTATCAGACTTCCGACATTTTTACAATGAAGGAAATCTTACAATAAAACAAAAAAGCACCTATCAATAAGATAAGTGCTAAATGCCCAAAGTCGGAATCGAACCAACGACACGAGGATTTTCAGTCCTCTGCTCTACCAACTGAGCTATCTGGGCATCTGGTCATTGCTGACAACGCTACTATTCTAACCAGAAATCTCCGATTTGTCAATATGTTTCTGAAATTATTTCGGCTAATTATAATGAAGAGGTTGAACGCCTGAAAGCTCCCCTTGCCTCTAAAGAAGGATTGCTGATGTTCAGCCTTGGGTATTCATTTCCTTTTTCTCAAACCGGTTCAGGATAAAGAACGCCAGGATGGCCGCCATCAGAGAGGTTCCGGGAACATTGAGCCACAGGCCCTTCAGTCCCATAGGCCACAGGAGCACAATCATCACCAGGGGGAAGGCCACTGCCGTGCAGACGGAAATGACCATGGCGGGCACCGGTTTTTCCACCGCGGACATATAGCTTTGAGCGGCGAAGGAGAACCAGCGGACCAGGTAGGCCGAGCTGAACAGCTTCAGCGCGGGAACCGCCATGTCGATGAGGGACTGGTCGGCGTTCTGGGTAAACAGGCTGGTAATAGGCAGGGGGAAGCAGTAAATCACCACAGCGGAAGCGATGGACAGGATGGCCCCTGCCGTGAAGCAGCGCTTCTCAATATCCTTGACCCGCTTCAGGGTGCCGGCTCCCCAGTTGTATCCCACGGCAGGCTGCAGGGAATCGCACATGCCGTAGAGCAGAGGCTGTACGAAGCCGTCGGCAAACATGAGGATTCCGTAGACGGATACCGCCGTTGCGCCGCCTACCTGCAGGAGGATGACGTTCATAATAATAGAAGTAATCCTTCCCGCCACATTGTTTAAAAAGTTGGGGCTGCCGCAGGTGACGATGGTTTTCATCATGGTCCGGTCAAACTTTGGACGGACAAACCGAAGCTGCATCTTTTTCCGGAAGAAGGGATACAGGGCTGCCAGGGCGCACACGAACATACTGGTGCAGGTGCCAAGGGCAGCGGCCCAGATTCCCCACCGGAATACGAAGAGGAATAGAAATTCCAGAGCGGCGCTCAGTACGGACATAACGATATTTAAAGCCATGCTGCTGCGGACCCGGCCACAGATTTTTAAGTAGTTGTCCATGGCGAATACGATGGTGGTAAATGGGGAGCATAAACAGTATACCCGCAGATACTGAACGGCCAGCTCCGCCAGTTCTCCCTCAGCTCCCATGAGGCCGATTAAGGCAGGAGCGGACAGGAAAATGGCCAGGCCTAAAATGAATCCCGCTGCCACAATCATGAGGCAGGCACTGGTAAAAATGATGTTGGCCTCCCCTTCCTTCTTTTCGCCGAGACGGACGGAAATCGGAACGGCGGAGCCGACGCCGATTAAGTCGGCCAGAGAGAAGTTGATGATGACTAGGGGCATAGCCAGGTTCAGGGCGGCAAAGGCGTTCCCGGACAGAATCCGCCCCACCAGCATTCCGTCATTTTCTCATCCGAGCCCGTCCGTTTGCGGCAGCGCTCCAGCTTTGTCTCCATGTCTCCGTAGACAAAAATCCGCAGGGGATTCATTTCCCTGAGGATATCGTCGGCGCAGCGGCCTACGATGACGCAGTCGGATTTCTCAGCCATTTCCCGGATGATGGCAGACTGCTCCCGGAAAATAGAAAGATTTAAATCCCAGGGGGAGTTCTGCATGTAGTGAAAGCTTCTTCCAATGTGGAGGGGGAAGGAAAACATGGGCTTTTTCTCAGCCATTTTCCTTACATACTGTTCCGAAAGCTCTGTTCGTCTGGAAATTTCGGAAATGATTTCCTGGTCATAATAGGCGATTCCAAGTCTCTGGGACAGTCTCAGACCCAGCTCGCGTCCGCCGCTTCCAAACTCCCGTCCAATGGTAATGATTCTGTTCATTGAAAATCTCCTTTCTGGCAGGGCCAAATACGTTTTGCTTTTTAACAATAAAAAAAGCCGGACAGGTACAGACATTTCAGTCCGTGCCTTATCCAGCTTATCATTTCTGACGAATGATAGACCCTCCGTGCAAGCCCTTTCATTATAAGGGATAGATTTTATTTGTCAAGAAAATTTTAATGTTTATAAACTACTCCTTTTACAAGCTCATCAGTACCAGGTGAGCCATGGCGATGATATCGTCCTCCCGGGCCCCCTGACTGCACTGGAGGATGATTTCCACGTAGGAAGGTTCCAGCCCCAGGGAGGCGGCGATTTCCGAAATGGGATGGCTCTTTGCGCTGAGGGCCAGCACCGCCTCAAGATCCCGGACCGTCTGCTGCAGCCGTTCATCGGAATCGGAGAGAAAATCCCCATCGGATTCCATCTCTCCTTCTTCCAAAAAATCCTCCAGTTTTAAATCCCGGTCGGTCCCTCCGTTATAAAAGTCTTCGGAAAGCTCCCAATCTCCGGTTTCTTCCGTTTTCTTAAAATCAGACATTCTTGTTTCTCCTTAATCAATCTCATATTCCTTCCGGCTGGCTGCGTCACCGATGCCCCGCTCCTCCCGGTATTTGGCTACTGTGCGCCTGGAGATGGATACGCCCTGATCGTTCAACTTTTCTGCCAGAATCCGGTCGCTGTAGGGCTTTTTCTTATCCTCTCCCCGGATGATTTCTTCCATCATATCCTGAATGCGGGAAGCGGTTAGGGCTGAGCCGGAATCTCGGGCATTTCCCACCCGGCGGGAAAAGAAATAACTCATAGGATAGACGCCCCAGGAACACTGGAGATATTTCTTGCTTACCGCCCGGCTGACAGTGGATTCGTGAATATCCAGCTGTCCCGCCAGTTCTGCCATAGTCAGGGGTACCAGATGACTGGGGCCCATGGCAAAAAATGCTTCCTGATGTTCCAAAATGGCCTTGGAAACATCCATCAGGGTCTTTCCACGCTGGGCGATGCACTGCTTGACCCACTCCGCCTGGCGGATTTTGCTGTTCAGGTAATCCTGTACTTCTTGAGTTTGAGACTCCTCTCCCAGCCGCCGGTAGTAGCTGTTGACGGCGATGGAGGGGTACATGGACTCATTCAGCAAAATGGAGAAGGTGTCCTTAAACTTTACAATAGTTACGTCCGGGATAATGTAGCGCAGCTTCTCCCGGCTGGAGAAGGAAACTCCGGGCTTGGGGTTTAAGGATTTGATAATCTGGCAGCAGCCGGCCGCCTCCCCGGTGGTCAGGCGGAATTTCCGGGCAATGGCGTTTACCTGATTCTTCGCCACCATTTCAAGCCCTTGGTTTACAATGGCCAGAAGGGCCGGGGTAGCCATCTGGCGGCGGATTAACTGGATCCGCAGACATTCTTCCAGATTCCGGGCGCAGACCCCCGCCGGGTCCAGGCTCTGAAGGGTTTCCAGCAGAAACTCTATCTTCTCCATGCTGACATGGAAGGCCTCGGCGATGTGTTCCAGGTCCTCTTCCAGATACCCCCGACTGTCCAGGCACTCCAGCATGAATTTCAAAATCTCCTGCTCCTCTTGGGTAAAGTCCCCGGTAATCAGCTGGGACCAGAGATAGTCGGTCAGCGTTTCTCCTTCATCGGTGCGGATATTCCAGCTGTCCTTAAAATCGTACTCATCATCATTGTTCTGGCGCTGATAAAGATAATAATTTTCCTCATTAAAGGAATTAAGCCACTGGCGCTGTTCGATGGATTCCGGCTGCCCCGGGGTGGCGGGGGAGACCATGTCGATCACAGGATTTTCCAGGGCCAGTTCGTTAATGTATGTATTCAGTTCCTCCGAAGTCATCTGAAGAATCTCGGCGGACTGGATCATGCGCTGGGATAAGGTCTGGCTTTGCTTCATTTCAAGTTTCAGGTCCATAAACATCCTCCTTCGTAAATATCCCCGGCTCAAGTTTCGGTCGGTATTCTCATGGATTTATTTTACCATAGTTTTACCCTTTTTTCACGGGTAAAATAGGCAGGGTGCGTTTTCCTATATTTTACTGGAAATCTTACGCAATCCATGGTACAATCCGAGGGGGTTAGAAGCAACTAACCAACAAAGAAAGAAGGAGAAATCGCCCATGGATATGAAGCAGCTGGAATTTTTTGTGACAGCCTGTGAGAGAGGCAGCCTTTCCAAGGCAGCGGAATGCCTTTATACCTCCCAGCCCAATATCAGCAAAAACATCCGCAGCCTGGAACGGGAGCTGGGCCGCCCGCTGTTAAAACGGAGCGGGACGGGAGTGCAGCCCACCGTCTACGGAAAAACAGTGCTGGAGTACGCGAGGCTGATTCTGAAGAACGCGGCGGCCATTTCCTCCATGGCGGTGCCGGAGGAAACCAACAGTCTCTGCATTTCCGCTTATCCCAGCAACATGGTGGCCCGCCTTCTGGTGGACTTTTACCGCCAGTGGGGAGAGGATTATCACATTGAGTATCAGGAGGGGGCGGTGGAGGAAATCACGGACCATGTCCACCAGGGGATTTCGGAGATTGGAATCGTCCATGTGGCATTGAAGCAAGTTCCGGTTTTCCAGCATATCCTGTCCCACAAAAAGCTGGAATTTGTTCCCCTGGACGTGAAAAAAATCTGTGTGTATGTGGGAGCCAACAATCCACTCTATCACAGGGACAGCATCGATTTTCAGGACCTGCCCCGGCTGAAATTTATGAGGGGAGTCCGGGACTTTTTCTCCATGGAGCACCATCTGGAGACGGTCAGCATGGGAGTGATTGACACCCGGAACCTGTACCATGCGGTGTACACCAACAGCGACCACCTGATTATCGACCTGCTGCTGCACACCGACGTATGCAGTCTGGGGCTGGAATTTATGCATGAGCCCTACGCCCAGTATGACATCAAGCCTCTGGCCATCCACGGCTGCGAACCCTTTCTGCAGATTGGGTATGTGCGGGATCCGGAACGGGCGTTTTCCCCTCAGGCCCAGTGGGTGGTAGAACATTTCCGGGATATGCTTTGACCAGGGGGTATAACGGAACGTTATGGATTTCCATGAAAAACTAACCTCTAGTAAGGATAGACTAACTATCGTATACTTAGATTCGTTGCGATAAACCATAAATTGGTGGTAGTGTCAAATAATCTATGAAAAGAGGAGTCAAGAAAAATTGGCTCAACAGAA
>URFM01000077.1 GCA_900547035.1 uncultured Clostridium sp. | reverse complement strand
GGGCTACCAGGGTATCGTAGTCGTCCTCCCTCTGGCTGCCGCCGATGATTTCACCAATGCCGGGTACCAGGCAGTCTACCGCCGCAACGGTTTTGCCGTCAGGATTCATCTTCATATAGAAGGCCTTGATTTCCTTGGGATAATCGGTGACAAATACGGGGCGTTTAAATACCTGCTCCGTCAGATAACGCTCATGTTCGGTCTGAAGGTCGCATCCCCAGGACACCTTATAGTCAAACTGATCGTTGTGTTCTTCCAGAATTTTGACGGCTTCCGTATAGGTAATGTGACCGAACTGGGAGTGAAGCACATTGTTCAAGCGGTCCAGAAGGCCCTTATCTACAAACTGGTTGAAAAATGCCATTTCCTCGGGGGCGTTCTCCAGGACATATTCAATGACATACTTTAAGAGGCCTTCCGCTACGGCCATATTATCATCCAGGTCGGCGAAGGCCATCTCCGGCTCAATCATCCAGAACTCGGCGGCATGGCGGGGAGTGTTGGAGTTCTCCGCCCGGAAAGTGGGGCCGAAGGTGTAAACATTGCGGAAGGCCATGGCGTAGGTTTCTACATTCAGCTGGCCGCTGACGGTCAAATTGGTGGGCTTTCCAAAGAAATCCTTGGAAAAATCCACAGTACCGTCCTCATTTTTCGGAACATTCTCCAAATCCAGAGTAGTAACCTGGAACATCTCTCCGGCGCCCTCGCAGTCGCTTCCGGTAATCAGGGGAGTGTGTACATAAACAAAGCCCTGGTCCTGGAAATACTGATGGATCGCGTAGGCAATCAGGGAACGGACCCGGAAGACTGCCTGGAAGGTATTGGTTCTGGGACGCAGATGGGAAATGGTCCGCAGATACTCAAAGGAGTGGCGCTTTTTCTGAAGAGGATAGTCCGGAGCCGAGGCGCCCTCCACTGTTACGGAAGTGGCCTGAATCTCAAAAGGCTGCTTGGCCTGAGGAGTCGCCACAAGAGTTCCGGTGACAATGATGGCGGTGCCTACATTTAACCGGGCAATTTCAGAAAAATTCTCCATGGTATCGTGAAAGACCACCTGAAGAGTTTGAAAGCAGGAACCGTCGCTGACGACGATGAATCCGAAGGCCTTGGAATCTCTCAGGCTGCGTACCCATCCTCCTACGGTAATCTCCTGATCCAGATACTGGTCCGGGTTTTTGAAAAGTTCTTTTACTGTTGTCAGGTTCATGAATAATCTCCTTTTTGTGCATATTTTTAAGGCGTTTGCGTAACGGTCCGTGACGGTTACGGTTTTCTGATTTGTATGCCGGTCTGCACTCTAACGAGATTATAAGATATTTCCAGACTTGTTGCAAGGCCAATCTTTTCCCCGGGAAAAGCCCGGGGAGAAAGGTCCGGAAGGAAAATCCGCCGGTCAATTTGATGATGGATGTAAAAAGTATGTGAGGGGCAGGTAAAATCGCCGGGATAAAAAAATTAAAACATGGATTGTACATCAATATATACAAAAACTTTGGTGCAAAACAAAAAAATATGCAGAAATATGTCGAAAAAAATTGTAAAAATAAAGAAAAATAATGAATTATTTATGTACTATTTATGAACTTTGTGCTATAATAAATCTTACAAATATTTTAACAGCAAGAGGTGATAACGTGATTAAGAAAGAAATGATTGCCATGCTTTTAGCTGGCGGACAGGGAAGCCGTCTTGGAGTTCTCACTCAGAAAGTAGCCAAGCCGGCGGTATCTTTTGGGGGGAAGTACCGAATCATTGATTTTCCGCTTAGTAACTGCATCAATTCCGGCGTAGACACCGTCGGCGTATTGACGCAGTATCAGCCGTTGCGTTTAAATGCCCATATTGGAATTGGTATTCCGTGGGATCTGGACCGCAACGTAGGGGGCGTGACGATCTTACCTCCTTATGAGCGGAGCAAAGGCAGTGACTGGTATACCGGAACAGCCAATGCCATCTATCAGAATCTGGAGTATATGGAGACGTATAATCCGGATTATGTACTTATCTTATCCGGTGACCACATTTACAAAATGGACTACGAGGTAATGCTGGATTATCACAAGGCAAACAACGCGGATATCACCATTGCTGCTATGCCGGTCCCCATTGAGGAAGCCAGCCGCTTTGGCGTGGTAATCACCGATGAGACCAACCGGATTACAGAGTTTGAGGAGAAGCCTCCGGTACCCAGAAGCAATCTGGCGTCTATGGGAATCTATATCTTCAGCTGGAATATCTTAAAGGAAGCCCTGATTAAGATGAAGGACGAGCCTGGCTGCGACTTTGGAAAACATATTATTCCTTACTGCCACGCCAAGGGAGAGCGGATTTTCGCATATGAGTACAATGGCTACTGGAAGGATGTAGGGACTCTGGGCTCCTATTGGGAAGCCAACATGGAGCTGATCGATATTATTCCGGAGTTCAACCTTTATGAGGAATATTGGAAGATCTATACCAAGAGCGATATTATTCCTCCTCAGTACATTGATGCGAATGCCAACATCGAGCGCAGCATTATCGGCGAGGGAACAGAAGTCTACGGCGAGGTAATCAATTCCGTCATTGGCGCGGGCGTTACCATTGCCAAAGGGGCTGTTGTCCGGGATTCCATCATTATGCAGGGCAGCGTGATCGGAGCCAGCACAGAAGTAAACAAGGCCATCATCGCGGAGAACGTCCATGTGGGGGCCAATGTTAAGCTGGGAGTAGGCGAGTACGCACCCAGTACTTATGACCAGAAGGTTTATCAGTTCGACCTGGTGACCATTGGAGAAAATTCCGTGATCCCCGACGGCGTTCAGGTTGGAAAGAATACGGCAATCGCGGGCGAGACAACCGTAGGCGATTATCCTGACGGATTACTGGCAAGCGGAAATTACATTATAAAGGCAGGTGGCGCAAGATGAGAGCGATTGGTATCGTATTAGCAGGTGGTAACAGCAAGAGAATGAAGGAGCTTTCCAACAAAAGAGCCGTGGCCGCTATGCCCGTTGCGGGAAGCTACCGCAGCATCGACTTTGCCCTGAGCAATATGAGCAACTCTCATATTCAGAGCGTAGCTGTATTTACCCAGTATAACTCCAGATCTTTAAACCTCCATCTGAGTTCTTCAAAATGGTGGGACTTCGGACGGAAACAGGGCGGTATGTTTGTATTTACCCCCTCTATTACGCCGGAGAACGGGGACTGGTACAGAGGAACGGCGGACGCCCTGTATCAGAATCTGACATTTTTAAAGAGCAGCCATGAGCCTTATGTGGTAATTGCTGCCGGAGACGGCATTTATAAGCTGGATTACAATAAGGTTCTGGAATATCATATTGAAAAGAAGGCGGATATCACCGTCGTATGCAAGGATATGGATGAGGGAACGGATGTAACCCGTTTCGGCTGCGTAAAACTGAATGATGATAATCGGATTGTGGACTTTGAGGAAAAGCCCATGGCTTCCGACGCTACAACTATTTCCTGCGGAATTTATGTGGTGCGCCGCCGCCAGCTCATCGAGCTTTTGGAGCGCTGCGCTGCAGAGGATCGGTACGACCTGGTTAATGATATTTTAGTGCGTTATAAGAATCTGAAGCGGATTTACGCCTACAAGATGGAGGGATACTGGAGCAATATCGCTTCAGTGGATTCCTATTATCAGACCAATATGGATTTCCTGAAGCCGGATGTGCGCAGTTACTTCTTTAAGGAGTACCCGGATATCTATACCAAGATTGACGATCTCCCTCCGGCGAAATATAATCCCGGAGCGATTGTCCGCAATAGTCTGGTATCCAGCGGATGTATTATCAACGGTACGGTGGAGAATTCCATTCTGTTTAAGAAGGCGTACATTGGAAATAACTGTATTATTAAGAATTCCATTATCCTGAATGATGTATATATTGGCGATAATACCGTGATTGAAAACTGCATCGTGGAAAGCCGCGATACCATCCGGGCAAACACCACTCACATCGGGACGCCGGGAAATATCAAGATCGTAGTTGAGAAAAACGAGCGGTATACATTATAAGCCGGCGGTTGAAAGCTTTAAGGGGGCTATCTGTTTATACGGCTGAGATGAAAAGACTGGAGGGGTATAAAAGTGCAGGTCACAGACGTGAGAGTAAGACGAGTTGAAAAGGAAGGCAAGATGAAAGCAATCGTATCCATAACTCTGGATAATGAGTTTGTGATACATGATATCAAGGTGATTGAAGGCGAAAAGGGACTTTTCATTGCCATGCCCAGCCGCAAGGCGGCAGACGGAGAATACCGGGATATCGCCCATCCCATCAATTCGGGAACAAGAGACATGATTCAGAGCATTATCCTGAATAAGTATGAAACGACGCTGCTGGAAGCAGAAGCGGCGCTGTAGGAATTAGATGAGAGTTACCATTTAAGAGGGAAATGCCCTCCTTCGTCCAGCATTAACTGGGCGGGGGAGGGCATTTCCCGTGGAGAAGAAGATTTATTATTTCCATACATTTACCAGATCAAGAGCGAATAGCTTGATGATAGATAGAAAAACGGGCAGGAATTTTAGCTTTCCTGCCCGTAGATCATTACTACAATGGATTTTAGTTAAGCATTCTCCATCTTCTTCAAGATACTTCTTGCCACGCTGAGGCCGTTTGCGGAGGCCTGCTGCAGTCCTCTGGTAACGGAAGCGCCGTCGCCGATGGCCCGCAGTCCCTTGATGCTGGTTTCGAAATCTTTATCTACCACAACCTTATTGGAGTAGAATTTTACCTCTACGCCGTACAGGAGGGTCTCGTCACTGGCGATTCCGGGAGTCACCTTGTCCAGGGCCAGGAGCATTTCCTTAATGTCCAGCATAATCCGGTAGGGGAATACCAGGGACAAATCGCCGGGAACCGCATCCTTCAAAGTAGGAATCAGGTTGTTGCGGCACAGACGCTCTTCCGTGGTACGGCGTCCTCTCTGGAAGTCGCCGAAGGTCTGAACCATAATCTTGCCTCCGCAGAGCATGTTGGAGAGCTGGGCAATGTGCTTGCCGTACTCGATGGGCTCGTTGAAGGGCTTGGTAAAGTTCTTGCTCACTAAAAGAGCGAAGTTGGTGTTGTTGGTCTTATATTCCTTGGACTTGTAGGCATGTCCGTTAACCACCGCAAGGCCGTGCTCATAGTACTCGGTGGCCACCTCCCCGGAGGGGTTGGTGCAGAAGGTACGAACTTTGTCGTCAAAGGTAGGGGTGTAGTAAACCAGCTTGGCCTCATAGAGATTCTCGTTGAGGAACTTCATCACCTCGTCCCGAACCTCTACGCGGACGCCGATATCCACGGTCCCCACCTGGGTTTCAATGCCGTGGTCGTTGCAGATATGGGAGAACCAGTCGGAACCCTCCCGGCCGATGGCGGAAACAACCTCGGGAGCATAGTAGGTTTCATCCTTGTCGGTGATGACGCCCTTGACCTGGTCGCCCTCAATGATAATGTCTTTTACCATGGTATTGAACTCCATGATAATGCCCTGGGCCAGCAGATGCTCCTGAAGACGGGTATAGATCTTGTAGCCCTCCTCGGTGCCTAAGTGACGGATGGGGCACTCGATCAGCTTTAAGTTGGCGTTGATGGCTTTGCGGCGGATATCTTCGATCTCTTTCTGCTTGTCTACGCCGTAAACGCTCTTGTCGGCGCCGAATTTCAGATAGATTTCGTCAGACTCGTGAATCAGCTGGGAGGCCTCATCGTATCCCAGAATATCCGGCAGATTTCCTCCTACGTCGGGAGACAGGGAAAGCTTTCCGTCGGAGAACGCTCCGGCTCCGGCAAAACCGGTGGTGATGGAGCAGGGCTTGCAGCCTACGCAGACCTTGGTGGTGCGTTTGGGGCAGACACGTTTCTCAATGGGGCGTCCTTTCTCAATCATGAGAATCTTCATTTCCGGTTTCTGGCGGATCAGCTCGTAGGCGCAGAAGATGCCGGACGGACCAGCACCGATGATAATCACGTCATAGGAATTGTTGGTCATAAATTTTACTCCTTTCTTTAAAACCCGTAAACCGTACTTTGCAGGAAAGCCGGTGATTCCTTCGGGCATAAAAAACACCAGGATACAAAATAGAGGCTTGCGGTCAACTATTCCGGTCACTGGCTGGTATGCTCATGAAAAAATATGAACTTTTTCAGATGTTACAGCACGTTCAGTTTAGCATAAATCAGGCGGGGATGCAAGGGGAAAAGCCACGAATACCGGGCTTTTTCGACGGGGATTATAGCAGTTTGGACGGCGTCTTCTTCTTGCCCGGCCAAAGTCCGGACAAGAAGCATCGGATGCCCATACCTTAGGGGACACGCTGCCCCATGTTTGAAACATGTTTTGGGCGGACCAGGCCATATTCCGCCCGCTTCCGGCACAGGGAGCTGTAGCTGATTCCTAACTGGAGGGCGGCTTTTTGGAGACTGCCTGAATGAGAAACCACATTTTCAATATAGGACTTTTCAAAATCCCGGAGGGCTTCTTTTAAGGGTTTAACGCTTTTTTGCTGACCAGCTTGGGCATGGGGGGACGGGGAGAAAAGAGCAAAGTGCTGTTCGGTTTTTAAATAATCTTCAATCACAGCCTCCGGCTGGTCGGAAAGGCAGATCCGAAGGGCCAGATTTTCCACTTCCCACAGATTCCCCGTCCAGTTCAAAGCGCAGAGCTTTTGCATTTGTTCCCCCGAAATCCGGTGTTCCCTGCCGGCGCAGCCATATTCCTTTTCAAATTGGCGGATGAAATGTGAAAAGAACAGGGGAATTTCTTCCCTGCGTTCTCTGAGAGGGGGAATACAAATGCTGGCTACACAGATCCGGTAGTAAAGATCCGCCCGGAACGTACCCTCCTGAATCATGTCTAAAAGATTCTGCCCGGATATGGAAATAATGCGGGTGTGAATTTCCCTGCTTTTTAAGGAACCGATGGGAGTAATGGTTTTATTTTGCAGGAAATGGAGCAGAAGGGCCTGGTTTTCCGCGGACAGCTCGTTAATTTCATCGAAAAGAATGGTGCCGTTTTGAGCGGATTCCAAAAGTCCTGTTTTCCCTTTGGGGGATGCGCCGGTAAAAGCGCCGGGAGTGTAGCCGAACAGCTCGGAGGCGAAGAGCTGGTCAGAAACGGCATTGCAGAAAACGTGAATGAAGGGGGAACGGGGGGACGATCCCCTTCGCTGGATGTATTCCGCCAGATGGTTTTTTCCTGTGCCGCTTTCGCCGTAAATCAATACAGAAGCCTTGTTCTGAGCCAGCAAATCCGCTTTTTTATATATTTCTTTCATAGTGGGGGAGGACATTAGGGCGTCTTCCGAAAGATTGATGTTATAGTCCATATCGTTTCCTCTTTTTTGAAAGGGTTGAAGGGTCAACTCCCAGCTTCTCGGCTGCCTGGACGGCGGAGGAGCTGTTTTTTAGAGCTGTTTCGATCATCTGTGTTTCCAGCTGTTCTACCGCCTGTTTTAAGGTCAGCCCGTCCGTATGGGCGGCGGAGGCGAGGAGGGATTTCTGCCCAAGAACATGAAAATCCATAGGAAGCTGATCCAAAGTGATGGCGTCGTTGGGGCAGAGGGCCATGGCGCCTTCGATGACATGCTGAAGCTCCCGAACATTGCCGGGCCAGGAGTAGTTGGTAAACAGGTGCAGGACATCGGAAGTCAGGTATTTGTTGGTATGATTCTGATCATTAAAGTGGTTCAGGAAAAAGGTGGCAAGGGGCAGAATATCATCCCGGCGCTCTCTTAACGGAGGGATGGTCAGTTCTACGGCGTTGAGACGGTGATACAGATCCAGACGGAAGGTATGGTCGTTCACCATCTGGCGCAGATCCCGGTTTGTGGCGCAAATGATGCGGAAATCTACGGGCGTAGGTGAAACCGCTCCGATGGCCCGGACCTCTTTATTCTGGATAACCTGCAGAAGCTTGGCCTGGATATCCAGGGGGAGCTCTCCGATCTCATCTAAAAATAAAGTGCCTCCGTTAGCCAGCTGAACAAGACCTTCTTTTCCCTGGCGGGCGGCTCCGGTAAAGGAACCGGATGTGTAGCCGAAAAGCTCGGATTCGAAAAGCGGCTTGGGTATGGCGGCCATATTGACGTGGATAAAATTTTTGCCTTTGCGGGAACTGCTCTGGTGGATAAATTTAGCCAGAACATCCTTTCCGGTGCCGGATTCGCCGGTGAGCATGACGGAAACGGAGGTGGATGCAAGGCGGAGGGCCTTTCCGTAAATGTTGTACATCTCCTTGTTGGCAATGATGATCTCCTTTCCGATTTCCGTTTCAACCTGAAGGTTGCGCAGGTGATTCTCCAGGGCCAGCACCCGCATGCCGGATTCGGATACCTTTTCTCTCAGCCGCATGAGCTCGCTGTAATTGGTGATGGAGTAGATGATATAATCAATCTTGTTGTTTTTATCAAAAATCGGAGTTGCGGTGGTGAGAACGTAATCCTCTGTTCGATACTGTACGATTTCTGTCTGCTGCTGCCTGGTCTGCAAGACGATGTCGATGATATAATTCATGGTAGGCAGGATCACATCTTCCCGGCGGGAAATTTCACGCACATTATGGCCAAAATAATCGCGGATATCAAACTGAGCCAGCTGGCTGTAATATCGGTTGCCCCAGATAATGGTTCCGCTGCCGGTTGTAATAATGATTCCCACCTCCAGGGCGTCATAAATACGGGATACGTCCCGCATTCTTACACGAGGTGACTTGTATTCCATGTTTTCCTCTTTTCCCTTGAAAAAGCGACGTTGACAATTTTCAATATATATCAAATTTAATATATATATTGAAAATTGTCAACACAGAGAGGATAAAATAGGATCATATATAAATAAAAAAATAACAAACTAAAAGACGGTAATAAGGCATTTTTAGCGTCAAAAAAAGCGGATTGAAAGAAAAATAAGAAGTTGGCACGATTAATGCTGTTAATTTAAATATAAAAAATATCTTTGCTGAAGTATGGCAGAGGGGTTCGTTACCCCTGGATTGATAATTTTATAACGAACTAAAAAATCCGTTCTTCGTACTTCGGCGAAAAAAGTAGGAGGTTCTATATGCATTACGAACATCATCGCTATGTGGGAAAGGTTTGTGTAGTAACAGGAGCAGCCAACGGACTGGGCCTGAATCTGGTTAACCGTCTGGTAGAGGAGGGAGCTCTGGTTGGAGCCCTGGACTTGGAAGAGGATACATTAAAGAAAGAATTCGGGGGAAGAGAGGATCAGATCTTCGGCGTTTCCTGTGATGTTTCTTCCAAGGCTTCCGTGGACAAAGCGGTCGCTGCTGTCATTGAACATTTTGGTCACATTGACGCGCTGTTCAATATTGCGGGAGTTATCGGACGTCAGTCCCTGCTGGATACCACCGAGGAGCAGTGGCGCAGGGTCATCGATATCAACTTAAACGGAACTTTCTTCGTATCTCAGGCGGTTCTGCGCCATATGGTAGACAAGGGCATCAAGGGGGTTGTAGTTAACACCAGCTCCGTAGCTTCCCTGATCGTTTCGCCGAATACGGGAGCTTACTCCGCAAGCAAAGGCGGCGTTACCCAGTTTACCAAGTGGGCTGCTCTGGAAATGGCAAAATACGGTATCCGCGTATGCGCCTTCGGACCGGGAACTCATGCCACCAGACTGACGGAAGGCACCAGACTGAACCCGGAGCGCTGCGAGATGTTCCTGAGAAATATCCCCATGGGACGTTTTGGAGAGCCCGATGAAGCTACCTCCGTTGCCCTGTTTTTGGGCTCTGACGAGGCTTCCTACTGCACGGGACAGACATGGATTGAGGACGGCGGAAACAGCCTCTTCTAAACAGCGGTTCAAAATTAAAAAGAGGAGAGAGGAGATGGATTATGGATTGGCATGATCAATATAAAGACAAAATTACCACCGCGGCTGAGGCAGTAAGCCATGTCCGGTCAGGGGATAAAATTATTTTTGCCGACTGGATTGGAGAGCCCCCCGCGCTGGTGGAGGCGCTGGTGAACCGGTATGAGGAACTGGAAAATGTAACGATTATTCACGGTATGAGCCCGGGCCCCAATCAATATTTGGAAGAGAAATACACAGGACATTTCCACCATATTTCACTGTTTATCGGGCCAAATTCCAGATCTGCTTATCTGGCAGGCCGGGTGGACTATCTGGGTGGAACCAATTTCCATAACTGGCCGGATATGTTCGCGAAGAACCCGGATCTGAACCCGCACTGGGCATTTATTCAGGTAACTCCCCCAAATGAGGAGGGTATGTGCAGCTTTGGAAATACCTGCTGCTTTACTGAGCCGGCAGCCAGAACCGCAACGAAGATTATTGCTCAGATTAATCCGGATATGCCTTTTACCGGAGGCCGTCTTTTCAAGCTGGATCAGGCGGATTACATTGTGGAAGAGAAATCTCCCCTGTATGTGATCGGACGGGCCGAGCCCAGTGAGAAGATCAAAAAAATCGCGGATTACTGCGCCAGCCTGGTAGAAGACGGGGCTACCTTACAGCTTGGAATCGGAGCCCTTCCCGATGCCATCGCCCGCAATCTGATGGATAAAAAGGATTTGGGAGTACATTCCGAGACCCTGACCGAGGCCATGATGGAGCTGGTTCAGGCAGGTGTGATTACCAATAAGAAAAAGACCATTAACCCTGGCGTGTGCATCGGAGCACAGGCGGCAGGAAGCCTGGAGTTCTATAAGTTTATCGATCACAACCCCATGTTCCAGATGCAGCCGGTTGATTATGTTAATGACCCCTACATTATCGGTCAGAACTATAAGCAGACATCCATCAACAGCTGCCTGGAGGTAGATCTTCAGGGACAGGTGAATTCGGAAACGGTAAACGGGCGCCAGTACAGCGGAATCGGCGGACAGCTGGATCATGTAAGAGGCGCTCAGATCAGCGAAGGTGGAAAGTCCATTATCGCCTTAAATTCCACGGCGAAGAACGATACCATTTCCAAGATTGTACCCTACTTCCATCCGGGAAATATTACAACGGTTCCCAGATATGATGTGGACTACATCGTAACCGAATACGGCATCGCGGAGCTGCGGTATAAGACCGTACGCCAGCGCGCCGAGTCGCTGATCGCCATTGCTCACCCGATTTTCCGGGATGAACTTTTGGCAAAGGCCAAAGAAATGGGCCTGATTCCGGTAATCGTGTAACGAGACGGAACGAAAACTGATGGAGGGAATTTAGAGGAGGAAATCATTATGTGGAGCGTACTCGCTATTATAATTCCACTGCTTCTTCTTGTAGTTTTAATCTGGAAGAAGGTTAATATTGCGGTTTCCGCAATTCTTTGTACGGGCCTGATGGCGTTCATGTCCAGCTTAAATGTTTACGACAGTCTGACGGTCAACTATATGGAGGCCTTTGTTGGTTATATTGAAAGCTACTGGCCTCTGATTTTCCTGGGAGCCAGCTTTGGAAAGGCTATGCAGCTGGGAGGCGGAGCAGAGGATCTGGCCAATTTGTTAACCTCAAAGCTGGGAACCAAATATACCATTGCCGTACTCTGCGTCACCACCCTGGTACTGGCATACGGCGGCGTTTCCTGCTATGTTATCGTATTTGTTACTTAAACTTCCCACACCAACATGGTGTGCTGAACCTTGAAAATTCAATATTTCAGCCACTAAAAAAGGCATAAATACGACTCTTTTGGTATAATGGAGTTGTCCAAAAACCATATCACCAAGGAGGATTTATGCCATGTCCATTATATCACAGGATTCCGAAAATGAGGTAGCTGTTCTTGATTGTGTTCAGAGATTTTTTTCTTCTCATAAAATCGGATCGCTTTTGAAAAAGTGTAACGGAACCAAAGAAAAAGGAGTTTCGGCTGT
>URFM01000076.1 GCA_900547035.1 uncultured Clostridium sp. | reverse complement strand
TCCCGGGCGGTAAACGTGAAGGTCGTCCTCGTTGGTCCCCTCCGCCAGGACCTCCACGCCCTTCTCCTTCGCGAAGGCCATCAGCGTCCGGAACAGATTTCTCTTGCACAGATAGCAGCGGTTGACGGGATTACTGCGGATTTCCTCCATTTTCAGCTCGTCGATTTCCAAAATCACATGGATTCCTCCCAGCTCCCCGGCCACCTTCCGGGCATTTTCCAGGTCGCAGGAAGGGTGGAGGCGGCTGTTAAAGGTCACCGCCCATACCTTTGTTCCCTTTTTTGCGGCACGGTCCGCAGCCATTTTTAATAGCAGGCTGCTGTCCACGCCGCCGGAAAAGGCCAGGGCCATATCCTGGTCCGTCAGTTCGTCCATGATGGCTTCCAGCTGTTCTGTCTTCGGCTCCTTCACCCTTCCATCTCCTCTCCCATTCTCCGGATGGTCCGGTAGGCCTGCTCAAAGGAAATCCCCTGATTCTCACAGATGGATTTCACGCTCTCGTACTCCGGGGCCACCCAGGGTCTTCCGCCCCGGCTGCACACCTTTGCCCTGGCCGGTCCCCAGGGCGTTTCTACCTGGATTTCCCTGCGGGCAAGGGCGGTCCGCTCCACCTGATACCGGCGGATTCCGATGGTGGTCGTATGGATGAAGATCATCTCCTCCATAGCCTCCCGCTCCTCCTCAGTGCAGAGCACCGACAGCAGCACGGCCGGCCGGTTCTTCTTCATGTAAATGGGCGTGTGCCATACGTCCTTTGCCCCCTCTTTCAGAAGCTGCTCCATCACAAAACCCAGGGCTTCTCCCGTGCAGTCGTCGATATTGGTTTCCAGGACCCAGAGTTTTTTCTTAGCCGCCTCTTCCTCCGGCTCCAGAATCATGGCCCGCAGGATATTGGCGTTTTTAAAGTCCTTGTTTCCCGCGCCGATTCCCACTTTACGGATTACATAGCGCTCCGGAAGCCGGTCCCCGGAACCCAGGGCCGCGGCGATGGCTGCGCCTGTGGGAGTTACCATCTCCCCTTCATTATCCGTCAGACGGAGTTTCAGCCCATAGGCAGCGGCAATTCCGGCTGTAGCCGGTACGGGTACCGGCATCACTCCATGCTGGCAGCGGACGTAGCCCCTTCCCTCTGACAAAGGCGATACAATCACCCGGTCCACCTGCAAATCGTCCACCAACACCGCCGTGCTGATAATATCCACAATAGAGTCAATGGCTCCCACCTCATGAAAATGGACCTGCTCGATGGGAAGGCCATGAGCCTTGGCCTCCGCCTCCGCCACAATCCGGAACATTTTCCTGGCCAGCTGGCGCACCTCCTCCTTTTCCTCCATCCGGTCGATAATCTCATAAATATCATTCAGATTCCGGTGAACGTGGGGATGATGGTGCCCGCCTTCGTGGGGATGTTCTTCGTCATGATGATGCTCTTCACCGTGGCAATGTTCCTCCCCATGGTGATGCTCTTCCCCATGGTGATGTTCCTCCCCGTGATGCTGCTCTTCCCCATGGTGATGTCCCTCCCCATGATGATGTCCGTCCTCCTCCAGATGAACGTCAAAATCATAGGCGTCAATGCCGCACTTCTTCGTTCTTCCAAAATGCAGATGGTATCCGTCCACATGAAGGCTCTCCAGCGCCTTTTCTAAGCGCTCTCTGCTGGCCCCTAAATCCAGAAGGGCCCCTACCGTCATATCTCCGCTAATTCCTGAATAGCACTCCAAATACAAAATTTTCTCCATTTTTATTTCACCGCCAATCGATTTATTTGTGTGGCAAGATAGCCTGCCCCGTATCCGTTATCTATGTTTACTACGCTGATTCCGTTCGCGCAGGAATTCAGCATGGTCAAAAGGGCGGAAAGCCCGTGAAAGCTGGCCCCGTATCCCACGGAGGTGGGAACCGCGATGACCGGGTGCTCTACCAATCCGGCCACCACAGTCCCCAGGGCCCCTTCCATCCCTGCTACCGCGATTACGCAGTTGGCTTTCTGGAAACGCTCCCTCTGGCTTAAAAGACGGTGGATTCCCGCCACGCCCACATCGTAAATCCGTTCCACGCAGCAGCCGAAGAATTCCGCTGTCTGTGCCGCCTCCTCGGCCACCGGCACATCCGCCGTCCCGCCGGTGAGCACCGCCACGCAGCCTTCTCTCTTCGCCTCCCCCTTCCGGGCCTGGATAATCCGGGAAATGGGATCGTAAACCGCTTCCGGCAGGACCTCCTTCACCAGCTGATACTGCCGCTCGTCGGCCCTGGTCCCCATGACCTCCCCGTTTCTCTCATATAATTCCTGGAAAATCTTCCCCAGATATTCGTCGGGCTTTCCCTGACAGAATACCGTTTCCGGGAAACCGGAACGCAGTTTCCGGTGATAGTCCAGCTTTGCGTAGCCCAAATCCTTATAAGGCAGGTCCTTAAGCTCCGCTTCCGCCGCCTCAATGGTCATGGCGCCGCTTTGCACCTGCCTCAGCATTTCCTTAATGTCCATTTTCAACCTCCTGTCCGTGTAAGCGCCTGAAGGACAGGCGCTAAGTGCTCATAACAGCCCCAGGCACTAACCTCGAAACCACCTCGCTAAGTGCCTGGGATGTATCGCACGTAAGCGCCTAAAAGACAGGCGCTAAGTGCTCATAACAATGCTCCGTACTAGGCTCGACAAGACCTCGCCAAGTACTCTGCATGTATCGCACGTAAGCGCCTAAAAGACAGGCGCTAAGTGCTCATAACAAAATCAGGAAGGCATGTCTTTTCACGCGAAAAAAACATACCTTCCTGGTATTAGCTGAACAATATCTGAGCAAATAAAGGGGCAGTAACCCCATCCTTCTGGATTTGCGGACGCTTCTGCGGCCATTTTCCAATTAATCCGTCATTCTTCATTATAAAAGGCGTCTTATGGAAAGTCAACTTTTTTTCCCGGATTCTTCCGCAGTCCGCCAAAACCTCCTATACAAAATTTTGTAATAAAATTTAAGCTTTTGTCTACATATTTTTCGGACAATTTCAAGTATGATGATACCAAAGGCAAACAATCTTTGCCCACAATCGTCAAAAAACGAGGAGGAGTTCACCAACATGTATCGAATCGACAACTTTATCAACAATGATGACATCAAAATCCTGGAAACAATGGGGCCCTTTACCGTTGTGGAATACCAGCGGGATTTAAGCGTATCTCCCCAGAGCGCCCAGACGGCCTACTTCAGCGCCGCCATGAATGTGCGCAAGCGTCAGGTTATCTGTGACTTGACCAAAGCGGACATAACCCTCCAGGCCGGAGCCATGCAGTGGATGGTGGGGGACGTTAACAGCACCACCGGCCTGAAGGGCGTGGGCGACTTTTTCGGCAAAGCGGTCCGTGGCAAGGTAACAGGCGAGAGCGCCATCAAACCGGAATACACCGGGAGCGGCACCCTGGTTTTGGAGCCCACCTACCGTTTCCTTCTGCTGATGGATTTAAAGGACTGGAACGGCTCCATCGTTCTGGACGACGGCCTGTTCCTGGCCTGTGACTCCCGGTTAAAGCACAAAGCCGTCATGCGTTCCAATCTTTCCTCCGCCGTAGCGGGAGGGGAAGGCCTCTTCAATCTGGGAATCTCCGGAGAGGGCGTGATTTGCCTGGAATCTCCCTGCCCCAAGGAGGAGTTGATTGAAATCACCCTTCAGAACGACGTTCTAAAAATCGACGGCAATATGGCCATTGCCTGGAGCGGCAGTCTGGACTTTACCGTAGAGCGTTCCGGAAAAACCCTTCTGGGAAGTGCGGCCTCCGGTGAAGGGCTGGTCAATGTATACCGGGGCACCGGAAAGGTCCTGATGGCGCCGGTTGCCTAGTCAGTCCTTTGCTTCCTTTTGTTTTCCGTTAAACCAGACGTGGGACTCCTTCGCCGAAGAAGCCGTATTCTGAGCCATAACTCCTACCAGCTTGTGAGGCACGTAAGGCTCTTCCAGATACGCGGTCTCCTCCGGCGACAGTTCCAGTTCCACGGCCTTGGCGGCCCCTTCCATATGGCTGGGCTTCGTGGCTCCCACCACCGGTGCCGTAACCTTGCTCAGCAGCCAGGCCAGGGAAATCTCCGTCATGGAAACCCCTCTGCGGTCCGCCAGCTCGGCAACCCGGTCAATGATTTTCTGGTCCTCCGCCGCAGCGGCATCGTATTTCAGGTGAGCGTAGCTGTCCTCCTTCAGACGCTTGGTGGTTTCGCCGGGATGTCTGGAAAGCCTCCCGCTTGCCAGGGAGCTGTAGGGCGTCATGGCGATGTTTTCCTCCCTGCACAGGGGAACCATCTCCCGCTCTTCCTCCCGGAAAATCAGGTTATAGTGGCTCTGGACAGACACAAACTGGGCGAAGCCCTCCTGCCTGGCCAGGGCATTTGCCTTGGCCAGCTGCCAGGCAAAGCAGTTGGAAATGCCGATGTATCTGGCCTTTCCCGCCTTCACCACCCGGTTCAGCCCATCCATAATATCGTACAGAGGCGTCTGGTAATCCCACATATGGTAAATATACAAGTCCACATAATCCATCCCCAGCCGGGCCAGGCTCTGGTCAATCATCCGTTCAATGTGTTCCTGTCCGGTAACCCCTTCCTCAATCTCCTGGTTGGTCCTGGGGATAAATTTGGTCGCTACCACCACATCATCCCTGCGGGCGAAATCCTTCAGGGCCCGGCCCAGATACTCCTCGCTGGTCCCATTCTGATAGCCCATGGCCGTGTCAAAGAAATTGACGCCCAGCTCCAGGCCGCCCTTCACAATCTCCCTGGTGTGGGCCTCGTCCACCGTCCAGGTATGCTGTCCGTTGTTCGGGTCCCCGAATCCCATGCAGCCCATGCAGATTCTGGAGACTGTCAGTTCTGAATTTCCAAGTTTCGTATACTTCATGTTCCAATTCCCCCGTTTCTGTCTTTTAAAAAAAATAATGGAAGCATCCTCCCATTGAGAACACTTCCATTGTAGCCAATATGGGGTTAAAAGTCTAATGCTTACAAATTATTATCTGTCATGTGTTTTTTGTATCTTTTTGCCGCAGTTAGGGCGAAGGGAACCGCTACATCTTCTTTGAGCGGAACTCCTCCCGGACCTTGGCCAAAAGCTCCGGCCTCATCACCAAATCCGCCGCTGTGGCCGCCAGGATTTTAGCCCCGCAGAGCACCGCATTGTGGGCCTCTCCGCTTTTTCCCGCATCCACATATTCCTGGGAATGGGAGGAAGTTCCCGGCGCCACAAAGGCCACCCGGATGCAGGCCCCAGGAATCCGGTACATCACATTGGCAAAATCCGTGGAGCCGGTCTTTTCCCGGTCCGGCTGAAGATTGGGCGCCTGGTAGTAGGCGGCATTCTCCATCAGGAGTTCATTCAGCTTCAAAACCGGTATCTTTCCCTCAATCCGTTTTCCATACCGAATTTCACCGTTCGTCTCTGTCATAAGGGCAGCGCCTTTCACAATATTCTCAAACCGCCGGATTAGTTCGTCCAGATAAGCGGAATCGTAGGAGCGGATTCCAAACTCCCCGGAAGCAGTCTGTGGGACCACGTTGCATGGGCCGCCCGCATCCGTAACCGTATAATGGATTCTGGTGTCCTCCCTCACATGCTCCCGCAAAAACTCCACTCCCTGAAAGCTCAAGAGCAGAGCGTCCAAAGCGCTGCGCCCGGCCTCCGGCTTGATAGCGGCATGGGCGCTCTTTCCGTGAAAGGTCACCTTTGCCGACACCTTCGCCATGGAATGGATATCCGTCTGGGTGGCAGGACCTCCATGCATCATCAGAGCCACGTCCATATCCTGGAGATAGCCTTCCTCCAGCATGGTGACCTTGCCCCCTTTTCCCTCTTCCGCCGGAGTCCCGTAGACAATCAGCTTATAGGGCACCTCCTTTAAAAGCTCCTTCAGGGCAAAGGCCGCCCCCACAATCGCGGGACCCTGCATCTGATGTCCGCAGGCGTGTCCCTGGGGAAGGGCGTCGTACTCGCAGAGCAGGCCAACCGCCGGTCCTCCTTCCCCCTGCTGATACTCCGCCCGGAAAGCGGTAGGCAGGCTTCCCAGCCCCCTTTTGACCTGAAATCCCTTTTCTTCCAAGTAATCCTCCAAAAGGCCGGAGGCAAATACCTCTTCAAAGGCCATCTCCGGCCGGTCAAAAATCGCGTCGGACATGGAACAGAGGCGTTCCCTCTCTTTTTCCAGCAGCAAGCCGATTTCTTCCTTCATACGAAATTTCCTCCTCTTACACAGGCCCGTACTTCATCATCTGAGCAATGGCTACCAGGATACACCCCGTAATCACCCAAATAATAAACAGCTTGCCCATAAATTTCATCCACCGGTCGTAAGGCACATCCCCTGCTCCCAAGATTCCCATCAGGGCGGAAGAGTGGGGGAGGATGTAGTTGCAGAAGCCGTCCGCGATTGTAAAGGACAGTACCGCCGTCTGCCTTGTAATCCCAAAAATATCCGCCAGAGGGGCCATAATGGGCATAGTAGCAGTAGCCATGCCACTGGCAGAAACGATTACCATGGCAATCAGGACATTTACCAAAAACATAGCCGGTCCCATCAAAAAATCGGGTGCATAGGACAGCGCCTGTCCGGCCGCCCATACAATCGTGTCTGTAATATTTCCTGCTTCCATAATTCCAGCAATAGCTCCTGCAACACCAATCAACATGGCAGCGCCCAGCATAGATTTGCAGCCTTTTACCATCTCAGAAGCAATTTGCGACGGAGTAAGTCCCAAAATGAATCCCATAATCACGCCGCAGGCCAAAAACCATGCTGCATCCTCTTCCAAATCCCAGCCAAATCCCATATTCCCCACAATAATTCCTACTAAAGTAACAATCAGTGAAATTATAATAAGAATCTTTCTCAAATCCATTGTTCCGAAAGAATCGAAATCAGCTGTCCTCTCTTCTCTTTTCTGGTCGATGTCGTATACATAGCTGGCTGCAGGGTCCTTTGTAATCTTCATTACATAGCGAACCAGGTAAATATTAGTCACCACCAGATAGACTACGAAACAGACTGCCCGGTAGGGCAAACCGCTGTAAAGCGGCACTCCGCTGATTTGCTGAGCCAAAATCGCTGAATTGAAATTCAGTCCTGCAGTAGAATAGCCAACTGCTCCTCCCAGCAGAATAATTGCTACACCAGTTATAGAGTCATATCCCATAGCCAGTGCAATCACTACCATCAAAGGTGAGAAGGCAATAAAATGATTGACTGCCTGGGTAGCACAAATCACAGCAAAAAGCGTTGTCATAACCGGGATAAAAATATAGGACCGATTTTGAATCTTTCTTGATACACCTCCCACTGCTACCTGAAGCGCCCCAGACTTTGCAATCATGTGAAATGCCGCCCCCGCAAACATCGCCGCATACATCAAACTGGCCCTGTCCTCAAGGGAAAGTATAATGTAATACGGAATCAACAAAAAACTGACTGATGAACGTTCCAACCAGCGAAAAGAGTCAGGGTCCACAACAGAAACTCCGTCCGCATTTTCCACACGAGCAAACTCACCCGCCGGAATTAACCAAGTCATTGCAGTTGCCGCAAAAATAATAATCACCATAATTACCAGGGAATGCGGCATCTTAAACGTTTTTTTACCCTTTTTTGTTTCCCCCATCCATGTACCCTCCTTATAGAATTCTTTGATTGGATTCCTTTTCATTTTATGGGATAATTGTCGAAAATGACAGTATATTGATTTGAATGTGAATTAAGAGAAAGTTAATATTGCGCTTAATTAGCTTTTTTTCTATAATAATTTTAATGAATAGTGAAATGGGGGTAGAATTGTGATTGATTTTAAAGGCGCCTTATATGTAACCACATTAGCGGAATGTAAAACCATACGTTCTGCTGCCGAACAACTCTACATTTCTTCCCCCGCATTAAGCATGTATATCAAAAATCTGGAATCAGAGCTGGGCGTTCCGCTTTTTACCCGCGACAAAAACCGTTTTGTTCCTACTGAAATCGGTTATCGCTATATTACCTGTGCCCAGCAAATTTTAAAAATCAATCGACAGTTTGATAGTGAACTGAACTCCTATTTTCGAAGAAGTCAACACCGCCTTTCTATTGGATTGTACAAACGCAGAGGCATCAGCTTTATGGTTCCTCTGCTTCAATTAGCAAGGGAAGCTTTACCCAAGACAGAAATCAGCTTTCTTATCGGTTCAACGGCTGAAATGAACCAAATGCTTTTGGAGAAGCGCACAGACCTGATATTAGTCACTCATCCCATTCAAAAAGAAGGGTTCATCTACACTTATGTCTGTTCCGATGAGCTTTTAATGGTCTGTCCTGCTTCATTCCAAGATATGGCACTTCAGATTCCTGGCTGCCCCTATCCTTATCTGCCCCTGGAAAAAGTAAAAGATACCAGACTTTTGGTTCCTCATACTTCTCAGAGTATATATGCCTATGTTTCTCAGCTTTTAAGCGATTCCGGCATCCATTTTTCATCCAGTCCGTCCGTATTAAACATGGAAATTGCCGTAGAAAGTGTATCCGCGCATATGGGCGTGTGTTTTACATTGGCCAGCTATATCCCGTCCTTTGCACACACGCCTTCTCTCATATTCTGCCGCCCGGTCCCCAAAGGAGTCCCCGTCAGCTGGTCCCTGGCCTGCCTGGCCGGACAGCCCCCGCTTCCGGAACTGCCTGTTTTAAAAGACTTAATCCGCCGGCAGACTCAGACCATCCTAAATTCCAATCAAACTAAAGGAGCCTGACCATGACAAAAATCGTACCCATGCAGAGCCTCTACTGCTCCATGCAGGATGAAAATAAAATCTGCAGCTTCGACATCGAGGTTGTAACGGAGCCCACCACCCCGCTCATCCATCCCATGTCCCGGTTCTGGCTGATTAACAGCGGGGAGGCCACCCTGATGCTCAACAACCACCCCTACGAGCTGAAGCCGGGCACCCTTGTATCCGTTCTGCCCTGGCAGATTACCGATATCGTGGACGTGAAATCCCCTCTGCAGTTTTTCATCCTGGTATACTACTTTGACAACATCAACGAAATCATCAAGACCTTTTACAACCCCGGAAATGAATCCATCTCCATCACCCAGTCCATGGCCCGGAACCCGGTGCTCCAGCTGAACCAGGAGACGGCCGAATCGGTCCGGAGCCTTTTTCTGCAGATTCAGGACGAAATCGGTCTGGACTCCGCTCCGTCCCCCCAGGAGCCCGCTCCGTCCCGCCGGGAATTGGGAAATTTATACATTACTAACAAGCTGATTGAAATCATCATCTGCTTTATCCGCTCTCAGAACCCGGAGCAAGTCCAGGCTTCCTCCAAAACCATTGACCCCAGTCAAATCCTGCTCTACCTGTACACCCATTTGAACCAGAAGATTACCCTGGCCAACCTTTCCAAAATCTTTTTCATGAGCGAATCTGCCATCAGCGCCTACATCACCAGCACCACCGGCCTGTCCTTCTTCGACCTGCTGAGTGAAATGCGTATTGGAAAAACCATCAACTATCTGCTGTACACGGATTTCACCCTGGAGGAGCTGGCGGAAATCCTGGGCTTTGTGGACAGCGCCCACATCAGCAAGGTCTTCCTGACCCGGATTGGGATGAACGCCAACGAATTCCGCAATACCTATCAGAATGTGGGAAACATCTGCCACATCCGGGACCGGCGGGATTTTTACTCCCTCGTCTCCTACATCTACCGCCATTACAGCGAGGACCTGCGCCCCAAGGATGTGGGGGCACAGTTTCATATGTCTCCCCGGGAACTGAACCGGATTCTGCTCTACCAGGTGGAGATGGGATTTTCCGACTTTTTAAATTACGTCCGGGTCAACCGGGCCTCGGAGCTCCTTCTCCGAACGGACAAGACCATTCTGGAAATCGCCCTGGAGGTGGGATACCATACGGAAAAGACCCTCACCCGGAATTTTCTGCGCTTCCGCTCCATGACGCCGGGTAAGTTCCGGCAGACGGTGGAGCTGCAGGAGTCTTCGTAAAAATATGGGAAAGCAATGAAAATACCCACATCAAAAATCCGGACAGAACGCCTGGCTCCCGCCTGGTATCCTGCCCGGATTCTTTCATTATTTTCAGTTATCATCCGCTGTCTGTTTTATTTCATCACACCCAGTCCCTTAGCCACAATGGTGATGAAATCCTGCACATTGGTCACCACCGTAGTGGCGGAAAGGCTTCCCCGGTCCAGCAGCTTATTGACCACAAACTCATCCGCATCCACGGTATACAAAAATACCGGCCGGATGGTCCCATCCTTCATCACCCGGAAGGAGGGCGTCATATTTCCTGTTGCGATGGTGTGGAGCATGGTTGCAAGGCAAATGACCGTGGTGGCCTTCTTCACCACGTTCCGCATGGCGCTCTGTCCCTCGTAAGCGTTCCCGATGACCTCCGGCAGGGGACCGTCGTCCCGGATGGAGCCTGTCAGCACAAACGGAACGTGATTCTTTACAATGCTGTACATGATGCCGTTGTCAATCTTGTAGTCCTCGATAAACTGAGGGATGGAGCCGCTCCTTCTCACCTTATTGATAACATCCAGGTGGTTGTAGTGTCCGTTGGGCTGGGATACCTGGGTATAGATGTCCTGCCCCAGGGCGGTGTGCAGAAGGGCTCCCTCCAAGTCATGGGTAGCCAGGGCATTTCCTGCCAGGAGCCCATGGGCGTAGCCGTTCTCCACCAGGGCCTGCATGGCGGCTCTGGCGTCCGCATCAAAAGCAAACGCAGGTCCCATGACCCACACGATATTTCCGTGTTCCTTCTCGTATTTCAGCAATTCAAACAGCCGGTCGTAATCTCTGGCGTAGGAGGTCTCCCGGCTTCTGCCCTGGCGGAATACAAACTGGTCGTCCGTATGCTGTCCGGGAACCTGGAATCCGTCGCAGTGCATGTAGATTCCCTCCTCGCACCGCTCGGTCCGCCCCAGAATCACCTTGTCTCCCTTTTTCAGGTTGCGGTTCTCCACCACTTCCAGATGGCCGTCGTCGCAGATTACCACGCTGGAATCCATGCGGCTCTCCTCGGCCAGCACCCATTTTCCATTGATTTTAAAATACTCCGGATACATGGATGTGCTGTGATAATTGTCCGGCGCCACGCCGTCCATCTCCGCCACCGCGTAAGATACGTCAGGGGCGTTCACAAACTTCTCCTGGGTAAAATCCGGCGCATAGTATTTTGGCATTTCAAATGTCATAAGTTCTCCTCCTTTTTTGGTCCGTAGTTTCCATAACTCAGCTTAGCTGGCATTTACATCATATATCATGCTGTCCATCTCCAGGGGGGCGTAGTCAAATTCCGCTTCCTCGGAGCAGATTCTGGTCCCCGCTTTCCCGTGAAGGGCCTCCGGGGCTTTTTCCAGAGAGGTGATGATGGCCGTCCTTCCCGGAAGGGCATTTACAAATTCCAGGCAGGCCTCCACCTTTGGGAGCATGCTTCCCTTGGCAAACTGTCCCTGACGGATATACGCCTGGGCTTCCGCCGCCGTAATCTGGTCCAGAACCCTCTGGTCCGGCTGATTAAAATGAATGTACACCTGATCCACCGCCGTTAAAATCAGAAGCATGTCCGCTTTCAGCTCCTGAGCCAGCTTGCTGCTGGACATATCCTTGTCGATTACCGCATCGATTCCATGAAGGCCGTCCGCCTCCTCCACTACCGGGATTCCGCCGCCTCCTACGGCAATCACAATCAGCCCGCTCTGGACCATTTTCCGAATAGCGCTTAACTCAATAATGGCTTTGGGAGCCGGCGAAGGCACCACCCGGCGGTAGCCCCGTCCGGCATCCTCCATAAAGATATATCCCTTTTCCTTCTCCAGCCTATCGGCCTCTTCCCTAGTATAAAAATTTCCAATGGGCTTGGTGGGATTACGGAAGGCCGCATCCTGCCGGTCCACCAGCACCTGCGTTACCACGCTGACTACCGTTTTCCCTAGGTTCCGCTTTAAGAGGCTCTGCTGCAGGGCCTGCTGGAGATGGTAGCCAATGAACCCCTGGGACATGGCGCCGCACTCCGGGAACGGCATGTAAGGCGTGCGCGGACCGCTTGTGGCCGCGTAGTTCATGGCAGAATTAATGATTCCCACCTGAGGGCCGTTCCCATGGCCGATAATCAGCTCATGGCCTTCTGCCGCCAAATCCGCAATAATCTCAGCGGCAAATCGTACCTGCCGGATTTGTTCATCCGGCGTGTTGCCCAGGGCGTTTCCTCCCAGGGCAACCACAATCCGTTTTCT
>URFM01000075.1 GCA_900547035.1 uncultured Clostridium sp. | reverse complement strand
TATGGTTTCAGACATCCGAAACGCTTGCATATCGGTAAAGACCTGAATGATTGTGACTAAATAGATACCAATCAAAAACGCCAGGAACGGCATTTGGCCGTGGGATCCCGGCGTTTTTTTGCTGCTTATTGTATTATTGACAAATAAATAAACAAAATAGGCGCAGAAATAAATAAACATTAACAAAACAAATGATTGACATTATGTATTATTTGTTATATATTTGTAATATCAAAGAAGGAGGTAAAGTGAAATGGAACCAAAAGAGATCATCCAGTCAATTAAGGGTGTCATCCCCAGCCTTCGATCTGTATATTTCGTAGGCTGCGGCGCTTCCAAGGCGGAGCTGTATCCGGCAAAGTATTTCCTGGAAGCAAATTCCCGGACGATTCGGGTGGGACATTACACGGCGAATGAATTTGTCCATGCCACTCCTGCTGCTGTGGATGAGACTGCGATTGTCGTGACCTGTTCTCTGGGAGGGACGACACCGGAAACAGTGGAGGCTTCCAAGAAAGCCATGGCTCTGGGAGCTCAGGTAATTGCCGTTACCCATGCGGCGGATTCTCCTTTGGCACACAATGCCAATTATGTGATCGTGCATGGTTTTGAGAAGAACTATGCGGCGAAACTGGAGAAGATGACGAATGTGCTGAAGCTGGCAGTGGAGATTCTGAACCAGTATGAGGGCTACAGCCATTATGAGGAGATGGAGCAGGCATTTGACCGGATCTATGGTCTGATCGAGAAGGCCGTATCCTTCGTACTCCCTTCCGCGAAGCAGTTTGCTCAGGATTACAAGGACGCGCCTGTGATCTACGTTATGAGCTCAGGAGCGACTCATGAGGTAGCATACGCCTTCTCTATCTGTCTGCTGATGGAGATGCAGTGGGTGAATTCCGGATCCTTCCACGATGGAGAATTTTTCCATGGGCCCTTTGAAATTGTGGACAAGGACGTACCCTTTATCCTGCTGATGAACGAGGGACGCACCAGGGCTTTGGACGCGAGAGCGCTGGACTTTTTGAACCGTTTCCAGGCCAAGACCACGGTTCTGGATGGAAAGGATTTCGGCGTGGGATCAGAGCTTCCGGCGGCTGTGGCGGAGTATTTTAACCCCATGGTTCTGAATGCAGTGCTTCGGGTATATGCGGAGCAGCTGGCAATTGTGCGCTGCCATCCTCTGACTCAGAGACGCTATATGTGGAAGCTGGAATATTGATGGATGTGTGAGACGGAAATCAAGGAGGAGAAGATGCAAAACTTCGATGAGGCAAAGGTAAGGCAGGAACATCAAAATGGGATTGACATAATTCCTCAGATTGAAAAAATCGTAGATCAGGTCTGCGCGGAGGGCTATTCCAATATTTTTTACATTGGAATTGGGGGAACGGTTCTGTATGCCAGCCAGATGCTGCATATGGTAAAAGAACTGGGAGCCAGACTGCCCCTTTACCTGGAAAACGCAGCCGATTTTAACCTGACCGGGAATCCTTTTTTTGATCAGTCATCCATTGTAGTGATTGAATCTGTATCCGGCGATACCAAAGAAGTGGTGGAAGCGGTAGACCGGGTACATGAGGCCGGAGCCAAGGTGATCGGTTATGTAGAAAAGCCGGATACTCCTCTTTATGAGAAGGCGGACTACCTGGTAAACGGCCAGAACTGCGGGTATTATTTCTGGTATACGGTTACCCTGCGTTTCCTGAAAAATGCGGGCTTCTTTGGGGATTATGACCGGTTTTTCGGTGAGATTGCACATATGCCGGAGATCGCGGTGCAGGTCAGCAAGGCTGCCGATGAAGATGCCCATGCTTACGCTAAAACCTACTGTGATGAGCCTATTACCTACCTGGTAGGATCGGGCAACCTGGAGGATTGGGCAGTCTGCTATGGCATGTGCATCATGGAGGAAATGCAGTGGATGCGCACCAGGCCGATTTCAGCGGCGAATTTCTTCCACGGTACCCTGGAGGTAATCGAGCGGGATATCCCGGTGATCCTCATAAAAGGAGAGGATTCAACCAGACCTCAGATGGACCGGGTAGAGAAATTTGTCCATACCATCAGCGCTAAGGTGACGGTTTTTGATTCCAAAAAGTTTGAGATGAAAGGAATCAGTCAGGAGTTCCGATGGATTTTGGCGCCCATCGTAATGCGCACAGCCTTCCAGAGAGTAAGCGCTTACCTAGAGTATTACAGGAGGCATCCCTTAGCGATCCGCAGGTACTACAGGAGGCTGGATTATTAATCACTTTATCCTGGAAGAAAATCCTTCCCTATGTTATGATTACACTATACAAAACAAGACAAAAAAGAAGCGGAAGGATGGTTTTGATATGTCAGGAATAGAGAGAGAGACGGCAGTACCGCTGTATCTTCAGATTGCGGATGATATCCGAAATAAAATTAAATCAGGAGAGCTGAAGGAAAATTCGCGTATTCCCACAGAGGCGGAATTGAGCCAATCCTATCAGGTCAGCCGTATTACCATAAGAAAGGCGTTGGAAATTTTGGAAGACGAGGAAATACTGGTGCGCAGACAGAGACTCGGCACCTTTGTATCGGCCAGAAAGATGTCCAGAAGCCTGAATTGCTTCATGGGATTTACAAAGAGCTGCGAGCTTAGCGGGAAAAAAGCGGAGACAAGGCTCCTTTCGGCGGAGTTGGTCCGGGCTATGCCATCCGATGTAAAACGCCTGCAGATTCAGGCGGAAGATCAGGTGATCTCCATTCGGCGGCTGCGCTACTGCGATGGTGAGCCGGTGATTCTGGAGGAGAATCATTTCCCGAAAAAATATGCCTATCTTTTGGCGGAAAATCTGAACGGCTCTCTGAATGGACTTCTCCAGGACCATGGCGTGGAGCTTAGCAATGGCTCTAAAACCATAGGGGTCTGCTACGCTACCAGGGATGAAGCCAGGCTGCTGAAGATCAAGGAGAACGATGCCCTGATTATCTCAAGAGATATCGCCTATGACGCCGAGAACCAGCCGGTTTACAGCAGCAAAGAGATTATTAACGCGGAACGGTACGAGTACAAGATTATGACAAATAGTATGGTGAAGTTTATATGAGCAAAATCAACAGAAGACAGATTTCTGTCATGAATATCCAATATCGTTATTTCCCCTTGTCTCTGTTCCTGGATGACGCAGTGCGTTACGGGGCGGAGAATGTGGAGCTTTGGGGCGCTGCGCCTCATTTCCACATGGAAGATATGTCCTACCATGAGATCCGGCAGGTCCGCAGGGAGATCGAGAGCAGGGGACTGAAGCTGGTGTGCTACACGCCTGAGCAGTGTGTTTACCCCATTAACCTTGCGTCCGCCAATCCGGATACCAGAAGAAGGAGCCTGAAATTTTTCGAGGATGGCATCCGCGCGGCGGCGGAGCTTGGAAGCCGCAAGATGCTGGTAACCTCAGGAACCGGATATTTTGACGACAGCGACCGCGAAGAAGCGTGGAAATGGGCAAGGGAAGGTCTGGCCGGACTGACTGAGATGGCTCAGGATTACGGTATGACGCTGGCGCTGGAGGTGCTTCGCAGGGATGAGAGCAATCTGGTTTACAACCTTCCCACTCTGCTGCGCATGCTGAGCGAGCTTCCGGTGGAGGGAATTGGCGGAATGATCGATACTATCCCCATGGCATTGGCAGGAGAGCGGCCCGCCCAGTATCTGGAAGCATTAGGCGACCGTCTGGTTCATGTCCATTTTATTGACGGAGCCCCCAGAGGCCATCTGGCATGGGGCGACGGCATTCTGGATCTGGAAGGGTACCTGAAGGAATTTGAACAGTACGGATACAAAGGATATTTATCTCTGGAGATTACGGACGGCCGCTACTACATGGAGCCTTCCAAATCTGTGGAGCAGAGCATGAAGAAATTATTTGAGGTTTTAAAAGCCTGATTCATCGTGGGAGGAGATCTGTCATGAAGAAGCTTTCTGTTAGTCAGATTGCAGTGTCGAATTTCCCGTATGGGAAATATTCATTTGGGTACGCCCTGGATTCAATGGAGCGTATGGGAGGAGAAAATCTGGAGCTGTATGCTTGTGATCCTCATTTCCATGTGGATGATATGACAGCTTCCGATTTAGCGGCAGCAAAGAAACAGATTAAAGACCATCACCTTCGGGTGGTGTGCATCACGCCGGAGCAGTGTATTTATCCGGTTAATATCGCGAATAAAAATGTAACGGCCAGAAAAAGAAGCCTTCAGACCTATGTAAGGTGCCTGGAGGCGGCCAATGAGATGGAGTGCTCCCTGTGCCAGTTCCTGTCGGGCTTTGGCTGCCTGGACGAGAAGGATGAGGATGTGTGGAAGAGAAGTGAAGAGTCCTTAGAGTATCTGGCCCGCATCGCGGAGGCCTACGGAGTGGACATTGCCCTGGAAACATCTCCCAAGAGCTATACCTGCCTGACCAATGCGGCGGAAGTGATGGAGATGATTCATCGGGTGGGCTCTGACCGCCTGCACGGTATGATGGATACGGCGGTTCTGGGTTACAGCGGCGAGTCTGCCGAGGATGTGATCCGGACTTTGGGGAAGGATCTGCGGCACATCCATTTTGCGGACGGAGTTCCCAACGGCCATCTGATTCTGGGCGAGGGAGAGCTGGATCTGTGCCATATGCTTCAGTGCATCAATGACTGCGGCTATGAGTACGCTCTTTCTCTGGAAATTATGAATAACAAGTACGTGGAGGATCCGGACCACGCCATGAAGACATCCTTTGAATGGCTGAAACGGGAGATCGGTAAACTCCAATAATCGATAAGAGGAGGTAAAGCAATATGAAAAAAAGATTATGGACAGGCTTAGCGGCAATGGCTGCTTTCGGAATGGTACTGGGACTTAGCGGCTGCGGCGGCGGACAGAGCGCTTCCTCCGCAAGCGAGGCCGGCGGCAGCGAACAAGCTGTGGATGCGGGCGATTCCGGCGAGCAGGTTACCATTTCCTTCTGGCATAAATACTGCCAGCCGGGACAGGTAGAGGTCTTTGAAGAGATTTGTAAGGAGTACGAGGAGGCCAATCCCAACGTAAAGATTGAGATTTCCACTACCACAGACGACGATATGAAGACCAAGCTGCAGGTTGCCTTAGGAAGCAGCGAGCTGCCGGATGTATACCAGACCTGGTCCGGAGAGTATTGCGAGAAATTCGCCAGAGGCGGCTATGCCCTGGATTTGACTCCTTATCTGGAAGAGGACCCGGAGTGGAAGGATTCCTTCTATCCGGCCTGCTACAGCGCCTTTACCTACGATGATGCCCAGTACGCCCTGCCTACCCGTTTTGACGGCCAGATGTTTGTCTATAAGAAATCCATCTTTGACCAGTACGGCCTGGAAGAGCCGGAGACTTGGGCGGATCTGATGGCCATCTGCGAAACCTTAAAGCAGAACGGCGTTA
The DNA here is from genome assembly GCA_900547035.1 of uncultured Clostridium sp. Lineage (GTDB taxonomy): Bacteria > Bacillota > Clostridia > Lachnospirales > Lachnospiraceae > Enterocloster > Enterocloster excrementigallinarum. Next base: position 7,158 of record URFM01000075.1, on the reverse strand, counting down.
CCCCCTTTGTTCTGGGCGACGGCCTGACCTGGGACGCTCCTCACTGGTACGGCTCTCTGTGGCAGAAGTGCGTTCCCGAGGAGATTCTGGAGCTCCAGGACTTTAACGTAAAGACCGTTAAGCTGGACGATCCCGGATATCTGAAGGGCTTAAGCTACTTCACTGAGGTAATGGACAAGGGGTATTTCCTTGAGAACTGCGTATCCCTTGAGCACAATATGGCTATGGAAACCTTCTACGCCGGCGAGGGAGCCATGATGTACGTAGAGGTTGTGGAATTTAACGATGTGTATAACGGACTGGACGGCGACTTTGGTTTCTTCGCTATGCCCACCATCGAGGGCGAGCCTGGAAACCAGGAAAAAGTTTTTGGAGCGCCTGAGGGAATGATCGTAAACGCAAAGAGCGAGCATGTGGACGAGTCCGTTGCCTTCTTAAAGTACCTGACTTCTCTGGATGTGCAGAAGAAGCTTGTTGCCGAGGCGAAGCATACCAGCTCCACCATCGGGGCAACCACCGAGGAGAACGCTATTCCTCAGCTGATCGAGGTAATGGACGAGATCATGAACTTCTCCGGCATGAGCAACTGGACGGACTGCGGCCTGGAGGCCAGCATTGTAGATGTGATGCGCGCTCAGGGCCAGGAATTCTACGCCGGAAGCATTACGGCGGAGCAGTATATGGATGCTATGAAAGAGGCAGCCACCAAGGTGAGAGAGAGCAACAACTAACGGAATTCGCAAAGAAGAACCGGCTCCGGATCCATCAGAGCCGGTTCTTTTCTAAAAGAGGAGGTGCGCAATATTGAAGCATAACAGCAGGAAGATACTCCCGTATATTTATCTGTTACCAGCTGTTGCCATGATCGCTGTATTCGTTTACTATCCAGTCATTGATAACGTGTATAACAGCTTTTTTGACTGGTCTGTTTTCACGGTAGAGCGGGATTTTGTAGGACTGAGATGGTATAAAGAGCTGTTTCAGGACGATATTTTCTGGATCTGCCTGAAGAATAATACGCTGTATGCCCTAGTTTCTCTTGTGGGCCAGGTATTCTTCGGCCTGGTGGTGGCATCTGTGCTGGAATCAAAGACCTTTCGCAGGCGTTCCGGTTTTTTCAGAACCGTTTACTTCCTTCCATCGGTTATGTCCTTTATCGTGGTTGGACTGCTGTGGTATCTGATCTATAACCCCATCGTAGGTCCCTTCAATAAGGTGCTGGCGCTTCTGGGCTTTGACACGGCCACCCTGGATGTTCTGGGCGATTCCAGATTTTCCATTTACGGCGTGATGTTCGCATCCCAGTGGATGTATTTCGGATATATGGCGATGCTTTTGATCGTCGGCCTGCAGAAAATTCCCCAGGAACTCTACGAGGCGGCTCAGATTGATGGGGCTAATGCCGTTGACAGCTTTTTCCATATTACGATTCCCAATCTGAAGGAAATGATTCTGGTTGACTGTATTATCTGTGTGGTAGGTTCCTTCAAGTTGTTTGATGAAGTCTATATTATGACTTCCGGGGGCCCAGGAAATTCCTCTGAGGTTCTTTCCACCTACCTATACCGGACCGCGTTCCACGGCAACCAGATGGGCTATGCCAGCGCCATTGCCATTGCGCTCTTTGTCATTACCTTCACGCTGGCGATTATACAGATGAAGATTTCCGGAACTGGTAAGGAATAGGAGGCGGCAGGATGAAGAAAAATAAAAACATATTGATCGTAGTATTGGGATGGATTTTCCTGGTTTTCCTGGCCATTGTCATCATTTTTCCCATGCTGTGGATCTTGATTTCCGGTTTTAAAACCAACCGGGAGATTTTTACAAATCCCTTTTCCCTCCCCCAGGAGTGGATGGTCAGCAACTATGCCATGGCCTGGAAATATGGCTTGGGCGACTATTTCTTGAATAGTATTTTTGTGACGGCGGTTTCCACTGCGCTTACGGTTCTCATCGCCCTCCTGGCCTCCTACGGCCTGACCCATTCCCGCTTTCAATTCAGGCTGCGAAAGCCCTTGCTGCTGTTTATTATCTCTGGCCTTATGCTGGCCCCGCAGGTGGCGTTGATTCCGCTGTATTCCCTGTTTTCCGATATTGGGATTTACGACACCTATTTGGCGGTGATCGTGCCTTACGTAGCCTTCCGGCTGCCCTTTACGGTATTTTTAATGCGGGCGTATCTGCTGTCGATCCCCAAAGATCTGGAGGATGCGGCTTATATCGATGGCTGCGGCTCCTTCGGCGTTTTGACAAAGATCGTGATGCCCTTGTGTAAGCCCATTGTGGCCACCGCCTCCTTGCTGACCGGCATGTACTGCTGGAATGAATTTATGTTCGTGCTGGTATTTACCTCCAGCGATTCCCTGCGGACCATTCCCCTGGGCCTGATGAACATGCGGGGAACCTTCCGGACAGAGTGGGGCGTTTTGATCGCGGCGCTGACCTTATCTGCGCTGCCGATTATCATCGTATTTATCCTTCTGCAGAAGCAGTTTATCCGTGGCTTGGCTGCAGGCGGAGTGAAAGGATAGGAGTGTTGTCATATGATTCGAGTTCTTGGAGTAGGAGATAATGTCTGCGATAAATATCTCCATACAAAGACTATTTTTCCCGGCGGAAATGCCCTAAACGTAGCGGTTTTCGCAAAAATGATGGGTGAAGAAGCAGGATATCTCGGAACTTTCGGAGATGATGAGGTTGGGAAGCATGTGTATTCCGTGGCAAAGCAGCTGGGAATGGACCTTTCCCACTGCCGGATGGAAAAAGGCCCCAACGGCTGCGCCAGAGTGCAGCTGGTAGACGGGGAGCGGGTATTTCTTCCCGGCAATCAGGGAGGCATATCTCGGGAAAAGCCTCCGGTGTTGACAGAGCTGGACGAAGTCTATATAGGAGAATACGATCTGGTCCACACCAGTATCCACAGCTTTATGGAATCCCAGCTGCCAGTAATGGATCGGGCGGGAAAATTCATTTCCATGGACTTTTCCGACCGCTATAATGAGGAGTATTTAAAGCACTGCTGTCCGTACATTGACTGCGGGGAGATTTCCTGCGGAAATATGGAAGAGAGCGAGATACGGCGCGTGATGGAGCAGATCATCCGATTTGGCTGCCGGCATATGGTAATCGCTACCAGAGGCTCAAAAGGAGCCCTAGTTCTGGTGGACGGCCGGTTTTATGAGCAGTCCCCCTGTCTGGTAAAGGCAAAGGATACCATGGGGGCCGGGGATTCCTTTATTGCCTGCTTCTTGGTGAACTATCTGGACGGGATTGGCAAAGCCGTTGATTTTTCGGAAAAATCGGGAACCAGGGGAACTGTAAAGGCAGAGGATTATAAGGATATGCTGATTCGTACCAGCTTGTACCGGGCGGCGGTATTCTCCGCCGGACAATGCCAGAGAGACGGATCCTTTGGATTCGGTAAAACCGTGGAGCTGACTCCGGAGGATCTTAAGATCATGAAGGGCGCATAACAAAGATTAAATGTATGAGAAGCCGATTGTTAACCTATAAATAAAAACGGGTTGACAATCGGTTTTTTTATGATGTATACTATGAGCACTTGGCGAGGTATTTTCGAGCCTGCTAAAAGCAATGGTTTGAACTGTGCAGAAATACGGAGGTTTCCCATGAATCACAAAACGCTTAATTTAACCTATATGGCTCTCGGAGCTGTGCTGATCGCGGTCTGCTCCTGGATCAGCATCCCCACCATGGTGCCTTTTACCATGCAGACCTTTGCCGTATTTTTTGTGCTGCTGGCTCTGGGAGGAAAGAGAGGCACCATGTCCATTCTCGTGTATATCCTTCTGGGAGCGGTGGGAATGCCGGTATTTGCTCAGTTTGCCTCCGGAATGGGCGTCCTTTTGGGGAGCACAGGGGGATATATCGTAGGCTTTCTCTTTACCGGTCTGATTTACTGGTTTGCCGCAGGTATTTTCGGGAAAAAGCGGTGGGTGCAGATTGCCTCTCTGCTTGTGGGAACCGCGGTGCTTTACGCTTTTGGAACCGCGTGGTTTCTGCTGGTCTATGCCCGGACGGGGCAGGCGGTGGGAATTGGAGCAGCCCTGGCCTGGTGCGTGATTCCCTTTATTGTTCCGGATTTGATTAAGATGGCCCTTGCGTTTATGATTGCGCGTCGGTTGGGGCCGGTGCTGAAGATATGATTTGGAAGATTACAACCAAATACCAGCGGCAAATTGTAAGAAGGAAATGCCAAAAGACTGAGAAATCATACTTCGGAGAGGGAAAGAACATTGAATTCAAAAGAGAAATTCCTCAGAAGCATGAGAGGTTCCTGAAAGATATCATCGCCTTTGCCGACTGTACGGGCGGCAAGGTTATTCTGGGAATTGAGGATAAGACCAATATCGTCTGCGGTATTGGAGATGTGAATCCGTTTCGGCTGTCGGACCATATTACCAATATGATTTCGGATGCCTGTACCCCACAGATTGAAACGGATATCACGCCCCGGACCCTAGAAGGAAAAACGGTACTGGTTATAGATGTTCTGCCGGTGAAATTTCGTCCCTACTATTTGAAGACTGCGGGCAAGCAGGATTCCGCTTATATCCGGATGAACGGCATGAGCCGTCCTGCTGACCGGTGGAGGCTGCAGGAACTGGAATTGGAAGGCCAGTGGATGTCTTTTCGCCGGGAGGATTATACGGAGGGCTGGACCTTGCATCCGCTTTGACAGGAGGCGGCAAATGGTGTAAAAGTGGTGTAAACCCCACAGAACAGGATAATTCATAAAAACGCAGGGTTTTCGGTTTCGCAAAGAAATTAAAAAAATTAGCACTCACCTCTTGACAGTGCTAATAAACAGTGCTATAACGTAGTCAGAACAAAGGAAAGGAAATAAAAAGCGGGAAGCGAAATGAAAAACCGATGAATTTCCTCACATCCCGGTTCCAAAAGCACAAAGTTAAAGAACAGTGGTTTAGGAAAAGGAGAGATGACTTATGTTAATGCCCAGTATTTTTGGAGAAGATTTATTTGATGACTTTATGAGAGATTTTCCGTTCTACGATGACAAGGATGAGAAGAGGATTGAAAAGAAATTGTACGGCCGCAGAGGCAAAAACCTGATGAAGACCGATATCCGGGAAACCGATCACAGCTATGAGCTGGAGATGGATTTGCCTGGATTTAAGAAGGATGAAGTGAAGGTTACTCTGGAAGACGGTTATCTGACCATCAGCGCAGCCAAGGGCCTGGATGAGGACGAGCAGGAGAAGAAGACCGGCCGGTACATCCGCAAGGAGCGTTATGCGGGAGCCTGCGAAAGAAGCTTCTATGTAGGTGAGGACATCACCCATGAGGATATTAAGGGCGAGTTCAAGCATGGTATTCTGAAACTGTCCATCCCGAAAAAGGAAGCAAAGCCCGCAGTGGAAGAGAAGAAGTATATTACCATCGAATAATCGAACATCGGCAAGACCGTTTCGGCGGCCCGGCGGCAGTGGTTCCGCTGGGCCGCCTGTTTTAAGAGTATTTAGCGAGGTCTGTTCAAGTCCGGTACGTTGCATTGTATGGCTGATATCCGGAGGCGGCGCCTGTAAAAAGAGCACAAGAAGGAGTAATCCCCCATGGAGATCACAAATATGTCAGAAGAACATCTGGAAGAATGTACGGACTTATTGATAGACGTATTTACGAACCCCCCCTGGAATGATACATACAGCTCCAGGCAGCAAGTGATGGAGTTTTTACGGAATCACATGAATAACAATTATTTTGCGGGCTACGTTTTAAAAGAGAAAAACCATGTGATTGCGATGAGCGTAGGGATGAAAAAGCCCTGGCTTAATGGGATGGAATACTACATTGACCAATTTTGTGTGAAACCGGACCTGCAGGGAAAAGGGATTGGGAGTTATTTTTTAAAACGGATTGAGGAAGACATTAAGAAGAAAAATATGAACGCAATCATACTAAACACCGAAAGAGGCTGTCCCGCAAAAGATTTCTATTTAAAAAATGACTTCAAACTGCTGGATGACCTGATTACCCTCGCGAAATGAAGCCTCCGCCGAAGGGGGGACAGAAGGGCGGCCCGTCTCACTAAAAAGAAAACGGCTGGAAAGCCTTCCGCATCCAGGGTATTCTGGATTTTTCCCTCATCGGGATTCTGGCGAAGCTGGCCTCCCTGCTGGCGGAACACAATATCAGTATTTTTGCGGTTTCGACCTTTAATACCGATTCATCGAACCGATATATAAGTTTTTTCATCAGCGGTTACGCTTCCCAGCGCAGCCGCTTTTTTCGTGCCTGGTACTTTGCAGCAGCCGGATACAACGGTCCGGGACGGCGCATCTGGATTTCAAAATTTACATTCCCTATGGTAAGAATTTACATTTGCAAAAAGCGCCTATGATATAATGGAACCAAAGAAAAACAAATCCGGATAACAGGAACGGGAGGGGATGAACCACACATGAAAATCAGGAAAATCCTGAAAATGGCGGCAATGGCCGGGACTTGTCTGCTGCTGTCCGGCTGTGCCGGGGAGAAAACAGAACTGAGGATTCTTTCCGGCTCGGAGAACCGGGAGCTGGAACAGATTCTGGAAGCCTGTGAAAAAGAGACGGGAGTGGATATCCAAATGACCTATCAGGGCTCCGTGGATATCATGCGCACCCTTCAGGCGGGGGCAGAAGGGTACGACGGCGTGTGGCCCGCCAGCAGTCTCTGGATTTCTCTGGGAGATGAAGGGAAAATCGTGAAGCACGCCCAGTCCATTTCCACCACTCCGGTGGTGTTCGGAATCCGGGAATCCCTGGCCAGAGAGCTGGGATTTACGGAAGGGGATGTGTCGGTCCGGGACCTGTTAAACGCCATTCAGAGGGGAGATTTAAAATTCTGTATGACCAGCGCCACCCAGTCCAATTCCGGAGCCAGCGCCTATATCGGCTTCATCAACGCCTTTCTGGGAAAAGAGGGGGCCATCACCCAGGAAGATTTGGAACAGGAGGGGTTAAAGGAGGAACTCCGGCAGTTCTTTTCCGGTGTGGAGCGCAGTTCCGGAAGCTCTGACTGGCTGAAGGATATGTTCCTGGAAGGGGATTACGACGCCATGGTCAACTACGAATGTCTGATGATTAGCGCCAACCGCCAGCTGGAGGCCCAGGGACGGGAACCCCTCTATGT
>URFM01000074.1 GCA_900547035.1 uncultured Clostridium sp. | reverse complement strand
ACGGAAATTTTGACCTATTTTCATACCATATATGAAGAATGCTCAGCATATTTGAAAAAGAATCCGGAGTATCCGGGACAGAAGGAGCTGCAGAAGGTCCTGATCCGCCTGTGGCATATGTTCGCGGAGCTGGAGCAGGTATTTTATCTGGTCCAGACCGGGAGCATTTTCCCGGAGGAAAAGGGGAATCTGATTCATCTGATCGACTCTGTTCAGGAGGATTTGTACCCTATTATCCGGTATGAGAAGATTCCTCAGCTGAGAAAGGAAATCCGCTACCGGGAACCGGGGGTGGGGTATGTGCTGAAACGATATTTAAAGCACGCGGAGGCTCTGCATCAGTATCGGGAGTGTATTCCGTTTTAACCGGAGGCAGATTGAAAGAGACGAAGATATGACCAGACGGCGGCCGGAAGGTTCCGTTCCGGAGCGGCATTGACAAAAATCCATATTAGGTCACTCCTTTCTGAAAAAAGTGAAGTTCGGTTCTGGTTTTAGCATGAGCCGATTTCCGGGAAAATCCGTGGTGAAAATCTGGCTGCAATGGGGAAATGATGGGGTGATGGCAGAGAAGACCGTCCGCGAAAATCAGAGGGAAGAGACTTTATAAAATAAAGTTAGGAGGGCAAAAAAAATGAAAAATAAAGTTTTGGACTTCATTTTTTAATAAAAACAGGACTTTTTTCTTCCTGTTTCACTTCTCCTCCAAAGGTGCTAATATCAGATTATAACAGTTCAGGACGGCGTGAAAAAGCGGGCAAAAACAGGCGTTAAGCTTGCTTATAAGCTTGCTTTTGCCCGCATTTTCACATCGGATGGACGGCGGGTATCCCGCAGAAGACGGCATAGGAGGAAAATAAAATGGCAGTGAGAGAGGAATCAGATTCAATTGGAACCATGGAAGTTCCGGTGAAGGCTTATTATGGGGTGCAGTCTTTAAGAGCGAAACATAATTTCCGGGTTACGGGAAGGCCCCTTCACCCGGAGCTGATTCGCAACCTGGCCAGGATTAAGAAGGCGGCGGCCCTGACCAACCTGGAGGCCCACCTTTTAACCCAGGAGCAGGCCAGGGCCATCATCCAGGCCTGCGATGAGATTATCCAGGGAAAATGGCACAATCAGTTTATCGTGGACGCCATCCAGGGGGGAGCCGGGACATCCGCCAACATGAACGCCAACGAGGTCATCGCCAACCGGGCCATTGAGATTTTAGGCGGCGCAAAGGGGGACTACTCGGTGATTCACCCCAACGACCAGGTGAACATGGCACAGTCCACCAACGATGTGATTCCCAGCGCGGGAAAGCTGACCATCATGGCGCTCATGCCGCCCCTGATTCAGGAGCTGGAGCTTCTGGCAAAGGCCCTGGAGGACAAGGCGGTGGAGTTTGACGATGTGGTGAAGATGGGAAGGACCCAGCTGCAGGATGCGGTTCCCATCCGCCTGGGCCAGTCCTTTGAGGCCTACGCCAGGGTTATCCGGCGGGATGTGGAGCGCCTGAAGGGACTAAAGAGCGAGCTCCGGGTATTAAACATTGGCGCCACTGCCGTGGGGACGGCCATCAATGTGAACCCGGTGTATCTGTTCCAGATTATCAAGAACATCAACTTGGTATGCCGGACGGACTGCATCCAGGCGGAGGACCTCTTTGATGCCACCCAGAATTTGGACGCCTTTGTCCACACCTCCGCGCTCTTAAAGACCTGCGCCGTGGACCTTTCCAAGATATGCAACGACCTGAGGCTCCTCTCCAGCGGCCCTCACGCCGGACTGGGGGAAATCAACCTTCCGCCCCGGCAGAACGGCTCCTCCATTATGCCGGGAAAGATTAACCCCGTGATTCCGGAGGTAGTCAATCAGGTGGCCTTCAACGTAATCGGAAACGATGTAACCGTCACCATGGCGGCGGAGGCTGGGCAGCTGGAGCTGAACGCCTTTGAACCGGTCATTTTCTACAAGATTTTTGAATCCATGGATACCTTAAAGGGCGCGGTGGCCACGTTGAGGGAAAACTGCATTGAGGGAATCACCGCCAACCGGGAACACTGCAGGAAAATGGTGGAATCCAGCCCGGCTCTGGCTACGGCCTTAAGCCCCAATCTGGGTTATAAGCGGGCGGCGGAGATTGCGAAGCGCTCCTTAAAAACCGGCGTGTCGGTGCGGCAGATTGTGCTGGAGGAGGGGTGGATGACCGAAGATCAGTTAAACCGCTGCCTGGATGTGAAGGATATGACCCAGCCGGGCCATCTGGTGGAGTATGCTAAGGTGATGCCCGCGGAGGAGGAGTTGGAGAAGAAAGGGGAGACGGAGAAAGAGAAGGGAGATAAAGCCTCCGCCTGAGAGCCCTGAAAAAGAGGAAAAATAAAGGGGGAAGCCCCCTGGCATTTACAGCCAGAGGGCTTCTCCTATGCCTTCACTGAAAGTGGGATGTGGGAAAATAGTCTTTTTTAAATCCGATATGGTCAGGCCGCAGGTCAGGGCCTCCGTGAAGAAGGAAATCATATCGGAAGCTCTGGCGCACATCATCTGGGCCCCCAGGATGCGCTCCGTGTCCCGGCTGACGATGATTTTGATAAATCCCCGCTCCTGTCCGGTCAGCACCGATTTCCCGTTGGCGCTCATGGGGTATTTTAAGGACTTGGGGTTGAGGCCCTGCTTTTTGGCCTCCTCCAGGGTCAGTCCCACGGAGGCGATTTCCGGGTCTGTGTAGACGCAGGAGGGGATGAAGTTTAAATCCGGGAGGACATTGCCGGGAGACGGGGAGTCACACATAGCGGACACGGCCCATTTTCCCTGGGCTGCCGCCGCGTGAGCAAGCTGGATTCCTCCGGTCACATCCCCGATGGCGTAGATGCCGGGAACGGGAGTTTCAAACCGGTCGTCCACCCGGATGAATCCCTTCTCCGAGAAGATGGAGTGAAGCCGGGGCTGCGCCTCTCCTGCAATAAGCCCGTCGGTACAGGGCGTTCGCCCCGTGGCGATGAGGATGAACTGGGAGGAAACCTCCCGCTCCTCCTCCTTCCGGCGGAAACGGCACAGCAGCTCCCCGCCCTCCTGAAGGCGGATTTCCTCGACCAGAGCGCCGGTTTCAATCTCCACCCCGCGCTTTTTCAGAATCATTTTCAGGTTCTGGGAAAATTCACGGTCCATGGTGGGGAGAATGCGCTCCATGGCCTCGATGACCGTTACCGAACAGCCAAGGGAGCTGTAGATGGAGGCAAACTCCATGCCGATGACCCCGCCTCCGATGATGGTTAGGCTCCGGATGGGCTCCCGGCAGGATAAAAGGCCGTCGCTGGTCAGGACTCCCGGCAGGTCACGGCCCGGAATGGGGGGAAGGGCAGGGCGGGAGCCGGTGGCAATGAGGATGTGCCGGGCCGAACGCTGCTGTTCTCCCACCTTTAAGAGCCCCGGAGCCAGGATGGATGCGTGGTCCTGGATGAATTCCACCTTGGCGGTTTTTAAAAGGGAGCGGATTCCCTCCCGGAGCTGGGAAACGACTTGGTCCTTGTGGTCGGCCAGGGACGGGAAAAGAGTCTCCGGGGCCGGCATGGAAAAGGCGGCAGCCGCCTGACGGTAGGTTTCCGCTCCGTGGAGCAGGGTTTTGGTGGGGATGCAGCCCCGGTTTAAGCAGGTTCCGCCCAGGGCGTTCCGTTCGATTAAAACGGTTTTCATCCCAAGGCGGGCCGCCTTTAAGGCGCTTTCATAGCCCCCGGGGCCGCCGCCGATGACCGCAAGGTCGTACTGTGGATTGGAAATGGTTTCGTTCATTGGATGGTCCTTTCTTGTCAGCTGAAATCATCTGCGAAACAGGTGTTCATTAACTGGGTCAGGTCCTTTGCCATCTGAGTCCGGAGGGAGCCGGGCTGCTGAGTTTGGGAAAGAGCCGCAAGAGCCTCCGCCAGGGCTTTTTTGCTCCAAGGGCATCCGGGTAGGGCTTCCTCCATCCGGCGGACCCATTCCTGGTCCATGGCATCGGAGAAAAACTGAACCTGCCGAACCCTTCCCTCATTGACCACAAAAAGCAGTTCCGCGTTTCCCCAGGGAAACCGCCCGGATGCTCTGCTGTTAAAGGGGATTTTCCTGCCGTAAAGCCAGGAGGGGGAGGACAAGTTTTCGGCCAGCCGGGAGAGCTCCTCTGAGGGAAGGTCCTCCTCGGAAATCTCTCTGGGCGAGGCGCCGTAAACCTGGCCAAAGGCCTGGATCAGGGCCTGGCAGAGCCCGTCGATGGTCAGGTCCGGGGCCAGGGTTTTTAAGTTTACCACCCGGGCCGGAACGGAGGCCACCCCTTTGGAGGCCAGTTTTTCCTTTGATACGCTGAGATAGCGGCTCATGGCCGTAAGGTCGGCGTCCACCAGCAGGGTTCCGTGATGACAGCAGAAATCCCCGCTGCGGTAAAAGGCGTTTCCGGAAAATTTCCTTCCCCGGACGGTCAGGTCGTTGCGCCCGCTGATTTCCCCCGGGATTCCCAAAAGGGAGAGGGCCTTCAAAATCACTTCCAGATGCCGCGGGACGCTGTAGAGGGCGGAGCGGGCGATAAAAGTAAAATTCAGGTTGCCCAGGTCGTGGTAGACGGCGCCGCCGCCGGATAAGCGCCGGGCCAGCAAGACTCCGTCCTCCTCCATGGCCTCCGGACGGCATTCCGCCCAGACATTCTGATTGCGCCCGATGACCACCGTAGGGTGGTTCTGCCAGAGATAGAGGATGCACTGCCCCGGTGCGGCCTGGCCGGTTAAATACTGCTCCAGCCCCAGATTTTTATAGGGGCTGGTGTGAGCAGTACGGATGACAACTAAATCCGTTGGGCCGCCGGGGGATGTCCCCCTCATGATTCCCCGGACTCCCAGCGGTAGCACAGCACCGGCTTGCGGGCCGCCGTTACCTCGTCGGGACGTCCGATGGGAGTGTTGTGTGGACTTTCTTTTAAGTATTGTGGATTCTCATAGGCCTGCCGGTAAATTTTGTGGAAAACTTCGATGGCCTCATCCAGTGTCTCCCGGTCCTCGGTCTCCGTGGGCTCCGCCATGAGGGCCTCATGGACGATTAAGGGGAAGTACATGGTAGGCGGATGGATTCCATAGTCCAGCAGGGATTTGGCCACATCCATGGCGGTGACTCCCGTTTCGTGCTTCAGTTTCCCCAAATCCATAACGAATTCATGCATGCACAGACCCGGGCAGGCCATGTCATAGACGTCGGACAGTTTGGCCCGCATGTAGTTGGCGTTGAGCACCGCGTTCCGGGCCGCCTCCGGTATGCCCTCCCGGCCCAGAGTCAGGATGTAGGCCAGGGCCTTCACTACCACCAGGAAATTGCCGTGGAAGGCCTTAACGCTTCCGATGGACCGGGCCGGTTTCTCAAAGGCCAGGGTTCCGTCGGGATTTTTTGCGGCAATCATGCCGGGGAGGAAGGGAGCCAAAAAGGATTTGCAGCCTACGGCTCCGCAGCCGGGACCTCCGCCGCCGTGAGGGGTGGAGAAGGTTTTGTGGAGGTTCAGATGGACCACGTCAAAGCCCATATCCCCCGGCCTTACGATGCCCATAACGGCGTTTAAGTTGGCGCCGTCGTAGTAGCACAGGCCTCCGGCTTCATGGACAATCCGGGTGATATCCTCGATATTCCGGTCAAAAAGTCCCAGTGTGTTGGGATTGGTCAGCATAAGACCGGCCACATCCGGACCCATGGCCGCGTTCAGGGCCTCTAAGTCCACGCAGCCGTCGGGGGCGGAGGGAATGGATACCACTTCCATGCCGCACATGGCCGCGCTGGCCGGATTGGTGCCGTGGGCGGAATCGGGGACAATGATTTTTCTGCGGTGTTCCTCTCCCCGGCTCTGATGCCAGGCCTTAATCAGCAGCAGTCCCGTAAATTCCCCGTGGGCACCGGCTGCCGGCTGGAAGGTCATCTGGTCCATGGCGGTAATTTCATTTAACAGAAGCCCGGCCTCATACAGCACCTCTAAAGCGCCCTGGACGGTGTCTTCCGGCTGAAGGGGATGGAGATTCTGAAAGCCCGGCAGGGCAGCGGCCGCTTCGTTGACCTTGGGATTGTATTTCATGGTGCAGGAGCCCAGGGGGTAAAATCCGCCGTTGACGCCCCGGGTCCTCCCTGCCAGCTGGGTATAGTGGCGGCTGATTTCCGTCTCCGACAGCTGGGGAAGCTTCGGGGGTTCTTTCCGGCTCCAGGTTTCATCAAGGGTAATTTCAGGGACGTCCGGCTGGGGCAGCAAATCCAGATGGCGTCCGGGAGCGCCTTTTTCAAATATCAGTTTCATAGGCTGTTGGATTCCTCCTTTCCCCAGGCGGATAAAAATTCCGAGACAATGCCGGCAGCCTGGTCCATTTCTTGTTTGGTGTTCATCTCCGTGGCGCACCAGAGGAGATGGCGGTCCGATAAGGGCAGTCCGCCTAAAATTCCCTGGGTTTCCAGCGCCTTTAAAAGAGGCTGGCAGGAGCCCGCCGGTCCTGTGGTGACGAATTCATGGAAGAAGGGCTGGCTGTAAGCGGGGGTCAGTCCGGCCTTTGCCAGAAGGTCCTGGAGATAATGGGCATTGGACATGGACAGCCGGGCGGCCTGCTTTAATCCGTCGGCGCCCATGGCCGCAAGGTAAACGCTGGCAGTCAGGGCACAGAGGGCCTGGTTGGAGCAGATGTTGGAACTGGCCTTTTCTCTGCGGATGTGCTGTTCTCTGGCCTGGAGGGTCAGCACAAAGGCACGGTTGCCCTGAGCGTCGGTGGTTTCCCCTACGATGCGCCCCGGAAGCTTCCGGGCCATGTCCTGCTTGGCCGCCATGAATCCCAGATAGGGCCCGCCAAAGGCCAGGGGCATGCCAAGGGGCTGTCCTTCTCCCACGGCGATATCGGCCCCCCATTCTCCGGGGGATTTTAAAAGTCCCAGGGAGATGGGATTGCAGCCCATGATGAATTTGGCGCCCGCTTTGTGGGCAATCTCGCCCAGAGCTTCTGCCGGCTCCAGACATCCGAAGTAATTGGGCTGCTGGATGTAGAGGCAGGCGGGAGAGGGGTCCTCCTTTAGGGCATGTTCCAGGGCCGCAAGGTCGGTGATTCCATCCTGATGAGGGATGACTGCCAGTTCGGCCCCGCTGCCGAAACAGTAGGTGCGGATGACCTCGATGACCTGGGGAGGCGCGGCCTGGGAGACGTAGACGGTGCGGTGCTTCCGGTCCCGGCACATGGCGGCGGCCTCAGCGGCAGCCGTGGCTCCATCGTAGACCGAGGCGTTGGAGGCGTCCATGCCGGTGAGCTGGCAAATCATGGTCTGATACTCAAAAATGGACTGCAAAAGCCCCTGGCTGATTTCCGCCTGGTAGGGCGTGTAGGCGGTGACAAATTCTTCCTTGGAGACTACGGCGGGCACAATGGCCGGGATATAGTGGCGGTAGGCGCCGGCTCCGCGGAAAATGTGGGAAAAGACCCGGTTTTTCCCAGCCAGCTCCTCCATATGGGCCATAACTTCCAGTTCCGAGCGGCCCGGAGGAATGTTTAAGGGCTGTGTTAGACGGACGGACCAGGGAACATCGGCGAACAGTTCATCGAAGCTCTCAAGGCCGATGGAGCGGAGCATGTCCAGCTGCTGTTCCGGCGTATTGGGGACATAGGAACCCATAGCGCACCTCCTTTTCTAATCGTCCAGCGTTTCCAGAAACGCTTCATACTCCTCCGGCGTCAGCAGTTCCTCGGTTCCCGTAATCTCGCCGGCGGTAATCAGCCAGGCGCCGTAGGGGTCGCTGTTGATGGATTCCGGGGAATCCAGCAAATCTTCGTTGACGGTTAAAACCTTGCCGTCCACCGGGGAATAGACGTCGGATACGGCTTTGACGGATTCCACATCCGCAAAGGCCTCCCCTGCCGTCAGCTCGTCCTCCGGCTCCGGCAGGTTGACGAAGACCAAATCTCCCAGAGCGTCCTGGGCGTAATCGGTGAGGCCGATGGAAGCGGTGGAGTCCTCATTCATCAGAATCCATTCGTGGGACTTGGTGTACTTGAGATTTTTGGGAATATTCATAATCATACCTCCTGTGAAATAATGGCGGTCCAGGACAGTTTTGCCGTCCTGAACGGCTGGGCGGGGTTATCGTGAACGCTTGTAAAATGGAAGGGGGACCACCTGGGCGGCTACGCGGCGGCCTCTTACATCCACCTCCACCATGGTTCCGGGCTCACGGTACGCTGCGTCGATTAAGGCCATGGCCGCAGGGTACCCCAGATAGGGACAGTGGGTGCCGGAAGTGGTGACGCCTATTTTCTGGTCCTTAAAGTACACATCCTGGTGTTCCCGGATGATGCCCCGGCTTGTGGCCTTTAATCCGGTTCTTCTCCGGGTCAGGGGTTCTCTCTGAATCAGGGCTTCTTTTCCAATGAAATCTTCCTTGTCCATTTTCACAAAGATGCCCAGCCCTGCTTCTTTGGGCGAAATCTCCTCATCCATCTCATGGCCGTACAGCGGCATGGCGGCCTCCAGTCTCAGGGTATCCCTGGCTCCCAGCCCGCAGGGAAGAAGGCCTAAGTCCTCCCCGGCTTCCATCAGGAGATTCCACATGTCCGGGGCGTCCTCAGGTGCCAGGTAGAGCTCAAAGCCGTCTTCTCCTGTGTACCCCGTCCGGGAAATGATGCAGGGAATGTTCCTTACTTTTCTGTCAAAATGGGCGGTGTAGTATTTTTCCGGAAGGTCCGAGGGGTCTGCCAGGCGGCAGAGGATTTCCTGGGCGGCGGGACCCTGGAGGGCCAGCTGAGCAAACTGGGAGGAAAGGTCTTTGGCTTCTGCCTCTCCAATCAGATGGCTGGCAATCCACTGGTAATCCTTGTCCTTGTTGGCGGCGTTGACTACCAGAAGATAGCGGTTTTCCTCCTGCTTGTAGACAATCAAATCATCCACAACGCCGCCTCGTTCATTGCACATGGGGCTGTAGCGGGCCTGACCGTCATCCATATGGGTGTAGTCGTTAGTCAGAAGATGGTTCAGGTTTTTTACCGCATCGGGTCCGGTCAGCAGGATTTCCCCCATATGGGACACATCGAACAGACCGCATTGGGTCCGCACGGCCATGTGCTCCTTGATGAGTCCGGCGGGATACTGGACCGGAAGGAGGTAGCCGGCAAAGGAGACCATCTTGCCGCCCAGGGCGGTGTGAATGTGGTAGAGTGGCGTTTTGAGGCCGGTTTCAGCTGCCATAAGGTTTCTCCTTTCGTGAAATGGGATTTGGATGTTCCGGAAAACGGAAAAAAGCGCACGAACAAAACGTTCGTGCGCTCTGTCTTTTGACCTGAAAGATTTTGCTTCTTCGGTGCGTATCCGCTTTCCAGAGGTTCGTCCGGTATCTGGTCCTTTTGCCTGAGAGTTATCCGCAGCCCCTTCGGCGCCGGCTCACCTGCCGGTCTCTCCCAGATCCATCATCCGAAAATTGTGCAGTTTGTCTAAAGGTATTCTAGCATAAGGGAAAAATATAGTCAATATATATGTAAATAATATGATGGTATTAGTTGAAAACGAAAACACCTATCATAATATGGAAGAAAGACGCATTTTTTCCACGGAATGAAAAAGGGCTGGTAATCTGAGAGGAAGTAGTATATAATGAGCAAAGAAACGGGAAGGCCTGATTGCGAAGAGGCTGAGTCAAAACAAAGACAGGAAAGAGGTGGAATGATGCATAAATATATGCGGACCGTGGGTTTTTCTAAGTATAAGAACAAGCGGGATATGGATGTACTGCTAAAGAAACTGGCGGCGGAGGCAAAAATCAAGCAGGAACTGGCGGAGGCAGGTCAGTCCCATACCTTTTGTGAGATCCGGGCGGAGATGGATCAAGGCATGGGAGTTGCCCTGGCCGGAGAGATCGAT
The DNA here is from genome assembly GCA_900547035.1 of uncultured Clostridium sp. Lineage (GTDB taxonomy): Bacteria > Bacillota > Clostridia > Lachnospirales > Lachnospiraceae > Enterocloster > Enterocloster excrementigallinarum. The sequence continues at coordinate 3,104 of URFM01000074.1, read as the reverse complement.
GATGACCGGAATTTCACCTTGGAATATTATTATCCTTATGTGACCAGTTCAGAGATAAGCTCAAAGGCAGAGTGCTCGATACAGCGCCATGCGGAGAAGGAAACTTATGCAGGGATGCTGGATGAGTACCGGGTGGGGATTTCCCTGATTTTTTATATGGAAAATGCGGTAGAATTTCGTAAATTGAAAGGACGCAAAAGAATCAAACCCAAGGGTGTTGCCATGACAGGATTATCCGTCCAGGGAAAGATTCTGCTTCCGGTGCAAAAGACCAAGCAGCAAGCAGAAAGTTTAAAAATGGCGTCAAAAAACCGTACGAAGCTGCTGGAGGCTGCTAAGAACGGAGACGAAGAGGCGATAGAAACACTGACAATTGAGGACATTGACCTTTATTCCATGGTATCCCGCCGGATTATGAATGAAGACATCTACTCTATTATCGATACCAGTTTTATGCCATGTGGAGTGGAGTGCGATCAGTATTCTGTAATTGGAGAAATCCGGAAGGTGGAACGTATGAAAAATTATCTTACCGGGGAGGAAATCTATAATCTGGCCCTGGACTGCAATGATATGAATTTTCATGTGGCGATTAACCAGAAAGACCTCTTAGGAGAGCCGCTGCCGGGCAGACGGTTTAAGGGACAAATCTGGCTGCAGGGGACTGTGAAGTTTTAAGGCTTTTTTGGGTGAATTGGACCAGTGCGGAAAAATGAAAGCAGGATGAAAATTTCAGCTTGATTTTTTAGTTTGGATAGGTTAATATAAACGGTAGGCCTGTAATTAGGAGGCCTTTTGAATGGAAAAATGGAATAAATTTGATATACGTCTCTGTAGCTCAGCAGGATAGAGCGTTCGCCTCCTAAGCGAAAGGCCGGCAGTTCGAATCTGCCCAGGGACGCCAGAAAGCACCGCTGCAAGCCATTTTTGCTGGTTTGCAGCGTTTTTTTGTTTTGTTTCTCCCGGTCGTCGCTCATGTATGACCGGGAGAATTTTATGCGCTGCAAATGTATATTTTGCTAAGAAGAAACGAACGGTTTTCACAAGTCTGCTAAGAAAAATCACCGTTCTGCTAATTTGAATTTCACGCCTTTTCCGATGTTCCTGCCGCCTGGTTCGCAATCAGAGCAGCCAGGGCGCTCGCCAGCTCCGGGGATTTCTGAAGCTGTTCCACTAAACTTGCCAGGTCGATAGGCGCCGGTTCAGGTGCTTTCGGCTCCTGCGGCGGCCGTACCCCTCGCAAATCAGGATTGGAATAGAAGGCCGTCTCAAATTTCTGGGCGTTGACTTTTCGATCCTCGTCCAGAATGTGAGCGTAAATGCTGGTAATCATGTCAATCTCCGCATGGCCCGTATCGCCCTGGGTGGCCTTCAGGTCACCGTGGTTGAGTTTCAGCTTGTAGGTTGTACTGGAATGTCTAAGAGAATGAAAGACCACTCTCGGCAGTCCAGCTTCTTCCCGGAGTTTGGAAAACTCTTTCAGGATGATACGATCCTCACAGGGCCGGCCATTGGGAAGTGCAACGACCAGATTAAATTCCTGGTATTCGTCTCCCAGAAAGCCTCTTAATTCATCCTGAGCCGATTTCCACTCACGCAGAATATAGGCAAGAGTTTTTGGCAGCCAGACCTTACGGATACTGGAATCGGTTTTTGGCTTTTTCAGGATCAGCCGTGTACTGGTATTCGGCATAAGCGGATTGAAGATATAATAGATATCTTTCTCTCCAAGCGTTTCAATCGCCCTTTTGGACGCCCTTGCCAGTTCCTTGTCAATGTAGACATAGGCATTGTCATCAGCGATATCTTCATCAGAGATGTGGACATTATCCCAAGTAAGCCCCAGTATCTCGCCCATTCGTAAAGAACAAGCAAAGGACAGGTTCATTGCCACATAGAGCTTGCTGTCCGTACACTTATCCAGAGCTGTCCGGATCATATCCGCGTCCCAGATATCCCGCTTTGTGTATTCTGTTTTAGGGAGAATTACATTGTCAAATGGATTTCTGCCAATAATCTCCCAGCGAACCGCCTGTTTGAACGCACAGCGCAGGAGCTTGATGATTTTCTCAATCGTCTTGTCGCTGACATAGACCGTCTTTGCCTTGTGGGTCTTAGTGGACACAGAAGGAGTTTTCTGTAAGGTCTGAATGTAACTGTCAACCACACGGGGCGTTACCGCCTGAACCTCCATATCACCGATAATCGGATTGATATAGTTGGCAATCAGCGCTGTCTGGCTGTCATACATGGATACGCCCCACTTCTTTTCTCCATACAGAGAAACGAAGTCATACAGAAACTCGGATATTTTCTGGTTACTCGGCGGCAGGAAGGTTCCCGTAAACTGCTGGTTTTCAATTTCTGCCTTTCGCCGCAGCGCGTCTTTGTGGGTACGCCAGGTTTCCCATTTTTGCTTTGTTTCGCCGTTTTCGTCAACATAATTGTAAACAACTGAATAATTCTTTTTACGCTTAATGATAGATGCCATACTGATACTTCCTTTCTAATAGTCATAGATCAAGTGAATCAAGCCACTCGTCAAAAGACCGCTTAGAAATTCGTATGGCGTTTCCAATTCGCACGATTTTGAAGTGCCCTTCCTTTACGAGAAGATACGCAGAGGTGCGCCCTATTCCAAGAATTTGAGCGATCTCCTCAACCGTATATGTTCTCCGTTCAGGGGAACCCTTCTTCGCGCCGTTCCATGTCTGCGACATGGCAACCCCCTTTCTTTATGGAAACAGCGCGAGAAAATGACTTCCTACAATCATTTTACCGCGCTGCGTTTGGTTTGTCTGCTGCTAATAAAAAATTTACGAATTATCCGTAAATGAAAAAATAAATGAACTATCCAAAAATAAGAGGCAGAAAAACGGACGGCTGCTGGCACAGCTCCACGGGAGTCTCACCCCGGCCCATGCTTGTGGGTGCGGCGCGCAATGCTTTGTGGGCGTTCAACGCGCGAGTATCTTTAACCTGTCCTGTATGTCATCGCCCACAGACCGCCACGTCTGTTTTGCGGTCAGTGTTTATCGCTCGCTCCCAGGGGAGGTCATGGCGCACCGGACGCATGGCTCGATACAGGACAGAACGTATCCGTC
>URFM01000073.1 GCA_900547035.1 uncultured Clostridium sp. | reverse complement strand
GTCGGTCTTTGCCAGATATTCCGCATAGTATTCCCGCCCATTGGCCAGAGCCAGCTCCTCGGGACTAAAGGTCACATCCCGGGTGTCCTCGTCCTCTACCTCCAGCACCACATTTTCCAGATAGCGCTTGTCATAGCTGTGGAAATGATACTCCCTTCCCGTCATTTCAAAGAGATCCCGGCGCAGCTTTTTGGAAGCCCTTCTGGCCGCTTCTCCTGTCACCAAAGTCTGACGGGAACCGGAGGTAGTTCCGGAATCCGGAGCCATGGAGGTATTGGGACTGTGATAGACGATGCAGTCCGACGTCACCCCAACGCTCTCGGCCACCATCTGGATCAGCACCGTTCCCAGGCCCTGGCCGATGCAGGAAGCTCCTGCGTGAATGTGAATTTTTCCGTCCTCCACAATCAGCCTGGCCCGTCCTGTATCCGGCAGTCCCACGCCCACTCCGGCATTCTTTAACGCGCAGCCGATACCCACAATGGGATTGGAGTAATAGATATCCTTCACCGCCTCCAGAGTCTCCGCCAGGCCCGTGGCCGGGTCCGCGATCTGTCCATTGGGAAGAATCTGTCCTGGACGGATTGCATTCTGGTAACGCATCTGCCACGGATCGATTCCTACCATCTCCGCCAGCAGGTTCAGATTCATCTCCGTGGCGAAAATAGTCTGGGTCACGCCGAAGCCCCGGAAAGCCCCCGCCGGTGGATTGTTGGTATAAACGGCTGTTCCGTCAATATCAATGTGCTGGTAATTATACGGTCCCGCCGCATGGGTACAAGCCCGCTGAAGTACCGGCCCTCCCAGAGAAGCGTAGGCTCCCGTATCGGAAACCACCACCGCCTTCATGGCCGTCAGATAGCCGTTTTCATCGCAGGCCGTGGTCATATCAATGCTCATGGGATGGCGCTTTGGATGGATGATGATGCTCTCCTTCCGTGTCAGCTTCACCTTTACCGCCCGCTTGGTCAGATAGGCGATGAGGGCCGCCTGATGCTGCACCGTCACATCTTCCTTTCCGCCAAAGCCGCCGCCCACCAGCTTATTCTCCACAATCACCTTTTCCGGGGGAAGGCCCAGCAAAATGCAGGTTTCATGCTGGGTATCATAGACGCTCTGATCCGTAGAATAGATCAAGACTCCATCTCCCATAGGCATGGCCACCGCGCACTCCGGCTCCAGGAAGGCGTGCTCCGTCCATGGCGTCTCATAATGTCTGGTCACCTTGTACTTGGACTCCCGGATGACCCGGTCCGCGTCGCCCCGTACCAGGTGCTCATGGCTTAAAATATTTCCCGTGGAATGGACCAGGGGAGCCCCCTCCGCCAGAGCCTCCGCCGGGCAGGTCACGGGCTTTAATTCCTCGTATTCCACCTCCACCAGGGCCTTGGCCTGCTCCAGAATCTCCTTGGTCTCCGCCGCCACAATGGCGATGGCGTCTCCCAGATAACGAGTCACCCCTCCCACAGGAATCATGGTATCCCAATCCTGTTTCAGGTGTCCCACCTTATTCTTTCCCGGCACATCCTCGGCCGTCAGCACGCAGACCACTCCCGGAAGAGCTTTCGCCTTTTCCGTATGGATCGCCAAGACCCTGGCTCTGGGGTACTTGGAACGGACGGCACTTCCGTAAATCATGCCTGGGATGTCCACCTGGTCCAAATCGTCCACATACTGGCCCGTACCCAGCACCTTTTCTTCCACATCTACCCGGTGAACCTTGGATCCCACTTTGACGGAAGTGCTCTCCGACGGTACCGACAAATTCTCCCGCAGCATCTTCGCTGCCAGCAAAATAGCGTCAATAATCTTTTTATACCCGGTACAGCGGCAGTAATTGTTGCGGATAGCAAATGCCGCCTCCACCCGGCTTGGATCCGGGTTTACATCCAGAAGAGCTTTCGCGCAGATGACCATTCCCGGGATGCAAAAACCGCACTGAACTGCCCCTGCTTCCCCAAAGGCATAAACATAAACGTCCTTTTCCCTCTGGCTGAGTCCTTCCACTGTTAAAATATGTTTGCCCTCCATCCGGCCCATCTTCTGCACACAGGCTTTGGTGGCCTTTCCGTCCACCAGCACAGTACAGGTACCGCAAGCTCCCTCGCTGCAGCCGTCTTTCACAGACTTCAGCCGCAAATCGTCCCGCAGCACCTCCATCAGCTTCCGCTCCGGATCCGCTTCTATCTCCTGATTGTTAATCCATACCTTACAATAAGAGCTCATACACTCCCTCCACTTCTATTTCTCTGGATTTTGCCAGGGAAATCAGCTGTTTGCGCGCCTCTGCCGGTCCTGAAAAGGCCATGCCGCAGCCGGCGCTGATTGCCACAGGCACCGGGATCAAACGCCCCGGTGCCTGCTCCTCTCCCGCCGCCTTTTCCATGGCCATAGCCTGGGTAGTGGTTGGAAAGGTCAATATAACTTTCATAGTTTTTACTCTTGACATATTTTTTCTCTGTCCGCAGCAGTTCGGAACCGCCCAAGCCGTTACTCCTGTCTTATAAAAGAAGGTAATCGTAATCCCGGATTACCGTATCCATTACGCGGCAGAGGCTTTCAGGAATCTCCTGAGACTTTTCTCCCATCTGGTAATCCAGCATCCTGCCCTGCAGTCTTACCCGGCAGATGCCTTTCTCACGGTCCGTTACCGCAAATCCCTGGTTTGTACTGTTTTCCATATCTCCCGCACTGGCAAAAAGGGTAAATTTATCCAGATAGGGGGCACTGTCCCATGGACAGAAGCTTCTGCAGTTTCCGCACTCGTTGCACATATAGTCCACATGGATAATCTGATGGCGCTCCATGCCAGGAACCACAAGGGAGATATTCGCCCGGTTGGGACATACCTCCACGCAGTTTTCGCAGTAGCTGTTGCAGGAGAGGCACCGCATATCCGTATATTCCGGATTCTCCTCCATCAGATTTCCCTTACGCCAGTAAATGGTTTCCTCATCAGACAGGCTGAAGAGCTGCTCCTGCTCCTGCTGTTCCAAAATAGCCCTGGCCGCCTGGGAACCGTCCCGGATAGCCTCCACCACCGTAGCAGGTCCGTAAAGCCCGTCTCCTGCGGCGTATACGCCGGGGATATTGGTTTCCAGGGTTTCCTGGTTCACCTGAGGACGGCCCTTCTGATCCACGGCGATGCCGTTTGCCTCATAAAACGCTGCGGGAACCTTCTCGCCCACCGCGGCGATAACCGTATCGGCGGGAACCTTTACCAGCTCGTCCGTTTCCACCACTCCTCTGCGTCCGCTTTCGTCCACATCTCCCAGACGCATCTTTTTGCAAATCAGCTCCCCGCCTGAAAGCTTCACGGGAGATAAAAGTTCCGCGAATTCCACGCCGTCCTGGACAGCCATCTCCAGTTCTTCCGCATCGGCGGGCATATAACGCTTCGTTCTGCGGTATACCAAAGAAACCTTTTTCACACCTGCATTTCTCTTGGCTGCCCGGGCAGTATCCATCGCGGTGTTTCCTCCGCCAATGACCACTACATTCTCCCCAAGGTCTACTTGACCGCCGGTAGCCTTAAACTGAGCCAAAAATTCAAGGGCGTTCACCGCCTCCCCTTCCTCCAGTCTCAGAATACCAGGCTTATATGCGCCTACTGCCAGCACAATATAGTCGTAATTTTCCCGAACCTGTTCCAATGAAGCAACATAGGACTCTGTAGCAATCTGAACCCCAAGGGCCTCCAGAATCTTTACATCTTTGTCAATGGCTTCATCGCTGATGCGAAAACCAGGGATCACGTTGCGGACCACGCCGCCCAGCTTCTTCTCCTTTTCAAAGATAGTCACTTCCATGCCGCCTTTTGCCAGGAAATAGGCCGCCGCCATACCTGCAGGTCCGCCGCCGATAACCGCCGCCTTCTTGTCCGCGGTAATCTCCGGCTTATGAAGCTCTGAAAGGACCGCCTCAAAGCCGCCCTCCGCCGCTTCCAGCTTGGTCCGACGGATGTTGACCGGCGTTTCATAGAAGTTTCTGGTACATTTGCTCATACAGTTGTGGGCGCAGATGGTACCGGTCATAAATGGCAGAGGATTCTTTCTCAGAATTACTTCCAGGGCCTCTTTTGCCTTTCCTGCTCCCATCAGCTTTAAGTAGGCCGTAATATCCTGATGAATGGGACAGCCCTCCTCACAGGGCGCCACGAAACAGTCCGTCAGCGGTACCGGACGCTTAATCTTTCTGGAGGGCAGTGGTTTTACCGCCTTCACATGATGCGGATCTGTTTTCACATCCTCCACCAGACGTTCCACTTTTTCACTGTCCACGCAGGAAAATGCGGCTGGCTCTACGGACTCGAAAATGCGGCCGATCTGCTCCAGACGCTGATAGCCGCCTGGCTTTAACAGGGTGGTTGCCATGGTAACCGGCCAGATTCCCGCTTCTACAATCTTCTGAATATTAAAGGCGTCCGCTCCTCCGGAATAGGAAATCCGCAGCTTTCCGTCAAAATCCTTAGCCAGCTTCATGGCCACAGACATGGACAAGGGATAGAGGGATTTTCCGGACATATACATCTCTTCACTCGGAAGCTCTCCCGCCTTCACGTCCACAGGGAATGTATTGGTAATCTTCACGCCGAACTCCAAGCCTTTCTCATCTGCCAGCTTCTGCAGACGCTCCAGCATAGGAACGGCATCGCTGTACTGAAGGTCGTCCTTAAAGTGGAAATCCCCGAAGGCCACATAGTCGTATCCCATAGAATCCATCAGATTTCTGGCATACTCATATCCCAGCAGGGTAGGATTGCATTTAATGAAGGTGTGAACATGCTTTTCCTCCAGCAGATACCGGGCAATGCGCTCAATCTCCTGAGGCGGGCATCCGTGGAGGGTAGACAGAGTAACGGAATTGCAGATGTTGGCAGTAATCGCCTCCACATCCTCTCCGGTTACCTTATCAAACCGGTCCAGATTCTCCAACAGCCAGCTGCGGCATTCTTTAAAAATCTCCGTCTCGGAGGCATCCTTCATGCCCTCGATAAAGCGGTCCACCTTGGGAAGCTTGATTCCCTCCAGGTCGTAGCCTACGGACATATTAAACTGAAAGCCGTCCTCCGCTCCCAGCTCCATCTCCTTTGCCAACACCTTACAGGCAAACCAGGCCTTCACATACTCGTCAAACGCCTGGGGCACATAGAGTTCTGTGGACCACTCGCAGTTATAGCATTCATCGTCCGCCTTGATGCAGGGCTTGTTCACCGGCAGGTCCTCTCCATCAATCTTCTGAACCGTTTTCAGTTCAAAGAACCGGCTGCCTGCCACATAAGCCGCCACAATGTTCTGGGCCAGCTGGGTGTGAGGGCCTGCCGCGGGACCAAAGGGCGTCTCCAGCTTCCGTCCGAAAATCTCGTAAATCTTCTCCGGATTTGCATGGAAGGGCTTGCGGATTCCAAATACAGTTCCCTTCTTTCTTTCCTCCAGAATCCAGTTCATCAAATTCCCAAAGGGAATGGGTGTCATACGGTCACTCATGCTTTTCCTCCTTCTCTTATCCGTTGATGGATCTTTCCAGCTTCTTTGCCTCTTCTCTCACTTCGTAGAGTACCTTCTCCTCGTCAACTCCGATCAGTTCCCGGTCCTTCATCAGGATTTTTCCGTTGCACATGGTAGTCACTACGCTGCGTCCCGTCATGCCGAACACGATGTGGCTGTTGATGTTGTCTTTCGTCATGGGAGTTCTGGGAATGTAGTCCGCTACAATCACATCCGCGGCCGCTCCTTCCTTCAAAATACCCAATGGTTTCTTAAAGTATCTTCCCGCAATTTTCGCGTTCCCCTCAAAAAGCATCTGGGGCACCTCGGACCAGGCTGCGTTTGGATCGCAGAGATGATGCTTGTGAAGTACGTTTGCCACCTTGTAGGATTCCAGCATATCCTGAGTATAACCGTCGGTTCCAAGTCCTGTTAAAATACCCCGGTGAACGATTTCCATGGTGGGCGGGCAGCCGCAGGCATTGCCCATATTGGACTCCGGATTGTGGACCACCATCGTATCCGTTTCCTTAATTAATTCCATCTCGTGAGGGTTCACATAGATGCAGTGGGCCAGAAGGGTCTTGCTTCCTAATATATTGCAGTCCATCAGCCGGTCCACGATCCGCTTGCCGTAATGTTTTAAACAGTGGTGCAGATCCTCGATTCCCTCGGCCACATGAATGTGATATCCCACTTCATCGGGCTTGTTGGCCGCAGCCAGCGCCATGGTTTCATCGGAAATGGTAAACTGGGCGTGCATTCCCATCATTCCCGCAATCATATCCGAATCATCTGCCAGGGCATGCTTAATCCAGGCAGCATTTTCCATCACCGCCTCTTTCGCTTTGTCCATACCGTCCCGGTCGGAGATCTCATAACACAGACAGGTACGAAGGCCAAACTCCTTGGCCGCATCCTCGATGGCAAATAAGCTGTCATGAATTTCACCAAAGCTGGCATGATGGTCAAATACGGTAGTTACGCCGTTTTTGATGGAATCCAGGTAAGTCACTCTGGCGCTCTGGCGGGTGGCTTCATTCGTCAAATGGCGGTCAATGGTCCACCACATTCCGTCCAGGATTTCCAAAAATCCTTTGGGGTCATAACCCTTAATGGACATCCCTCTTGCCATGGCGCTGTAAATATGCTCATGGGTATTAATGAAGGCGGGCATAATCACGCCTCCCTTGGCGTCCACATATTCAGCCTCCGGGAATTCGCTGCGGATAGCCGCCGTCTCCCCTACCTTGCGGATTGTGTTCCCATCAACCGCAACCGCTCCGTTCTCATAAAAGGGAGCCGCCGGATCCCTTGTAACCAAACGACCGTTTCCAATAATAATCATAACCGTTCTCCTTTTCTCTTTATTTTCGCCCTATTTCTATAAGGTTATAGTACCATGAACAAAGGCTATTTGCAAGCCGAAATACAAAATTTTTTAGTTATGAAAAATTTTTTTGTAAAAACTCTTGCAATTCCAAATTTTTATGATATGATGGAATCATAAACAAGGGATTTTTCTAATTTCATCCCCGTTTGTGCAAAGTGACTGAAAAACTTTGGAGATCACCCAGGAAAGGAGGCAGCCTCATGTCCGATACTTTAAACCTCTTAAAACAGTTTGCCGACGGCCTGGCCAGGCAGTTCGGTCCCGACTGCGAAATCGTCATTCACGATTTAAAAAAACATGATATGGAACATTCCATTGTGTACATTGTCAACGGAAATATTACCAACCGGCGGGTAGGAGACGGTCCTTCCAAGGTGGTGCTGGAAGCCTTTCACAATAAGGAGGCTGCCTCCTTAAAAGATCATGTAGGTTATCTGACCAAAGCCGCCAATGGCAAGATTCTCAAGTCCAGCACATTCTACATCCATAACGATGACCGTACTGCTGTCGATTACATTTTTTCCATTAATTACGATATTACCGGGCTGCTTACTGTAGAACGGTCCATCAAAGCTTTAATTGATACAGAGCCCCAGACCAGCGAAAAGCAGCCTGACCGGATCGTCACCAATGTGACGGACCTGCTGGACAGTCTCATTGAACAGTCCGTAGCCCTGGTTGGAAAACCAGCAGCCCTGATGAACAAGGAAGAAAAGGTTATGGCCATTCAGTTCTTAAACGACGCCGGCGCTTTCCTGATTACCAAATCGGGGGATAAAATTTCCAAATATTTTGGAATCTCAAAATTTACATTATACAGCTACATTGATGTCAACAGCCACAAATCAGATTAACAGTTCAGGCCGTGCAAGAAAACACGCCGTCCCGAGCTAAACCACGAGTCAAACAATTAAAAGGAGGATAATGAGAAAATGAGCGAACCAATCAGATGGGCGGTCAACCATATGCCCAAAACGGAGGATGCGAACCTTCCCATCATGGGCCTGGAGGAGATTAAAAAAGCCAGAGCCTTCCACGAGAGCTTTCCGCAGTACGGCAAAACACCTTTGACGAAGCTGGAGCACATGGCCTCTTACTTAGGCCTGAAGGAGGTCTATATCAAGGATGAATCCTACCGCTTCGGTTTAAACGCCTTTAAGGTACTGGGCGGATCCTTTGCCATGGCCCGTTACATCGCTTCTGAAACCGGCAAGGACGTTTCCGATTTACCCTACTCCGTCCTCACCTCCGACAAGCTCCGCGAGGAATTCGGACAGGCCACCTTCTTTACCGCCACCGACGGCAACCACGGACGGGGCGTCGCCTGGGCGGCAAACAAGCTGCGCCAGAAAGCGGTGGTTCATATGCCCAAGGGAACCACTCAGACCCGCCTGGAAAACATCCGCAAGGAAGGCGCGCAGGTGGACATTCAGGAATTAAACTACGACGACTGCGTAAGGCTGGCCGCCAAGGAAGCCGATGAGACTCCCAGAGGCGTCATCGTTCAGGATACCGCATGGGACGGCTACGAGGAAATCCCATCCTGGATCATGCAGGGCTACGGCACCATGGCCATGGAGGCCGGCGAGCAGCTTGCGGAGCAGGGCTGCGATCGTCCCACCCACGTATTCGTTCAGGCCGGCGTAGGCTCCCTGGCCGGAGCGGTGGTCGGCTACTTCACCAACCTGTATCCCGACAATCCCCCCACCTTTGTGGTGGTGGAAGCCGATGTGGCCGCCTGCCTCTATAAGGGAGCGGCTGCGGGAGACGGAAAGCCCCGCATTGTGGACGGCGATATGCAGACCATCATGGCCGGCCTCGCCTGCGGAGAGCCCAACACCATCTCCTGGGATATTTTAAAGAACCATGTGAAGGTGTTTATCGCCGCTCCCGACTGGGTAGCCGCCAAGGGCATGCGGATGCTGGCCGCTCCCATCAAGGGCGACGCTCCCGTCACCTCCGGCGAATCCGGCGCAGCTCCCTTCGGAGCCCTGGCCGCCATGATGACCATGGAGGAATACGCTGACCTGAGAAAAGAGATCGGACTGGATGAGAATTCCAAAGTGCTCCTCTTCTCCACCGAAGGAGACACCGACCCCGACCGCTACAAGAACATCGTATGGGAAGGCAAAGAAAAGTAAGAACCGGTAACAATCACGCTGCGGCCGTCCGGGAAACGCGCACTGCCCGGGCCGGCTGCGGCCACCTAAATAAAACATGGAGGAAAATGAAATGAGCCTGGATTACGGCAAAATCAAGGAAGCTGCACAGAACTACGAGAAAGACATGACCAAGTTTTTACGGGACATCGTAAAATTCCCCGGCGAGAGCTGCGATGAGAAGGCCCACATCGACCGCATTGCCGAGGAGATGAGAAAGCTGGAATTTGACAAGGTAGAGATCGACCCCATGGGCAACGTTCTCGGATACATGGGAACCGGAAAAACCCTCATCGGTTTTGACGCCCACATCGACACCGTTGGAATCGGAAACAAGGACAACTGGAACTTCGACCCCTATGAAGGCTATGAGAACGACACCGAGATCGGCGGAAGAGGCGTTTCCGACCAGTGCGGCGGCATCGTATCCGCTGTGTACGGAGCCAGAATCATGAAAGACCTGGGACTGCTCTCCGACCAGTACACCGTTCTGGTAACCGGAACCGTACAGGAGGAAGACTGCGACGGCCTGTGCTGGCAGTACATCATCAACGAGGATAAGGTCCGTCCCGAGTTCGTGGTATCCACAGAGCCCACCGACGGCGGAATCTACCGGGGCCAGAGAGGCCGTATGGAGATCCGTGTGGATGTAAAAGGCGTTTCCTGCCACGGCTCCGCTCCCGAGAGAGGCGACAACGCCATCTACAAGATGGCCGACATTCTTCAGGATGTCAGAGCCTTAAACGAGAACGACGCCTCCGATGAGAACGAGGTAAAGGGCCTTGTGAAGATGCTGGATGAGAAGTACAACCCCGAGTGGCAGGAAGCCAACTTCCTGGGCCGCGGAACCGTAACCGTATCCGAGATCTTCTTCACCTCCCCCAGCCGCTGCGCCGTTGCGGACTCCTGCTCCGTATCCCTGGACCGCCGGATGACCGCCGGAGAGACCTGGGAGAGCTGCCTGGATGAGATCCGCGCCCTGCCCGCTGTAAAGAAGTACGGCGACGACGTAAAAGTATCCATGTACGAGTATTCCCGTCCTTCCTACACCAACCTGACCTACGCCATCGAGTGCTACTTCCCCACCTGGGTAATTCCGAAGGATCACAAGGTAACCAAGGCCCTGGAAGAAGCCTACACCAACCTGTTCGGCGAGGAGAGAATCGGAGCCGAGGAAACCCTTGAGATGAGAAAGGCCCGTCCTCTGACCGATAAGTGGACCTTCTCCACCAACGGCGTATCCATTATGGGCCGCAACGGAATCCCCTGCATCGGCTTTGGCCCCGGCGCTGAGGCACAGGCACACGCTCCCAATGAGAAGACCTGGAAGCAGGATCTGGTAACCTGCGCTGCCGTATACGCGGCTCTGCCCACCGTTTACTGCAAGTAAAACACGGAAAACCAGTTACACTTATCACATCATATCTAAAAAGGAGAACGATATCATATGAAAACTTTACAGGATTACATTGACAAGTTAAATCAGCTGAATTTCAAGGAAATGTACGAGGGAGATTTCTTCCTGACCTGGGAGAAGACCGATGACGAGCTGGAGGCCGTATGGACCCTGGCAGACGCCCTGCGCTACATGAGAGAGAACAACATCTCCACCAAGGTATTTGAGAGCGGACTGGGAATCTCCTTATTCCGCGACAACTCCACCCGTACCCGCTTCTCCTTCGCTTCCGCCTGCAACCTGCTGGGCCTGGAAGTACAGGATCTGGACGAGGGCAAATCCCAGGTAGCCCACGGCGAGACCGTTCGTGAGACCGCCAACATGATCTCTTTCATGGCAGACGTCATCGGAATCCGCGATGACATGTACATCGGCAAGGGCAACGCTTACATGCACGAAGTTGTTGACGCTGTTACACAGGGCCACAAAGACGGCATCCTGGAGCAGAAGCCAACCCTGGTTAACTTACAGTGCGACATCGACCACCCGACACAGTGTATGGCTGATATGCTGCACATCATCCATGAGTTCGGCGGCGTAGAGAACTTAAAGGGCAAGAAGTTAGCCATGACATGGGCTTACTCTCCTTCCTACGGCAAGCCTCTCTCCGTTCCTCAGGGCGTTGTTGGCCTGATGACACGTATGGGTATGGAAGTTGTTCTGGCTCATCCGGAAGGCTACGAAATCATGCCTGAGGTTGAGGAAGTTGCCAGAAAGAACGCTGAAAAGACCGGCGGTTCCTTCCGTGTATCCCATGACATGGCTGACGCATTCAAGGATGCTGACATCGTATATCCAAAGAGCTGGGCTCCATTTGCAGCTATGGAAAAGAGAACCAACCTGTACGCAGAAGGCGATTCCGAGGGCATCAAGACTCTGGAGAAAGAACTGCTGGCTCAGAACGCAGAGCACAAAGACTGGTGCTGTACTGAGGAACTGATGAAGACCACCAAAGACGGCAAAGCTCTGTACCTGCACTGCTTACCAGCTGACATCAACGATGTAAGCTGCAAGGACGGCGAGGTTGAGGCAACTGTATTTGACCGCTACCGTGATCCTCTGTACAAAGAAGCAAGCTACAAGCCATACGTAATCGCTGCCATGATTATGCTGGCTAAGTTCGCTGACCCGGCTGAGGTTTTAAAGAAGCTGGAAGAAAAAGGAACTCCTAGAGTATTCAAATAAATCATTCATCTTACCAAGCAATACAATGTAAGGGCTGCCGGACTGAGTCCTGCAGCCCTTTTTGTCTCAAATTATGCAAAAACTCGGCGGGATACCCTCATATCCCGCCCTATAAAGGGGAAAATCACTATGGAAAACAAGAAAAAACGTATTGTCATCGCTCTGGGCGGCAATGCACTGGGCAATACCCTTCCTGAGCAGATGAAAGCTGTCAAGATCACAGCCAAAGCCATCGTAGATCTCATCGAGGAAGGCTGCGAGGTTATCGTAGCCCATGGCAACGGCCCTCAGGTAGGTATGATCAACAATGCAATGGCTGCGCTGAGCCGCGAAGACGCAAAACAGCCCAACACCCCTCTCTCCGTCTGTGTGGCCATGAGCCAGGCTTATATCGGCTACGACCTGCAGAACGCCTTAAGAGAGGAACTCTATAACCGTGAAATGTATGATATTCCGGTTGCAACCATGATTACACAGGTCCGTGTAGATGCAGACGACCCTGCCTTTGAAGCTCCTTCCAAGCCAATCGGCCACTTCATGACCGAAGAACAGGCTAAGATTGCAGAAGAAAAGTACGGATACATCATGAAGGAGGATTCCGGACGTGGCTACCGCCGCGTGGTGGCATCTCCAAAGCCTGCTGAAATCGTTGAAATCGGCGCCATCCGCTCTCTGGTAGACTCAGGCCAGCTGGTAATCGCCTGCGGCGGCGGCGGTATCCCGGTTACCCGTCAGGGAAACCACTTAAAGGGTGCAAGCGCTGTAATCGACAAGGACTTCGCAAGTGAACTGTTAGCAGAGAATCTGAACGCTGATTTCCTGATTATTCTCACTGCAGTTGAAAAGGTTGCTGTTAACTTCGGAAAGCCGGAAGAAAAGTGGCTGGATGACCTGGACACAGAAGAAGCAAGACAGTTTATCAAAGAGGGACATTTTGCCCCCGGTTCCATGCTTCCCAAAGTTCAGGCTGCTGTTAAATTTGCTGAATCAAAACCAGGACGCACTGCCCTCATTACGCTGTTGGAAAAAGCAAAAGACGGTATCCAGGGAAAAACCGGTACTCATATCCATTTAGCGTAAAGGAGGCAATTAAAAAATGAATACAGACAATACAGCGAAACAGCACGCATCCCTGTTTGATTTGGATGGTGTGCCAAAAATGAGCCAGGCAATTCCCCTGGCCCTTCAGCATGTAGTAGCCATGATTGTAGGCTGTGTGACGCCGGCCATTATTATTTCCGGCGCAGCAGGCATTGACACGGCAGACCGGGTTTTGCTGATTCAGGCTTCCCTGGTTGTATCTGCCCTGGCCACCCTGCTGCAGCTCTTCCCCATAGGCAATAAGAACAGTTTCCATCTGGGTGCCGGCCTTCCTGTTATCCTGGGCGTAAACTTTGCCTACGTTCCCA
>URFM01000072.1 GCA_900547035.1 uncultured Clostridium sp. | reverse complement strand
AATCATTCCTGCCAGAAGGCTTAGAAAAATGGTAAAGAACATCCAGCAGGCGATAACGGC
Organism: uncultured Clostridium sp.; assembly: GCA_900547035.1. Taxonomy (GTDB): domain Bacteria; phylum Bacillota; class Clostridia; order Lachnospirales; family Lachnospiraceae; genus Enterocloster; species Enterocloster excrementigallinarum. Next base: position 13,950 of record URFM01000072.1, on the reverse strand, counting down.
CAACGCGCTGGTGGCCGAATGGCGGCACAGAACGGAGAACAGGATGGAAAGTCCCAGCCAGAAACAGATGTAGACTCCGGTAAAAATCAGAAACACAAGGATTCTTCCCACTTCCTCCAGCCCCGGATGGATTCCTGTGGCTAGTATCCCCAATGCGCTGACCGCCCCGACCATCACAACCAGCATGGCGAAAATCACCGTGGCCCCGGCCAAAAATTTTCCGATGATCACGCTGTCCCGGTAAATGGGCTGGGACAACAGACGGTTTAAGGTTCCGCCGCTGCGCTCTCCTCCCACCGCGTCAAAGCCCAGGGCAAGACCTACAAATGGCCCCAGCAGGGCGATAAAGGACACAAAGGAAGGAATAGAGCTTCCGCTGGTGATAAAAAGCTGAAGGAAGATAAATTCCCCCAGGTCTGATGAGGATGCGGAGGAAATGGCTCCTACCGCTCCGTAAAGGCTGGCAAAGCCGGCCGCCGCCACCAAAGCCAGCACCAAAAGAAAGCGTCTGCTGCGGATGTGGTCCGTCATCTCCTTGTGATACAAGGCCCACAGGCCGGTATTTCTTCTTTTCTTCTCCGCCTCTTCAGCGGTTCCGTGAAATAAATCTTTTAATTTTGCTGCCGCTGCTGTTCCCATCTTCATGACCTGCCTTTTCAAAATATCTTCGATAAATATCATCCAAATCGTTGCCGCAAGGACGCAGGCTGATGAGCTGATAGCCGTGCTCCAGGGCCGTCCGCGCCAGAGCGTTTCCCACATCCCGGTCGGAACCGACGATGTAGCGTCCTCCCTCCCGGCCTACGCTGTAAACACCTTCCTGTTCTTTTAAAAGCCTGGTAAAAGCCTCGTCTCCGGCCTCTACCTGAATCTCGGTCAAAAAGGGCGTTCCTTCCCGGGTCTGCTCCGCCAGCTCCTCCACAGTGCCGCAGGCCATCAGCCTGCCGTCCACAAAGAGTCCCACCCGGTCGCATACCTGCTGCACCTGGTACAGCTGGTGGGAGGAAATCAGGATGGTGCGGTTCTCCTTTTTGGACATTTCCCGAATCAACTCCAAAAGCTGGCGCATGCCCTCCGGGTCGATGCCCAGGGTGGGTTCGTCCATAATGATCACTTTGGGGTCCTTTACCAGCACATCCGCCACTCCAAGACGCTGCCGCATGCCTCTGGAGTAGGCCCGTACCTTTAAATCCCCCGCCTGAGAAAGGCCGGTCCGGTAGAGGAGCCCTTCAATCCGCTCCTCGGCCTCCTCCCCTTCCAGGCCATTTAAGGCCGCCGTAAACCGCAGGTTCTCCCGTCCCGTCATATCGCCGTAAAATCCCACGTTGTCCGGCATGTAGCCTACGATGGATTTCACCTCCATAGGCTGGTGCAGACAGTCCTTTCCGTCAATCAGGGCCGTCCCATCCGTGGGCTCCGTCAGCCCGGTGAGCATCAGGGTGGTGGTGGTCTTTCCCGCGCCGTTGGGGCCTAAAAGTCCGAAGACCTCACCTGTTCGGATGGTCAGGTTCAAATGGTCTACCGCCGTCTTTTCCCCGTACTTTTTTGTCAGTTCCCTGGTTTCTATCATTACGTTTTCTGCCATATTACCGTCTCCCGTACTTGCGGAATATCCAGCCGATTACGCCGATAATCGCCACCAGAATCACCACTGCCACAACGCCCCAGACCATGCTGGTTTCCACCGATACACGAAACTCCGCGCTGTCGGAGGTCTCGCTGGTACTGGCTGTTATAGTAACCACATAATCTCCCGTCAGCGCCTCGTCGGAAGGGGTCACATGGGCGGTCACCTGAGCGGTTTCCCCCGCCTCAATCACATCCACCGTAGGCGTGTCGAAGCTGACGTTCCATCCGCTGGGAGTGGAAGAGGTAAGGTTCACATTTTCAATCGCCACATTGCCGTTATTGGTGATGCTCAACGTTACATCGGAATCCGCTCCCGCCTGGGCAGAAAAGCTGAGCAGGCCGTCCGGAGTGGACAGATCCATCTGATACTGCTCCGTAATGGTCACCGACAGTTCCATGTCCAGGGTCTCACTGCCGGAAATGGCGCTGCAGGGAATGGTGTACTCTCCCGCTGCCACATTGTCCGGAGGTGTTACCGCTGCGGTCAATCCCTGGCTGGCTCCCGGTTCCAGTTCAATGCTGGCCACCTGAGTGCTCTCCCCGCTGGGCCGGAACGCCACCTGCCATCCTGAGGGGGACTGGGCGGAAAGGCTGTAAGAACGTGTTTCTCCGCTGTTGTTCACCAAGGTGGCGTTAAAGCTGAAGGCCGTTCCCGCCGCTCCCTCCTGTTCCGGGTACTCAGAAGAAAAATCTCCCTGGCTCACCTGAAGCTCGCTGACCGCCAGATCCAGGGTCAGAGTATCGGATACCCCTCCTCCCGCATCTGCCGCCAGCACCACCTGGTAGCTGCCTTCCGCCGCATCTGCTGGGATTTCCAGCTGAAAAGTGGCCGTGGCTCCCGCCGTACCCGAAGGCACATGGATTCGGCTGATCTGCCCTCCGCCTCCGGAAATGTATCCTTCCCAGCCGTCCGGCAGAGACTGCACAGAAAGGGAGGCATCGCAAGCCTCCCCCATATTATCCAGCTCCAGGCTGAAGGACAGGGAATCCCCGGCCTTCGCCGTCATTCCGGGATAGTCTGTATACAAGTCCAAACCACCTGCCGCCTGGGCTGTTATGGGGCGGGCCGCAAACAGACATGCCGCAGCTGCCGCCACAGCACCGATTTTCCATCCCTTTTCCCGGAGTACTGCCATATTCTTCGCGCTCATGATACTCTCTCCTTCTTCTCCGCCCATCCGGCAAACCCTCCGGGCAGATTCATTCTGTCATATTTCTCCTGTTTCGAGATGAGAGTATTATAACGCGCAAACCTTTAGTTAGTCTGAAAGTCCGCGAAACAATTCAGGACGGCGTGAAAACGAGTGCAAAAACAGGCGTTAAGCTTGCTTATAAGCATGCTTTTGCACTCGTTTTCACATTGGACAGCGTGCCCCCTAGGGTATGAATATCCGATGCTTCTTGTCCGGCCTTGGCCGGGCAAGAAGACACGCCGTCCTGAACTATTGCAGCTTTCCCTCCAGCAGCTCCCAGATTTCCTCCCGCCCCTGCTTGGTCTCCGCTGAAAAGGGAATCAGGATGTCCTCCGGCGCCATCCCCAATCCCTGGCGGATGGCTTTGGTATGCTTTGCCACCTGGCTGCGGTTGATTTTGTCCAGCTTGGTGGCGATGATGACCGGGTGGTAGCCGTTGTACACAATCCAGTCGTACATGGATTTGTCGTTGGCGGAGGGGTCGTGACGGATATCTACCAGCAGAAAGACCATCTTCAGCATCCGGGAGCGGCGAAGATACCGCTCAATCATTTTCCCCCACTTTTCCTTCGCCTCCAGGGATACCTTGGCATAGCCGTACCCGGGCAGGTCCACGTAGTAAAAAGCGTTGTTGATGTTGTAGAAATTGATGGTCTGGGTCTTTCCCGGCTGGGAGGAGGTGCGGGCGTAGGCCTTCCGGTTCATCAGAGCGTTAATCAGGGATGATTTCCCCACGTTGGATTTCCCCGCAAATGCAAACTCCGGCAGTTCGTTCTCCGGCAGGCGGCTGGTGACGCCGCACACGGTTTCCAGATTCACACTCTTGATAATCACACCAGCGCCTCCTTCAGTACATCTTCCATCTGCCGCACATAGACAATCTGCAGCCCCCTGGTAATTTCCTTTGACAGCTCCGCCATATCCGGCCGGTTCTTTTCCGGAACCAGTACCTTCTCAATATGGGCCATTTTGGCAGCCAGGATCTTCTCCTTCAGTCCGCCGATTGGGAGGACCCTTCCTCTTAAAGTAATCTCGCCGGTCATGGCCACCTTGCACCGCACCGGACGTCCGGTTACCGCCGACAGCATAGCCGTAGCCATGGTAATTCCCGCCGACGGGCCGTCCTTTGGCACCGCCCCTTCGGGAATGTGGATATGCAGATCATGCTTTTCAAAATAATCGTCCGCCACCTCATACCCTGGCGCGATGGAACGCACATAAGTCAAGGCTGTCTGAGCCGACTCCTTCATCACATCTCCCAGCTGACCGGTCATCAGAAGATTTCCCTTACCCGGCATCACATTGACCTCAATCTGAAGGGTATCCCCTCCCACGCTGGTCCATGCAAGCCCCCGGACAATGCCTACTTCATCCTGCTCATTGGCATTTTCAAAGGTAATCTTCTCTTTGCCCAGGTATTTTTCCAGGGTACCTTCCGTAACGCGGATAGCGGTTTTGCGGTTTTCCAGAAATTCTCTGGCCGCCTTCCGGCATACGTCCCCGATGCGCCGCTCCAGGTTGCGGACTCCCGCCTCCCTGGTATAATTGTGAATCATCCGGACCAGGGCCTTGTCGGAGAAAGTGACCTGCCTGGAATCCAGGCCGTTGCGTTCCAGCTGCTTGGGCACCAGGTAATCCTTGGCAATGTGAAACTTTTCATTTTCCGTGTAGCTGTTGACCTCAATTACCTCCATCCGGTCCAGCAGAGGGCCGGGAATGGTCTGAGTGGTATTGGCCGTGGCGATAAACATCACCTGGGAAAGGTCAATGGGCGTCTCTACATAGTGGTCCCGGAATTTGACATTCTGCTCTCCGTCCAGCACCTCCAGCAGAGCTGAGGAGGTATCTCCCTTGTAATCACTGCTGACCTTATCGATCTCATCCAGAAGCATCAGGGGATTGCTCACTCCGGCCTGCCGCAGACCCTCTACAATACGTCCTGGCATAGCGCCCACATAGGTTTTCCGGTGTCCCCGGATCTCCGCCTCATCCCGGATTCCTCCCAGGCTGATGCGCACATATTTCTTGTTCAGAGCTCTGGCCACTGACCGGGCGATGGAGGTCTTGCCTGTTCCGGGCGGTCCCACCAGGCATACGATGGGGCTGGTGCCCTTTTTGGTCAGGGTCCGCACCGCCAGATATTCCAGGATTCTCTCCTTTACCTGATCCAGGCCGTAGTGATCCGCATCCAGTACCTCCTGGGCGTGTTTTAAGTCGTCGTTGTCCTTGGAAACCTTCTTCCAGGGAAGCTCCAGCAGAGTTTCGATATAGGTTCTGAGTACATTTGCCTCCTGGCTTCCGGGCGGCATCATCTTGAAACGCCCGATCTCCTTCATCAGCTTATCCTTAGTTTCCCGGTCTGCCTTCAGCTGACTGACCTTTTTCTGATACTCCTCCGCCTCGGAAACGGTATTCTCTTCCCCCAACTCCTGGCGGATCACCTTCATCTGCTCTCTGAGAATATATTCCTTCTGGTTTTGGTCGATATCCGCCTTCACCTTTTCCTGGAATTCCCGTTTGATACGATAAATCTCGATTTCCGAGAGAATGGTTTTCAGCACCACCTCATAGCGCAGCTCCAGGGGCACGCTCTCCAGAATTTCCTGACGGATGGTATAGTCCCAGGGCATCTGGATGGCCGTCTGGTCCAAAAGTTCCCGAAGGCCTGTGATAGCTCTCAGTCCCGGCAGAATCTCCTTGGCAAATTTCAGGTTTTCCCTGCCGTAGTCCTCCAATTTCTCCTTAACAATGCGGCACATCGCCTCCTGGGTAACGGCATCCGGTTCCTCGCCCGGATCCATGGGCGCCACCTGTCCCCGCAGGGACCGATCCCCTCCTTCCAGGGTGAGCAGCTCTCCTCTCTCCAGGCCTTCCACCAGCACCCGCACCACCTTTCCCGGCAGACGGACCAGCTGTTTTACCAGGGCAATGGTACCCACCTGGTACAAATCCTCCAGCTCCGGCTCCTCCGGCTCCGGATTTCTCTGGGTCACCAAAAATACCTTCTGGTCCTCAACCAGAGCGTATTCCACCGCAGCGATGTCCTGCCGTTTTACCGCATCGAAATGGGTCATCATTCCCGGCAGAATCGTCAGTCCCTTTAAGGCCACCACCGGCATTGTTCGAATCTGTTCTTCTATGGCCATATATTTCACCTCTTGTATATGGAAAGGCCGTTGCAGCGGGTGCGTACACATCCTGTTTACAACAGCCTTTCCTTCTTCTCACTATCCTTATGCAATCTCGCCCTTCTTGGCGTCTACTTTAAGCCGCTGGCCCTTTCTGGGGTTTGCGGGCACGTCCCGGTAAACCAGCTCCGGTTTTCCCGTTCCTTCCACCACATCCTTGGTGATGGTGCAGATTCCGATGGTCTCATCGGAAGGAATCTCGTACATCAAATCCATAATCACCGACTCGATGATGGAGCGCAGGCCTCTGGCGCCGATTTTACGGCTGACCGCCCGGTCCGCGATGGCCTCCAGTGCCTCCGGCGTAAATTCCAGTTTTACATTGTCCAGCTCGAAAAGCTTCTGGTACTGTTTGGTCAGGGCGTTTTTAGGCTCGGACAAAATCCGCACCATGGCCTCCCTGGTCAGAGATTCCAAAGATACCATCACCGGCACACGGCCGATGAACTCCGGAATCAGGCCGAACTTAGTCAAATCCTTGGGCTCCACCTGTCGCAGCAGTTCGTCGATATCCAGGTTATTCCGGTCTGCCACCTCCGCGTTGAAACCGATGGAACCGATATTCAGCCGGTTCTCCACAATCCGCTCCAGGCCGTCAAAGGCTCCTCCGCAGATGAAGAGGATATTGGTGGTATCAATCTGAATCAGTTCCTGGTGGGGATGTTTTCTGCCTCCCTGAGGAGGAACGCTGGCAATGGTGCCTTCCAGAATCTTTAGCAAGGCCTGCTGAACGCCCTCGCCGGAAACATCCCTGGTGATGGACACATTTTCAGACTTCTTGGTAATCTTATCAATCTCGTCTATATAAATAATCCCGTATTCTGCCCGGGCAACGTCATAGTCTGCCGCCTGAATCAGCTTTAAGAGAATATTCTCCACGTCCTCGCCCACATATCCGGCCTCTGTCAAAGCAGTGGCGTCCGCGATGGCAAAGGGTACATTGAGTATCTTAGCCAGGGTCTGGGCCAGATAGGTTTTTCCGGAACCCGTAGGTCCGATCATCAGAATATTGCTCTTCTGAACCTCCACATCCATGTGCTGGCAGGAGGTTACCCTCTTGTAGTGGTTGTAAACCGCAACCGAGAGAACCTTTTTTGCCTCCTCCTGACCGATCACATAGTCGTCCAGGAAAGCTTTGATCTCCTTCGGTTTCAGCAGCCGGATATCGGAAAGACCGGGAAGGGCTTCCGCCTCATCCTTTTCCAGTTCTTCCTCCAAAATCTCCGAACACAGCTCAATGCATTCGTCACAGATAAAGACATTGCTGCCTCCTGCTCCTGCAATCATCTTGCGCACCTGATCCTGAGTCCTTCCGCAGAAGGAGCAGCGAATGGTGTCGTCTGTCCTAATTGGCATATTCTTCCTTACCTTTCCATTCAGAGGTTAGTCTGTCCTTAATGATTGGTCAAAATGTGGTCGATGAGGCCGTAATCCTTCGCCTCAGCGGCGGACATATAGTAGTCCCGCTCCGTATCCCGCTCGATGACTTCCATGGGCTTTCCGGTATTGGCTGCCAGAATCTCATTGATTTTGCGTTTCGTCTTTAAAATATTCTCCGCCACAATCTGAATTTCCGTAGCCTGCCCCTGGGCACCGCCGGAGGGCTGGTGAATCATAATCTGAGAATTAGGCAGGGCAAAGCGCTTTCCCTTTGCGCCGCCGGAAAGCAGGAACGCTCCCATACTGGCCGCCATGCCGATGCAGATGGTGGAAACATCGCACTTGATATAATTCATCGTATCGTAAATCGCAAAACCTGCGGTCACGGAACCTCCCGGGCTGTTGATATAAAGGTTGATGTCCTTGCCTGGATCCTCAGACTCCAGAAACAGAAGCTGAGCCACAATCAGACTGGCGGACACATCGTTTACATCCTCTCCCAGGAAAATAATCCGTTCTTTTAACAGCCTGGAATAAATGTCATAGGAACGCTCTCCCCGGCTGGTCTGCTCAATGACATAGGGTACTAAACTCATCCTTCGATCCTCCTCGTCACGAAAAAATCAACGCCCCGTCTTCGGGGCTGTCACAAACAAGGAGATCCCTTTCAGACCGGGCCGGCCTTAAAAGAATCCCCTTGCGCTTTCATCCTGCTTGCAGTTTAAACCAGCTTAGCCTCAGCTACCAGAAGGTCAACGGCCTCCTGCACAGCCAAATCCTCTTTCATCTGGTCCTTATCCTGTTCGGTCATATAGCTCTTTAACTTGTCCGCCTCCATCTGATAGGACTGAGCCATCTTTCCAATCTCCTCATCCAGCTTTTCATCGGAAATCTGGATATTCTCCGCCTTGGCAACCGCCTCCAGTACCAGTCTGGTCTGAATCCGCTTAATTGCCTGAGGACGAGCCTGCTCCTTCATCTGGTCCAGCGTCATGCCTGTGTACTTTAAGTACTGCTGCAGGTCAAGTCCCTGGCTCTGCATCCGGCGGGCGGTATCCTGAATCATGTTCTCCACCTGTCCGTCAATCATGCGGTCCGGGATCTCCATGGAAGCTCCCTCAACCACCTTGTCCACAACCCGGTTCTCGTTCTCAGTAGCAGCTGCTTTCTGCTTTCTCTCGGCAATCTTTGCCTCTACATCCTTCTTGTATTCCTCAAGAGTCTCAAAGTCAGAAACCTCGCTGGCAAACTCATCGTTCAGCTCCGGAAGCTCTCTCACCTTAATCTCCTTGATCTTCACCTTAAATACGGCAGGCTTTCCGGCCAGCTCTTTGGCATGATACTCCTGGGGGAAAGTCACGTTAACCTCGCACTCCTCGCCGATATTCTTTCCAATCAGCTGATCCTCGAAGGTGTCGATGAAAGCGTGAGAGCCGATGGTCAGCGGATAATCCTCCGCCTTTCCGCCGTCAAATGCCTTTCCGTCTACGGAGCCGTCGAAATCAATTACAACCTGATCGTCCTTAGCCACAGGACGGTCAGTAACACTGATCAGTCTGGCGTTCTGGTTCTGTACCCGCTTCAGTTCTGCTTCAACGTCCTCTTCCTTTACCTCTGCGTCTGCCTTCTCTACCTCAATGCCCTTATACTGTCCCAGGGTAACCTCCGGCTTCACCGCAACGGTAGCAGTGTAGATGAAAGCCTTGCCCTTCTCGATCTGCTCGATCGTAATCTCCGGTCTGGAAACGATATCCAGCCCGCTTTCCTTCATCGCTTCCGCATAGGTCTCATTGATGGCCTCGTCGGCTGCATCCTCATAGAATACGCCTACGCCGTACATCTTCTCGATCATCATCTGGGGGGCCTTGCCTCTGCGGAATCCCGGAACGTTAAAGCGGTTCTTATTTTTATTGTAAGCCTTCTTAATCGCGTCCACAAACTGCTCTGCCGGCACTTCCACCGTCAGCTTCGCCATGTTCTTTTCCTGTTTCTCCACCTGTACACTCATTGATGGGTTCCTCCTTAAATATATGTGATTCGCCCGTTTCCAATGAGGGCGCTACACTTCAAGGTAGCATTATATCATAGCACTGAAAAAAATACTAGACCTTTTTTATATTTTCCGCTACCGCTCGTACTGAATGGCCCGCTTCACCTTTGCGGCATGTTCGCTTCCGGAAAACAGGCGTACCAGTTCGATTCCCAAATCCAAAGCATACCCCAGTCCTCTTGCTGTGGTGATATTTCCATCGGTAATCACTCCCGCCTGACTGCAGGAGGCTCCGTCCAGCTGTTCCTCATAGCCCGGATAGCAGGTGGCCGTTTTTCCCTTCAGCAGTCCAAGGCTTCCCAAAACACTGGGGGCTGCGCAGATCGCGGCAATACGCCGTCCCTGACGGTTCGCCTCTTCCAGGGCCTCTCCCAGCTGCTTATGGGCTTTCAGATTTGCCGTTCCCGGCATTCCTCCCGGCAAAAACAGCAGATCCGCTTCTTGTGGATTCGTTTCCCCATAGAGAGCGTCCGCAACAATGGTAATTCCATGAGAACCGGTCACCTGCTTATTCCCTGACATGGATACAAGAGTCACATCAATGTCCGCTCTGCGCAGTACGTCTACCACCGCCAGACATTCCACTTCCTCCAGACCATCGGCCAGAAACGCCAAAACCTTACACATGTATTTGTCCTCCTTTGTACACACAACATGTAATCGTTCAGGAAGGCTCATAAGCATGCTTAGCGCACGTTTTTGCTCTCGTTTTCCCGCCGTCCCGAACCGCTGTCTTGTATTATATCATTTTACCTCTTTTTTTGAAAAGTGATAAATGGTATGATAAGAATTGGATTTTTTCCTTGCCGTTGGGCAAAATGCTAAAATTACGGCAACCGTTCAAAACAATTACAGCGCAAAATCAAAACAAAGGAGTTTAGCCATGGAAATCGAACGCAAGTATCTGGTCCGGCAGCTGCCGGAAAACTACCAGGATTTTCCTTCCCATCAAATTGAGCAGGCCTACCTCTGCACAGACCCGGTAGTGCGCATCCGCCGGGAGGACGAGGAATACTATCTGACCTACAAAGGCCGGGGACTGCTGGCCAGGGAAGAGTACAACCTGCCCCTGAACGAAGAGGCCTACCGGCATCTTCTGGAAAAGGCGGACGGCATCCACATCGAGAAGCGCCGTTACCGTATCCCTCTGACAAATTCCCCCCATCTGACCGCGGAACTGGACATCTTTGCCGGCGCCTATCAGGGCCTGAAGCTGGTAGAGGTGGAATTTCCCTCTCTGGAAGAAGCCGGCTCCTTTATTCCTCCGGAATGGTTTGGAGAGGATGTCACCTTATCAGGAGAATACCAAAACAGCCGGCTGGCCAATCCACCAAAGAAGCTTTAAATCAGGCCTGATAGATTAGGGCGTTGCAGACGGCGGCAGCTATATTGCTTCCGCCTTTTCTTCCTCTCGCTACAATAAAGGGGGTTTTCTTCAGAGATAAAATCAGCTCCTTGGACTGAACCACATTAACAAAGCCCACCGGCATAGCGATAATCAATGCTGGCCGCAGCTTGCTCTCCTGCACCAGCTCGTACAGGCGAATCAGAGCCGTAGGAGCGTTTCCCACCGCAAAAATGCAGGGCGTCCGCTCCAGGCGTCCGCCCGCCCCGTAGAGAGCCGCCGCCTTTTCCATGCTGGCCGCGGCCCTGGTGGAACCTGCCTGTCTGGCCGCTTCCGCCACATCTTCATCGGACATAAAGGTAACCGCTTCCCCGCCGAAAGCCGAAAGCCGGCCCTTGTTGATGCCGGACCAGGCCATGCGGGTGTCGGTTACAATATGGCAGCCCTTCCGGATAGCTTCAAGTCCTGCTCCTACTGCCTCCGGTGAAAAGACCAGGTTTTGGGCGTAATCAAAATCCGCCGAGGCGTGGATGGCCCGCTTAATTACCAGTTCCTCCTCCGGCTTCAGCCTGATACCCATCTCCTGGAGCTCCTGCCCGATGATTTCAAAGCTTTTGGCCTCAATCTGCCCTGGCAGGACCTGGTCCAGATGTATCTGTTTTGCCTCTGTTTTCTTTTCCATCTGCTGCTCCTCTCTCATTCCGCCCGGCCTCCATTCTGTCTTACTTTTCTTTCCAAATCCATGATGGCGTAAATCTGCTCCATATCCAGGCTCTCCCTCAGCTCACCTGCCAGCTTGTCATACTGGGTCTGCCGGTAGGCCTGATAGTCCTCCGTTTGGGGATCTTTAAGTTCCGTTCCCTTTTGCTTAGCCAGAATGCCTGCCAGTTTCGGGGCCACCTGGGGGCTGTCAAATATCCCGTGAAGATAGCCGCCGTAGACATTTCCCCGGTTCCAGCCGTTTGCCCCTGCCCGTTTGGAGCCCTCCTGGGTTTCCATCAGATAAGCCAGGGGACGGCAGATTTCCGGCTCCTGCCGGTAATCCGTCAGCTTCGCCGTATCTTCCGGCCCCCGTCCTCCGGAAATCTCCGTTCTTCCCATATGGATTTCATAACCGGAAACCTCCATTCCGGACATGGAAGCAAAGATCCCGTCCAGCTCTCCCAAAGCGCCTTCCACTCTGGTCAGGACCTTCTCCTCCTCAAAGTGAGTGGCAAGGGGCAGAAGTCCCATTCCGGCTACCGGCTCCTCTCTCGGCTCTCCTTCCACTCCTAAGGGGTCCCACAGTTCCTCTCCCATCATCTGGTAGCCGCCGCAGATTCCCCATACGGGAATCCGGCGGGAAGCCAGCTTAAGCACCGCCGCCTCCAGCCCCTGGCTGCGCATCCAGAGCAGATCGCTGATGGTATTTTTTGTACCGGGCAGAATCACCAAATCCGGCTCTCCTAAAAGACCTGGGGAGGATACATACCGCACCCTTACCCCTTCCAGAGCCTCCAGGACCGCGAAATCGGTGTAGTTGGAAATTCTGGGAAAACGGATAACAGCGATATCCACCGCGCAGGGCTCTGACTCCTGGCGGCCGGACAGGCGGCTGCTTAAACTGTCCTCCTCCTCCAGATCCACCTGCATGTAGGGCACCACGCCGGTTACAGGGACACGGCACAGCTCCTCCAGCATCCGGACGCCCGGCTCCAGAATGGAGCGGTCCCCCCGGAACTTGTTGACCACCAGTCCCTTTACTCGTTTCCGGTCCTCCGGCTCCAGCAGGCTTACGGTGCCGTAAAGCTGGGCGAAAACGCCGCCCCGGTCAATATCTCCCACCAGAAGCACCGGCGCATCCGCCATCGCGGCCATCCCCATATTTACCAGGTCCTCCTGGTTGAGATTAATCTCCGCCGGACTGCCGGCCCCCTCAATAACAATCACATCAAATTCCTCTGCCAGCCGGTCATAGGACTCCTTTACCACGGGAATCAGCTGCCGCTTAAAGGAGTAGTAATCCTTTGCCCTCATATTTCCAATGGGCTTTCCCCTGACAATCACCTGACTTCCCATGTCCGTGGTAGGCTTCAGCAAAATGGGATTCATATCCGCCCGGGGCGCAGTTCCAGCAGCCTCCGCCTGGACGGCCTGGGCCCTGCCGATCTCCAGCCCCTCCGGGGTAATGTAGGAATTCAGGGCCATATTCTGGGATTTAAAAGGAGCCACCCGCCAGCCGTCCTGGGCGAAAATCCGGCACAGCCCGGCAGCAATCAGGCTCTTTCCTACATTGGACATCGTTCCCTGTATCATAATCGCTTTTGCCATTTTTTCCTCCTTACCGCTCCTCTATTTCCTTCAGCGCTGATATCAGCTGCCTGTTTTCCTCCCTGCGCCGGATGCAGACCCGGTAGGTATCCTCTCCAAGCCCCGTAAAATTGGCGCAGCTGCGAATCAAAATTTCCCGTTTTAAAAGTTCTTCCTTCAGATTTTTTCTCCCCGGCGCCCGAAACAGCAGGTAGTTCACCTGGGAAGGATAAACCTTCATCCCCAGCTTTTCAAGCTGCGCCGAAAGCCAGGGACGTTCCTTTGCAATTAAGCTTCTGGTTTGCCGCAAAAAATCCTTCTCCTTTAAAGCCGCCAGTCCCGCCGCCTGGGCCACCGCGGATACGCTCCAGGGCTGACGGACCTTCCGCAGCCCTTCGGCCAGCTCCGTGCTTGCGCAAAGGGCATAGCCCAGTCTCAGGCCGGCCATGGCAAAGCTTTTGGTAAAGGCCTTAAACACCACCAGATTAGGGAAATCCTTCAAAGCGGGAACCACGGAATAAGCCTCCGGCTCTTCTAAAAACTCCTCAAAGCACTGATCCACCGCCAGCCATATGTTCCTCTGCCGGCACCAGCGAGCAATCTGCTCCATGTCCTCCCGCCCCACCCCCTGGCCGGTGGGATTGTTGGGACTGCACAGAAAAAGCAAATCCAGCTTTTCCGTTCCCTCTCCGTCATGCTCCTTTAGGGCCTTGCGGACTTTTTCCGGGCGAAGGGCAAAATTTTCGCTCTCCGTCAGAAAGAAATGCTCCGTCCGGCAGCCTACCGTCTCCAGCGCCTTTTCATACTCTGCAAAGGACGGAGCCGCAACCAGTGCCTTTTTGGGCTTTAATGCCAGGGCCAGTCCGAAAATCAGGT
>URFM01000071.1 GCA_900547035.1 uncultured Clostridium sp. | reverse complement strand
CATCCGGCGTGTTGCCCAGGGCGTTTCCTCCCAGGGCAACCACAATCCGTTTTCTCCTTCTGTTCACCCTGATTCCTCCCCCTTCCGGTCTTTAGCAGAGAGTTGCGTAGATAACCGCTTTAATGGTATGCATCCGGTTCTCTGCCTCGTCAAATACCACCGACTGTCTGGACTCAAATACCTCGTCCGTCACTTCCATCTCGGTAATCCCAAACTTCTCCGCAATCTGGGCGCCGATGGTAGTCTTGGTGTCATGGAAGGAAGGCAGGCAGTGCATGAAAAGGGCTTCCGGCTTAGCCAGCTTCATCACATCCCGGTTTACCTGATATTTTTTCAGCAGCTTGATTCTGGAATCCCACACCTCGTCCGGCTCGCCCATGGATACCCAGATATCGGTGTAAATCACATCCGCATCCTTAGCTCCTTCTTCCACATCCTCGGTCAGACGCACCGTGCAGCCATTCTCCGCGGCAATCTTTTTCGCCTCGTCCACCAGCCACTGGGCCGGGAACAGCTCCCTGGGAGCGCAGGCAGTAAAATTCAGGCCCATCTTAGCACAAGCCACCATCAGAGAATTTCCCATATTGTTTCTGGCGTCGCCCATGAAGGTGAAATTCAGCCCTTTCAGACGTCCCAGCTTCTCCTCTATGGTCAGCAAATCCGCCAGCATCTGAGTGGGGTGGAACTGGTCCGTCAGGCCGTTCCAGACCGGAACCCCCGCGTATTTTGCCAGCTCCTCCACAATCTCCTGGTCAAAGCCTCTGTACTCGATTCCATCGTACATCCTGCCCAGCACTCTGGCAGTGTCGGGAATGCTCTCCTTCTTGCCCATCTGGCTGCTGCCCGGGTCCAGATACGTCACGCCCATACCCAAATCCCTTCCCGCCACCTCAAAGGAGCAGCGGGTCCTGGTGGACGTCTTCTCAAATAAAAGCACAATGTTCTTTCCCTCCAGGTACCGGTGCGGCACTCCGTTCCTCTTCATATTTTTAAATTCCTTCGACAAATCCAGCAGATAGCGGATTTCCTCCGGCGTGTAGTCCAAAAGCTTTAAAAAATGTCTTCCGCGAATGTTTACTCCCATGGTTCTCTCTCCTTTTTTAGCGAATTTTTCACAATATTTCAGAGCGGTCCAAAGGCAGGCCCGCCTTAAATCTCCTCCCGCTCCAGGGGCATGCTCATACATCTTGGGCCGCCTCGTCCCCGGGACAATTCTGAACTTGGCATCTCCAGGACCTGGATTCCATTTTCCTCCAGCACCCGGTTGGTAATATAGTTCCGGTCGTAGACCACCACCTTGCCCGGCTCAATGCACAGGGTATTGGAGCCGTCGTTCCACTGCTCCCGCTCCGAGGCGATTCGGTCCTTCCCTCCGCAGTGAATCATAGTCACCCGGTCCAGCCCCAGATGGGAGGCCAGGATAGCCGGCAGGGAGTTGTCCAGCTCCGTTACCTGCAGCTCATCCTTGTGGTTTCCCCGGCAGATTTCATAGACGCTTAAGCTTCCCAGAATCCCCGGATGGATGGTGAATTTATCGTAGTCCACCTGGGTACACACCGTGTCCAGGTGCATGTAGGCTCTGACGCTTGGGATATCCAGCGCCAGAATCGTCTCAATCTCGCTGTTCCGGTCATTGAAAATGTTCTGAGCCAGCACCTCAATGGCCTCCGGGGTGGTCCGCTGGGAAATCCCCACCGCCAGCACTCTTCTACTCAAATTCAGGATATCTCCGCCCTCAATGGCAAAGGGATAGGTTCTCTTATAATAGAAGGGCGTGCCCGCAAAATCCGGATGATATTCCAGAATGTATTGTCCGAAAATCGTTTCTCTTCTTCTTGTCTTGGAATACATCTGGTTCAGGCTCACGCCTTTTCCAATGGTGGCAAAGGGGTCCCGGGTAAAATACAGATTCGGTATGGGGTCCATGATAAAGCGGCCTCCCTTTTTCACCAGATCCACCAGCGGACTTTTTACTGTGGCCTTCAGCTCGCTCATCCCAACCCCGGACATGACCTTTAAGACCAGTTCCTTTTCATCCTCAATCCCCATGAGGAACTCGTACAGTTGATTGGCAAATTTGTTGGCCGTGCTTCCGCCCTCCTGGATAAATTGGCGCACAAAGGTTCCTTTTAATTCCGGCTTCAGCTTTAAGACCTCCGCCATCAAATCCTCCAGGTACACAACCTCCGTCCCGTTGTCCCTTAAAAGCCGGGCAAAAAAGTCATGCTCGCTGCGGGCCGTCTTTAAGTATGGAATATCATCAAACAGAAGCCGCTCCAGCTCTTCCGGGACCAGATGTTCCAGCTCCACGCCAGGCTTATGAAGCATTACCTTTTTCAGCTTTCCAATTTCACTGGTTACATTAATTGGCATGTTTCTCCTCCTTTGCTGTCTCCCATTTCGTTCTTTTACGCATAATCTGATTATATGCCATTTTGAATAAAAATATCGGTCAGATTTGCCTGAAAAAATAGTATTTTAACAGAAATTTCTCTCTCGATTTTCCTTCGCTCACCTACGTCTTTTCTGGAATCTTTCCCTCTCCTGAACCTCATTTTTTCCTGTTATCATCCTTTTAAATACAAAAAAAAGGCCCCTTTTTGTCCGTTTCCCCTTGTTTCTTGCCGTGTTTTTCACGGTATACATGCATACCCGAAAGGTATTGCCTCAAGCAGGAACCGGTTGGGACCTTTATCAGCTCTATTTACTTTTCTCTGTGCTTATCTCTACAGGTTCAGTGTCTCTGGTCCATATTGTCATAAACCTCTGCGAACCTGGCCGCAAAGGAGGCCGGTTCATGCCCCGCATACAGGTGAGAAATATCCCCCAATCTGAGGCCGCGGAAATAGGCAATCCCCTTCTGCCGTTCCTCTGTTACCACCTCCGTCACAGAGGTGGGAGCGAGGGCCAAACCGTGCCATAGAATGAAGGGCGACACATTCCAAAGATGAGACAAAAGCACACAGGTAATGCCGAAATGGCAGAAAAATGTGACCGTCTCCTCGGAGGCGCTCTTTACACGGTATAGCTCTTTTTCCCTTACATACCCGTGCTTTTCCAAAAATCCATCGAAAGCGTGAACTACCTCGTCGTATCTCTCCACCAAATCCGAGCAGCGTGCCACTTCCGACTCTCTCCACTTTTTCCGGTCAAAATATTCCTCATGGGCTGTCCAGTATGCCGGAAGCATATCCCAGACGCATCGCGGCACATACATTCCACCCTTCATCCTGGCGTTCTGGTACGCTTCCCTCATCTCCGGGTGCTGATTTAAGTCCAGCTTCGCCGGAAATTCTTCCAGCCAGTCAAAGGTCTCCGCTGTCAGCCCCCTCTGTTCCAGACAGTAAGCAGCCGTATCCCGAGCTCTTCCCAGAGGAGAGACAAAGCAGGTCCCCAGGTTCAGGCCGGGCGCCGCCTTTGCCAGAAGCGCTGCCTCCCTGCGTCCCTTTTCCGTCAATGTATCATTCTCGTAATCCGGGTCACCGTGCCGAATCAATAATATCCTCATTTTTATCCACTTCCCCGCTTGGCGCAATTTTTGTCATTTCTATTCTAGCATAGATTGTTTGTTTTTCAACAAAAAAGGAACCACATTTCTGTGATTCCTATAGAGGCGACAACCAGATTTGAACCGCCTGTCGTCCCAAAATACTAGAAGAATGGAGGGTTGTGCATACTGATTGATGTTTGCGCAAACATTACGCAAACATCCGTACCTGACACATTTTTCCCCAGCAGGCTCCCTGGGCCATCCTTTTATAGGTCAAACCGAAACCTGTGGAACAAATAAACCGGTACGGTATAGATATTCCCCACTATGCCTCCCATTGTATTTCGTTTCAAAAGAAGCAATATATCAATTTTCTGCTCCTCCAAGGCTCTCTGTCCGGTCAGCGCCTGATTCTTTCCGCTTTTCACTTCAATGCCATATCTTTTTTCTCCGCCAATCAAGCTTTTTACAAAGAAATCAATCTCCCCGCCTTTATATGTGGCAAATGCAGGAGTTTCAAATGCCATCTCGTGAAGTCGCTCCATTCTGCGGCAAAGTTCTAAGAAAACAAAGTTTTCTTGAAGCAATCCGTCAATCGCGGGCCTCTCTGCTCCTATCTTTAACAGAAAATAACAGGTAAGGCCTAAATCTATAAAGAAGCAGCGGCTTCTCGCTTTAAAATCTAACGTCCGGCACTCCGTTATCTTCCCCGCAAAATCCAAAATTCCTGCGCTGAACAGCCAGTTTATCGCCCGATTACACACCGCTTTCGATATATTGCTGTCATACTCATGAACTACAAGCTTTTGAAGGCTTTCACTAAAGCTATCCTCTGCCAAGCCTTTCTTCTCTCTTAAAAGGAGACGAGCCACACTGCAAAACAGATTGTCATATACTGTGGTATCTAAAATATCTTCAAAATATCGTACTGATTCTGCACAGAATAAATGGATTACATCTTCCAGCTTTTCCCTGCTCTTTTGTATTGATTTAGTTTCTAAATATTCTGTCACGACTGCCGGATATCCACCTATCTGAGTACAAATATCATAACATTGACGGAGCTGGTCGTAATCTTCCTGCTCTGACAAACCGTACAGTCTGGTTTCTGCAAGCAGTCCCCCCATCCCCATTGCTTCCATAAACTCTTCAAACGTTAATGTTTCAATCCTCACAGCCGTCAAATCTCCGGCAGACATTTTAAAATCCGGCGAAAGAACACGTCCAAGATAACTGCCAATTACGATAAAACGGCTTTTAAAGTCCCTTGTAAACTCACGGATTAGATTATATACTTCGGCGGATTCCTGAATCTCATCAATGATTACCACTGCATTTTCATCATCAGCAAACGACTTATCATATAGCTGGAGGGTCGCTTGCAGCGGCTTTTCCGGCCTGTCCTGACCAGGTTCCCATTGCCTTGCGTTTTCTAAACATGCCAGAAAAACTGTTCCGCTTTCCGCTGACATATTAATATATTTTCTTTTGGAACTCATTGTCAGCAAACTTATTGATAATATAGGTCTTGCCAACCTGTCTGACTTCGGAAACTTCCAGAGTGAGACTGCTTTCCCTCTTCCATTCCAAAAGTTTTTCATATACCCTGCGTTTTAGATACATTCTGTTGCCTCTTTAGTGCCAGCAGGCCGCATTACGCCATCGCCACCATGCATTCTTTCTCACAGAACGCGATTCCATATTTCAATACCTTTTTCATGCCTCTGCGCTGCAGGCCGGCAGCGTACTGTTTTTCCTCAATCTGCCTCAGGGCCTCCCCACAGGCTTTCTCCAGATTTCCATCGTGAGCATACTTTATCTCTATCACAATGTTGACACGTTCCGGAGTGCGGATGGAAATGTCGCTGTAACCTTCACCGGTTTTCGCATTGGACTGTACACTCCAGGTTCTCTGGCTCTGCAGAAGTCCCAGCAACAAGCCATGATAGAAGTTCTCCTTCATTCCTTTTCGCACCACAGAATCCCGAATACTGATGGAATCCCATAAGTAATCATACAACATATCCTGAATCATGGCTGTATCGCCAGACGAGAAGGCCTGACAGAATCGATTGATTCGTGCGGAATCCGCAAGGGTCGTTTCCTTAAACCAGTCCTGCACAAGAACCGCGAACAACTTTGTGATTTCACCATTGGGGATTCGCAGGGCAAATATATCTGCGTCTTCGTTCTCCACATGCTTTCCCGTCAGATACCCCGTTGCATACAGGACACTCCAGATATTATCAACGGAATCGTCAATATCTCTGTAGGTAAGCTCCTGACGGATAGACTTCATAATTGTCCCGCCGTTTATCAGCTCTTCAATCTGGTCTTTTGTTGTCTGGTCTGCCTTCTGGAGCAGGCGCAGAATAAGAGAGTTTCCGCTGGTATTGGCCCAGTAGTTTTTGGGGGAAATTGTCGGGTCTGCCAGCAATTCATCACAATAGTTAATCACATCCCAGGGGCAGTATACATTTATTTTCCCGAAAATATATCCATCGTACCATTTGCGGACCACATCTTTATATGCCGTCAGCCCATAGAAATCCAGAAGTTCATCCACATCTTCATCCGTAAACCCAAAATACTCATCATACCTGGTATCTGAAACCGTGTGGATTTTCAAGTTGTTCAATCCTGTAAAAATGCTTTCCTTTGAAATCCGCAGACAGCCTGTGAGAACGGCAAAATAGAGTGAATCGTTAGTTTTCAGTACATTGCCCAGCATGTTGCGAATCAAGCCTATCATCTTATCATAGTACCCTGACTGGAACGCCTTGTCCAAGGGTACATCATATTCATCAATCAAGACAATTACCTTACGGTCATAGTGTTTTGCAAGAAGGTCTGACAGTGTTATCAAGCTGTCTATCAGCAATTCTTCTTCTATAGAGAATAGCCCACTGTCCACACGGATTAATGCTTCATACCGGTCTCTCTCATTTTTTGACAGTTTTTCACTTTCCCGCAAAAACAGGAACCGCATGGCTTCTTGCCCTATAATACTTCGCAGTGCTGCCAACGCAATCTTATAGCTTGGTCCGTCCACACTTTTCAGGCTGATGGAAATAACCGGGAATTGCCCCATGTATTTCTCACACAGTTCTTTCTCCTGTGCAATCTTCAGCCCCTCAAACAGTTCTTTTTTCCCGCCAATCTCAAAAAAGCATTTCAGCATACTCATATTAAGGGTTTTTCCAAACCGTCTTGGTCGGGTGAACAGATTCACCTCTCCCCAATTGTGAAGCAGCTCGGCAATAAACATCGTCTTATCTGCATAATAAAAATCATTTGTTCTGATTTTTTTAAACCCGTCAATTCCAATGGGAAACTTTTTCTTCATTCTCCCTTTATTCCTTCCCCGGAAGTCCTATCCTTGCACACGTCTCGGTTATTTTCCCAAATCAAATCTAATCCTGTCTGCCAAATATAATGGGACACTCCGCACCTTCCCATCTTCCGTCACTCCTCCAAAGCTTTTTCCTCTCAGATTATAAAGGTAATCTAAGCTCCCTGCATGAAGCAGCGCTTTCGCAGTAATCCCTTCCCCTCCCTCACTTTTGACTTCAATACCATAATTCTTAAAGTCTAGCAGGCTCCTCACATAAAAATCCAATTCTCCGTTATTTTTTTCATAGGAGCCAAACCAGGGTGATGTACCGGCAATTTCCCTTGGAATCCTGCGGGCTAATGCCAGGTACACGAAATTTTCCGCTACAATCCCTTTTACCACACCTTCGGCCGCACCAGCTCTGGTCAGAAAATAACGCGCAAGGCCGATATCCATAAAATAAAACCTGGCGTTCTCTTTAATATTTAAGTAATCACAATTAATGCTTTTGCCAGCATAGCCAATAATATGGGAAGCATGGAGCCAGCCAATCGCCCGATGTACCATTCGTTTCGTGAAACGTCCGCTTTCTTCCTTATATACAATTTTACTCAGCTCTTCAACTAAATCTCCTGCTCCCTGCTTTTCTTTAATCAGCGTCACCGCTATGCCATGAAACAGTTCCTCAAAAGCACTGGCTTCCATTGCGTCCTCAAAATATCGTTTCGATTCATTGATGAACGTCTGCATAAGCCGTTCCAGTTCTGCATCGCAGCGCTCCAGGTCACCGGAAGCCAGGTACAGAAGGACTACGGAAGGATAGCCGCCAATCCTCTGGTACAAGTCGTAACGTTTCCTCAGAGATTGATACTCCTCCGGCGCAGAAGTGCCATCTAATCCGATTGTCTCATATCTTTCCCTTTCTCCGAAAATGTCCGTAAACTCCGCAAATGTCAAAGTTTCCATTTTCAATGTATCCAGGTCGCCAGCGGGAAGGAAAAACTCCTTTGACAAGATTCGCCCCAAATAACTGCCCGTTACAATCACATAGGAAGAAAACTCCCTTGCAAACGTCCGGATTAAATTATACACTTTCGCCGATTCCTGTATCTCATCAATCAGAATCACGGTTTCCTCTGTATCCTGAAACTCCGGAGCAAACAGCGTCACCGCTTTATGAAGTGAATTCTCGTCAACCGGCATACCCGGTTCCCAGTATTCTGCCTGCTCCAGACATTTCAGGAATCGCTCTCCCGTCAATTCTGCCATATTAATATAAATAACATATGGAAAATTTTCCCGTGCGAATTTCTTCAATATATACGTTTTTCCTACCTGCCGTGCTCCGGAGACCTCCAGAACCCGTCCCGTATGGTCATTTTTCCACTGTACAAGCTTTTGATATATATCTCTCTTAAACTCCATAGCAGTTACCTCTATCTTTTATATACTTCAATCACCAACGGAATCTCTCATATTCCTATTTTAGCATAGACCCGTTATAGAGACAATCCAAATTCCTCCCCATAGATTTTTACCCGGATTTGCGGAGCAATAACCTCTACTTTATCGCCCCTTTTGTTTCCGCCGGTCATCAATGGGGTAAAAACGTGGTTTTCGTTCCCTTTTTGGGGGAATAAGCCGCTGACAGCTTATTCCCCCTTCTGCGTCCTCTCATACTTCTTTTTCAGATACTTAAACCGGTCCACGCTGATTCCCAGCTTTTCCAACACATATTTCCTGGTCAGTTCCCCTTTCCGGTAGCGGGAATAGTAAAACTCCCATTCCTCCGGGAACCCTTTCTCCGGCGGCCCGAACCGGACTCCCGAATGTTTCGCCGCCTCAATCCCTTCCCGCTGGCGCTTCCGGATGGTGTGCCGCTCCTCCTGGGCGATACTGGAAAGGACCTCAATCAGGATATTGTTCACCATCTCCCGAATCCATTCCTGCCCCGGCTCCAGCTGAATCATCGTGGTGGGAAGGTCCAAAACCTTTAGCTGGATTCCATTCTCCTTGAACCACTGCAGCTCCCGCTTCATCTCCTCCTTGTTCCGGCTTAAACGGTCCAGGGACTTGATGACCAGCACGTCCCCTCTTCTTAAACCCAGAGGACCTTTCAGCGCCTGGTAGCCCGGGCGGTTGAAATCCTTCCCGCTCTGTTTATCCGTTATGATATTCTCCTCCGGAACATACTTTTTCAGCTCCATCAGCTGTCTTGCCAGGTTCTGTTCCGCGCTGCTCACCCTGGCATAGCCCATGATTCTTGATTCCGTCATTTTCCTACTCCCTCTAAAAAAGAACTGCCGCCATAAAACAGCGAATCTCAATCCATCGCCTTCAAACGTTCAGTATCTTCCGTGCCACCCGAATTCCATCCTCCAGGCCCGCGCAGTAGGACATCCGGCAGTCCTCATAGTTGGCTGATATGGATTCCTCCAGCAGCCGGTCCACCTTTTCCCGGTCGGATTCCTCAAACTGCGAAAGAATCTCCTCCTCCATCCGCTCGCTCCTCCTTCTCCTGCTCCCGCACTCATCCAGCACCTTTCCAATCCGCTCTCCCATCAAAAGTTCCAGTTCATCATCCAGTTTCTTCATCTTATCCTCCTCTCCCGGCAGCCATCCGGTTCATTCCGGACAGCTGCCCTTCTCCTTGACTGTTCCCTGTCTATTCCTCTATCTCCAGTTTTCCCTTTTCTCTGCAGTAATGGTACATATGGTCGAAAAGCCATTCCTCCTGCGTAATCCCAAATCCTTCCTGGAGGATTTCCCGCAGCTTTACGGCCAATGGCCGAATCGAATCGGATACTGCCAGCATTTCATGGACCGATAAGGGAATCAGGGTAAAATCCCCACCCAGCCGGTCCCACAGTTCATTCAATATCCCCTCATAGGCAATGACCGCAGTCCCATATCGTCCGGGTGCATTGCTCAGAAGGCAGAAGGCGTCCCGCTCCACCTCCCCCGTCCGGAACTGCAGCAGTTCCATCAGCCTCCTCATCCCGGTGATTTTTGCGGGCAGCAGACGGGGCGTATTCCGCCTCGCCTGTTCCTCCAGCTGGGGGACCGTCACCTGCCAAATCTCCATACAGCGGTCATTAATCGGGAACTCCACAATCGCCCCCGTTCCGGTCCTCCGGTAGACCCAGAACATCAGGCTCAAATCCAGGAACGGGATACCGGGGCGCTCCTTTAAGAGCTCCCGGTTTTTCTCCGTATTGACCAATCGGAACACAATGGATTCCTTCCATTGCTCGTAATCCAGGATATCCCCAATCTCCTCCCGTTTGGCCCGTTCCCGCCCTATCCCGCTTCCTGCCTCTCTCAGCGATCTCAAAACCTGGTCCATCGCCTCCCAGTCCTCTCCCATCTCCTGGTACTGCTCGTAAAGACTCCTCATGTCAAATCTGGGGCAGAGTCCTCCTTTGCCCCGGCTCAGGGTCAGGACGGTCCGCACCGTCCCGTTATTTTCCTTTATCTGGTCCAGGCTGATTGAAATCCCGTCCTCCAGCTGCTCCTGCAGGCCCTCCCGGATGATTCGGCTGAATTCCTCAAAGGTCATCCCCATACTCCCCCTTTCACTCCATTTCCTTCCGTTCCATTTCCGGCCGCGATGATTCGATCCTCCTCCTTCAGATACCGATAAACATGGTCGGAAAGCCACTCCTCCCTCCGAACCTGTGTCTCGTTCACTGCCTGCACCAGTGCGGATAAGGCTTCGTAATCACTATCACCGCCATCCGGCAGCAGCAATACTTCATGGACAGAGGAAGGCAGCAGAATCAGGTCCTTCCCCACCTCCTCCGCAAATTTTTCCAGGACTCCTTCATACAGAATCGTAGCCGCCCCATTGTACCCTCTCTGGTTTGTCAGGAGATACAACTTCAGGCCGTCCTCCGGTTCCGGGGATTTCGGCGGTGTGAGCCCCATCCCCTTCGCTGTCCGTTCCAGTTCCTCCGTTACCCCACAGAGTTTGACCGGGAGCAGGCGGGGCATATGTTCCATCGCCTTCCGGGCCACTTCCTCCACCGTCACGTTCCAGTCCGACAGTTGTTCCCGACCGATTAATAGACTGAGGCTGCAGCCTTCCTCTTCCCGGTAAATCCGGAACACCATCGCCAGGTCCAGCCACCGGATATGGGGGACCTCCGCCAACAGCCTTTCATTTCCCTTTTGGGGAATCAACTGGATGGTCAGCTGCTTTTCTACCCTGTAAAACGCTTCGCTGGGTTTTCCCGTCCTTTCCTGCTCTTTCCCGCTCATTCCCATTTCTCTCATATCCATTTCCTGTATCCTCATTGTTTTTTCTCCTTCCTGTCTTTGCTCTTAACTCTCTTAGTGCTTTTTCTCTTTCGTACCCTTACTTCCGGTGCTTTCTTTCCAGCGTTCTTTTCCCGGCTTCTTATTTCCAGCGCCTTCTTCCCGGCACTCTTCTTCCCGGTTTCCGCTCTTTTCTACTCGTCCTCCAGCCCCCAGCCTCCAAAGGCCATAGCCCCGAGCCGCAGGCCGTCCGCCAAGCCTCCCAGGTAAATCATCCGGTACTCTTTCCCTGATATCGTAACATACTCCGACACAAATTCCTCAAACTTCTGGGCCGTTTCCTGGTCCAGCCCTTCCATTATCCGGTCCCCGGCCTGGTAATATCTTTCTGTCTCCTGCAGATGTTCCCCCAGGATTACATCAATCCGCTCCTGGATGGCCCGTTCCCGGAACTCGCCGCTGGTCTCAGGGGGCGTCTTATGTTCTCTTCCCATTGTTTCATCCTCCTCTCCTGTTCGATTTCCCTTAAACATTCCTGGGGCGTCTGGCCCATGCACCGGAAAAATATCTCCCAGGCCAGCTCCTCATCTCCCCCCGCCAGCTCTAAGAAGTCCTTCCTGCCATATCCCCGGTCAGAACAGTCCGCCACATAGCAAATCAGGTTCTCCCGTTCAAAGGAATCCGCGTCCCAGAAAATCCATCCGCGGCTGGCACAGGCCCGCTCAATCTGGTCCTCCTCCACGCCCATTCCATAGATATAGGCTCCAAAGGGTTCATACTGCATCCTTTTCCTCCTCTCCTTTCGTCTCCTCCGGTCCGGGAAGGCACTGGTCCTGTATCTCGCTCATATCCACCGACAGTTCCGTTTTGATGGTCTCATCCGCTGACAGGGCCTTCTGAAAATCCGCTGAGATTGGAGCATATTTCAGAGCCCGCTTGATGACCGTTTTCTTCGCCATGTCCTCATAGTTCTCCGCCCATGGGCTGTATCTGCCGCCAAATGACTTGGAGTACCGGGACGCGAAGGCGTCCATATCCTCCTTATTGCTGACTTCAAAACCATAACCTCCGTTGTTCAGCTTGAACAGGCCGTAGATAAAAGTAATGTCTCCCCGTTCACCGGTTCCCGGACGGTGGTTCAGCCTGGAGTCCAGCCCGTACTGGTACTCAAACTCATCAAACTCCCGTACCACCTGGGCCTGAATCATCTGGACCTGCCCGGTCCGGTAGGCCAGGTCAATGAGGCCCTTATAGCCCAGCTGGAACTGGCACTCCAGTACCCCTTTATTCTTATAGGGAATCAGGTAGGCCTGCCCCAGAGGCGTATTAGGCTCCAGCCCCAGTTGGGCGGCGTTCATCAGGGCTGCAACAAAACTCATGGGGGTACAGTTTGCCAGTTCCGGGGTGTTGTTGATAGCCGAAAGGGCCATCCGGGTGAACCGCTCCGGGGTCAGCACCGATGGGAGGGCCCGCTTAATCTCCGGCTCCAGGGCCCGCACCATGTCCACGATGGTCATGCTTTTGGTCAATCTTACCGGTGGGTTCTTCCCGGCAGCCGCTTTCTGTTCCAATGTCTGCTTAACGTCCAATCTCTGTTCCTCCTTCTTAAATGAGAAAGAGGACCGCCCGGCTTTATCCGAACAGTCCTCTTCCCTTTTAATATATTTCTCTTTCCTATGCCGCCTTTACCGTAAACTTCCTGGAATGGCTGACCTTTGAAAACCTGCTGTATACATCCGGCTGCTCCTCCTTTAACCTCCTGCTGTCCACCCGCTGCGTGTCCACGTTGCTCCAGGATACCCGGTATCTGAGGTTTTCCGCTCCCTGGCTGTCCCCTAAAAAGAGTTTGATCTTCTGCTCAATCTGCCGCTGCTCCTTCTCCAGCCGTTCCATCAGCTCCAATATCTCTTCCCGCCGCTTTAATTCCTCATTGAAGGAATCCGGAAGGGGAATCGACTCCTGTTTCGCTCTGGGGAAATACCGGAGAATCACCTCTTCGCAGCTCTGGCTCCCGTCCGGGTCCGGCATGATACCGGGAATGACATGGTTCATCCAGAAATCCTTCTCCACGGCAATCAGGTTTTGGACCATCGCCTCATCCCGTTCCAGCTTCACATAGCGGAACTCCCGCCCCAGGATGACCACCGCCAGATACCATGTGCTTTTTCCAGTCACGGCCATGTAATGGAGGCACTGGATGAGGTAATGGACCGGGACCTCCCCATCCTTCCATTTATCTGTCTGAAAAGCGTTGGCGGTTTTACACTCCAGCCCCGCATCCTCCCCTACAATCAGCCGGTCCACATCTGCCAGCATGAAGGGGAACTCCTCGCTCTTATACATCACGTTGGAGCGCCGTACCTTTAAGCCAGTAGCCTCCGTAAATCTCCGGGCCACGTAATCCTCCAAATCCCGCCCCTGGCGCATAGCTTCGTTATCCTGCTCCGAAATCTCCGGGCTGGTCTTATCCTGGTAGACACTCATAGGGCTGGCATAAGGGTTCAGCCCGCAGATGGCCCCTGCGTCTGAGCCTCCGATTCCCTCTTTGCGCAGTTTCAGCCATTCCTCTCTGGTTATTTCCTTGATTGGGATTTTAATCATCTGGTTCTTACCTCCTATTTTCTGAAATACAAAGAAAATCCCCGTGCCTTGGTGTCCAGAACCGGACGGCACGGGGATATTAAAACCATAAGCAATCCTATCGCCTATGGGATTCAATTACTCTTACTTTGTCTTTTCAATGTACTTCTCCATCAATTTATTCTTCTGACAGTATGGATAAAGATTTTCGCTGAATTTCATACAGCTGCTTTCCATTTGATTTCATCCAGCTTTTCCTGACATTTCTCTGCGAATTCTGATAGCTTCTCTGGAAAATAATTCGTAAAGCGTACCTGGGATTTTAAAGGAGCACAGTAAATGGGCGCTGCCATTGAGATATCAATGAAGAATATATCACTCGGAATATTCTTCCTGGAAAAATATTCTTCCAGATATAATGACAACTGTTTATACAACTCAAAATTCTCCGTATAAACCGCTATGTCTACATCGCTCTTTCCTTCGACATAGCTGGTGGTAATATAACTTCCAAATACGAATATGTTATACTGCTCCTCCCCAAAACGACAAATTAATTCTTTCTGCAGCGTCAAAAGGTCATGAAGTCTCTCCAGCGTTTTTTCTTTTGCTAAGTTTTTACTTCCTTCTGGCATTCTCTTCATCTCCTTTTTGCTTGTTGTACTCATTATAACCTTTTTGGCTGTTCAGCACAACACAGCATGATTTCAGTTCCTATAAGAATGTTATTTTTTTAAAAGCTTGATGATAATTTCAATAATAATCCAAGGCAATCTGTTCTTCCTCCTTCCGATTATTTTCTTAAATGTAAGGACTCACGCCACGTCAAACCGGTTATTCAAAGCCCCCATCTCCGCCAAGCTTAGAAACCTCCCTTCCGCTCCTATGATGATATGGTCCACCAATGGCAGGCCCAGCAGCTTTCCGGCCTCCTCCATCCTTTGTGCAGTCTTTAAGTCCTCATTGCTGGGTTCACACTCCCCTGATGGATGATTATGGAAGCAGATGACATAGGACGCATTATTCAGGATTGCGTGGCGGAAAATGCTCTTCATATCCACCAGGCAGCTGCTCACTCCTCCCACCGCCGCAATCTCCATCGCCATGGGCTCCAGCTTGCTGTCTAAAGACAGTACCAGTAACATTTCCCGGTCCGCCCGTTCCAACAGGGGCCGGACTATTTCTGCAGCTGTGCTGGAATCTCCAATCCGTTTCAGCCCATACAGACAGCGCCCCTCCTTCACCATTTCCAGATGGACAATCCCTATCTTCTTTTTCGGGATAGGCCTTTCCATCATCCCCCGGATTTGCTCATCCTGCGTATATGCTCTCATGATAGTTCCCCTTTCTCCAAACAAAAACAGAGCAAGAACACCGTTCGGTTTCGTGCTCCTGCTCCATATCGTTACAATCTTTTCTGGTATTCAACCTACCATTTTAAATACTCTTCCAGTTCCTGACCTGTAAGCCGGTACTTCTCCTGTATCTTCTTGCGGATTTCCTCTTTCGGAATCCCAAAATCCCAAAGAGCAGACACCATCAGCCGGATTCCTTCCTGGCGTTCTTCCGCACGCCCCTCTGTACGGCCTTCCTCTCGGCCTTCTGCTCGGCCTTCCGCACGCCCCAGTTCGATTCCCTTCTCGATATTTTCCTGGTCCCTTAACATCAAGGTCATATATTCATGCCTCCATTCTCGATTTTTCTTTGCCTCATCTACTGCTTCTTTCAGCTCCTGTACAAAAGAGTCATCGCTCAGCCTTCCGTCCACATAGTCCAGAAATGCTCTCAGGCTTGCGCTCACATCTTCCATGGTCCCTTTCGTATTCAGGAAAATATGGGTAGCGCCATCCCCCATCGTGAGTTCCGGGTCCTCCTTACATCTTTTATCAAAGGTATACATATGCCGTCCTTTTCCGTATAGGTCAAAGGGGCAGATGAAGATAATGTAAGAATCATTCAAATACCGGTATCGCATTCCTTTATCCAGCAGCTGCAGGTCAATCATCGCGGAATAGTACCTGCTCCTCTTTGGCAGCTCTTTTGTGTCCGCCATCTGCATTTCAATCGAATAGACCCGTTCCGAATCGTCCCTTACATAAGCGTCAAGGCGGACGCTCCGTGCGTCCATATCCTCATCGATACTCTTCTGCGTTTCCACTACCTCGATATGGTCAATCTGGAGTTCCGGCAGGATTCTCTGCAGTAGCTTCTGGCACAAGCCCGGATGTTCCCTCATCAGTTTTCCGAACAGAAAGTCATTGGAAATTCCGATTGTTTCCCATGAGCGTTCCAGCTCTTCCGGATTCTGTTTCCAATTTCTATTTTCACTTATCA
>URFM01000070.1 GCA_900547035.1 uncultured Clostridium sp. | reverse complement strand
TGAAAATCCCGGACAATGGCTCCGAACTGCTCGTCACTTAACTGGCAGACGCCGCCCCGGAAGCTTTCCCGGTCCAGGTATTTGACCAGGGCAAAATCCATGCGGTACGGAGTCGTATCCATGCGGCTGCAGTCCTCCAGGTAGTTGAGGATTTTTAAATTTGCCGCCTGGTCAAAGAGGGCCTGATATTTATGGGGATGGACGGCAATATCCTGAACCAGCCGCTGATTAACCGGCTGCCAGGTTCCCTCCAGCACCTGGGAGGAGAGGATTGAGTCAATATAAATCACATCGTACCGGTCCTGGGTGTACTGTCCCAGATGGAGGCCGTCCACGGCCAGGGTCCTCCTGACCGGGTTCAAATCCCGGATTCCAATCCAGTAGCGGGTCTTCTGGTCCTTCTTGTTCTGATATTCAATGGTCAGCCATTTTCCCTCGTGAATGGCCTGAAATAAGTCGCGGTGGATGGGATTCAAGTGCCGGGGCCTC
This sequence comes from uncultured Clostridium sp., assembly GCA_900547035.1. Classification (GTDB taxonomy): domain Bacteria; phylum Bacillota; class Clostridia; order Lachnospirales; family Lachnospiraceae; genus Enterocloster; species Enterocloster excrementigallinarum. Next base: position 15,614 of record URFM01000070.1, on the reverse strand, counting down.
CTCTCTTTTGTCCGTTTTTTATTATCAACCATTATATGCAATCCGCCCATATTTTTCAAGACAGACCCCTGATTTTATGACAGCCGCGCTGACATCCCCCCTCCCCTCATGTTACACTGAGATTGTCTGAAATTTCTATCATACAATTCCGTATATCTTTCAGTCCGGCGTTTCGCCGTAGTTCCGTTCGTTACATGAAAAGTAAAATTTATCAGGAGGAGGTATGTGTTTGTGCGGCCGTATGCGGTCAAAAGAAGAGATTTTTGGTCCGGAGCTTACCAGACGGAGGCTTTGAGAGCAGTCAGGGAAACGCCGGACATGTATGCCCGGTATATGACCCTCAGCAGTCCCCGTCAAGACTGGAGGACTTCTTAAGTCTGTGTCTCGGAGAAGAGGTGGAAATTTTAAGCGCCCTTCCCAACGAGTCCAGCCGCCTGACGGAGGAAGGTTCCCTGCTGGTAATGGATTTGCTGATCCGCTTAAAATCCGGTGCTCGCATAAACGTTGAAATTCAGAAGATCGGGTATCTGTTTCCAGGCCAGTATCTTCACCGGGCCAGGCAGCAGTTTGACACGGGGCTGCAGCTGGATATGGTGCAGGAATATCTTCTGATTCCTCTTGATATCTTTCTGGAAAGCAGGCACAATATAAATAACAGATTAGATGCCTGGCTAATGCTGATTGCCTCGGACCGTCCGGAGCAGATTCTGGAGGTCATCCGGGCTTACCCGGAATTTGAGGAGATTTACCGCCAGGTATTCGGCTTTCGTCATCAGATAAAGGAGTTGATGATTATGTTTTCCGATGCGTTGAAAATCCTGGACGCCAATACGACAAAATATATGATTGAGCAGCAGAAGGAGAAGATTGAACGCCTGAAACTTCTCCTTGCCTCCAAAGAAGGCTGAAAACAGGACGAACGTCCTGCGTGGCTATGAAAAGCAACATTTGAAACTTGTATAAGAGCCGCCCCAACCATCGGGGCGGCTCAAAAATACGGTTCAGATAATGATATTCAGCTGTTTACGGAATCCAAACTCCGTTTTCGTCTACCTGATAACCGTCCGGAGTCGTTGTTAACCGTTCCGCCTCATCCCCACCCCCATCACCACCCCAACCCCCATATACAAACTCACCATGGAGGTCAATCCATAGCTGACAAAGGGCAGCGTCAATCCGGTATTTGGCATAAGACCCGAGACCACGCAGAGGTTCACAAAAGCCTGGCCTCCAATCCAGGCGCCCATCCCGGCGCAGATTAAGCGGCCCATCCTGTCGTTCGTCCGGTACGCCGTCAGCATGCACTCAAAAACAATCAGGGCCAGCAGCAGAATCACCGCGCAGCAGCCCGCGAATCCCAGCTTCTCCCCCACGGCTGCCATGATGAAATCCGTGTGGGGCTCCGGCAGAAATCCGCTGTTTAAGATGGAGACCGGGTCCTGATTCTCCAGTCCCTTCCCGGTGAGGCCTCCGGAACCGATGGCGATGATGGAATTTCTCTGCTGGTAAGAATCCTGGGTCCACTCCCCGGGATTCAGCCAGGCCGCGATTCTGCGGTACTGGTATTCCGACAAAATCCGCTGGCCCGGCCTTGTAATCAGATAGCCCAGCACCCCCATAAGGGGGACCGCCGCCAAAACCGCTCTGCGAATCCACCGGCCGCTAATACCTCCCAAAATCAGCAGCCACAAAAAAATCCAGGACACCACCACGGAGGTGGATAAATCCGGCTGCTCCAAAATAGAAGCCACGGGAGCGGCCATCAGCGCCAGCACCATAAGGAGGAATCCCGGCCGGTCCAGCTTTTCCCGGTTCTGCTCCGGAAGCCAAGCGAAAAACAGGATAAACAGAAGCTTTCCCAGCTCCGAGGGCTGAAAGCGCAAAGGGCCCACATCCAGCCACCTGGCGGCTCCCCCGGAGATGGCGCCCATCAGGTTCACCGCCAAAAGCAGCCCCATTCCGCCCAGGTACAGCAGCCATCCCATTCCCGCAAGCCTCCGGTAATCCCAGAGAGCAAAGGCGTACATCAGCGCCGCCCCCAAGACCACTCCCCCGGCCTGGCGGAGTTCATACTGGGGCGCAATGGCGCCGATTACCGTAACCCCAAGCCCTGACAGAAGGAGCACCTCCGCCGTCAGCCTGAAATTCCATTTTTTCAAGGAAAACTCAAATCCAAACTGTTCTTTTAAGTCCTCCGGTCTCATGGTCAGTCTCATGGTTCCGCCTTTCTGCTAGTGTACTGTCTAATCCGCCCGCACGTTTCCTCTTACTTCCGGAATATCCGCCTGCCCCGTCACCAGCTCCTCCCTGGGAGACAATCCGAAATAATACCGGAAAATGTCCGCCGTCACCTCCAGGGCATTGGCGGAGGAATAACCGCAGGCAATCCTGGTCGCCACCGCGATTTGGGGCTCCTCTGCCGGTCCGTACCCCACAAAAAGGGCGTGGTTGGGACGATTCTGGTTCTGCTGGGCCGTACCGGTCTTTCCCGCTACGGAAATCCCCAGCTGGTTTAACACATCGTTGCTCTCAGCCATCATGGTCATGCCCTGGTCAATGACCTGCCAGGTGGAGTCGGAGATTTCCTCCAGGCTGCGCCTTAAAAGAGGCTCCCGCCTCTGGCTCTCCCCCGTATCCGGGTCTTCCAGATGGTCCACTAACGTCAAATCATAAAGATTTCCCCCGTTTGCCAGAACCGCCGTATACCGGGCCAGCTGAGCCGTGGTATAGTTGTGGTTGCTCTGGCCGATAGCCGCGGTTACGGGGAATTCGTCCGCCATCTGAGGCTCGCTCTCCCCGATTTCCAGGCCGGTCCTCTCATTTAAGCCAAAGAGCTCCACATAATGGCGCAGGGTCTCGATTCCCTTCGCGGGCACATAGGTTTCCCCCTCCAGGCTCATGTCGTAGCCCAGGGTATAGAAAAAGTAGTTGCAGGAGTCTCGGATGGCCTCCGCCACATTGATGGCGCCGTGGGTTCCGCCGGGGTAAATCCAGCAGCGGGGACTGGGGGTAATCTCCTCAAAAATCCCATGGGTTTCAATCACCGTATCCGGTCCGATGAGCCCTTCCGTCAACGCCGCTGCCGCGGTAATGGGCTTAAAGGTGGAGCCAGGGGCCGTTTCCTGCTGCAAAGCGTTGTTGTAAAGGGGCAGGGAGCGGTCCTCCAGCAGCTGATTGTAGTAGTCCCCGTCTACCTGGTTGGCCAGACGGTTGTTGTCGTAGCCCGGGTAGGTAACGCAGGTCAGTACCTGCCCCGTATCCGGCTCCACCACCACGCAGGAAGCGGTGCTGGGGTCCAGGGCCAGCTGGGCCGGCGTCAGCTCCAGATTCCGTATCTTCTCCCTCAAAAATGCGTAGGCCGATAAGGAACCGGAGGACAGCTGCTCATAAGCACCATTTTCATCCGCCACCTTTCCCTGCTCCAGCAGGGCCATACAGACCTGTTCTCCGCTGATTCGCCCTTCCGCCAGCATCTGGCGCCAGAGCAGGAACTGATAATCCTCGTCCTCCGGCAGGCGCTCTAAAATCCACTGCTCCAGCTGTTCCACCGCCTGTCCGCCTGATGTATACCGCTCCTGGCTCTCCATGGGGGACAGCCACTGCTCCTCTATCCCTCTTTGTAAAAACTCCTCCAGACTGGCCGACCCTTCCGCCCACCACTGGCTGGTCTCCTGGGGAAGGGCGCCTTCCAGATATCCCTCCTCCTCCAGGAGGGCTCGCATCAAATCCTGGATATCCTGCAGCTCCTGGCTCAGCTGGCCGTAAGGCACCGAAAAGCTGTTTCTCAGGATTCCCTCATTTCCCTGAATCCGCTCCTGAAGGCTTTCGTACAGCTGCCGCTGGGCCGTCCCCCTCCCCTGGCTGCCAAACAGCCGTCCGTCAGCCACATGATTTTCCAGCAGCGCCATCACCACATCGGATTCCGAAATAGCAAGCTCCGAGGCCTCGCCGCCCTCCGGCGTCATATTGGCCAGGATAATGCCCGCCAGCTTCTGCTCCAGCAGGTCATAGATGGTTTTCTGAAGCTGAGCGTCAATGGTCAGATAGACGTCCTGCCCCACTGACGCCTCCCTGGTTTCCAGCACCTAGGTCACCCTTCCCAGGCTGTCCACATAAAAGGTCTCTCTCCCGTCGTCTCCTCTCAGACTCTGTTCCAGGGCCTGCTCAATCCCGGCTTTTCCCACCTGGGCGTTCCGGTCATATTCCAGTCCCTGTTCTTCATATGCGTCCAGTTCCTCCTGGGAAATGGTCCCCGTATACCCCAGGATATGGGCGAAATATTCGCTGTCCACATACCGCCGCCGGGATTCCTGCACCACATCAACCCCGGTTAGCTGGGCCTGGGCCTCCAGGATGGCGGCCATGGACTCCTGGCTGATTTCCTCCGCCACATCCGTGGCCACATATCTGCGGTAGCTGTTGGCGCCGATTTCCAGGCGGAGGGCCGCGATTTCCATGGCACGCTCCTGACTGTATTCCTCCCCAATCCCAAATCGGGAATCAGAGCGCAGATAGTCCAGCACCTGCTCCGCAGATGCCTGGCTCTCATCGTATCCCAGCCTCTGGTTCATTCCCAGGCCCTCGGCCGAGGCGTGACCATATACATCGGCCAGAAAACGCTGCAGCTCCTGCCCCTCCGCAGAATAGACGAGGTTCCCCGCCTCCTCCCGGATAGGGAGGGAAGCCTGGATGGAGTCCCCGTTTCCCTCCAGGATTTCAATCACCTGATCCAAAATCCGGTTCAGTCCCTGATTGTGGTCCCCGCTTTCCTCATATATCCCGGAATCGGTTATGGTCACCTTGTAAATCAGCTCGTTGTAGGCCAGCACCTCCCCGTTCCGGTCATAGATGGTCCCCCGAAATCCCGGCGTGGTCTGTTCCCTGGTCAGATTGTCCTCCAGCTGCTGCTGGTAGCTCTCCCCCTGGTCCACCTGGAGGTGATAAAACCGCAGCAGTACAATGGCAAACATGGCAAGCAGCACCGCCGCCAGAAGGGTCATCCGGCTGAACAGGATTTTCTTTATTCCATCGGCCATGGGCTCACCGTCTCCTCTCTCCCTTCATTTTCCTGCACTCCTCCCGGGCCCGCCGAACGTCCCGATGAACCCGCGGGAAGTCCGGATGAGCCCGCTGCCGGTCCCGGGGAGCCGGTTTCCGCCGCCGGACTCTCTCCTTCCGTACCGGTTCCCGGTCCGTGGACCGTACAGGGAGAAGGCATGGTAAACAGGGAATCGTCGGTGACCGCCGTCTCCCCCTGGGGAACCACCATAAATACGCCCTGGACCCGGTCCGGGCAATACTCCCCGGCCAGAAGTCCTGTCTCCGAACAGATTTCCGCCGATACGTGGACGTCACATACTTCCTGGGGCTCCGTGCCCCTGGCGAAATATTCCGTATAGACGCAGCTTCCCCTTGGGTCGTGGTCGCAGAGCCCCGGCACCGCCAGCTTTCCGGATTTTCGGCAGACCGACACCTGCACCACATCCTCCGGCGGCTGGAACTGGGCCGTGGGAAGCTCCTCGTGAATCCGCTCCATGATGTTCTTCCAGATGGTCTTGTGATAATTGGTATTGGACAGTCCCCTGTTATTGTCGTCAAAGCCCGTCCAGATTCCCGCCGTGTAGTAAGGGATAAAGCCCACAAACCAGGCGTCCCGGTTGTCCGTGGTGGTGCCGCTCTTTCCCGCGGCCGCCATCCGCTCCAGCCTGGCCCTGGTGCTGGTAGCCTGAATCGGAGCCATCTGAGCCCGGGCGAAGATTTGATGAGGCTCCAAGGAGTCCTCCATGGCGTCCGTTAAAAGGAAGGCCGTGGACTCCTGCATCCCCCGCCTCTCCTCCGGCTCATTTTCCAGGAGCACCCGCCCGTTCCGGTCCAGGATTCTGGTAAAGAATACCGGCCGGACATAGGTTCCCCCATTGGCAATGGCCCCGTAGGCCGCCGTCAGCTCCAGATTGGAGACTCCCTGGGTCAGACCTCCCAGTGCCAGGGAGGCGGTAATATCCTGTGAGGTTAAAGATGTGATGCCCAGACTCTCCGCAAATGCTGCCCCCATCTGAGGCGTCACCGTCTCCATCAGGGTCCGCACCGCCACGATATTCATGGAATAGATGATGCCGTCCCGTATATTGGAATAGCCCAGATATCCTCTGCTGCCCCACCAGTTACGGAAGGAATGCCCGTTTGCCTCATAGGGCGCGTCATAATAGACGCTTGCCAGGGTCTGGCCGCCGTTCTCCAAAGCGGGGGCAAAGGCCGTCAGCACCTTGAAGGCGGAACCGGGCTGGCGCAGTACATCCGTGGCCCGGTTTAAGGTCAGGCTGGCCGTTTTCTCCCCTCTTCCCCCTCCGATGGCCTTCACCTGTCCCGTCTCCTGGTCCATCAGCACCACCGAGGCCTGCGGCTCCAGAATCGGCTCCAAACTCTCCGCCTCCACTTCTCCGCCTTCGGAAAGAACCTGGTCCCGGAAGGCCGAGGCAGCAGCTTCCATCTCCTCTTCGGAGGAGAACAGTCCGTTTTCCGCGAACCGCTCCAAATCCTCCGAAGAATAATGCTCCAGGCTGCCGGACAGACAGGCGGTATTCCGCCGAATACCAGGTTTCCGGATAATTGTCCGGGTCGCTGATTTCCTCATCCACAATCCCTTGGATTTCCGGGTCCTGGGTGCTGTAGATCCGAAGTCCCCCGGAATAGAGCAGGGAGTAGGCCTCGCTGTCCGTATAGCCCAGCCGCTCCACCAGCTCTCTCTGCACCTGGCGGATTAATTCATCCGTAAAATAGCTGTAGGGCGTATTTTCCCCCACCCGCTGATTGACTGTCCGGATTTCCTCATAGACCTCCTCCGACAGGGCGGCCTCCCGCTCCTCTCCGGAAATGTAGCCCAAATCCTCCATATACTGGAGGACAATCTGCCGTCTGGCCTGGTTCTGCTCCGGGTGGGAGATGGGATTATAGCGGGAAGGGTTGGAGGTAATGGCCGCCAGCACGGAACATTCCTCCAGGCTCAGTTCCCCCAGCTCCTTGTCAAAATACCGCCTGGCCGCCGTTTTGACTCCCAAGGTGTTGTTTCCCAGGTTAATGGAATTGAGATAATTGGTCAGAATCCACTTCTTGGTCTCCTCCTTGCTCATCTGGGAACTCTGTTCCAGCTTCACCGCCAGATACTGTTCCTGAAGCTTCCGCTCCAGCCTGGCACCCCATGAGGTCTCGCTCCCTCCCGCCAGCACATTGTTCTTTACCAGCTGCTGGGTGATGGTGCTTCCTCCTCCGGCATAATCCCCCGTCAGGATTCCCGCCGCCGCCCGCATGATGGAGCGCAGGTCGATTCCATTGTGTTCCCAGAATCTCCGGTCCTCCATGGACACAAAGGCCTGGACCAGATGCTCCGGAAATTCCTCATAGGAGGCCTCCTCCCGGTTGGCCCCGCTCATCACCAGGGTTTCCGTCAGATTACCCTGTGAATCGTAAATCTGCGTGGCAAAGCCCTGGGGTTCAAGGTCCGCAAGGGAAACCTGGGGAGCCAGGTCAATGATTCCCTTTATCATCCCCGCTCCCGCGGCAATCCCCGCAGCAGCCGCCCAAACCAAAACCAGGACGCCCAGCAGGCAAATCTGGTGGAGCATCCTCCTTCTGTATTTTCCGCCAAGGGATTCCATTTCCCTCAGATGGGCCTTAATCTTCTGCTCTCCAAAGTTCATGATTTCACCGTCCCTGTCTTCCCGGTCCTCTGCGCTCCAAAGGCGCCGGGACCTTTTCCAAAATCCCCCTTAAAATTTCTTCCTTTCCCCTCTCCCCCACCGAATATCTGCTCTTTGGCACAATCCGGTGCCGCATCACATCCACAAAAAGCTCCTGGACCTGTTCGGGCGTGACAAACTCTTCTCCCTGAATCCAGGCCGCCGCCTTCGCCATCCGTGCCAGGGCAATGGTTCCTCTGGGGCTGGCTCCAAGGCTCAGGGCTTCATGGTTTCTGGTGGCCGACACCAGGGAAACGATATAATCGCAAATCCGTTCATGGATAAATACTTCCTGGCTTTCTCCCTGCATATTCAGAAAATCCTCCCCGCTGCAGACTGCGGGAATCTGCTGCCTGCGCGGCTCCTCCTTTCCCATGGCCAGGCGGACCTCATCCTCAAATTCCGGATAGCCCATGGACAGACAGGCCATAAACCGGTCCGCCTGGGCTGACGGAAGGGCATAGGTCCCCGCGGCGCCGTAAGGGTTCTGGGTGGCAATCACCAGAAATGGCCGGGGTACCTGGCGGCTGACCCCATCCACCGTAACCTGCCCCTCCTCCATCACCTCCAAAAGAGCCGACTGGGTTTTGGGGGAAGTCCGGTTAATCTCGTCCGCCAAAAGCAGGTTGCAGAACACCGCTCCTGGCTGATACACAAAGGCCTCCTGGTCTTTTCGGTAGATGGAAAATCCCGTCAGGTCCGAGGGCATCACATCCGGCGTAAACTGCACCCGTCTCCAGGACAGCCCCATGGCTCCGGAAAAAGCCAGGGCCAGGGTGGTCTTTCCCACTCCCGGCACATCCTCCAGCAAAACATGTCCCCCTGCCAGCATGGCCGTCAAAATCTTCTCCGTCAGCTCCTCCTTGCCGTAAATGACCTGATTGACCGTATTCAGAATCTCCCGGGCCTGTTCTCTGTATCTGTCCATGGTTCGCTCCTTCTCTCTGTCTTCTACATGCCTTTCCAAATATTGAATCTCCGAATCATGCTCCGCTTCAGCTGCTCATAGAGCCTGCGGGAACTGGATATTTCCTCTTTTGACAGCCCTGCCGGGCCGAACTGCTCCTTCATAGCCGCCTTTCGCAGCTGTTCCATCCAAAAAATCTCCGTCTCCTTCAAATCCGTCCCGTTCATTCCCGCCAGCACCTGAGCCCTTCTCCACAGCTCCAAAGCGCCTTCCCGGCGCTTTTTCCGGAACATCCATCCGCCAAGGCAGACCCCTGTCAAAGCCGCTGCAGACAGCAACACTCCCTGTATTGGATTGAAATTTCCTTTCCTGTTTTCTCCTGGAAAACCCCATGTATTTTCTCCCGCCGCCTGCCCGCTCTCATACACGTCCTCCCACTCCTGTTGCAGATTTTCATCGCCTGCGTTCTCTCCCGGTTCGTTTTCTAAAATATCCGTTCCATTCATTTCCTGCCCCGCCTGTAATGCCTCCTGATCATCTCCCAGGGCCATCATCTCTGTCTGCCGTGTCTCCTCTGCCGGCGGAGTCATCTCTACAGGAATCCAGCCGGCTTCGTCCACATAAATTTCCGCCCAAGCGTGGGCCTGTCCGTCTGTCAGTACTGCCCGGAAACTTCCGTCCTCCTGAGGAGAAAATTCCTCCGGCGGAACCGCGTATCCGGCAGCGTAACGGGCCGGTATGCCATACAGCCGGTACAAAAGAACAGTCGCCGTAGCAAAATGCTGACAGTACCCCTTCCCGTATCAGCATCCGCTGTACGCCGGACCAGCTGCGGTATTCCCTCTCGATTTTAAGGTCCCAGCCAGGTCCTCTTTCATTTACCCAATCCTCCCACTGACGGTAGCTGACAGATTCATACTGACGCCGTTCAAACCAATCGGGATAGATCGCATAGTAATACATAGGGCTGCCGAACTTATCCTGACCGCGAAGCCATTCATAGAAATCCATTTCATCGGCGGCCTCCCAGCGGTTTCCCAGATAATCTCCTGCCGTATAATTTTTCAGGTATATGGGTTCCTCCGGAATCTGCTGGACGGTCACCTCCAGCCGTTCCTGACCTGTAGGCAGCAGATTGTCCCGGCTGATGATCCCCGCATCTCTGGGAATCAGGCCGTTCCCGGCCAGCTCCTGGCGGATTTGCTGCTGAAGCCGGACCGGAATGTTCATCAGCTCCTTCAGATACTGCTGAGGTATACTTCCCGCAACCCAAAGAGAAGCGCCGAAACAGACCAGACCAAGGGCCAACCCCATCTCTCTGACCCTGCTTTCGTTCTGGTCTTCGTTTTGGACTTCTCTCTGGCTTTCAGGCTCCGATGCGCGGTACACCCGGCTGCCTACATAATTCAAAAACAGGCAAATAAATTCCCCTCCCTCCAGCTCTATTCCCAAGAAACGGCCCACACAAAGACCGGCTACCATGAACAAAAGTATCCAGCCCCCCATCTTCATTTCAATTTCCATAAAATAGCACAGACTGGCTGTAAAGAAAGAAACTGCCGCACACATCCAGGAAAAATGAAAAACAAATCGGCCTGCCAGACAGACTCCCCATACTGCCGTCCATACGGGAATCCATACGCCTTTTCCAAAAATCCGGCAGATCCACAGGCAGCCGCAAAACAACAGCAAGTATAAGGCAAGCTCTCTCCTGGAAAACCCCCAGTTCTACAATTTAGCTAAAATCAAGTTCACCGTCATTGCCAGACATACATAGTAGCCATATAAAATCAGCTCTGACCGCCGCTGTCTCATTCCGTTTCCTCCCAGCATTCCGTAAAATCAACCGGAATCCCATCCATATAAAGCTGCCCTTCCAAATCCAGCCAAATAGGAATCTCTCCTTCTTCCAGGGGCAGCTCTCTCAGAATCTCTTCTGTTCCCTGCCCCTTTCTTTCTATTTTCTTTCTGCGAGACGCCAGTTCCTTCATCAGCTGCTCCAGTCCCCCTTGATAGTCCTCCCGGCTCTCCATAGGATGAGACACCCACCTGCCTTCTTCCTCTGATTTCCACAAAAGCCTGAACTGCCAGGAATCCTCCAAAAGTCCCCGGATCAGAGCAGCCTCTTCTTCCAGAAAACGGTTGATCTGCTCCATTCCCGCCTTATCCCAGAAATCACTCCGGAGAATCAGGGCGGCACAGCTTCCGGAATCTGCCTGATACCGTTTAACCATCAGTTCATCATACCGGACACTCAGCTTCCAGTGAATACTTTTCAGCGTATCTCCATCCCGGTAAGAATCAATCCGGTCCATCTGGGTTCCATTTAAATCTGTCTGCTGCCTGGGCGTCTCCTCATAGCGCACTGTAACTCCCGTCCCCATTGGGTCCGGAAACAGCCTGCCTCTTCCTTCCGGTAAAGCCGTCAGGTATTTCCTTCTGCTGGTCCGCTTGATCCGTCTGAAAAGTCCCAGGGCGCTAATCTGGTATAGTCCCGCCAGATACCAGGTAAGGGCCATCATCAGCAGCCACGCGAATATTTTCATACATTCTCCCCGTTAATCAATTCTCAGCCGGTATCCTGCTCCCCAAATGGTTTCGATCATTTTCGGATTGGATGGATCTGACTCCAGTTTCTCCCGCAGCCGGTTAATATGAACCGTAACCGTAGCCGTCGTCCCGGAGGAATCCAGTCCCCAGATTCGGTCAAACAAGGTATCCTTGGAAAACACGATATTAGGATTTTCTATCAAGAATAGAAGAAGCTCAAATTCCTTATTGGTCAGGGAAACCTCTCTCTGCTTGCGGTACACCCTACGTTCCTGGGGAAAAATTTCCAAATCACGAATTTGAATTGCCCGTTCCTTGGCCTCCCGCTCTCCCAAAAGCTGCTCATGAATCCGGATATGGGACCGTACCCGAGCTACCATCTCCGCCGGGCTGAAGGGCTTTACCATATAATCGTCCGCTCCCAGTCCGAGTCCCCGGATTTTGTCAATATCCTCCTTCCGGGCAGTTACCATAATCACAGGAAGGTTCAGCTTCTCCCGCACTTTCCGGCAGATTTCAAATCCGTTGATTCCCGGCAGCATCAAATCCAGAATCATGGCGTCATACTCTCCCGTAAGAGCCTTTTTCAGTCCTTCCCTTCCATCCAGCTCCATCTCCACCTCAAATCCGCCTGCTTCCAGATAATCCCTCTCCAGCTCCGCAATCAGTTCATCGTCTTCAATAATCAAAATTCGTTTCATGACCGCTCTCCTTTCTCCTTCTGGTCATCGCAAGGAAACTCCATGATAATCTTTAAACCGCCGTCGTTTTCCGCCCATACCCGTCCCCCATGTCCTGTGACAATCTCCCGGACCACCGCCAGGCCGATGCCGCTTCCTCTTCCCGCCTGGCTCCTGGCGGAATCCGTCCGGTAAAAGGTATCGAAAATCCGCGGCAAACTCTCCTGAGGTACTCCGGGCCCATCGTCTTTAACCTCCATCCGGAGAACGCCTTCCTTCCTGCGGTTTTCTATCCGGATTAGCACCTGAGAGGCAGGGCTCTGCCGATAGCGGACTGTGTTGGTGAAAAGGTTGTCCAGAACCCGTTTCATTTCTTCCCGGTCATATTTTAAAGGATACCGCTCTTCCCGGGCCTCCAGCTTAATGGAAACACGACTGCGCCCCGCCTCCTCCTGGTTAGCCTCCAGATACCGGACCACAAATTCTTTTAAGTCCCCTTGTTTCAAATCGTATTTCATCTGCCCGCTGTCCAGACGGCTGTATTCCGACAGACTGTCCACCAGCCGTTCCAGGTCCCTGGTTCTGGTTTTGATCGCTTTCAGATACCGTTCTCTTTTTTGAGGCGTGTCCGCAATCCCTTCCAACAAACCGTCCACATATCCGCCAATGGAGGTAAGGGGAGTCCGAAGGTCATGGGAGACGCCGTTAATCATTTCCCTGCGCTTCTGTTCATTTTCCAGGCGCTGCTCCACCGATTTTTTCAGCACCATCCGCATCTCCTCGAAATCCCGGCACACCTCACCGAATTCGTCCTGTCCCCCGCAGTCAGCCGGGGTATCCAAATCCCCTTCCCGGATTCTCCTGGCTCCCTGACGCAGCTTTCCAAGCGGAATCAGAACGCTCCTGGAAAGCCACCAGGAAAGAATCCAGTTCACTACCAGGGTAATCAGAAAAAATAAAATGAATAAAAACAGCATATATTTGAAAATATAATTTCTCAGATAGGACTCCACCTGCCCCTGGCTCTGCCCTGTATTCACCGCAATGATGGAAAACTCTTTCTCGTCGTGAAAAAACGTATTTTTAATCACCGACACATTGTCCTGGCTGATGGTCAGCATCTTCGCAGTCCACAGAGCGTCCCCCGCGGTATTACTGGCGATGTTCAAATCTTCGTCGGACAGGTTGGAATAGAGAGCCGTTCCATTTTTCTTGACCAGAATATGGTAGCCCATCCTATCCAGTTTCTGCTCCAGGTGATGCATCGTGCTGCTCTGGCGCAGCTGTCCCTGCCCGCAGCTGCCTTCTTCCGTTCCCGTTTTTGTTTCCTGATTCGTTTTCCTCTGGCCCCAGTTATTCTCCCAAAGCTCCTGCTGGTAGGTATAAATTAAACTTTGTGCGGACTGGATTCCATTTTCGTCCTGGTACATCTGCTCTAAAAAATACCAGTAATCTCCGAAAGAGGACTTTCGAAAAGCGGTTACTGCCACAAACACCACCGCAATAGGAACCAATACCATCAAAATATTAGACAATCGAATTTTTCCTTTTATCGTCATATTTCCCCCTAAAAAACTTCCATTTTATGACTTTTTAAAAATTATGCCATTGGCACCTAAGAAAACTTTAACAAAAGTATTAAAATTTTATAAAATAATACAAACTAAATAAAAAACAGGGGCAATGATCCCCTGTCCTTTTTCTTCATTCCGAAGCATTCTGATATTTTTTCTTGTAATATGTCTCCAAAAATTTGTCATATAGATTTTTCTCTGCTTCCTCCCTCGCTTTAACCGCCTGCTCATACTCGCGATACGTTCCCAGGTGATAAAGCTTTCCCTGGAATCCAATACAAGCGCGCCAGCTGTTTTCCCCCAGTCTATATACACCTCTGTGTCCGCTGGTATTATTCGATGCTTCCTTTCTGGAAGCAATCCGTTCAATACAGGTTCCTTCTACGAAATGAATGGATTTTTTAATGTCCTGTTTTTTAGTCTCCCTTTGGAGACAACCGCAGCTCTGCGTACTGCCGGAGCACAAATTCTCTTTACTGCGGAAAACTATTTTTCCACAATCACATTTACATTTCCAATATCCGCTATTATTGTTTTCATCTGGCCCCAACACCAGTAATCGCCCAAACCGTTTACCCGTTAAATCCAGAGCCATCTTACGCGGTGCCTGCCTGCGGTAGCAGCCGCAGCTTTTGGTATGTCCGCTTTTCAAGTGGCTGCCGTCCACTATGGTTTGTCTGCCGCATTCACACTGGCAAATCCAACAGGTGTATTTTCTGTTTTTCTGCTCTGCCGGCCCAATTACCGTCAGCATTCCAAACTTCTGCCCCGTCAAATCAATTTTTTTCATCTTTTTCTCCTAACCGCCCCTCCGTCAATTCAATTGCGGTGAAAAAACAGGCCCGCCTATCAAAATTTTGATAAACGGGCCCGCATATTCATGCTGCAAATTCAAGTTTACTGCTTTACTGATTCAGCAGCTCCGCAGGTACCTGCGCTCCTTCTACCAGAGCTCCTACTGTGCCGTTGTCAGCATTGTCATTGAAGAAATACCACTGACCTTCCACTTGATTCCATCCAGTGTACATTCTTCCGAAGGTACCGTCATGTACATCATGGAGGAAGTAACGATTGCCGTTCTGCTCAAACCAGCCGGAAATCAGGTAGCCAGCTTCGTTGAAGTAGTACCAATCTGTATTTCCTCTCCAAACCAGAGAATACCAACCAGCTTTTGCATAGGTACTGTCAGAATATTGATACCACCAGCCGATGTCATCCAAAATCCACTCGCCGCTCTTCAGCGCATGAGAACCTGTGGCGGAGCCAGAGCCGCCGCCGGAGCCGCCGCCGGAACCGCCGGAGGAACCGCCGCTGGAACCAGAGCCGCTGCCGCCCTGATTCGGGTTGTCGGGCTGGTCAGGATCGGGGTTGTCCGGATTGTCAGGGTTATCGGGATCTTCAGGATCGGGATTATCGGGGTTATCGGGATCCTCAGGATCGGGATTGTCGGGGTTGTCCGGATTCTCAGTCGCCTTCACCTCTACGGTTACCGCGCCATCCTCAATTGCCAAGTCTCCGGTCCATACCAGTTCAAAGCCTTCCGGTACCGTAAGCTTGCTGGTATTGATATTATTGTCGCCAGCAGGAACTTCTATGGTCTGCGTACCTACGATCTTACCATTTTCATCTACATAGGTAATGGTAACGTTCTTCGTCTCAGGCTCCTCATTGTCCTTGCTGATATTGATTATGAAAGTGCCTTCTGCTACAAACGCATCTCCAAGAGTCTGCATGGTGTAGCCTTCCGGTACGTACTCTGCCAGTTCGCTGTAATTGAAGATTCCGTCTCCGTCCTCATCTACGAAGTAGTCTCCTCCCGCAATTACATTGCCGTCCTCGTCTACAAACTGTGCATTAATGATAGCCGCTCCGTCTCTTACTACCTTCAGCTCGGTGGTCTTTCCGACAAAATCGTTTACAAACGCATCGCCAGTTACAACCAGCTTATAGCCTTCCGGTACATCCAGCTCGGAGTAGTTGAAGATTCCATCTCCGTCTTCATCTACGAAGTAGTCTCCTCCTCCTACATTATTGCCCTGGGCGTCTGTGAAGGTAACATTAATGATAGCCGCTCCATCTCTTACTACCTTCAGCTCGGTGGTCTTTCCGACAAAGTCGTTTACAAACGCATCGCCAGTTACAACCAGCTTATAGCCTTCCGGTACATCCA
>URFM01000069.1 GCA_900547035.1 uncultured Clostridium sp. | reverse complement strand
CCCGGGACTTAAAATCCCGTGGGTAGTGATACCCGTACCGGTTCGATTCCGGTCTACGGCAGAAAAGAAGAGAATTCCTTGTTTTTGCGAGGGATTCTCTTTTTTGTTATGTATAGAGATTCATGAATGTCCGCGCAGGATTATTTCCTTATTTTAATCTAGTCCCGCGAGGAATGATTTGCTCCATCCACAAAAAATCCCGCCGGAAGATTCCGGCGGGACCCTTTTATTTGTAGATCCGTTTTAACCGATTTTTTACAAAGCGCTTACGCTCTCTTCACAGCCTTGAAAATCTCGCTGACAATCAATGGAACCAGAGCCAGAGCGATCACAACTGCCCACTCCGTAACGTTCAGATTCATAACTCCGAAAATTCCCTGAAGAGGCGGAATCAGAAGAACAGCCAGCTGCAGAATCAATCCTACGGCAAAAGCCTTGTTCATCATGGAGTTGCTGAATATGCCAATCTTAAAGATCGAGTGATGCTCGCTTCTTACTGCAAAGGCCCGGGTCAGTTCACAGAACACCAGGGTGGCGAAGGACATGGTGCAGGCAACGCCGTCTGCGGTATCCGGATCGGAGAGAACATACTCACCCAGCATATAGGCCGCCAGGGTCACAGCTCCTACCAGCACGCCGTAAAACACCATACTCACAGCGAATCCGTGAGCAAAGATGCTGTCCTTGGGGTCTCTGGGCTTCTCCTTCATGATACCTTCTTCCACCGGCTCCATGCCCAGGGCCAGAGCGGGAAGGGAGTCTGTCACCAGATTCAGCCACAAAAGCTGAATGGGGATCAGAGGCATCTGATGGAAGTTCAACGCAGTTGCAATAAAGATGGTAATAATCTCACCGATGTTACAGGAAAGCAGGTACTGAATGGACTTCTTGATATTGGAGTAAATTCCCCGCCCCTGCTCCACCGCGTGAACAATGGTGGAGAAGTTGTCATCCGTCAAAATCATATCTGCGGCGCCCTTGGCTACATCCGTTCCCGTAATACCCATAGCGCAGCCGATATCCGCTACCTTCAGCGCAGGCGCGTCGTTTACGCCGTCGCCGGTCATGGCCACTACCTTGCCCTTAAACTGCCATGCCTTTACAATACGCATCTTGTGCTCCGGTGACACTCTGGCAAATACGGAATACTGGTCCACCTTCTGGTTTAAGTCGTCCTGGCTTATGGCGTCCAGTTCCTCGCCGGTCATAGCCAAATCGCCGTCCCGGAAAATATCCAGTTCCTTGGCAATTGCCACTGCGGTCAGCTTGTGGTCACCGGTAATCATTACCGGGCGTATTCCTGCGCTGTAGCACTCGGCTACGGCCTGCTTTACTTCCAGTCTCGGCGGGTCAATCATTCCAATCAGGCCTACAAAGGTCAGGCCGTTCTCCACCCCCTCGCTGGTAAGCTCTGCAGGTATAGAGGGAATATCCTTGTAAGCCACTCCCAGAACGCGGAGGGCGCGGCCTGCCATTTCTCCGTTATGACTCAAGGCGTTGTTGGCCTCTTCCTTGGAAACAATGCAGCGGCCCAGCAATACGTCAGGCGCACCCTTTACCATTACCCGATATCCGCCCTCTGCCAGAGGATGAATGGTGCTCATCATCTTACGCTCGGAGTCAAAGGGAAGTTCCGCCTCCCGGGGCATAGTCTTTTCCAGTTCATTTTTGTCGATGCCTTCCTTGCAGGCAATGTCCACGAACGCCGTCTCAGTGGGATCTCCCGCTGTCTTGGGCGCACCGTCCTCCCCATAGGTCAGAACCGTATCGTTGCACAGAGCGCCGATGGTCAGAGCCAGGGAACGTTCCCCGTCCCGCATGGTCCACACATCTACTACGGTCATCTTGTTCTGGGTCAAGGTTCCGGTCTTATCGGAACAAATGACAGAAGCGCATCCCAGGGTTTCCACGGCGGGAAGCTTCTTTACAATCGCGTTGCGCTTTACCATCCGCTGCACGCCCAGGGCCAGCACGATGGTTACAACCGCCGCAAGTCCCTCGGGGATAGCGGCTACAGCCAGGGCCACGGCAGACATAAAGATTTCAAGAATAGGTCTCTGGTAGAGCAGTCCTACAAAAAACATGACCACGCAGACGCCAAGGCAGATAACGGAAAGAACCTTGGAAATCTCCGCCATCTTCTTCTGAAGAGGAGTCTCGGAATCCTCCTCGTTCATCAGCATGCCCGCAATCTGTCCAACCTCCGTCTCCATACCGGTGGAAGTAACCACACAGGTAGCTCGCCCATTGGTAATTACAGTGGAGGAAATTACCATATTTTTCCGGTCCCCCAGAGCTGTGTCCTCCGGAAGGCTGTCCAGAGCGCTTTTGGTTACCGGTACGGACTCACCGGTCATAGCCGCCTCATCCGCTTTCAAATTAGCGCATTCCAAAATTCTGGCATCTGCCGGAACCAGGTCACCGGCCTCCAAAACAATAATATCGCCGGGAACCAGAAGATTGGTTTCTACCCTGGTCATAGAACCATTTCGGATAACCTTTGCCAGCGGAGCCGACATTTTCCGAAGGGCCTCCAGGGCCTTCTCCGCGTTGTCCTCCTGGGAAATGGAAATTACTGCGTTGACGATTACAATCAGCAGTATAATCACAGAATCCACCCAGTCCGTAAATCCGCTGGAAACAAAAGAGAGAACTGCCGCGATCAAAAGAACAATGATCATGGGATCCTTCATCTGATCCAGGAAACGCATAAAAAGACTTTCCCTCTCCGCACTTTTCAATTCATTGGGTCCGTACTGATCCAGACGCTTTTTCGCCTCGCTGTCTGTCAAGCCGTCCTGGACAGTGACATTTAGCTGATCCAGCACTTCTTTCGTTGTCTTGCTGTGCCATTGACTCATAACGCGCACCTCTTTTTCTTTCTTTATTGCGTATTACAAAATCTGATCCTTTTTCTCCAAAATTGCCTCTACCGCCGCGCACGCCGGGCAATCACAATATTTAGCTCCCGCCGCTTTAATTTCTTCCACATGAGCTGCTACCTCTTTGGCCTTCTCAGTACCGAATACCTTCTCTCCTGCTTCAGAACCTGCAAAGGCGATTAATCCGTCAACGGTCACAATATCCGCCTCCAGCTCCGCAATCAGCCTTTTTGCCGCTTCCGCCTCTCCTTCTGTGCCAATGGCAGCCAGCCAGTTCTGCCCCGCTTCCTTTGCTTCTTTACAGCAAGTAGGAGCAGCAATCAGCTCTTTTACCTTCTCTGCTACAGCATTTTTTCCACTCTCACTCATTATTCTTCTTCCTTTCTTAAATATTATGATAAAGGCGTCAAAGGATCTTTTTTCGATCTTTTACCTCTGGCATTATATTATTCCTTAATTTTCCTCACTACATCCATAATCGTTCCATCCCTGCTCTCAATAATACCCACGATTCGGTCCTCAAACTCGATGGGATCCGGAACTCCGGTAATTGCGTAAGCCGCATCCCTCAGTTCCTCAATGGTTCGGATCGGAAGCTTAGAACCCCGATATGCCTCCACCAGATCCTTTCTTCTGGGATTAATGGCAATACCATAATCTGTCACTACAATGTCGATAGCCTCTCCAGCAGTAGTAACCGAGGTACAGCGGGTGCAGATCGTGGGGATTCTCCCTCTTACCAGCGGAGCTACAATAATAGAACATTTGGAACCGGCCGCAGTGTCCGGATGGCCGCCCGGAGCACCTCTCACAATGCCGTCTGATCCCACTACCACATTGCAGTTAAAATCCACATCCACTTCCAAAGCGCCCAGAATCACAAAATCCAGCTTATTGACATACGCCCCCTTATTCATAGGATTGGCATACTCAGAGGTGGAAATCTCAAAATGGCGTGGGTTATTTTTGATGGATTCAATAGAAGCCTGGTCAAATGCCTGGGCATCCACTACGCACTTCACCAATCCCTCGTCCAGCAGCTCGCACATTGGCTGGGTAATTCCTCCAATCGCAAAGCCCATGGTAATTCCCCGCTCCTTCAGAATTGTTCTTAAAAACATATTCACAGCCAGAGAAGCGCCTCCGCCCCCGGTCTGAAAGGAGAAGCCCTCTTTGAAAAATGGAGACTCCGCCATGATTTTCGCGCAATACTCCGCCATCATCAGCTCCCGAACATCCTTTGTAAGCCGAACTACATTGCTGACAATTTTAGCAGGATTTCCAATCTGGTCCACCACGCATACATAGTCCACATCCACCATAGAAATGCTTGCCGGAAGGTTCGGAAACGGAACCAGGCAATCGGTAATCACTACTACCCGGTCGGCATACTGAGCGTCCACCATAGAATAGGACAGAACGCCACAGTCGCTCTTCCCTCCTACTCCTCTGGCGTTGCCGCATACATCGCTGGTGGGAGCTCCGATAAAGGCAATATCGATGTGAACGTCCCCCTCTTCTATCGCTCGGACTCTGCCGCCGTGAGAACGAATTATCGCAGGGGTTTTCAGTTTCCCATAAGAAATCGCTTCACCAATCTTCCCACGAACTCCGGAGGATTGGATTCCGGTAACAATTCCCTCCTCAATCATCCGGGCTACCGGATCGTGCGCCGCTCCCAGAGAGCTGGCACAGATCGTAATGTCACGAATTCCCATCCGGGCTACTTCTTCCATCACCATATTCACAATGTAGTCTCCGTCCCGGAAATGATGGTGAAAAGACAGAACCATGCCATCCCGGATTCCACATTTCACCAAAGCTTCATGGATAGATGCCACCTGCTTGTCCCTGGAAGGATCCACTGCCGCCCTCACTGTGGGGGCCGCCTTCTTATAGGACGCATCATCACGAAAAATCATTCCCTGGTATCCGGTCTTTCCATACTCTTTTAGCAGATGATCGGGAATCTCCCGGCCAGCAGCATTGATCATAAGCTAACCTCCTTCGTTTGGCTTTTCCTGCCAGTTTCTGGTTTTATCATACCATTACATGAGGCAGATTACAAGGAAGAACCTACATCCTTAATCTCAAACCGCCAATTATTCAGAGACGCCCGGACAGCTGCTTCAAATATTAAAAGCGCAAAGTACCGGACCGGTTAAAACCGATCCAGGTACTTTGCACAATGAGGGTTTAATCTTCTTTTTTCTGAGCTATCTCAATCCCCAGCTCCTCCAGCTGCTTGGGGTCTACCTCGGAGGGAGCTTCCATCATCAGGCAGGAGGCGTCCTTAATCTTGGGGAAGGCGATGACGTCGCGGATGCTGTCCGCACCAACCATCAGCATCACCATGCGGTCCATGCCGTAGGCAAGTCCTGCGTGAGGGGGAACGCCATATTTGAAGGCTTCCAGCAGGAATCCAAACTGTTCTCCCGCCCGTTCCGGCGTAAAGCCCAGCACCTCAAACATCTTGGACTGGATATCGCTCTGATGGATACGGACAGAACCTCCGCCCATCTCCACGCCGTTGAGCACAATGTCGTAGGCCTTGGCCCGCACCCGTCCCGGGTCGCTGTCCAGGTACTGCAAATCCTCATCCATGGGCATGGTGAAGGGATGATGCATGGCCACAAAGCGGTTCTCCTCCTCGGAATATTCCAAAAGCGGGAACTCCGTTACCCACAGGAATTTGAAGTCGTCCTTCTTTAAAAGGTCCAGCTGTCTGGCCAGTTCCAGGCGCAGGTTGCCCAGAACGTCAAACACCACCTTATCCTTGTCAGCGGCAAAGAGCAGCAAATCTCCCGGCTTTCCGTCCATGGCGGCCACCAGGGCGTTCATCTCCTCCTCCTTCATGAACTTGGCAAAGGAAGATTTGAAGGTACCGTCCTCGTTAATCGCAACATAAGCCAATCCCTTGGCTCCGAAGCCCTTGGCGTACTCCACCAGAGCGTCGATTTTCTTTCTGGGCATATGTCCCTGCCCCTCGGCGTTGATTCCCCGGACAGAGCCGCCGTTTTCCAGCGCGTTCTTAAATACGGCGAACTCGCAGCCCTTCACAACCTCGGAAACATTGTGAAGCTCCATGCCAAAGCGCAAATCCGGCTTGTCGGAACCAAAGCGGTCCATGGCCTCTCTCCAGGTCATCCTCTGAATGGGAAGCTGGATTTCAAAGCCGCAGATTTCCTTAAACAGCTTCTGCAGCAGGCGCTCGTTTACGTCCAGCACGTCGTCCACATCCACGAAAGACAGCTCCATGTCAATCTGGGTGAACTCCGGCTGACGGTCCGCTCTCAAATCCTCGTCCCGGTAGCAGCGGGCCAGCTGGAAATACCGGTCATAGCCGGAGCACATCAGCAGCTGCTTTAACAGCTGAGGGGACTGAGGCAGAGCGTAGAAAGAACCGGGATGAACGCGGCTGGGCACCAGATAGTCCCTGGCTCCCTCGGGGGTGCTCTTAATCAAGGTAGGGGTCTCAATCTCCAGAAATCCCTCGTCCGCCAAAAACTTTCTGGTCAGAATCGCTACCTGGCTTCTGGTCATCAGATTCCTCTGAAGGTCCGGTCTTCTCAAATCCAGGAAACGGTATTTTAACCGCAGTTCCTCCTTGGTCTTGCTGTTTTCCTCAATGGGGAAGGGCGGCGTCTCGGATTCGGAGAGAATCCGCAGTTCTTTGGCACGCACCTCGATGTCGCCGGTAGTCAGGTTCTGGTTCACTGCTCCAGACCGGGCCTCCACCTTTCCCTTTACCGCGATGACGAACTCGCTCCTCAGCTTCTCCGCCTTGGCGAAGTTCTCCGCTCCGCAGTCATTTTCCTCAAATATAATCTGCAGGATGCCGGAACGGTCCCGAAGGTCCACGAAAATAATCCCGCCCTTGTTCCTGCTCTTCTGAACCCAGCCCATAACGGTCACTTCCTGACCAATCTGCGCTGTGGTTACTTCCGTACATCTGTGGGACCGCTTCATCCCAACCATTGATTCTGCCATGACGATTGTTCTCCTTTATCTTTTCAAATCTTCCCGGTAAAATTCCAGAAATTCCGTATAGCCTTCTTTTCCAAGCTGCTCCTTCTGGAATTTCTTATTCTTGTTCATCTGGGCTACCAGCACCTGGACCCCTTTCTTCCGCTCCTCCATGGCGGAACGGATTACGCCTGCCAGAGTGGCGGCATCCACGCCCTTTTCGAAGAGGTAAGCCTTCTTCTCGGCAGCGCCGGGGACCTCATAGCCATTGTCCAGAAGGATGGTTACAATGCGCTCAAAGCCGATGGAAAATCCGCAGGCCGGCGTTTCCATGCCGGTGAATTTTCCAATCATCTTGTCATAGCGGCCGCCGCCTGCCACGGAACCGCCGAATCCCTCCATGGAAATCTCAAAAATGGTGCCGGTATAGTAGGACATGCCCCGCACCAGAGTGGGATCGAACTCCAGCTTAAAGTCGGCCTGAGCTACTTCCTTTACGGTCTCCATAATGTGGGCCAGATTCTGGCTGACGGACTCCGGCATCACATCTGCCAGCTCCGCTCCCAGCTCGCGGACACTGTCCGCATCCTTGCCGGCTCTGTTCAAAAGGTCCAGATAGCGTTCCACCGCCTGGGCCTCGTGGCCTGCCTCCAGAAGTTCCTTCTGAACTCCCTCGGGGCCAATCTTGTCCATCTTGTCCAGAGTGATGAACACCTGGTCCACGGACTCCTCCTCAAAGCCGCAGTGCTTCGCCATCCCTTTCAGAATCTCCCGGTCGTTAATCCGGACGGTGAAGGCGTTGCGTGGGCAAATCTTTCCCAGAGCCGTGGTGGTAGCCAGAATCAATTCAATCTCCGCCAGGCTGGTGGAGTCTCCTAAAATATCAATGTCGCACTGGACGAACTGGCGAAAACGTCCCTTCTGCGGGCGGTCCGCTCTCCAGACGCTTCCCATCTGCAGGGCCTTAAAGGGGCTTGGCAGATTGGCCGCGTTGTTGGCGTAGTAGCGGGACAGGGGCAGCGTCAGGTCATAGCGCAGGCCACTGTCCGTTAAATCTGCTTCTGAGGCGGCCGTTTCCAGGTTCAGCTTCTCTCCCCTCTTTAAAATCTTGAAAATCAGCTTCTCGTTGTCTCCTCCCTGCTTGCTGGTGAGATTTTCGATATGCTCCACACAGGGAGTCTCAATCTGGGAAAAGCCAAAGCTTTCATAGGTTTCCCGAATCTGTTTCATCACATACTCCCGAATCTGCATCTCTTTGGGGAGTATGTCCTTCATGCCGGTAACCGGCTTCTTCTTCAATGCCATATTTTACTCCATTCCTTTTGCTCATCGGCCATTTCAGGCGGACAGGTCTGCCCGTCAAAAAGGCGGCCCCGTCCGGCCGCCCTGAACCGTTAATCTCTATTTTAATGGAGTTTCGGGATTTTGCAAGAGGTTTGAGGAATTTTCATAATATATGCAGATGTCAGGTGAATTCTCCTATACCCCATACCTCACCGTAGACACCACCACAATCTCAAAATCATCATAGGGAATCTCCTGATAATTCTCGTCCCTAGGCAACGGAAACTCCAGAACGCCCTGGTCCTCCAACCGGGAGAGATAAGCGCTTTCATATCCCACGATTTCTCCCTGCTGATCGTAAAGGCATACCAGCTCCACCTGGTCAATCATCTGGCCTGTGGGGTTCTCCACTTTCACCAGGGTATTGCCGTTTACTCCCACATTGGCCGTAATCACCAGCTGGTCCCCCAGATACTCGTATCCGGGCACTTCCGACCGTTCCTCCACCTGCAAATTAATTTCATAGTGGTCGTAGGGCACGTTCTGTCCATTCCTGTCTCTGGGAAGGTAAACTCCATCGTAAATCTTTCCTCCAGGGGGGCAGTTATTGATATACATGTTCCCTAGCGACAGCATTTGACCTGCTTCATCGTAGAAGATAACGGAAATCTCCCCGCTGACGGTCACATCATTTTCATTGGTCCCCAAAAACAGCAGCTGTCTGGGAAGGACTGTTTCCTGAAGCGAAATATGCTCCTCCAGGTTTCGCTCCGCCTCCGTTGTCTCCTCCATCTCCGTCTCTTCGTTCTCTCCCCGGGCCGCTTCCTCTCTTGGCCTTTCTTCTTCTGAAACTCCCTCCTTTCGGGCGTCCATCCACCCTGAGCCAAATCCCCCTCCCGCTGTGCCGGCGGCTCCGAGAAATATGGCCAGCTGAATCATGGAAAACAGTGAGTACGCGCAAATCACCAGACTCACTACCGCAAGTCCCTGAAATTTTCCCCTTCGGACTAAGGCAGTTACCGTCAATCCAATGGCGGCAATCAAAAGAGGGCCCCGAAGAAGGCCTGTCACAAACAGCGTACAGATTGCCAGGAAAATGCCTGCCATGGCCATGGTTCCGCCATTTTTCGGCTGCTCCTCCTGGTTCCATCTGTCCCGTTCCTTCTTCACATCCCGTTTTTGTTCGTTCTTCTCCACCCTTACGTCCTCCCCCGCAGCTTCACTTCTTATCTGTAAGCTTACCACAGGAAAAATGGCAGGGCTATCATTCCTTTGTCAGCAGCAGGTAAAATCCATGTCAAATCCGCCTTCAGCGCAGAATCCGTTCCTTCCGCTCAATCATTTCCTCTACCCGCACCACATACTGCTCCACTTCTTTTACGTTTTCGCAGCGTTCTCTCCGGTTCTCGGCAGGAAATACCACCTTGGTAGTGGTTCCCGCACCGCAGGCCGCGATGGTCTGCATCTCCTCCATAATCAGGATATTATACAGACAGGCTTTTCCAGGAAGAGCATATCCCACATTTTCAAAATTTCCCGCCATATTCTTCTGCCGGTAGAGATAATACGGCTCCATGCCCATTTCCCTGGCGCACCTCATGCTCATCTCAATCATTTCCGGCGTATTTTGTATGGTTAGATTACTATAGTCCTCCTTGAACATATTCAGTCTGGCAGCACGCTTAATGGCAAGAGAATGCACCGTCAGAGAATCCGGAGCCATCCGTCGGACTTCCTCCAGCGTATGCTCCACCTCCCTGATTCCCTCCTGAGGCAGACCCATAATCAAATCCATATTGATGTTGTCGAATCCCAGCTCTCTGGCCATGTAAAAAGTATCTTTCACCTGATCCACCGTGTGGCGGCGGCCGATGAGGTCCAGGGTCTTCTGGTTCATGGTCTGCGGATTAATGGAAATGCGGCTAATACCGTGAGCCTTGAGCACCTGCAGCTTCTCCCTGGTAATGCTGTCCGGCCGTCCCGCCTCCACCGTAAACTCCAGCACATGCTCCGTGTCGAAAAGGTTCTCCACTTTTCCCAGCAGAAGGTCCAAATCCGCTGCCTCCAGGGAGGTAGGGGTGCCGCCCCCGAAGTAAATGGTATCCAGGGGCCTTCCCTTCATCTTTTGCGCTGTGTATTCCAGTTCCCGAAACAGGGCATCCAGATACAGCCCCGTTCTACCCTTCCACTTGCTGATCGGGTAGGAGGTAAATGAACAATACAGGCAGGTGGTAGGACAGAATGGGATTCCCACATAGAGGCTGTATCCCTTCTCATAATCCACCGGGGCCAGAAGTTTCTTCTCCCTGGCCCCGATCTCGATGCAAAGGTCGATTTTCTCATCGCTGGCCATGTAGGTTTCCTTCATATAGCTGCGGATTTGTTCTTCGCTCCAGCCTTCCTCCAGGCGGGTCAGGGCGATTTTGGTCGGACGAATTCCCGTCAGGGAACCCCAGGGCAGGGTGCGGCCGGTCCGCTCACAGAGCATCTCGTAAAACAGCTGCTTGATTACATTTTTCGCTTCCAGATGATCGCTCAAATCAGCCGGATGGCTGCGGTCCATGGACAGGGCAAAGCCGGCAGCCGGTGCTTTCTCGTCCGCCTCTGTCTGCTCCCTGTCCTCTTCCCGGTTTCCGTCTTTCTCCGGCCCCCTCATTTCCCGGTCCGGCTTCATGTCCTTCTGGTCCCACACCAGAAGCCTGACCTGCCCCTCTCCCAGACGGCTTTCCACATAAAAATCCACGCCCTCCTTCACCTCGTGGGCGTAAATCTCACCCGGATAAAAGGACATCAGAAGCTCTCTGATGTCCTGCTCAAATATGTTTCCCTGTATTAATAATCCAATCATGTTCATTCTCCTGTATCAGGCCAGAGGATTGTACTGCTTCTCATGGCCAATGGTAGTCGGCTCTCCGTGCCCCGGATACACCATGGTATCGTCGGGAAGCAAAAACAGCTTGTTCCGGATGGAATCCGCAATCTGAACGCTGCTTCCGGTCGGAAGGTCCGTTCTCCCGTAGGACTCGCAGAACAGGGTATCCCCCGACAGAAGGATTCCTTCCTTCTCAATATAATAGCACATGGAGCCGGCCGTATGGCCCGGAGTTTCCAGAGCCTTCCACTTCATCCCCAGAAGCTCCATCTCCTGTCCGTCTCTCAGGGTAACGTCCGCGTGAAAGCTGACCACCCGCCCCATCCAGTCTCTGGAAAGGTTTAAGGAGGAATCGGAAAACAGCTCCTCCTCCCTGGCCGAGCCATAAATCTCCGCCCGGAAGGTCCGCTTCAAATCCTCCACCGCCATAATATGGTCAAAATGGCCGTGGGTCAGCACCACAGCGCTGGGGATTACCCCCAGCTCCTTACATTGGTTGGCAATATATCCGCCGTTGTCCGCCGGGTCCACCACCACGGCCTCCCGTCCGCCCTGGCGGTACAGGATATAACAGTTGGTGCTGACCGGTCCCAGCACGCAGGTCTTAATCCGAAAATCGCTCATCCTCAAAGGTCCTCCTTCTCCGGTTTCAGCCAGTGGTGCGCTCAATATCCAGCACGCCCTCAATCTGGCGGATTTTGTCAATCAGGCGGTTCAGCTCCTCCATGCCGTGTATGTCGAAGGTCATGATAATCGTCGCCTTGCCCTGTTTGCTGGTGCGCACGTTCATGGATGTAATATCAATCTGCCGCTCTGTAAAAACTTTTGAAATATCCGCGAACATCCCGATGCGGTTGTTGGCAAAAATACTGATTTCCGTCGAATACCGCTCGCCGCTGGTCCCGTCCTCCGGCACCTGCCACTCCGCGTCAATCAGCCTGCTCCTCTCATCCTCCGGAAGGTTCAGGATATTGATGCAGTCCGTCCTGTGAATGGAGATTCCGCGGCCCCTGGTGACGAAGCCTACAATCTCGTCCCCCGGAACGGGGCTGCAGCAGCGTGAAAAGCGGACCGCCAAATCGTGGATTCCCTTTACCACAATCCCGCTCTTGGACCGTCCGGCCCTGGCGTTCAAAGTGGCGGTACCCTGGGTGTCCGCAATGCCGTTCAGCACATCCTCGTCGGTAATCTCCCGCTTCAGCTTCTTGTCCCGCTCCTCCAGCATCTTGTTGACCACCTGGCCCTCTTTCAGGCCGCCGTGGCCTACGGAGGCCAGCACCGAATCCCAATCCTTAAAGGCGTACCGGGCCATGACCTTTTCCATGTACTCCGGCTTGTTGATTTCGGTCCAGTTGATGCCCTTGGCCTTGCAGTAGCGCTCAATCACTTCCCGGCCCCGGACAATGTTCTCCTCCTTCATCTCGGTCTTGAACCACTGATTGATCTTGTTCTTAGCCTGGGTACTCTTGACGATATTCAGCCAGTCCCGGCTGGGTCCCTTGGAATTCTGGGAGGTAATAATCTCAATCTGGTCCCCGTTCTGGATAATGTAATCGATATTCACCAGCTTCCCGTTGACTCTGGCGCCCACCATCTTATTGCCAACGGCGCTGTGGATGGAGTAGGCGAAATCGATGGGCGTGGAGCCGCTGGGAAGGGTTTTCACATCTCCCGAAGGCGTAAAGCAGTAAACGCTGTCGGAAAACAGGTCCAGGTCGCCTTTTACCATGTTCAAAAACTCTTTGGAATCGTCGGTATCCCTCTGCCACTCCAGGATTTGGCGCAGCCAGCTGAGCTTCTCCTCCTCGCTTCCGGCCGCCACCGCTCCGCTTCCGCTCTCCTTGTACTTCCAGTGAGCGGCGATTCCGTATTCCGCCGTGCGGTGCATCTCGTAGGTCCGGATTTGAATCTCAAAAGGCTGTCCGTTGTTGCCAATCAGGGTCGTGTGGAGGGACTGGTACATATTGGGCTTTGGCATGGCGATGTAGTCCTTGAACCGTCCCGGAATGGGCTTATACATCTCATGGATGACGCCCAGTGCCGCGTAGCAGTCCTTCACCGTCTCCACCATAATCCGCACCGCAAACAGGTCGTAAATCTGGTCCAGTGTCTTGTTCTGCTTCACCATCTTTTTATAGATGCTGAAGAAATGCTTCACCCGGCCTCCCACGGTGGCCTTGATGCCGGCCTCCTCCATGTGGCTCTTTACCTCATCCACAATGGACTGGACAAATGCCTCCCTGGCGTCCTTTTTCAGATGGACTTTTTCCACCAGGTCGTAGTAAACCTCCGGCTGGAGGAATTTTAGCGAAAGGTCATCCAGCTCAATCTTGATTTTGGAAATACCCAGACGGTCCGCGATGGGAGCGTAGATTTCCATGGTCTCCCTGGCCTTCTCCTTCTGCTTCTCCGGCTTCCAGAACTGGCCCGTGCGCATGTTGTGGAGCCGGTCCGCCAGCTTGATGATGATTACCCGGATGTCCTTGGCCATAGCCAGGAACATCTTCCGCAGGTTCTCCGCCTGAATCTCTACTTTATCTTTATCCCAGTTTAACTGGGTCAGCTTTGTCACTCCGTCAACCAGAAAGGATACCTCGGAGCCGAATTCCCTGGTCAAATCGTCCAGGCTCATCACCGTATCCTCCACCACATCGTGGAGCAGTCCCGCCTCAATGGTCTCCTTATCCATCTCCAAATCCGCCAGGATAATCGCCACGCAGAGAGGATGGATGATATAGGGTTCCCCGGATTTGCGCTTCTGGTCCTTATGGGCTTCTGTGGCAACCTTGTACGCCTTTTCAATCATGGTAATATCATCCGAAGGATGGTATCTGCGGATGGTCTGAATCAGATCCTGGTACAAAGCCTCCGGACTGGTAAAGCTGGCCGGGGCCTCCAGTTCAATATCCAGTTTTTCTTTTGTCGCCTCATTTGCCATAAATGGTCACCTTTTCCTATCAAAATACAACGGTAGTCATTCTACAATTATAATTTTAAACAATGGAAAAAGCAAGGGTTTTTGGGAATCCCAAAAGCCCCCGCCCTTCTCTCCCGTCTCAGACAGAATCCCTCACCATCTTCACCGAATCCCCCAAAACCTCATAATTGGAGATGGGATTCTCCTGGCAGTTGACCTCTTTCAGCGCAGGAAGCTGAGCCAGAGGCGTTAAATCCGTCACGTAATTATCCCCAAAATCAATTTCCGTCAGGGCCGTCATGGGAGAGACAAAGCCCAAATCCGTCAGCTCATTTTCCCGGATGCTCAGCACCTTCAGCCCCTTAAGTTTCCCCAGAAAATCCAGATGCTCCTTTAAATCCACCTCATCCCAGTCCACATAGGTAATGGCCCCGGAGCCGCTGACACTCACATTTTCGTAGAGGGTCATGCTGTCCATATACAGTTCCTCCAGGGTCTGGTTTTCCTGAATCCGGTCAAAATCAATCTCACACTCCATATAGCTGATATCCAGGGATTTCAGGGAAGGCATATTGAAAATCCCGGAAATATCCCCGTAAGTGACCATTCCCTCCAAATCCAGGGTTTCCAGCGCCGGAAGGGAGGCCACGAAGGAATAATCCATCTCCGAATGTCCGAACGAAGTGCAGGTCAGGGTTTTCAGGCTGGTCAGCCCGGCAAAGGCGCTTCCGTCGTCTACCCGGCAGCCGTCCAGGGTCAGCTCTTCAAGGCCGCTGAGATTTTGCAAAAATCCCGTCTGGCTGAAATTTCCCAGATACAGCTTTTTCAACTCAGTCAATCCTCCCAGATTGGGCTCCCCGCAGCCGTATGGCACTTCCAGGCCCAAATCCCTTAAGCCCGTCAGCGTCTCCACCACGGACAAATCCTTCAGCTCATCGCAGCTTAACAGCCACAGCCGTTCCAGATTCTGGCAGCTCCTTAAGGGCTCCAAATCCAGAAAGGTCCCATACTCCAATTCCAGGCTCTTTAAGTTCTCCATATTGGAGACAGAACTGATGTCCTTCAGATTCTGGCAGCTGACCGCAAGCTCCTCCAGCCCCGGCAGGGCGCTGAACACGGAAAAGTCCGCAGAGCCGTCGTAAAGATCCAGGGACAGCTTTTTCAGCGCCTCTGCCTGGACCAGAAGCCTCATCTCCTCCACCTGTTCTCCATCGATGGACAGGGATTCCAGCTTCGGCATCTTGTCGATTCCCTGCAGGCTGAACTGGCTTCCGGTGGTTCGGACCTCCCTCAGCTCCTCGGGATTCTCCACCAGCCCCGCTGTCTCCTCCAGACTTGCGAAGTACCCTCCGATGCTCTCAAGCTTCAGCCCTTTTAAGTCCTCTCTCCGGAGAGACCGGCTGACCGTAAGCTTTTTGAGGCCGGAAAATGCGGACAGGCCCTCCAGGGAAATGCTGCCGTAAGCATCCCGGTCAAATTCCACCCAGGTCAGCTGGGCCTGGGAATCCTCCATGGGATTGTCCACGCTGTAGCCGATTTCATGGTAATCCATGGTAGATTTCACTTCCAGCCACTGAATGGACCGGATTCGGTCCGGAGGGATTGCCTCAACGGGCTGTCCAAAGACCTCCTGGCAGAAATCCGCCAGAATCCCTGCCGGCAGGACATTCTCCTGTCCCATCCCTCCCGTGTCCGCCGCCTCCGCGGAGACAGAGCCCTGGGTTGTCTGTTCGGCGGAATCGGGCCGCAGCAGGGATGGAAGGACAGCCAATACCGCCAGAGCAGCCGCGCAGCAAACCAGCAGCGCCAGTCTTCCGGTCTTTTTCTGGCCGTTTTTTCCCTGGGAAGCCGCTCCCTTTGGGCCCGCCTTCTGTTCGTTCCCGTTGCCAATAGGAGCAAGTCCATTCTCCCACTCCAGGATATACCTGCTCTTGCAGTATTCGCATACCGCCACATGAGGATTCTTCTCATCGATTTTCAGGGTCCCGTTGCAGGCGGGACATCTCTGTTCCGTCAATTTCATCTGTCTTTCCTTCCCTGTTATGTTCATTTTCTCCGCTGTTTTATGCCCTTACCTCCGGGCAGACCTCGGCTGTAATGCCATTATAATATAAAGCGTAAGCAAAGTATATAGCAGTTTTCCGAAGCCCCTCTTCCCCCATCCCCTTAAGCTTTTGTCAGCCAGGCTCCAAATGCCTATAAAAATACCGCCAGACAGGCCGAAGGAAAAGCTTCCTCAGCTGCCATGGCGGCATTGATTTTAAATCTGATGTTTTACTGCTCCAGAGCGGCGTAGGCTTCATCGTCTACCGCTTCCAGCCACTCGTTGGAGGTCTCCTCTCCCGGCACCTCGATTGCGATGTGGGAAAACCAGCTGTCCTTCTTGGCTCCGTGCCAGTGCTTTACCTCCGGCGGAATGGTGATGACCGTTCCCGGCTCCAGGCTGACGGCCTCTTTCCCTTCCTCCTGATACCAGCCGCTTCCCGCGGTGCAGATCAAAAGCTGTCCGCCACCGCTTTTTGCGTGATGAATATGCCAGTTGTTGCGGCAGCCGGGTTCAAATGTTACATTGGCCAGAAACAGGCTGCATTTTGCAGGGTCCGTCAGGGGATTTAAGTAGGAATTCCCAATAAAATACTGTGCAAAAGCAGAATTCTCTTTTCCCAGCCCAAACACATTCGTCTGCGCAAATTGCTCTTTATCGCTGATTCTCATTGAAACCATTCCTTTCTTTATTTAATTGTAACAGTTCAGGACGGTGGGAAAATGAGGGCAAAAGCAGGCGTTAAGCTTGCTTATAAGCATGTTTTTGCCCTCATTTTCACATCGGATGGACATCCGATGCTTCTTATCCGGCCAAAGCCGGGCAAGA
>URFM01000068.1 GCA_900547035.1 uncultured Clostridium sp. | reverse complement strand
GGCGGATTAACCGTATAACTCGAGCCGCATATCGGTAATATCATGAATGATTGTGGTTAGGAGGTGCAGGTATGGTGGATTTGCTGCTTGGGCTGGGGGAGATGAGTGAGGAATCTTTTATGGGCTCTGTGCTGATTCGTCTGGTCTGCGCCGCAGTCTGCGGTGGCATTATTGGGTTTGAGAGAGGGCTTAAAGGGCGGCCCGCCGGATTGAAGACATTTTCCCTGGTCTGTATCGGGGCGACCATGGTGATGGTGACCAATGAGTATATCATCGAGTATGTATCCGGCGGGAGCGGCGATCCGGCCAGATTGGCGGCCCAGGTTATCAGCGGCATCGGATTTTTGGGTGCGGGCACTATTATGGTAACGGGAGCCAACCAGGTGAAGGGCCTGACTACCGCGGCGGCTCTTTGGGTGACGGCGGCCATCGGAATTACCATTGGCTCCGGCTTTTATTTTGGAGCAATGGCCGGAACGGCGGTGGTCTGCGGTTTTTCCGGCCTTTACGCCCTGGTGGACCGGGTAATCAATGGAAACTCCCGTTATATGAAGCTCTGCGTGGAGGGAGCAGATGAGAATTTCCTGGTCCGGCTTCTGGATTTCTTTTCCGAAAAGCAGATTCAGGTGAAAAGCCTGACCCGCAAGTCCGAATACAAGTGGTACAAAAAGGATATATGCGCGATTGTAGAGCTGGACTTCGGGAAAAGACAGAGACATGATAAAATTCTGGAAGAACTGAACCGGATCGATGGAATACGATTTATACATGAAATTTAGTTCAGAACGAGATATGACGTCCTGAACTGTTACAGAATTTTTAAGGAAAGGATGATTCGTTATGAGATTGACATTAGAAAAGGCAAAGGAACTTTTGGAACATGCCCGGGAGGCGGCCAAAGACGATGGTTTTATCCGTCATTGCATCTGTGTGGGAGATACGGCGGCGGTAATTGCCGAAGCCATCGGCCTGGAGGAGCCGGATTACGCCAGAGCTTTGGGGTATGTCCATGATATTGGAAAGCATCTGAATGAGGATAATGTGGAATGGCACGATGTACTGGGATTTCAGTATCTGCTGGCTCAGGGAATCGATGAGCAGGACGCCTGGATTTGCATGACACATTCCTATATTAATGGGGACTATCGATGCGAGGCGGGAGGTATCCCCAAAGAGCATCCGCTGCGCTGCGAGAAGTTGAGGGCGCATCCATACAATACCTACGAGGAAATTATCAATCTCTGTGATTTGATGTGCATTTTTGAAACTATGACGATGGAAAAACGCTTAATTGACCTTCTAGTGCGAAAGGGAATTCACAGGAATACCCACTATCATCTGGTGGAGGCGCTAAAGCTGAAGAAAAAATTTGATGATAAGCTGGGACACAATCTCTATGATTTGTTCCCTAATATTCAGATTTAGGAATTATTTTTGCCTTTGTTTTTCCACATATCTGTGCTATATTGGAAATAAGCAGAAACAGACGGAATAAGGAGAACAATCATGCGCAGATGCGGGATGCTTTTGCCCGTTGCCAGCCTGCCTTCCAGGTATGGCATCGGGGCATTTTCAAAGGAAGCTTATGAATTTGTAGACCAGTTAAAGGAGGCGGGCCAGCAGGTTTGGCAGATTCTGCCCCTGGGGCCCACCGGATTTGGGGATTCGCCGTACCAGTCCTTCTCGGCTTTTGCGGGAAATCCCTATTTTATTGATTTGGAAACCCTTGTGGAAGAGGGGCTGCTGACGGCAAAGGAATGTGAGGAGGCGGATTTCGGAGAGAATCCGGAAAAAATCGCCTATGACAAGATTTATGAGAATCGGTTCCCTTTGCTGAAAAAAGCCTACGAACGATGGAAAGAAGCCTCATTTTCTGAGGCAGCGGCGGAGAAACGGACCAGGGCGGTCCACCGGAAAGCAGCAGAGCTTCTGCGGGAGGAGACCAGGGAATACTGCTTTTATATGGCGGTAAAGGATTATTTTCATTCTCAGAGCTGGGATTTGTGGGATGAGGAAATCCGCACCCGCAGGCCGGAGGCCATGGAGCGCTATGAAACGCTTCTGGGGGATGAGATCGGCTTTTATGAGTTCCAGCAGATGAAATTTGAGGAGCAGTGGAGGAAGCTGAAAGCCTATGCCAACGGGCAGGGCATTCAGATTATGGGAGATATCCCGATTTATGTGGCCTTCGACGGGGCGGACAGCTGGGCGCATCCGGAGCTGTTCCAGTTTGATGAAAACCGCACTCCTACAGGAGTGGCAGGCTGCCCGCCGGATGCATTTTCCGCTACGGGACAGCTTTGGGGAAATCCCCTCTACGATTGGGGATATCATAAGGAAAATGGCTATGGTTGGTGGATAAAACGGATGGAATACAGCTTTGGCCTGTATGATTTGGTCCGTGTGGACCATTTTCGGGGCTTTGACGAGTATTACAATATTCCATATGGGGATGAGACCGCGGAGAACGGTGTCTGGGAGAAGGGACCGGGAATCGGGATTTTCCGCAGGATGGAGGAATATTTCGGAACCAAGCAGCTGCCGATTGTAGCAGAGGATTTGGGGTTCCTGACTCCATCGGTACACCGGCTTCTGAAAGAATCGGGATTCCCTGGCATGAAGGTGCTGGAATTTGCCTTCGAGGAGGGAGGGAGCAGTCCCTACCTGCCCCACAACTATACTTCAAACTGCGTGGTCTACACCGGCACCCACGACAACGATACGCTGGCGGGCTGGTACAAGGAGATGGATATTGAGGAAAAGGAATTTTCCATCGATTATCTGGGAAACAGCCGCACGCCGGCGGAGAAGGTTCACTGGGATTTTATCCGGCTGGCCTTATCCAGCGTGGCGGACCTGGCAATCATCCCGGTGCAGGATTACCTGGGCCTGGGTACGGAAGCAAGGATAAATGAGCCCTCCACCCTGGGAAAAAACTGGCAGTGGCGGCTGCTTAAAGGGCAGCTGGATGAAAAGACCCTCAGACGCTGCCGGAGGCTGGCGGAGGTTTACGGGAGAGCGTAGGAGGCAGCGAAAAAGGCCCGCCGGGGAGTGACCTGGCGGGTCTTTTGCATCTAGGAATTATTCGATTAGATGATCTGAAGCTTCCGCAACCAGTTTGTCAAAGTCGCTCTGATAATTTCTATCCTGTAAAACTCGGAATTTTTCAAATTCTTTTTCTGCAAAGGCTTTGGCGATTGCGGCAGTCACTTTCGTTCAT
Organism: uncultured Clostridium sp.; assembly: GCA_900547035.1. Classification (GTDB taxonomy): domain Bacteria; phylum Bacillota; class Clostridia; order Lachnospirales; family Lachnospiraceae; genus Enterocloster; species Enterocloster excrementigallinarum. The sequence continues at coordinate 13,779 of URFM01000068.1, read as the reverse complement.
ATACGATTTCAGCGGCAGTATGGTGGGTCACGGCAAAATGGAGTTTATTCTGTACTGTGGCGAAAAATTCCTTTGTGATGGGACTTTCTACATCGTAGTCGGCGCTGCACTGTGCGTAAATGTCTGTGATTTTCTGGAAAAACCTTCGCTCGCTGGCCCGGATGTCCCGGATACGTTCCAGTTGATCTTCAAAATAGTCTTTGCCCAAAAAGTTTTCTGGCTCCCGCAGTTGTTTCCATTTTGGAAACAACTGCATCCTCGTTCAGCTCGCCAGACTCAAAAATATTTTTCAGGTGCTTGGAAATGGCAGCTTTCTGTACCTCAAACAACTCCGCCATTTTTGTTTGTGTCAGCCAGAGATTTTCCTGAAACAGCAGGATTTCCACTCGCACTTCTCCGTTATCGGTTTTGTAAAAGAGTATTTCTCTGGTTTCATAAGGGGTTAGTTCCTGCATATTGCCCATTCTTCTCTTCTCCTGTGAATATGGTTTTATTCTTCTATTTTACACCAGTCGAGAGAAAAGTGGGGAATATCTGATATTTTTACTTCAAAAGTTAAAAAACGAGGGGCCTCTACCGCCCCTCATTCAATATATAGTGAATCCCGTCCTCGCTGGCATTCAGCACCAGCTCCCGGGGATATTCTGCCGCCTCCAGCATCTTGACCGCTTCGGTGAAATCTCCTACATCATAGTAAATATGAGCGTCGCTTCCCAGAATGATGGGAAGGCGGTACTCCTTGGCGATGGAGAGCCATTTTAATACATTCTTTGCGGCGTTCTGCCGTCCGGACCGGGGATTGAAGGAGGAATTGTTGACCTCCAGGGCCACCTTCTGTTCCAGGGCGGCGGGAATCAGCCGCTCGTATTCCAACGGGTACCGGTCGTCATCGGGATGGCCGATGATTTTTACATAAGGATTCTTCATGGCCCCGATTAAGGCGTTTGTATTCTCCCTGGGCGTCCCGGGCTTGATGCAGGGCATATGGAGACTGGCGATGACATAGTCCATTTTTTTCAGCACAGTCTCGTCCATGTCCAGATTTCCATTAAAATCCATGATATTGGCTTCCACGCCGGTGAAAATCCGTACACCCATGACCTCCGGGCGAAAGCACTTAAAATTGGTAAAATAGATGGGATGGGCGGAGCCGGGCATGGCCGGGGCGTGGTCGGACATGCCGAGAGCGAAAAGCCCTTTGGCCGCGGCTTCCTCCACATTTTCCTTAAAGGTGCTGAAAGCGTGTCCGCTGGCCGTGGTGTGGGTGTGCATATCAAAATAGATCTTCATTTCAGGTTCCTCGTTTACGCGCTTAATGTGAGGGAGATGTGGTCTCCGGGATTGTATTCCGTCTGGCAGCTTGTATACACGGTAAGGATTTCATCCCGGTACTGAATGGAGTAGTGGATCTCCCTGCCATTGTACTGCTTGTTGGCGATGACGCCGGGGATGCCTTCTCCCTCCGGCTGGATGGTCAGCTGCTCCGGGCGCACCGGGTAAAGGCCTTTGGACCGGAATTCCGCCGGAATCATGGGATTGCGCAGCAGAATATTTTCGTTGTTTATCCGGAAGGAGTCTCCGTGCCAGGAACCTTTTAACAGGTTGCAGCGGCTGACGAAGGTGGCGGCGAATACGGTCTGAGGGTCCATGTAAATCTCTCGGGGTGTGCCTACCTGTTCCACGGCGCCGTCCTTCATAATGATAATCCGGTCCGCCATGGCCAGAGCCTCGCTCTGATCGTGGGTCACATAGAGAATGGTGGCTCCTGTCAGCTTATGGATGTTCTGGATTTCCCGGCGCATCTCAATCTTTAACTCCGCGTCCAGGGCGCTTAAAGGCTCGTCCATCAGGAGAATGGAAGGCTTTCCCACAATCGCCCGGGCCAGGGCAACCCGCTGGCGCTGACCTCCGGAAAGCTCTCCGGGGAGCCGGTTTTCATAGGGCTTTAAGCCGGTGCAGCTGATGGCCTGTTCCACGGCCGCAGCTTTTTCCTCCGGGCTCATGCCCTTGTGCCGGGGGCTCTTTAAGGGAAATTCCACATGCTGACGAACCGTCATATGGGGCCACAGGGCGAAGGATTGGAATACCATTCCCAGATCCCGCTTCTCTACGGGAACCATGTGTCCCTGACCAGAGTAAATCTGATCATTCAGGCGGACAATGCCGCTGGTAGGCTCGATAAAACCGCCTACGATCCGAAGCAGAGTGGTTTTGCCGCAGCCGGACGGTCCCAGGATGGCGACAAATTCCGAATCCTTGATATCCAGGTTAATTTCCTTGAGGGCCTGGGTTTTGTTGAAGCTTTTTGTGACCTGCTGTATATGTAGGCTCATAGCCAGTTTCCTCCTTTTGGGCATATGATAATTTTTTGCGGTTAATCAGGCAGTATCCGGCTACCACCAGAAGGGTTACCAGAACGGACATAGCTGCCGCCAGATTGTAGTCGCCGCCCTGCTGATAGTTGAAAATGGTCAGACCGATGGTTTTGGTTCCAGCCGAAGCCAGGATGGATGACAGGGTCAGTTCCGTAAGGGCCGGAACGAAAATCATGAAGGCGCCGCTCAGGATGGGACCGGTGACCAGGGGTATGAGGATTTTCGTCCATTTGGCGAGGAACCCTCTTCCGGAGGCCGCGCAGGCCTCCTCCATAGCAGGGTCTACGGTCAAAAGAGCGGTAGTGCTTCCCTTAATCTGAAGAACCAGATACCGGGTAATGTAAGCGACGACCAGAATATTGATGGTGCCGTAGATACCGGGCCGTACTCCGGGGAGGGGCTCAACCCAGTGGAAAATCATTGCCAGCGCAAGGACAATGCCTGGAATGGCATAGGTCAGGGAGGCGCATTTTTCCAGAATGACCGCGGCCCGGCTCTTCGTTCGCAGCTTGGCGTAGGCGATAGCGGTGCCGGCCGCGATACAGACAATGGTGGTTACCACTGCCAGAATCAGGCTGGTGCGGATGGCGGAGACCACGCCCCGGTTGTGAAAGACGAAGGCGAAGTTCTTCAGGGTCAGGTTCTTTGGGGCAAAGTCCAGCCCGTAGGCCTTTAGGAAGGAAGAGGCTACCATGGAAACCATGGGGATGATGTTTAAAATCAGCAGCAGAGCCAAGGTCCCCCATTCCAGGCACAGGCGCAGAGGGTTCTTAAAGTGAACCCGCACCGAGAAATCCTCCTTGATGCTGTCCATGGACGCGCCACGCTTTACAAAGAAACCTTCTAACAGTGTTCCGGCTACGGCGATGACCGACAGAATCATGGACAGAGCCGCCGCCAGAGGGAAGGCGTTGGGGCCAAAGCCGATGGCGTTTTCATAAATATAAGTGCTTAAGACCGGAATACCGGAGGAGATCCCCAGGAAAGCAGGTACGGAGAAATTGTCGATTGCGGATAAAAAGGCCAGCACGCTGCCTGCCGCGATGGCGGGGATGGCGGAGACCAGGTTGATCTTGATCATGGCCTGGCGCTGAGAATATCCGCATGCCCTGGCGGCCCATTCCATATCCCGGGGAATTTTGCGCAGCATGTGGACCACATTGACGTACACGATGGGGATATTGCAGAAGCCCAGCACCAGGATAATGCCGCCCATGGTGTAAATGTCCACAGCCGGAAGGCCAAGGGAGGTTAAAAACTGGTTGAAGGCCCCCCTGGAGCTTAAAAAACTGCTCCAGGAAAGGGTAATAATATAAGAAGGGATGATAAAGGGCAGCAGAACCAGAAATTCAATTAACCCCTTGCGTTTAATGTTGCAGTAGGCGGTAAGGAAGGCCAGCCCGCTGCCGCAGACGGCGGCCAGAACAGTGGAAGTCACGGCAATGATGATTGTGTTGACAATGGCTTCCCTGGTACGCTCCTCCGCTAAAAGAGTGGCAAAATTGTCCAGACCATATCCGTCCTCCAGGGTAACTCCCATGAGCAGGAGACGGACCAGAGGAAGGAGAAACACCAGGGCGGCCAGCAGGTAGACTGCGGTCTGGGCGATGACCGCCCCTGTCTTACGTGATATTTCCATGTCGGCCTCCTGTTATTTACTGGAACATCTGGCTGAACTGCTCTTTGTCAGCCTCACGGTTCTGGTACAGCTCCTCGGTGTCCCAGGAAAGAGGGGTGATTTCGTCAATGCTCTTAAATCCTTCGGGAACCGCAACGCCGCTCTTAACGGGGGTGTAACCGATTTCCGCGGTCAGGGTCTGTCCGTCTTCCGAGAGAACGAAGTCTACAAATGCCTTGGCCAAGTCCTCGCCGTCGGTTCCGTTCACAATTCCGATGGGCTCGGTAACGGCGGGAGAGCCTTCGGCCGGATATACAAATTCTACGGGAGCTCCGTCATTTTTGGAGCGGATGGCCATGTAGTCGGCCAGGAGTCCGCAGGCCTTCTCGCCGGCAACCACTGCGTTCTGAATGGAACCATTTCCTTGTCCTACGGTGATTCCGTTATCCTTTAAGGCCTGGTAGTAATCCCATCCCAGTCCCTCGGTCCTGGTGAGAACGCCCAGGTTGTAGGCAGCTGCTCCGGAGTAGAGTGGGCTGGGCATGATTAAATCGTCTTTGTAAGCCTCATTTGTCAGGTCGGCGAAGCTGGTGGGAATGGTATCGGTCAGCTCGGTGTTGTAGACGATGCCGGTGGTAATCACTTTGGTTCCGGTGTACATATGGTCCTTGTCAATGTAGGTTTCCGGAATGCCCTCCAGCTCGGGGGACTCGTAAGCCATCAGAAGGTCCTGCTCCTTTAAGGTTTCAAAGGTAACATCGTCGGCTACCAGAAGCACGTCCGCCAGAACGGAACCAGCCTCTTTCTCCGCCAGGACCTTGCTGACCACTTCCTCGGTGCCGGAACGGAATACATCTACCTGGATGTCCGGCCATTTTTCATTGAAGCCGTCGATCATGGCCTGGATATCTTCCTCGGGCTGGGAGGTGTAAAGAGTGATGGAGCCGGACAGGTCCTGGGAGGCCTCTTCGGAAGCTTCCTCTGAGGCGGCCTGGCTGCTTTCGCCCGCGGTTTCAGAAGCGCTTTCGGCAGACTGGCTCTGGGCTGCGGTGATAGATTCAGCAGAATTGCTCTGACATCCTGCCAGAGCGGCGGCTGCCAGTCCTGCGGTTAAAATTGCTGCAAATTTCTTTTTCATTTTGATTTCCTCCATTAAAAATGTTTTGAATAAAACGAATATTCTGTTTTGCGGTGGAAAAGTCCCTGCTGCTGTCCAGACCTTCAATAACCATGGGAAGGTTATAGCGGGCCAGTTCAGGCAGAAGCTTTTCCATATCATAATCGCCCTCATTAAGAGGCGTATGAAACTTGGATCCTTTGCGGTTGCTGATGTGGAGCTTGGAAATCCGAGAACGGTAATTCTGAAGTGTGCTTAAAACTTCGTCCTCACTGTCGCAGTGGGCCACATCCAGGGTGTAGACAAATTGGTCAAACAGGTCGCCGCACACCGCTTTCATCGCATCCATGGTGGTGACGAATTCCTTTGGGATTTTTTCCATAATCTCAAGGGATACGTCAATCTGCCTTTTCTGTGCGTATTCCAGGATTTCCTGAAAGGATTCGCGCAGATAAGCTTCGTATGGGGCTCCGGCTCCCGGAATGGTGCGGTGGCCTGGGTGGACAGTAACCTCGTCCAGCCCTAAACGGTAGGCCAGCTCGATGGATTTTTCCACTTCTATAACGGACTGTTTTCGGATGCCTTCATTCATAGAGGCGAGGTTTAAATCCCAGCTCTGACTATGGATGCAGCTCTTGATCGGATACAGAGCAGCCAGCTTTTCAAATTCACCGGCGTCATATTCCCGATGGAAAAAGTGTTGGGCCCACAGTTCGATTCCGTCTAAACCGGATTGGCAGGCCAGATTAAAAATCTCTTCCAGAGAGGCATTCCACAGGAGAGTGGAGCAAAGATAAATATTAGCCATTCACATCACTTCCCGTTCATTGATGAGGTCATTATAGCAGGTGAAATGTAAAGACTCCTACCATAGAACTGTAAAAAATGAGTAAAAATATTTCATTTATATTTGACTGAAATTTTAATTGCATTTATGAGCGAACATGCGTATACTTAATTTAAGTAATCCGGGTACAGGGCTATTGTCAGGGGGCGGGACCGGAGGAAAAAAGGATGAAAGGGGGATCCGGGGAGAACCGGACAGACAGGAAGAAGAGATGTTGGAAAAAATATATGATAAGTATAAGGAAGGGCTTTCCAAATCGGATCACAAAATTTTTGGCTACCTGCTGGAGCACGAGCAGGAACTTCCGGGAATTACGGCGGAGGATTTGTCCAAACGGCTTGGCATCAGCACGGCCACCATTTCCCGATTCTGGTCAAAAATCGGGTTTCAGAATTTAAAGGAGTTAAAGCGCAGCTTATACCAGAGGCAGGAGGCCACGCCCTACAGTCGGATGAATGCGGCTTTAAGCCAGTGGCAGGAGAGCGGGATTTCTCCGGATATGCTCCTTTCGCGTCTGACGGACCAGATGGAACGGACATTTCAGGTAGTAAAGCCGGAACAGCTGGACTTGGCCTCGGAGCTTCTAATTAAGGCCAGACAGGTGTATCTGTTCGCTCCCGATGTTTCCAGGGGGCTGGGGAATATTCTCCAGTACCGCCTGCTGCGTCTTGGAATCCGGCTGATCTCTCTTCCGGGCGGATCTCAAATTTATGATTCCATGGTGAATCTAAAGAGCGGTGATCTGGTCCTGCTGTTTGGATATTCCCGTCTGTTAAGCGAGGTACGGATTCTGCTTTCCTACAGCAGAGAGGCAGGGTATAAAACCATTTTATTTACGGACCTTCTGACGGGAGAATTTCTCTCCCAGGCGGATCTGGTGCTCTATACCTGCCGGGGGGAACCGAACGATTACCATTCTGTGGCAGTTCCCGTTCTCCTTTTGGATTTGCTGATCATGAAAACCAGCCAGGCATTGGATGGAGGGTTGGAAAAGGCGAAGCAGCTGCAGAAACTGAGGGAAACATATGGGGGGCTGATCCGCCGGTAAATATAAGCCGGCAGGTCAGCCCCCATGTTTAGAAAATTTTGTTTGAACGGAATTTAGCGGATAATCCGCACGCTTGTCATTACCGGCATGTTCAGCGGTTTGTTCCATGTATCTGGTCCGGAGGTTGGCAGATTAGCAATCTGGTCCAGAACCTCAAAGCCTTCGGTCAGCTGTCCGAAGGCAGCGTACCTTCCATCCAGCTTGCGGGCATCCTGGTGGACCACAAAGAACTGGGTTCCGGCGGTATCGTAACCATCATCTCTGGCCATGGAGAGAGCGCCGCGTTTGTGGGGGATGGGATTGGGAATTCCATTTGCCTCAAACTCTCCCTTGATATGCCATTGGCTGTCGGTCATGATATCGTTATCCGGGGAACCCGCCTGGATTACATAATCCCTGACAATCCGGCACCAGGCCAGACCGTCGTAGAAACCGCTTTCTGCTGTACGGACGAAATTCTCCGTGGTGATGGGAGCGGTTTCGGGGAACAGGTCAAAGACCATATCCCCAAAGCCCTCTGTCGTAATAATGCATTTCATAGAACGGCGTCCCTTCTTATTTGGTGACAACGGCGTTCTTAAAGTAAATATGAGCGGAGGAGTCCGTGTAAACGCCGCTTACATAATCCTTTAACAGGTAGGTGTCCGCCTTGTAGTACAGGGGCATCACCGGATAGTCGGAGGAAACCAGCTCGTCGGCTTCTTTTACCATCTGAGCAAAGGCGGAGGAATCCTTCTCTACCTTGATTTGCTCGACCATAGCATCGTAGTCCGGGTTGCTGTAGAAGGAAGTGTTGGTTACATCTCCGGTTACCAGCAGAGGCAGGAAGCTCATGGGATTGACGTAATCCGCGCTCCAGCCCATGGCGGCAACATCGTAGTTTCCATTCTGTACGCTGTCGTAGAATACGGCCCAGTCTGCAGAGGTCACTTCTACGTCAATGCCAAGGTTGGTTTCCCACATTTCCTGGATGGCTTCCGCTACCTTCTTAACCGTATCGTCAGAGTAGAAGGAGAGCTGAATGGTGGGAAGGCCTTCGCCGTCGGGATATCCGGCCTCAGCCAGGGCGGCCTTGGCAGCCTCTACATCCGCGTTGGGAGACATTTCAAAGGTACCTCTTCCTTCAAGGATATCCGTGCCGTCTACCACATATCCGGGAGCCAGGATGCTGTAGGCGGGCTGCGCATCCAGCTGCGCCACATTGTTGATGATGGATTCGCGGTCAATGGCCAGGTTTAAAGCCTTGCGTACCAGAGGATTGTTGTAGGGTTCCTTCTGACAGTTGAAGTTGTAGTAAACGGTTCCGTATACGTTGATGGTATGAGCTCCCGCGTTTTCCGCTTTCAGACGGGCAATATCCCCGGCGGGAATGTTTCTCACGCCGTCTACCTCGCCGCTCTCATAAGCGGTCAGGGCAGTAGAGAGGTCCAGAATGTAGCGGAAGGTCAGCTTTTCCAGGCTGACATTGGCGGCATCCCAGTAGTTTTCATTCTTGGACAGCACAACGCTCTCACCCATGTTGATTTCAGATACTTTAAAGGGGCCGTTGCACACATAGGTATCTGCCGCTGTGGACCACTGGTCGCCGTTGGCTTCTACCGTAGCCTGCTGCACGGGGGCATAGACCCACATGCTGGTAATGTCCGCAAAGAAAGGAGTGGGCTGCTTTAAAGTGTACTGCACGGTGTTCTCATCCACAGCGGATACGCCTACATCCTCAGCGGCGGCGGTGCCGTCGTAGTACTCCTGGCCGTTTACAATGTAGTCGGTCATCATGTTCACATACTGGGAGGTAGTGGCAGGAGTCATGACATGGAGAGCGGAATACACATAGTCCTGAGCGGTCAGTGGTGTTCCGTCGCTCCATTTCAGACCCTCTCTTAAGTGGAACGTCCAGACGGTCATATCTTCATTGGATTCCCAGCTTTCCGCGTTTCCGGGAGCCAGCTCTCCATTCTCGTCATAAGTTACCAGTCCCTCAAAGAGGTTGCTGAGGAAGGGAGAGGCAAAGGAATTGTTGGTATAGGACGGGTCCAGGCTGTCTGGCTCGTTGTTGAGCACAAAGGTCACTTCCTGGGTGCCTGTGGGCTCCGCCTCTGCCGCGGTCTCTGCGGTCTCTTCCGATGCGGAAGTAGGTTCCCCGATGGTCTGCGGTACGGTTTCGCTGCTGGACTGACCGCCGCAGCCGGCCAGCATCACGGCGCACATCAGGCCCGCGGCCAGCCTCAAGCTGAATTTCTTTTTCATAGTTATCCTCCTTATAAGCATAATCTATTGTCCCGGCCTGATTGGACAGGCCGTTTCAATCAGTTGGATGAACAGAGATGGCAGGCTACTTTATGGCCTCCGCCTGCATCTTTAAGTTCCGGAGCCTGTTCGGAGCAGACCGGCTTCGCGTAGGGACAGCGGGTGTGGAAACGGCAGCCGGAAGGGGGAGCGATGGGGCTTGGGATGTCGCCTTCAATGCTGCTTTTCTCCTTCTCCCTGGCAATGCGGGGATTAGCGATGGGAATACTGCCCAAAAGTCCCTTGGTATAAGGGTGCAGGGGTCTGCGGTAGATTTCATCTGCCTCACATACCTCCACCAGCTGTCCCAGGTACATAACGCCCACATCATCGGAAACGTAGCGGACCATGGACAGATCGTGAGCAATGAAAAGATAGGAAACACCCCGCTCCTCCTGAAAATCCTTTAGCAGGTTAATGACCTGGGCCTGAATGGATACGTCCAGAGCAGAGATGGGCTCATCACAGATGACCAGTTCCGGCTGAAGTACCAGAGCCCGGGCGATGCCGATCCGCTGGCGCTGGCCTCCGGAAAATTCATGGGCATAGCGGTTGGCATGTTCCTTGGTCAGGCCTACCCGCTCCAGCATGGGATAGATATATTCGTTGGACTGCTCCCTGGTCTTTACAATACCGTGGGCCAGCAAAGGCTCCGCGATGATATCACGCACGGTCATCCGGGCGTTCAGGGAAGCGTAGGGGTCCTGAAAAATCATCTGCATTTTCCGGCGGATGGGTTTCAGCTCCCGCTGTTTCATATGGGTGATATCCTGCCCGTCTAAAAGGATTTGCCCTCCCGTAGGATCGTAAATCCGGATAATGGTCCGGGCGCAGCTGGACTTGCCGCAGCCTGATTCCCCAACCAGCCCCAGGGTCTTGCCCTTTTCCAGTGTAAAGCTTACGTTGTCCACGGCATGGACCACCTGTCCTCTGCCTGCTTTAAAATGTTTGGTCAGGTTTTTTACCTCAAGTATGGCGGTATTACTCATTTTTCGTGCCCTCCTCTCTGGAAAACGGATTGTGTTCCGAAGGCGCGTCGGGTTCCAGTAGCCAGCATCTGGACTTATGATCCTTGGAAAGAGCGCGCATCTCAGGAAGGGATTGTCCGCAGATGACCCTTGCGTATGGGCATCTGGGGGCAAAGGGGCAGCCCAGAGGGGGCTTCGTCATATCCGGAGGGGAGCCGGGAATGGGCAAAAGCCGCCGGCTCTTATCCTGGTCCAGAGCCGGGATGGAAGCCAGCAGACCCAGGGTGTATGGATGGCTGGGATGCTCAAAAATGTCAAAGATGGAGGCTTCCTCCATTACCAGCCCTCCGTAAAGCACCACAACCCGGTCGCAAAGCTCCGCTACCACACCCAGATCATGGGTGATAAAAATAATGCTGGTGCCATACTCTTTTTTCAGCTCCCGAAGCTGCTTTAAAATCTGGTCCTGGATGGTCACATCCAGGGCTGTGGTGGGTTCGTCCGCGATGAGCAGTTCCGGCCGGTTGGCCAGGGCCATGGCGATCATCACCCGCTGGCGCATTCCTCCGGAAAACTCATGGGGGAAGGATTTAAAACGCTTTTCCGGCTCCGGGATCCGTACCTGCTCAAAAAGACTGAGGACCTCCTGCTTTATCTGAGCCCTGCTTTTTTCCGGATGGTGTTCCCGGATCATCTCCGCTACCTGCTTGCCCACCGGAATTAAGGGGTTTAAGGAGGACATGGGGTCCTGGAAGATCATGGAGATTTTCCCGCCGCGGATTTTCCTCATTTGGGGCCTGGAGCACTGGGTCAAATCCTGACCCTCAAAGAGAATCTTTCCCTCTTTGATCCTGGCGGTATCTGCCAGGAGCTTTAAAATGGACATGGAGGTGACGCTTTTTCCGCTTCCGGATTCGCCTACCAGGCCCACGATTTCACCTTTTTCCACGGAGAAGCTGACGCCCCGGACGGCCTGAACTTCCCCGTTGCTGGTCATAAAGGATGTTTTTAAGTTTTCGATCTGTAAAATCGGTTCCATTTTCCTATCTCCTTGCGATGTCTGTTCATCTGGCGTGTATCAATGCGCCGAAGGCTATTTTTTCAATTTGGGATCCAGAGCATCCCGGAGCCCGTCGCCTACGAAGTTGAAGGCAAACATAATCAGACAGATTACCAGGGCGGGTATAAACAGCTGATAGGGACAGGTCCGAAGGTTGGCCGAGGCATCGTTGCACATAGTCCCCAGGCTGGCCAGGGGCGGCTGAAGGCCAATTCCTAAAAAGCTCAAGAAAGCTTCCATGAAAATGGCGGAGGGAATCAGCATGGTCACCGTCACCAGTATGGAACCCATGGCATTGGGAATTAAATGCTGAAAGAGGATGGTTTTGGCGGAGGAACCGATGGTCTTGGCTGCCAAAACAAATTCCTGCTGCTTTAAGCTTAGGACCTGCCCTCTTACTACGCGGGCCATATCCACCCAGTAGACGCTTCCCAGAGCGATGATGATGCTTTGAAGGCCGGAGCCTAACAGAACCATAATCAGGATCACGTACAGGGTCAGAGGGATGGTGTTGATAATATCCACCACTCGCATCATCACGGTGTCCGCGTTGCCGCCCAGATAACCGGATATGCCTCCATAGAGAATGCCGATAACCATGTTTACCGCGGCAGCCACAAAGGCCACCATCAGGGAAACTCTGACGCCGTACATCAGCCGGGTAAGGATATCGCGTCCCAGGGAATCGGTTCCCAGCAGATAGGAGGCGTTGCGCATAGTAGACTGAGGATAAATCACCTTAGTAGCCGGGTCCGCGATCACGTAGGGCTTCTGCCCATAGTACAGACCCACTTCGGTCCCGTTGTAGTCGTAGATGGTCATGCCCAGATCCGACTCCTCCCGGACCTTCTCCAGCTGATCCCCCAGGGTACCGTCCGGATTTACATAGAGTACCTTCAGATTTTGTGTAATGTAGAGATAACCGTTGCGGTCGGGGGTGTCAAAGACCTTCATGACCGGAGGAATATTTACTACTTCCAAATCCTGGACCGAGTAACTGTATTTGGTAAACATGGGGCCCGCAAGGGCAAAGAGAAGCAGAAGTATAATCAGCACAAAGCCGGCAATCGCCGTGGGCTTTCTGCGGAACCGGAACCACACATCGCCGGCAAAGGTCCTGTTTTTTGTCCATATTTTTTCCCGCTCTTCGCTGGAGGAAGAAAGCATTTCCCATTTATTGTCCATTTCATCCAACCTCGCTCTAGTCGTATTTGATTCTGGGGTCAATCAGGCAGTAGAAGATATCCACTACAAAAATCATGACCATCAGAAAAGTAGCGTAAAAGATAGTCACGCCCATGATGGTGGTGTAGTCCCGCTGGGATACGCTGTCCACCAGATACCGGCCCAGTCCGGGAATGGCGAAAATCTTCTCAATCACAAAGCTTCCGGTCATCAGGTTGGCGATGGTGGGACCCAGCACAGTGATAACCGGGATGAGAGCGTTCCTCATGGCATGACCGAAGACCACCTTCACCTCAGACAGGCCCTTGGCCCTGGCGGTCCGGATGTAGTCCTGGCCCATAACTTCCAGAAGGCTTGAACGCATCAGACGGGCCATGTAGCTGATGGAGTATCCGCCCAGAGCGATTACCGGGAGAATATATCCCTTCCAGGTGTCCAGGCCATAGGTCGGCAGAAGGTTTAAGCGGAAGGAAAAAATATAGATCAGTAGGGAGGCTATAATAAAGGAAGGAATGGTTACGCCGATGGTGGCCAGAGCCATGACCACCATATCCACCCATTTCCCGTTTTTAACGGCTGCCAGAACTCCCATAGGGATAGCGGCCAACAGTACAAAAACAATGGTAATGCCGCCCAGCTTTGCGGATACGGGAAAGCCATTAAAGATAAAATCATTGACGGATTTTCCGGGATATTTGTAGGAAGGGCCGAAATCTCCGTGAAGCAGACCTCCCACATAGTCAAAAAACTGTTCCGCAAGCGGCGCGTCCAAATTATACTTGGCATTCAGCGCCGCCTCTACCTCAGGGCTTACCTTGCGGTCGCTGGTAAAAGGTCCGCCGGGGATAGAGTGCATAATGACAAAGGTTAAAAGCGCAATCATAAACAGAGCAACTACCATGATGCCGATTCGCTTTGCAAAGTATCGAACCATAATGATTCCCCCACATTAATGTATTCTCTGCTCTGAAGACGCCCGGATTTTGCTGATTTTGATTATCTCTATAGGACGGGCAAATGTCTTTGCTATAAAAACAGAGCAGCTTCTGAAAATTATACTCCAACTGATAGGGGAATGTCAATGCAGAGCGGCTGAGTTTTCACAAGAAGCTTACATTTACTGAAAATGCCTTTTCCGGCGTTCGCTCCTCTAAGAGCATACAAAAAAGTCCGACCCCGCAGCTTCCAATATCTGCAAAATCAGACCTTTCAGTGCGCCCTCAGGGACTCGAACCCTGGACAAATAGATTAAGAGTCTACTGCTCTACCAACTGA
>URFM01000067.1 GCA_900547035.1 uncultured Clostridium sp. | reverse complement strand
AATGCTCTTTTTATTGTAGATTTCCCTTAAAATCAAGGTTTTTTAAAGAATTTTGACATAAAAAATAGGTAGTATTTGACACTACCTAAGGGGAAAGAGAGGGAATAAAATGCTTTTTTTTGAGAATGACTATGGGGAAGGGGCTCATCCTGAAGTTTTGAAGCATCTGGCAGAAACTAATATGGAGCAGCTGTCGGGATATGGGACGGACCCCTATTGTGACAGAGCCAAGGAAAAGATTCGGAAAGCCTGCGGCTGCCCGGAGGGGGAGGTTTATTTTCTGGTTGGAGGCACCCAGACCAACGCGGTGGTCATCGGTTCCATGCTGAAGCGATATGAAGGGGTTGTGGCAGCTCAGACCGGACACGTAAATGTCCATGAAGCAGGAGCGATCGAGTATACTGGTCATAAGGTGCTGGCCCTGCCCCAGAGAGAAGGAAAGATTTCGGGAGCGGATCTTAAAAATTTTTTAGAGACTTTTTATGGGGATGAAACCCATGACCACATGGTATTTCCCGGAATGGTTTATATTTCTCATCCCACGGAGCTGGGAACTCTTTACAGCAAACGGGAGATGGAGGAAATTTCCGGAATATGCCGGCAGTATGAGATTCCCCTCTTTGTAGACGGAGCCCGGCTGGGATATGGGCTGGCAAGTTCCTATTCGGATCTAGAGCTTCAAGATTTGTCACAGCTGGCGGATGTATTTTACATCGGCGGCACCAAGGTGGGAGCCCTGTGCGGGGAGGCAGTGGTCTTTCCGGGAAAGGCTCCGGCCCACTTTGGAACCATGGTGAAGCAGCAGGGAGCGCTTTTGGCCAAGGGGAGACTGCTGGGCGTGCAGTTTGACGCACTTTTTACCGATGACCTATACTTAAAGATCAGTGAAAACGCGATCCGTACAGGAGAGCGTCTTCAGAAAGCCCTGGAGGATAAAGGGTATGAACTGTTTCTGAAGTCTCCTACCAACCAGATTTTCGTGGTGCTGGAGAACCGCAAGATGGAAGAATTGGCCAGACAGGTGAGATTCAGTTTCTGGGAGAAGCAGGATGAAAACCATACGGTGGTACGCTTCGCCACCAGCTGGGCGACAAAGATGGAGGATGTGGAAGCTTTAATTGAGCTTTTGTAAATGGATATACCGGTTTAATGTGAGTCCTTATGAGCCTACGCTTTACTGCGTGTTGGAGCATCCGGCGGGCAGCGGCTAGATCCGGAAGAACAACTGCCTGGTGGACTATGTTGGAAGGATAAAAATATGGCATATGATTGTATAAACAGTCCGGTGAATTACGGAGGAATCCGGCTGAAAAACAGAATTATTTTCGCGCCGACTACCTTTGGGCTGCCAAAGGAGGAGTATTTTGAGCGGATGAGGGAAATTGCCGCCGGGGGCTGCGCCATGATAATTGTGGGGGACGTTCCTGTGAAGAAAAGTCCTTTTGAGAAATCCATTTTCGACGAAGAAGGATTTATTTATTATCAGGAGCTGGCTGAGATTGTCCATGGAGAAAACTGTATTTTGTGCGCCCAGCTTCATCAGCCGGATACAGACCCGGAGCTGATGGCCTCTCTGATGCCTGAACTTCGGGCGGGCAGCATATCTATGAACGAGGTGAGAAACCGGCTGAATCAGGGAGTGGGTCCTTATATCACCCGGCTGCCGGCAGAACAGGTACGGGACATCACCTCCTCCTTCGGGGAAGCGGCTGTCCTGGCGGTCAAGGCAGGATTTGATCTGGTGCAGATTCACGGAGACCGCATGTGCGGCAGCTTCAGTTCAGCGGTTTATAACCATCGTCAGGACGAATATGGTGGAAGTCCGGTCAAACGGGCCCGGTTTGCCTTGGAGGCGGTCAGGGCGGTTCGCACCCGGCTCCCCCGGATTCCCATTGATTATAAGATGGCAGTTCGTCAGGAGAACCCTCATTATGGAAATGCCGGGGCGGTGCAGGAGGAGCTGGAAGTTTTTGTGCCATTGCTGGAAGAAGCGGGGGTCACCAGCTTTCATGTAACTTTGGCCAATCATTCCAGGCTGGAAGATACCATACCGCCGGCCGGTCATCCCTGTTTTTCTCAGGAAGGCTGCTTTCTCAAGTTCTGTGACCAGGTGCGCCGATATACGTCCAGGCCTATTTGCGGGGTAGGGGCGCTGACGGATCCGGATTTTGTGGAGGAACAGCTTCGCAGCGGACGCATCACCTGCGCCGCAATGAGCCGGCAGCTGTTGGCGGATCCGCAGTGGCCGAAAAAAGTAAGGGAAAACCGGGAGAAGGAAATCCGCAAATGTATCCGATGCAACCGGAAATGTTTAGGCGGTCTCATGGGGCATAAGGGAACCGGCTGCATCTATAACGAAGAGAGGTGAATGATGTGAAGTGCGCGATTGTATACAGCAGCAAAACAGGTAACACAAGGGAACTGGCAGAGGTTCTTCGCTCCTGTATTCCCCAGGAGGACCTTCTCTATTTTGGAAAGCCGGATGAGTCCGCTCTTCGGGCGGAGCGAATCTGCGCGGGCTTCTGGACGGATAAGGGAAGCTGTGATGAAGAGACGGCGAAATTTTTGGAAAAAATCCAGAACCGGGAGGTATTTCTCTTTGGGACCGCGGGCTTTGGCGGAAGCGATGAGTATTTTGATCGGATTTTAGTTTCCGTAAAGGAAAAGCTGGGATCAGGGTGCAGGGTGATCGGAACTTATATGTGCCAGGGAAAGATGCCGCTTTCCGTCCGGGAGCGCTATGTAAAAATGCTGGCCCAGCCGGATCACAGGCCGGGGCTTGAGCGTATGATTGAAAATTTTGACCGGGCCTTAAGCCATCCCGATCGTGAGGATTTAAAGAGGCTTCAGGAGACAGCCGCAGAGGCCGGACTGGGTAAGTAATTGCTGAAAAAAGCTGACAATGAAATGGAAAAGGAGGGTTTTATTATGGGAAAACGCATTTTGATTGTAGGTGGAGTTGCCGGAGGGGCTTCCGCAGCGGCCAGGGCCAGAAGAATTGACGCCCAGGCAGAAATTATTATGTTTGAGAAAGGGCCTCATGTATCTTTTTCCAACTGTTCCCTTCCCTATTATTTGTCCGGGACTGTGGAGGACAGCGAGGCTCTGATTATGATGTCTCCGGAGAAATTTAAAAAATCCTACGACATTGATGCCAGAGTAAACCAGGAGGTAACAGCCATCCACCGGGATCGGAAAACCATTGAGGTGAAAGACGTCAGCACCGGCGTCACGCGGGAGGAGGCCTATGATGTCCTGGTTCTGGCTCCGGGAGCTGCTCCTATACGTCCGAAAAGCATAAAGGGAGCGGACCGGCCTGAGGTATATACCATCCGAAATGTGGTGGATATCATCCGCCTGAAAGAGGGGGTGGCGTCCGGGGAAATCCGGGATGTAGCGGTGATCGGCGGCGGATTTATCGGCATAGAAACTGCGGAAAATTTAAGAAAGCTGGGAAAGCAGGTTACGGTTATTGAGGCCATGGATCAGATTCTGGCTCCCCTGGATTACGATTTTGTGCAGATGGTTCAGAAGGAGATGATGGACCATGGGGTGCAGGTAATTGTTGGGGACGGAGTGAAGGAGATTGACGGCAGCCAGGTTCTTCTGGCCTCTGGTAAAGCAGTGCCGGCCCAGGCGGTGGTGCTGGCTATTGGCGTGGCGCCGGAAACCGGTCTTGCCCGCCAGGCCGGTCTTGAAATCGGGGAGACAGGCGGCATCAAAGTGGATCACAATTACCGAACCAGTGATGAAAATATCTACGCGGTAGGAGACGCCATTGAGGTGTTCCAGCAGCTGACCCAGAAGCCGGGACGTCTGGCTTTGGCAGGTCCGGCGCTGCGGCAGGCCCGGGCGGCTGCGGATTCCATGTACGGACGGCCCTGCGCCAATAAGGGCGTAATCGGCTCCTGCGCCATCCGGGTGTTTGACTTAAATATTGCCGCTACCGGATTAAACGAAAAGGCCGCCCGAAAGGCTCAGATTCCCTATGATTTTGCCTATGTAATTCCCAGCGACAAGGTAGGGATCATGCCTCAGAGCGCGCCGATGCATTTTAAGCTTTTGTTCCAGGTGCCTACCGGAAAAATTCTGGGAGCTCAGGCGATTGGAAAGGGGAACGTGGACAAACGGGTGGATGTGGTGGCCGCTCTTATTGCCATGAACGGTACCGTGGAGGATTTAAAGGAGCTGGAGCTGTGCTATTCTCCGGTATTTGCGACAGCAAGAGATGTGGTAAATCAGGCAGGGCTGGTGGCCTCCAATCTGCTGAATGGATATTACCGTCAGGTTCCGGTGTCAAAGGTGCGCCAGCTGGTGGAGGAACATGCTTTTATTGTGGATGTTCGGGAGGAACATGAATATCAGGCGGGTCATTTAATTAATTCCGTCAACATTCCTTTAAGCCAGCTGAGGGAGAGAACAGATGAAATTCCCAAGGACCGTCCTGTGTATATACACTGCCGTTCGGGGCAGAGAAGCTACAACGCGGTTATGGCTCTTTTGGGCCGCGGGTATCGGAACGTATATAATATTTCGGGTTCTTTCCTGGGAATCTGCCTTTACGAATACTTCAGAGATGCAACAGAGAACCGGGAGAAAATTGTAACGGAATATAATTTTAAATAGCGTGCCGTCCGGCACAGCTGCCAGTTCAGCAAAAAGTGGGATCAAATTGACAAAAAGCCATGCCATGATATAATGTAGCAGAGGTGATGAGAATGTCCAACTGGAAGGACCGGCTGAGAAGATTTATGATTGGCCGTTATGGCATGGACCAGATGAACCGCTGCTTAATGTACGGGATTCTGATCCTTTTGATTCTGAATATATTTCTTCATTTATTTGTCCTGGAAATCCTGGCCGTTGCGGGGATCGTGTATATGTATTTCCGTATTCTTTCACGGAATATTAACCGTCGTTTTCAGGAAAACCAGGCTTTTCAGGGCATGCTGTTTAAGATGGGACAGTTTTTTAAGAGCTTTCGCTTTAAGGCGGGGGAGGCCAGAAAGTACAAAATTTTCCGCTGTCCTTCCTGCGGTCAAAAGGTACGGATTCCAAGAGGCCACGGTAAGGTGAGCATCCACTGCCCCAAATGCGGCAGTGATTTTATCCGCAGAAGCTGACATGCCGGCGGAGGAGAAAGGAGATGAATATGGGTTTTCAGCTGGAAATCGGCGTACCGGTACTGACGGTGTTTGTCCAGGGGATTTTAAGCTTTTTCTCCCCATGCGTACTGCCCTTGGTGCCTCTTTATATCGGATACCTGGCCGGAGGCGCCAGAACGACAGATGAAAACGGGAGGATCGTCTATCCCAGAAAACGGGTGATGGTTAATACTCTGTTTTTTGTGGTGGGAATCAGCTGCGCGTTTTTGATTTTAGGCTTTGGATTTTCCGCTCTGGGCCGCTTCTTCAGCCACAGCAGAACCTGGTTTGCCAGAATCAGCGGACTGATTATGATTGCCTTCGGCATTTACCAGCTGGGGGCACTGGGAAAAATCGGCGCCATCGAGAGGGAGCATCGTCTGCCCATTCAGCTGGGGAAGCTGTCCATGAATCCTGTCACCGCTTTGATTCTGGGATTTACCTTCAGCTTTGCCTGGACTCCCTGCGTGGGCCCTACGTTGGGAAGCGTGCTGCTGATGGTTTCTTCGGCGGGGCAGAAGGCCCAGGGGCTTTGGCTTATTGGCGTTTATACTCTGGGGTTTGTTATTCCATTTCTGGCGGTGGGCCTGTTTACCGGCACTGTGCTGGACTTTTTTAAAACCCACCAGAGCGTGGTGCGCTATACGGTGAAAATCGGAGGGGCGCTGATGATTCTCATGGGCGTTATGACCTTCACCGGATATATGAACGGCGTTACCAGCTATCTCTCCTCTCTGGGAGGAGGTTCCGTTTCCGGAACGGAACAGACGGCAGAAGAAACAGCCGGTGAGAAATCCGATGGAGCGGAAGTCCGGGAGTCTGCGGAGGAAAACGGGGAGCAGGAGGAGTCGGAGGAGACGGCCGTAATACCTGCACCGGATTTTACCTGGACGGATCAGTACGGCAATTCCCATACCCTTTCCGACTATAAGGGCAAGACGGTGTTCCTTAATTTCTGGGCGACCTGGTGCGGCCCATGTCAGAGTGAAATGCCGGAGATTCAGGCTCTTTATGAAAAGTACGGCAGCAACGAAGGTGATCTGATTGTACTGGGAGTTGCCAATCCGAAAACGGAGGAGCAGCCC
Source organism: uncultured Clostridium sp. (assembly GCA_900547035.1). Lineage (GTDB taxonomy): Bacteria > Bacillota > Clostridia > Lachnospirales > Lachnospiraceae > Enterocloster > Enterocloster excrementigallinarum. The sequence goes on along the minus strand of URFM01000067.1, from coordinate 10,866 downwards.
TACAATAATGACGGGACCGTGGAGGAAGTTACGCAGTTTCTCGAGGAGAACGGCTATACTTTCCCCACTGTAATGGATACGACGGGAGAGACTTTGATGGCATACGGCATCAGCGCCTTTCCTACTACCTTCATGATCGATACGGAGGGGAATGTGTTTGGATATGTGCCGGGAGCTTTAAGCGCGGACATGATGGAGAGCATCGTGCAGCAGACGATAACGGGCCAGAGAGTTCAGTAAAAACAAAGACGGCTCAGCCTGGCGCGCCGTAATCCGGAGAGAAAACAGAATTGACACAGGGGCCGCCGACATGATATAATATCAACGTTTGGAGCGGCCCTTTTTGGCGGCACCATTCTGCAAAAACTTATATATGCTCATAATAGGGTTGAGCGTTTCTACCAACTACCGAAACATAGTTGCCTATAAGTTTTTCGATTTCTGAAAAGTAAGGGAAATCGTTACAGGGCATCGGCAGTTGGCTTTTTTTTATTTGAGGAGGAAGGTTTAATGAAGGAGAAGAATTTTATTGTTAAGGGAAACATTTGCTTCAGTGAAAGCCCGGAAAAGATCCGAACAGAAGAACAGGGCTTTGCGGTGTGTCTGAATGGGGTGAGTCAGGGAGTATTTTCTCAAATTCCGGAGGAGTTCCGAAATCTGCCGGTTCTGGATTTCGGCTCCAATCTTATCCTGCCCGGGTTGACTGACCTTCATATCCATGCGCCTCAGTACGGCTTCCGCTCTCTGGGAATGGATTTGGAGCTTTTGGAATGGCTGAATACCAGAACCTTTCCGGAGGAGGAAAGATATGAGAATGAGGAATACGCCAGGAAGGGCTACTCCATTTTTGCTGAGGATTTGAAGATGGGCGCCACCACCCGCGTATGTGCCTTTGGAACCATCCACAGAAAGTCCACAGAGATCCTGATGGACTGCATGGAGGAATCAGGGCTGATTTCTAAAGTAGGAAAGGTGAATATGGACCGGAACGGTTCTCCGGGCCTGACAGAAGAGAGCCCGGAGAAATCTCTGGAGGAAACCTTACTGTGGCTGGAGGAAACAAAAGACCGGTATGAAAACGTCTCTCCTATTTTGACGCCCCGGTTTGTACCATCCTGCAGCGATGAACTGTTAAAGGGATTGGGAGAACTTGGAAGAAAACGAGGCCTTCCTGTTCAGTCCCACTTGTCAGAGAATCAGGGAGAAATCCAGCTGGTCAAGGAGCTTTGCCCCTGGTCTGAGTTTTACGGGGACGTTTATGACCGTTTCGGCCTGTTCGGAGGAGAAAATCCGACTATAATGGCTCACTGTGTCTGGTCTTCAGAGGAGGAGATCCTGCGGATGAGGGAAAGGGGCGTGTATGTTGCTCACTGCGCTCAGTCCAATGCCAACCTGGCTTCGGGCATTGCCCCGGTGCGCCGGTATATGGATCTGGGGCTGAAGGTGGGACTGGGAAGTGATGTGGCCGGCGGAGTTCACACCTCCATTTTCCGGGCAATGTCGGATGCCATCATGGCTTCCAAGCTGCGCTGGAGGCTGACAGATGATTCCCTGAAGCCATTAACGGTAGAGGAGGCCTTTTACCTGGGAACCGTTGGAGGCGGGGCATTCTTTGGAAAAGTGGGAAGCCTGGAAAAGGGTTACGAATTTGATGCGGTAGTCATGGATGATTCTGCTCTGAGAAGTCCCAGAACCCTGACTCTGGAGGAACGGCTGGAACGGCTGATTTATCTGTCCGAGAGCTGTCAGGTATCGGCAAAATTCGTAGCCGGGCGCCAGATTTTTTAAGACTGGAACGGGAGAGTTAATCGGATGGAAGATATACTGCTTTACATGGCGCCTATGGAAGGCGTTACCGGATATATTTACCGGCGGGCCTATCACCGGTGTTTTTATCCCTTGGACCGGTATTTTACGCCTTTTATCGCCCCCAAACAGGCCGGGGCGGCTGTGCCGGAAAACAGGACAATTTCCATCAGCGCACGGGAACGGAGGGATATTTTGCCGGACCATAACCGGGGAATGAAAGTGGTCCCCCAGATTCTGACCAACCGGTGGGAGGACTTTCTTCAGACCTGCGGGATCTTAAAGGAGGCGGGCTACAGGGAAGTAAATCTGAATCTGGGCTGTCCTTCCGGTACGGTGACGGCCAAGAAAAAAGGAGCGGGCTTTCTGGGAGAGCCCGTGCTTTTGGAGGACTTTCTCCTGCGCGTTTCCTGCGGACTTGAAAAGATGGGAATGGAGCTTTCGGTAAAAACCCGCCTGGGGGTGGAGGAGCCGGAGGAGTTTAAACGTCTCCTTCGGATATACAACCAGGTTCCATTAAAGGAGCTGATCGTCCATCCCCGGGTATTGAAGGATTATTATGGAAATAAGCCCCGATTGGAGTGGTTCGGGGTGGCGCTTTCGGATTCCAGGGCTCCTGTCTGCTATAATGGGGATATCTTCTCAAAGGAAGACATGGAAGCTCTGATGGAACGTTTTTTTCCCGGGCGGGCTTGCGGTAGTTCGGGACGGGTTATGCTGGGCCGGGGACTGATCCGGAATCCGGGTCTGGCCGGAGAGCTGGCGGGGCAGAAACCCGCGGCCGTTGAGGATTTTCGCAGATTTCACGATCTGCTCTGGCAGGACTACCTGGAGGCGATGGGAGAGGAGCGGAATGCTCTTTTCAAGATGAAGGAAATATGGTCCTATATGCAGGAGCTTTTTAACGCTGACGGGCGCTTAATGAAGAAATTGAAAAAATCCAGGAATGGCCTGGAATATCTGGAGGCGGTGGGACAGATTTTTGAAACCGGGCTGAAAATATGAAAAAATGCAGACGATTGTTTCTCTGATCAGGAAGCTTAGAGAAATGAGCGTCTGTTTTTTTATGAGTCATATGGCACCGGTGCCGGTTTTACTTAGATTTTACAAAAACTATACCATAACTTGCTTTCAGAGTTCGCTGACTTTTTGTATACTCCAAGCTGTAACAAGCAAGAGAAATCAAAAATGATAAAAAATTTTCATATGGAGGATGAAGTATCATGAGAAAGAACAGCAAAAAATTAATTGCGTTACTTGGAACAGCAATTCTGGCTATGGGCGCTGTAGCAGGCTGCAGCAGCTCTTCCAGCGGAACTACCACCGCAGCGGCAACCGAGGCAGCTACTGAGGCAGCAAGCGAGGCCGCAGACAGCAGCGCCGCCGAGGAAGAGACCGAGGCAGCAAGCGAAGAGGCCGCAGCCGAGGATTTAAGCGGTTCCATCAGCATGGTTGGTTCCACTTCTATGGAGAACTTTGTAAATGCGCTGAGCGAGGCTTTCATGGCTAAGTATCCGGGCGTTACCGTTACACCTCAGTTCGTTGGATCCGGCGCGGGCATTGAGGCTGTTACCAACGGAACCGCCGATATCGGAAACGCTTCCAGAAACCTGACCGACGAGGAGAAGGCCAACGGAATCGTGGAGAACATCGTAGCAATCGACGGAATCGCCGTTGTAGTAGATCCCGCCAACGAGGTATCTGACCTGACCAAGCAGCAGCTGACCGACATCTACACCGGAACCGTAACCAACTGGAGCGAGGTTGGCGGAGCGGATGCCCCCATCGTTGTAGTAGGACGTGAGGCTGGTTCCGGCACCAGAAGCGCTTTCGAGGAGCTGTTGGAAATTGAAGATCAGTGCGCATACAGCAGTGAGCTGGACAGCACCGGCGCTGTAATGGGAAGAGTTGCTTCCACCCCCGGAGCCATCGGATACGTATCCCTGGATGTTCTTGATGACACCGTTAAGGCTGTAAGCCTGGATGGCGCAGCTCCCTCTGAGGAGACCATTAAGGCTGGCGAGTACTTCTTAAGCCGTCCCTTCGTAATGGCTACCAACGGTGAGATCTCTGAGCAGAATGATCTGGTTCAGGCGCTGTTCGCTTATCTGGATTCCGCAGAAGGACAGGAAATCATCACTTCCGTAGGCCTGTTCGTTCCGGAGAACTAATTGATACGACATAAAAGTTCAGACATAATAATAGAAAAAAGACGCCCGTCCCGCCCGGTCATCCGGTGCGAAGACGGGCGAAAATGAGAGAAGCTTTTAGTGATTTCTGTGATTGATAAATGCGATTGAGTAGAAAGGAGAGTCTCTGCATGAGCTCGGAAACATTTTCCATACGTTCCCATCATGGCAGCAAGTCCGGTGTTGAGAGAGCAGCCGAAATTATCTTTACCGTATGCGGCTTTTTCGCCATACTGGCTGTCGTATCCATCACCCTCTACATGGTGATCAGCGGAACACCCGCGCTGTTTAAGGTTGGTATTCTTGATATCCTTTTCGGGACCGTGTGGGAGCCCGCGGCAAAAGATCCCAGCTTCGGAATCCTGTTTGTTATTCTGACTTCCATTGTTGGTACCTTCCTGGCAGTGCTGATTGGCGTACCCATCGGCGTGATGACCGCGGTATTTCTGGCTGAGGTAGCTCCCACGAAGGTGGCAAATATTGTCCGCCCCGCCATTGAACTTCTGGCAGGTATTCCCTCCGTTATTTACGGCCTTCTGGGTATCCTGATTTTAAACCCTCTGATGTATAAGCTGGAAATGATCATCTTCAGCGGTTCCACCACTCACCAGTTTACCGGCGGCGCCAACCTGATTTCCGCGGTGCTGGTGCTGGCTCTGATGATTCTTCCCACCGTAATCAACATCAGCGAGACTTCCCTGAGAGCGGTACCCGCACACTTAAAGAGCGCGTCCCTGGCTTTGGGCGCTACGCATATCCAGACGATTTTCCATGTGATTATTCCAGCGGCAAAATCCGGAATTGTGACCGCTATCGTTCTGGGAACCGGAAGAGCCATCGGTGAGGCGATGGCGATCAGCCTGGTATCCGGAAGCTCTGTTAATTTACCGCTCCCCTTCAACTCAGTCCGTTTCCTGACAACCGCCATTGTTTCGGAGATGGGATACGCTTCCGGCCTTCACCGGGAAGTGCTGTTTACCATCGGTTTGGTGCTGTTTGCCTTTATTATGATTATCAATGTAAGCCTTACGAGAATTCTGAAGAAAGGAGTAAAGAAGGATGACCAGTAATTACGCGGTACAGGTAAATGAATTTTCTGAAGTGAAAAACAGTATTTACGGCAAGCATGTCCGCACATCAGATATCATTTTAAAGGGTCTGATTTATCTGTGCGCCGGTTTTTCCATCGCTCTTTTGATCGGAATTATGGGGTATGTGTTTGTGCGGGGCATCCCCAATGTGACCTGGCAGTTTTTGACCACGGTTACCAGCACCACCGCCAAGACCTATGGTATTCTGGGAAATATCGTTAATACCCTTTACATTATCGTCATTACCCTTTTAATCGCCACTCCTCTTGGCGTTGGGGCGGCAATTTATCTGAATGAGTACGCCAAGCCGGGACGCATCGTGCGGGCCATTGAGTTTACCACGGAAACTCTTTCCGGTATTCCTTCCATTATCTTCGGTCTGTTCGGTATGGTATTTTTCGGAACCACCCTGGGATTTGACTACTCCATCCTTACCGGCGCCTTTACTCTGACGCTGATGATTCTTCCGCTGATTACCAGAACCACGCAGGAAGCTTTAAAGACCGTTCCGGACAGCTACCGTTCCGGAGCTCTGGGAATCGGAGCAACCAAATGGTACATGATCCGCACCATTCTTCTGCCAAGCGCCATGCCCGGAATCCTTACGGGAATTATCCTGGCTATCGGACGTATCGTAGGCGAGTCCGCGGCCCTGCTGTTCACATCAGGAAGCGGCTACTACCTGCCGAGAAATGTATTCAGCAAGGTGCTGGAGCCCGGCGGAACCCTGACCATCCAGCTGTATCTGTTCATGCAGAGAGCCAACTACGACGAGGCATTCGCGGTAGCTGTGGTGCTGCTGGTAATCGTGCTGGCAATTAACGGACTGGCGAAATTCCTCTCCCACAAATTCGATGTGGAGAAGAACGCATAAGTGAAAAGGAGAATCGACGTGGAGAACAAGACCAAGATTTCGGCGCAGAATTTGAACCTGTACTACGGAGAAAATCATGCGTTAAAGAATATTAACCTGGATTTATACGAAAATAAAATCACCGCTTTCATCGGGCCTTCCGGCTGCGGAAAGTCCACCTTTCTGAAAACCCTGAACCGTATGAACGACCTGATTCTCAATGTGAAGATTGACGGAACTGTTCTGCTGGACGGAGAGGACATCTACGATCCCCAGGTAGATACCACACTGCTTCGCAAAAAGATCGGCATGGTGTTCCAGCAGCCCAATCCCTTCCCCATGAGTATTTACGACAACGTGGCATATGGTCCCAGAATTCATGGAATTAAAAATAAGGCCCAGCTGGATGAAATCGTAGAGCGCAGCTTAAAAGGCGCGGCTCTCTGGGATGAGGTTTCCGACCGGCTGAAGAAATCCGCCCTGGGACTTTCCGGAGGACAGCAGCAGCGTCTGTGCATCGCCAGAGCTCTGGCGGTAGAGCCGGAGGTGCTTCTGATGGATGAGCCTACCTCTGCCCTGGATCCTATTTCTACCTTAAAAATTGAGGAGCTGATGGGGGATCTGAAGGAGAAATATACGGTTGCCATTGTAACCCACAATATGCAGCAGGCAACCCGTATCGCGGACTATACCGCGTTCTTCCTGGTGGGCGAAGTGATCGAGTATGCGCCTACGGACGAACTGTTCACCGTACCCAAGGACAAGAGGACCGAGGATTATATCACCGGACGTTTCGGCTGATAGAATGGAGCGTTTATAAAACGAAAGGGATTGTGTCATGAGCATTCGAGTAACATACGAGCATGAGCTTCAGGAGTTAAATAAAGATTTAAAAGAGATGGCTCACATGGTAGTTGCGGCCATTGAACAGACCTTCATTGCCTTTGAGGATCAGAATTTCACTTTGGCAGAGGAGATCATTAAGGGGGACCGGACGGTCAATGATATGGAGCGGGCCATTGAATCCCGCTGCCTTTCTCTGATTCTGCGCCAGCAGCCAGTAGCGGGGGATCTGCGCCAGGTATCCACCGCTCTGAAGGTGGTGACGGATCTGGAGCGCATCGGGGATCATGCCTCTGATATCGCGGAGTTGATTCTCCGATTAAAGAGCGATCACGCTTATCACATCGTCAAGCATCTGCCGGTAATGGCGGCCTGCGCCCAGCAGATGGTTCACAATGCCATTGACGCTTTTATCGAGCGGGATATGGATGCGGCGGTGCAGATTATCAAGAAGGACGACGAGGTAGACGACCTGTTCAACCAGGTGAAAAACGAGGTAATCGAGCTTCTCAAGGCTTCTCCGGACCAGGCGGATCAGGGCATCGACCTGCTGATGATTGCCAAGTATCTGGAGCGCATCGGAGACCACGCCGTTAATGTGTGCGAGTGGACTCAGTTCTCTAAGACCGGAGCGCTGAAGAATGTGAGGATTATGTAGCCGAAAGGCTGCGGCCTCGAAAATGATAGAAGAAATGGGAAATATTCAGGAACTGATTTTGGCAGAAATGGCCGGGATTGGTTCCTTTTGTGATGGATAGATTTTCGGAAAGGCAGGGATAATAGGAAAGACGCTAAAATGTAAAAGCCATCGGAAGGAATAGTTTACGGCATAAATCTATGGAAATGGAATCTTTTTTTAACAGCCATTTTAATGACAGAGATACGATTCTGATTGTTGAAGCGTTGACCGCGGTTATTGAATTTCGCAGCAGTGAGTCAGGGGAGCATGTCAATCGAATACGCAGTATTACAGAGATCCTTCTTCGGGAAACCGTTATGGGAGCGGGACTTACCGGGGAGGAGATTACTCAAATCGCTATGGGCGCGGTCATGCATGACATTGGAAAGATTGCGATTCCGGATGCGGTCTTAAATAAGCCGGGCCGTCTGACTGCGGAGGAATACGAAATCATGAAGCAGCATACGATATTCGGCTGCCGCATGTTGGAAAAAATTCCTCAGCTGAAAGAGAGCCGGGGATTTGAATATGCCTACGATATCGTTCGTCATCATCACGAGCGCTGGGATGGCGGAGGTTACCCGGACGGCCTGAAGGGGAATCAGATCTCAGTCTGGGCCCAGGCGGTTTCTCTGGCAGATGTCTACGATGCGCTGGTGAGCAAACGGGTTTATAAAGAAGCTTATAGTTTTGATAAGGCTTTGGATATGATTTGGTCCGGGGAGTGCGGAGTGTTTAATCCGGAGCTTTTGGGCGCGTTTCTGGAGAAGGAAGGGGAGATTAGGGAAATCTATCAAAAGCGGTAGAAATGATATGTGGTTTGGTCTTAGCTTTTTTCAACAAAAAGAAATTGACAATTTTTGAGTGAAAACATATAATAAGAAACGAATAAATATTATTGGCAAACTTATAGAAATATAAGGACGCAAAGTTGAGAGCCTTCCTGCAGCTGTGGCTGCAAAAGGTCGTCTGGCTGCAATCAGGATTGATTGCGGCTTTTTTGCTTTTTGGGGATATTTACCTGGGATTTTATCCCTTTGCTTCATTGAAAATGTGAGGTCGGTATGATAGAATAATTCCAAAGCAACCCGCAAAAAAACGTGGTTTTATATCGGGTAGAGCGGACTGACGAACAGGCAGGGGACAGGTATGAAAAGAGGACGAACGAAGCATTTGGATTTTATTTGTGGCGATATCCTGGCGCTGGAGCTGGCTTATCTGACAGCCTCTTTTTTGAGCTGGCTCTTTTGGCCAAGGTCGGAAATTCCCTGGAACCTTCAGCAGGGGATTCTCATGATTTTTATTATGTTTACAGTGATTTTCTTTACCGAAGGCTACAAAGATATCCTGGTTCGGGGATATTTAAAGGAAATGTTGGCAGTAACTCAACAGATGGCGTTATTCCTGGCGATTGAGGCAGTGTATATCTTGGCTTTCTGGGCAGAGGGAATTTATTCTTGGAGCTTGCTATGCGCAACGCTGCTTATGGGAATACTTTTTATATACGTAGAGCGTATTCTGTTGAAAAGATGGCTGAAGCGAAAATTTGCCCAGGTAAAATATGCCAGAACAGTGATGATTATTGCTACCGCCAGCCAAGCGGAGCGTCTGATTGCTCATATTCAGTCCAGAGAGATTACTATTTTTCGTATTTCGGGGTTGGCGATTGTGGACCAAGACATGAAAGGCGAGACGATTCGGGGGATTCCAGTGACGTCTGATCAGCAGGAGATTACAAAATATGTGGGATCTCATGTGATTGATGAGGTGTTGATCAGCATTCCGGGAGATCCGGCCTACGAGGCGGCGCTTGCCAGGGAGTTTCTGGCGGTGGGACTGGTGGTACATATTTATATGGAACAGCATTTTGAAGAGCTTCCAAACCGGAAACAGGAGCAAATCAGCGGGATGAATGTTCTGACCTGCTTTAACCGGGAGATTCCACTATGGATGCTCTTCTGTAAGCGGGTCATAGATTGTGCGGGCGGAGCAGTCGGGTCCGTTTTGACAGTGCTGATCGGCTTGCTTATCGGCCCAATCATCTATTTGAAATCTCCTGGCCCTATTATTTTTAGCCAGGTTCGGGTGGGAAGAAACGGGAGGAAATTTCGCCTTTATAAATTCCGCTCTATGTATCCGGATGCGGAGAAGCAGCAGGAGAGTCTGATGAATCGAAACAAAATGAAGGGAAATATGTTTAAGATAGACGATGATCCCAGGATCATTCCGGGGATTGGTCAATTCATCCGACGTACCAGCTTGGATGAGTTTCCACAGTTCTTCAATGTGTTAAAAGGCGATATGAGTTTGGTGGGAACCAGGCCGCCTACGGAAGCGGAGTATGAGAGATACAGTTTTTACCAAAACAAACGCTTGGCTATGAAGCCGGGAATTACAGGAATGTGGCAGATTAGCGGACGAAGCAAGATTACAGATTTCGATGAAGTAGTAAAGCTGGATGGACAATATATCGACAGTTGGACTATAGAAAAGGATATTAAAATTATTTTGAAAACAGTGGTTGTAGTGCTCAAAAGGAGTGGAAGCGCGTAAAATGGAAAATGTTTTGGTCACAATTCAATGTGTCACATATAATCAGGAAGTTTATATCCGGCAGTGTTTGGAAGGACTGATTTCCCAAAAGACAGATTTCCACTTTCAGATTTTGGTTCATGATGACGCCTCGACGGATGGAACCGCGCAAATAATTCGTCAGTATGAGCAGCAGTATCCTCAGCTGATAAAGGGCATCTATGAAGAAGAAAATCTGTATTCCAGAGGCGGTTTCCAGGCGATTATGAAGGTTCTGTCAGAGAATAGCCAAGGAAAATATGTTGCTTACTGCGAGGGAGATGATTTTTGGACGGATTCCTATAAACTTCAAAAACAAGTGGATGTTATGGAGGCCCATCAGGCGGTTCTTTGTACCCATCAGGTCCGGTCTGTGCGGGAAGACGGTGAAAAAACCGAACGTCTGCTTCCTAAAATTTCCGAAAGTTTTGTAAAGGATACAAAGGAGTTTATTCCCTTTCTGTTCAGCTATGGAAACAGCAGCTGCTTCGTATTTCAAGCCTGCAGCTTTCTGATGAAAAGGGACCTAATGGAATTCCCTGGTGGGAGGCCGCAATTTATGGAACTTTGTGATGTGGGAGATGTACCCGTTGTCCTGTATCTGGGGGCGAATGGAACAGTGGCTTATTTGGCGGAAGAGATGGCCTGCTACCGGCTTGCCAGTAAATCATCCTGGTCCAAATCTATGCGTCATGACCGGAAACGGGTGTTAAGGCATGAGGAGAGAATGTGCAGCTGTTTTGAAGAATATAAAAATTATACGGAACATCGATTTGACCCCTGGATTGATGGAAATATCTTAAAAACGAGATTTAATATGCTGATGCAGCAGGG
>URFM01000066.1 GCA_900547035.1 uncultured Clostridium sp. | reverse complement strand
ATGTTCAACTTCCCCGCGGAGGCGTTCCCCATCATTGCTACCCTGGGCTTTATCTTTGACCCCGCCGCTACCTGCCTGAATTCCTCCGGAGACACTATCGCCTCGATGATTGTTACCCGTCTGGTAGAGGGCAAGGACTGGCTGGCAAAGGCGACAGCCGCCAAAAAATAGGCGCAGGCCTGATAAGCTGCGGCCGGAACTGAACAAGACGCATGATTGCGAAATGATATGAAAGGAGCAAGTGAAACAATGAAACTAACAGTAATTGGAAGCCATCTCTGTCCCGATACCCTTTACGCCCTCAACCAGCTGTCCGGCGCGGGCGCTGAGATTGATTTTAAAGATATCCTTTCCTGCCACGGGGCACTGCAGGATTACCTGCAGATCCGCGAGAGCAGCCCTCTCTATGAGGAGGTTCGCGGCACCTGGCGTCTGGGAATCCCCTGTTTTGTGAAAGAGGACGGGACCATGACCCTGGAACTGAAGGATGTACTGAAATAAGCCAACTGCATACTTCCTGTGTTCAGTATCCCCCGGCCAACCGATGCGGCGCCAGGGGATATTGTTATGAGTACTTGACGAGCTTTAAAAAGCCTGGTACGTTTGGAACAGACAAGGGAGAGGAAAGGAGAAAAGAAAATGCACGAACTGACAGAACTGATCCGGCAGGATATGAAGCCGGCTCTGGGGGTTACGGAGCCGGGAGCCATTGCCTTTGCGGTGGCTTCTGCCAAAAAACATACAAAGGGAGAGATACTTGGCGTAAAACTGCGTCTGAACAGCGGCATGTATAAAAATGCCTTTACCTGCGGGATTCCCGGAAGCGATAAAGTGGGAAATGTCCATGCCGCGGCTCTGGGAGCGGTGGGCGCGGATCCGGATAAGGGCCTGGAATGTCTGGAAGGCATCACGCCGGAGCAGGCCAGACAGGCGGAGGCTTTGGTAGAAAACGGAAAAATCAAGGTGGAAATGGCCGGGATTGACAGCAGAATTTTCATTGAAGCCACGGTGGCGGCCGAAGAAGGGGAGGCCGCTGTCCTGATTCAGGATGCCCACACCAATATTGTGCGGATTACGGAAAACGGGCAGACGGTCTATGAAAAACAGAGCCAGTCCGGCGAGGGAGATGGAGGAGAGGAGAACGGGACTCCGCTCATCCACCGGTATACCCTGGAACAGCTCCACACCTATGCCAGGACGGTGCCGGTGGAGGAGCTGCTCTTTATCCGGCAGGCTTTTGAGATGAACCTTGCCCTCTGCAAGGCTGGGCTGGACAGTCCCAAAACTGCCTACGGGCCTTATCTTCTGGCGGAGAATGGAGGCCTTCTGATTTCTGACGATGAACAGAAGACGGCATCCCTGCTCTGCAACGCTGCGATTGAGGCCAGAGTCTTGGGACTTCCGGAACCGGCCATGAGCATCACCGGCTCCGGGGCCCACGGCATCATCGCCACCATGCCCCTTTACGCGGCTTACAAAGTAAATGGATATTCGGAGGAAAGCCTCCTGCGGGCGGCCGCTTTGAGCGATCTGGTCTGCATGTATATTAAGGAATACTCCGGCAAGCTGTCGGCCTTCTGCGGCTGCGCCATTGCCGCCGGTACCGGAATGGCCTGCGGCCTGGTGCTTCTGAGGGGAGGGAGCACGGAAGACATGAGCCGTACCATAGACAACATGGCCAGCAGCATCACGGGAATGATCTGCGATGGAGGCAACCAGGGCTGCGCCATGAAGGGCGTGGTGGCAGTGGACGCCGCCTACCGGTCGGCTGCCATGGCCATGAAGAATGTCTACATTTACCCGGTTCACGGCATCAACGGCCCCACGCCGGAGGAAACCATGCGCAACATGGGGCAGATTGCCTCTCCCGGCATGGTGGGGACGGAGAAGACGATTGTGGAGATTTTGGAGCATAAATCGGCCGGAAGGTAGAGATCAGAGGAAGGAAACCAGTCCAAGGAAGCGTGGGTTCGGTATCCGGAAGGTTTGACTTCAATGGGACATATTTTGTTTTTTCTGGATAAAAGAAAATCAATATCATAGTTTCTCCTGGTTGATGGATTGAGAGAAGTATAATAAAATAACTGGTCGCCCTTTGCAGTCAGCATCTGGGCGACTACATTCTCATAGAGATAACCCAAATTAACACCTAGTTTATCGTTCAGCAGCTTTTCATATATCACATTTTCAGTGAAATCCCTGTCTTTAAATATTAAAGTGGTAACGTTCTTCGCTGGGAATCAGGATGTCCTTTACATTTTTTCGAATCGAAATGAAAGAGCCGGTTGCAATATAGTCATAATTTGCCGACACGCCTTGCGCCTTCGATCAATACTGCGGTTCTTCCTTCCTATTCTGTTTTCCACTGAAGCAGCTTGTCGTAGATTTTTCTTTTAAACATGATTTCACATCACCTCTTTTTTATTATGCTCAAAATCGTATTTTTGAAAATCAATATAAAATCTCACCTATTCCCAAGAACAAAAAAATTCGCTATAATCTTATAGAAATAATCGCGGAAAGGCGGAACGAGAATGAAATCACTGGTAATTGCGGAAAAGCCATCGGTGGCCCGGGATATCGCCCGGGTGCTGGGATGCAGGCAGAATATAAACGGAGCCATGGAAGGGCCAAAGTATATCGTTACCTGGGGGCTGGGACACCTGGTCACTCTGGCGGATCCGGAGGGATATGACGGGAAGTACAAGGAGTGGAAAATAGAGGATCTGCCCCTGATGCCGGAACCGTTTAAGCTGGAGGTAATCCGCCAGACGGGAAAACAGTACCAGGCGGTGAAAGCCCAGCTGCACCGGAAGGATGTGGGGCAGGTGGTGATCGCTACGGACGCGGGCCGGGAGGGGGAACTGGTGGCCCGGCTGATTTTAAAGAAGGCGGGCTGCGACAAACCTTTAAAGCGGCTATGGATCTCTTCCGTGACAGATAAAGCGATCCGGGAGGGGTTCGCCCATTTAAAGGATGGAAAGGATTACGAGAACCTGGCGGATGCGGCTATGTGCCGGGCCGAAGCGGACTGGCTGGTGGGCATCAACGCAACCAGGGCTTTGACCTGCAAGTACAACGCCCAGCTTTCCTGCGGCCGCGTCCAGACGCCGACCCTGGCGATGATCGCCGCCAGGGAGGAGGCTATCCGCCGCTTTGTACCTAAACCTTACTATGGACTTCAGGCCAGACTTTCCTCCCCCGGCCTTCTTCTGACCTGGCAGGATGGAAAGACGGGGGAACAGCGTTCTTTCCATAGAAAAGAGATGGAGGAGCGGATGGGGCGGCTGTCCGGGGAGCCGGGAGTAGTGAATCTGGTGCGGGCGGTGCCAAAGAAAACCCAGGCGCCCCTGCTTTATGACTTGACAGAGCTTCAGCGGGAGGCCAGCAGACGCTTTGACTACTCCGCCAAGGAAACCTTAAATATCATGCAGCGGCTGTACGAGAATCACAAGGTACTCACCTATCCCAGAACGGATTCCCGCTACCTGAGTTCGGACATTCTTCCAACCATTAAGGAGCGGCTGTCGGCCTGCGCCGTAGGCCCCTACAAGGTTCTGGCAGGCCGTCTTGCGAATCGTCCCCTTCCGGAAAAGCCGTTTTTTGTCAACGATGCCAAGGTGACGGATCACCACGCCATTATCCCCACGGAGGAGTTCGTGCAGCTGGATCACATGACCGTGGATGAGAGACGGATCTACGATCTGGTGGTGCGCCGGTTCCTGGCGGTGCTCTATCCTCCCTGCGAGTATGAGCAGACCAGTATTCAGGTGTCTGTGGGCGGGGAACTGTTTACTGCCCGGGGCAGGGTGATGAAGAACCAGGGGTGGAGAGCCGTTTATCAGGACCAGAACGGATGGGAGGAACCGGAGGACGAGGGAGAGGACAGTGGAACGACCGGTGATTCGCAGCTTCCTCCTCTGAAAAAGGGAGACCGCCTCTCGCCTCTGAGACTGACCTTGACCGAGGGGAAGACCAAGCCGCCGGTTCATTTTAATGAAGCAACCCTTTTGTCCGCCATGGAGAATCCGGTGGCTTATGTGACGTCTCGGGACAAGGAGGTGGCAAAAACCCTTCACGAAACCGGAGGCCTGGGGACGGTGGCGACCCGAGCGGATATCATTGAGAAGTTGTTTTCCGGCTTTCTGCTGGAAAAGCGGGGGAAGGATATTTTCCTTACCTCCAAGGCGGTGCAGCTGCTTTCTCTGGTGCCGGAGGACTTAAAGAAGCCGGAGCTGACGGCGGATTGGGAAATGAAGCTTTCACGGATCGCGAAAGGCAAATTGAAGAGACGGGAATTTATGAAAGAAATCCGTTCTTATGCCGGGAAACTGACAGAAGAGATTAAGGGGGGAACGGGGCAGTTCCGCCATGACAACCTGACCAATACAAAATGCCCGGTGTGCGGGAAGCGGATGCTCTTAGTAAAAGGAAAAAACAGCCAGATGCTGGTCTGCCAGGACCGGGAGTGCGGTCATCGGGAAACGATTTCCCGCACATCCAACGCCCGCTGTCCAGTGTGCCACAAAAAAATGGAACTAAGGGGCAAGGGGGATGGACAGATTTTCGTCTGCTCCTGTGGCTATAAGGAGAAACTGAAGGCATTTAAGGACCGGAGAGCAAAAGAGGGGGCCGGGGTATCCAAAAAGGATGTGGCCCGCTACTTAAATCAGCAAAAAAAGGAAGAACAAGAGCCATTAAACAATGCTTTGGCCCAGGCGCTGGCGGGACTGAAGCTGGATTAGGTAAAATCAGGACCAAGAGGCGGAAGCAGTCTGTTCTTCCATAACCCTTCGGAAAGCGGAATCCCACTCCGGAAAGCTGCGTTTTAAGGACAAGGGCTTTCCCTCACGGGTTAAAAAGCAGTGAGAGCTGTGGCCGGCGGTGCAAAGCTGTCCGGTGGAGGCCAGGCGGATTTCATATTCCAGCCTTAAACGGATGCCGTTGTATTCCCGGATTAAGGTGCGGATTCGGACTGTTTCGCCAAAACGGACCATTCGCTCGTACTTGCAGGATACCTCCAGAACAGGGCTGAGGATGCCGGCTTCTTCCATAGCCCGGTAACTGCATCCCATCTGCTCCATAAGAAAGACCCGGGCTTCCTCCATCCAGCGGATGTAGTTGGAGTGGTGGACGCAGCCCATTTGATCCGTTTCGTAATATTGCGTATAGTGTTCATAATCTGGTATCATAAGAAAATCCTCCCTGGAAAAGCGTTGCGCCTTTCAGTATACTCTTCAGGGAGAATTTGTGCAAGGCAGGAGGAGGGAAAATGATCTTAAGTGTCAGCAGAAGGACAGATATCCCCTGGTTTTACAGCCAGTGGTTTTATGAGCGGGTGAGGGAAGGATATGTGTTGGTACGGAATCCGTTTTATGCCCATCAAGTCAGCAGGGTTCCCATTCGTCCGGATGTAGTGGATTGTATGGTCTTCTGGACTAAGAATCCCATTCCCATGATGGATGAACTTGAGATTCTGGAACCTTACCCTTACTATTTTCAATTTACCCTTACCGGATATGGGCGGGATGTGGAGCCGCGGCTTCCGGATAAACGTAAGGTGCTGATTCCCGCTTTTCAGAAGCTGGCTAAAAAGCTGGGACCGGACCGGATGGTCTGGCGCTACGATCCTGTTTTTATCAACAGCAGGTATACGGTTTCCTATCATTTGAAAGCGTTCGGAGAAATTGCAAGGGCTTTGGAAGGATGTACGGATCAGGTAGTTATCAGTTTTCTGGATTTTTACCGTGGTATGGAAAAGTCTATGGGAGAGCTTGGAGCGGCATTGCCGGGCCGGACTGAGATGGGGGAACTGGCAGGAGAAATGAGCCGGATGGCCGCGGAGGCGGGCATGAGGACGGCCTCTTGCGCCGAAGCCTTTGACTTGTCAGCCTGGGGCGTACACAAAGGGGCCTGCATTGACCGGGAGAGAATCAGCCGGATTTTGGGGTGTGAGATAAAGGGGAAAAAGGACCCAGGCCAGCGGACGGAGTGCGGCTGTATGGAAAGCATTGAAATTGGCAGCTATAAAACCTGTCCCGGAGGCTGCCGTTATTGCTACGCTGGTCCCTTTCAGAAGGAAGGGATGAAGGACTGGAATGCTATGGAACCCATTCTGGGCCGGAAGATTGGAACGGAGGATCAGGTGAGGGATCGGAAGGCAGTTTCGCTCAAGCTTTGGTCTGGGGTTTAACCCGGTTTATGAGGGTCTGGTAAAGGAGCATAAGTAATGACAAAAGAAGAAATTTTGCGCCAGTATTTTGGCTACAGCCAGTTTCGTCAGGGGCAGGAGATGCTCATTGACAGCATACTGGCGGGAACGGATACTCTGGGAATCATGCCTACGGGAGCGGGAAAATCCATCTGTTATCAGGTGCCGGCTCTGATATTTCAGGGAATTACCTTGGTGATTTCTCCCTTGATTTCCCTGATGAAGGATCAGGTGGGAGCGTTAAATGCGGCGGGGGTTCACGCCGCTTATTTAAACAGCTCCCTGACCCAGGGACAGTATTTTAAGGCCCTGGATTTTGCCAGGCAGGGAAGATATCCCATTATCTATGTAGCTCCGGAGCGGTTGCTGACGGACTCATTTTTGGATTTTGCCCTGAATGCAAAAATTGCTATGGTGGCGGTGGACGAAGCTCACTGCGTCTCCCAATGGGGACAGGATTTCAGGCCAAGCTATTTAAAGATCGTGGAGTTTATCGACCGGCTGAAAAAACGTCCGGTGATCAGCGCATTTACAGCCACCGCCACCAGACAGGTTCGGGAGGATATTATCCGGATTTTGAAGCTTCGGGAACCAACGGTGCTGACTACGGGCTTTGATCGGGCCAATCTGTATTTCGCGGTTAAATCCCCCAAGGACCGGTATTCCTCTTTGGTAAATGACCTGGAACGCCACAGGGGAGAAAGCGGTATCATCTACTGTCTGACC
The DNA here is from genome assembly GCA_900547035.1 of uncultured Clostridium sp. Taxonomy (GTDB): domain Bacteria; phylum Bacillota; class Clostridia; order Lachnospirales; family Lachnospiraceae; genus Enterocloster; species Enterocloster excrementigallinarum. The sequence continues at coordinate 10,632 of URFM01000066.1, read as the reverse complement.
AGGAAAACGGTGGAGGAGGTCTGTGGGAAACTGATTAAGGACGGATTTCCGGCTACCCGTTACCATGCAGGGCTTTCCGATGAGGAGCGAAGACGCAATCAGGATGATTTTATCTATGACCGAAGCCCTATTATGGTGGCTACCAACGCCTTTGGTATGGGAATTGACAAGTCCAATGTCCGGTTTGTGATTCACTATAATATGCCGAAGAACATGGAGAGTTATTATCAGGAGGCGGGGAGAGCGGGAAGAGACGGTGAGCCGGCGGAGTGTATTTTGATTTACGGGGGACAGGATGTGGTGACCAACCAGCTGTTCATTGAGCATAATCAGGATAACGAGGCCTTGAGCCCAGAGACAAGAGCGCTGGTGCAGGAGCAGGATCGGGAACGCTTAAAAAAGATGACATTCTACTGCTTTACCAACGACTGTCTGCGCAGCTATATTCTCCGATATTTTGGGGAGCACGGAAGCAATTACTGCGGAAATTGCTCCAACTGTCTGAGCCAGTTTGAGATTGAGGATGTGACGGAGATTTCCAGAGCCATTGTGGGCTGCGCGGCAGAATGTGGCCAGCGTTACGGCATCAATGTGATTTTGGATACGGTTCATGGGGCGAATACAGCCAAAATACGGGGCTATCGAATGGACGAAAATCCTCATTATGGAGAACTTGCCAAGGTTCCCACATACAGGCTGCGTCAGGTTTTAAATTATCTGCTGATGGAGGGATATCTGCAGGTGACCGACGATGGATATACCATTGTGAAGCTGACGGAGAAATCGAAGGGTATTCTTTCAGGAGAAGAAAAGATTCAGATGAAGATACCCAGGCAGCAGGACTCCCTGTCGAAACTTCAGAAGATGAAAAAGACCAGAAAAGGCTCGGGAGCCGCGGGCGATATGGGAGAGCGGGAGCAGAATCTTTTTGAACGGCTGCGCATTCTGCGGGCCCAGATTGCCAAGGAGGAGAAGGTGCCTCCCTACATCGTTTTTTCTGATAAAACGCTGGTAGACATGTGCTTAAAAAAGCCTGCTTCCAGAAAAGAGATGCTGGATGTGTCGGGAGTTGGGGAGTATAAGTATGAGAAGTATGGGGAGAGATTCCTTCTGTGCATCAGCGAAGTGTCCGCCATACAAAGACATTAGCCTGCGAGAAAACTACACAATTTCAGCCCTTTTTCCTGTCCAATTCGGGAATAAATGCACAAATATGCAAGGTTTCCTCAATTTTACTTGTATTTTATGCAAAATGAATGTAAAATAAGTTTTTGCGTCTGGATGATTTGACATTGTAACGCTTTGCTAAGTCAAAGACGCAAAGAAACGTTAACTCATAGAGGAGGATCAGAGAAAATGAAAAAAAGACTGATTAGTGTTCTCCTGTGTACGGCTTTGGCTGCAACGATGGTGGCCGGCTGCACGAAGAAGAATGAGGTGTTGGAGCAGAGTGCGGCAGCAGAAGGTTCTGAAAGCGCTCAGACAGAGGCGTCCGCTCCCGAACAGACTCAGGCTGCGGCAGAGGCGCTGGAGGAATTTGGCGAGATCCCCGCAGATGTGGACACAGAGCAGATTATTACCTATGCACAGGGCGCAGACCCCAGAGGCCTGGATCCGGCTCTGATTGATGACGGCGAGTCATCCAAGCCCATCTGCCAGATGTACGAGGGGCTTTTAAAGTACGGTGACAACAATACCGAGGTTGAGCCCTGCCTGGCTGAGAGCTGGGAAGTAAGCGAGGATGGACTGACCTACACCTTCAAGCTGAGACAGGGAGTAAAGTTCCATGACGGCACGGATTTCAATGCAGAAGCCGTAAAATATAACGTTGACCGTCAGACCGTAAACAAGACCGAGGATATGCTGTACGCGGATTTCGTATTCGGCGATGTGGCTGCGTGCAATGTAATCGATGATTACACCGTTGAGATCGTGCTGAACAAGGTAAGCACTCCTTTCCTGAACAATCTGGCTATGTCCCTAGGAGCTCCTATGGTGAGCCCCACCGCCTGCGAGGCCAACAACAATAACTTAAACGAGGCTCCCTGCGGAACCGGCCCCTATAAGTTTGTCAGATGGGACAAGAACGAGGCTGTTGTAATGGAGCGCAATGAGGATTACTGGGGCGAGAAAGGCGTTGCAAAGCAGATCGTATTCAAGACCATCACCGACAACTCCGCCCGCGTGGTTGCTCTGACCAACGGCGAGGTTGACATCATCGACGGAATCGACGCCAATGTAGTAGACCAGGTAACATCTGCCGGCGCTCTGCTGAACATGGCTGAGGGTATGAATATCAACTATCTGGCTTACAACACCCAGAGAATCACGGATCCGGAGGTAAGAAAAGCACTTTCTCAGGCAGTGAACGTTCCGGAGCTGGTTGCAAGCCTGTACAGAGGTTATGCTTCTGAGGCTACCTCTATTCTGCCTACCTTTATGCCTGGCTACAGCGCGGATGTAAAGCAGGTTTCCTACGATCCTGAGGCGGCTGCCCAGACTCTGGCAGATAAGGGCGTAACAGAGCTGCATATGCTGGCTTATACCAACCCCAGACCCTACAATACCGCTACCGGACAGACTCTGGCCGAGGCTCTTCAGGGATATTACGAGAAGGTCGGAGTAACCTGTTCTATCGATTCCTATGACTGGACCACCTATAAAGAAAAGGTGGGAACCGGCGACTACGACGTATGCCTGTACGGCTGGATCGGCGACAACGGTGACCCGGACAACTTTATGAACCTGCTGGATTCCGAGGATATTGAGATCAATGTTGCTCAGTACAGCGATGAGGAATTCAATACCATGCTGGCAGAGGCTGCCTCCACTCCCAACGGTGAAGAGAGAAACGCGATCTACGCCCAGATGGAGCAGAAGATTGCCGACGAGTGTGTATGGCTTCCGATTTCCCATCAGGAGAACCTGTCCGCGTACCTGTCCAATGTACACAACTACATTGCACATCCGACCGGAAATGTATTTTTAAGTCAGACCTACAAGCAGTAATCAGGCGGAGGGTATCCGCGGTCAGACTGCACGAGGGCAGAGAAATCTGCCCTCGTTCTGCGGTGAAGAGAAGGGCAGAGGGATAAGATCTTTTCTGAGCGGACAAGGAAACGATTTGCCTGTTCAGAAAAGAGTTGATCCCTGTCTGGGAACGACCATAAGCAAAGGAGAGAAAAACTATGGCAAAATACATTGTGAAGCGGCTGCTGCAGCTGATTCCCGTTTTGTTTGGCGTATCGCTGATCGTATTTTTCCTGATGCGGGTCTGCGCGCCGGACCCGGCGGCTATTGTGCTGGGACAGCATGCTACCCAGGAAAGCATGGAGGCCTGGAGAGAGGCCAATGGACTCAATGATCCCATTGTAATACAGTATATTGATTTTATTAAAGGCGCGTTGACGGGAGATCTGGGAACATCCTACTATACCAAGACCCCGGTAACCCAAGAAATCATATCTCGTTTTCCGGCAACTGTGGAGTTGGCGGTAGTGGCGATTATTCTGGCTTCTGTTCTGGGAATTGCGATCGGCGTGATTTCCGCGGTCCGGAAGAATTCCATCTTTGATAACGGGGGAATGCTGTTGTCCCTGGTAGGCGTATCCATTCCGATCTTCTGGCTGGGAATTCTGCTGATTATCCTGTTTTCCGGTACTCTTCACTGGCTGCCTTCTACGGGAAGAATCGATCCGGCCCTGCGCCCCGATACCATAACCGGCTTTATGATTATAGATAGTATTCTGACAGGAAATACGGAGGCGCTGGTGGATGCTCTGCGGCATATGGTGCTTCCGGCTATCACCTTGAGCCTTTACTCCATGGCTATCATTGCACGTATGACCCGTTCCAGCATGCTGGAAACCCTGAATCAGGACTATATCCGCACTGCCAGAGCCAAGGGTGTACCGGAGAAAAAGGTCAATAAGCGCCATGCTCTGAGAAATGCCATGCTTCCCGTTGCTACGGTAATCGGCCTGCAGCTGGGGTCTCTGCTTGGCGGAGCGGTTTTGACGGAGTCGGTATACTCCTGGCCGGGCATCGGAAACTATACGGTGCAGTGCATTATGAAGTCGGACTTCCCCGTGGTGCAGGGCGTCGTGCTCCTGATTGCGGTGATTTTCGTACTGATGAACCTGATCGTGGACGTAATTTATGCTTTCCTCGATCCCAGAATCAAATACGCAAAGAAGGAGGCCTGACCCATGTTTGGAAAGAAGAAAAATGTACAGGGTGAAGGAGGCGCTGAACAGATTGAGCGCCCGGAATCCCAGCTTAGAGTAATGTGGGATACCCTTAAGAAAAACAGAGCCGCCGTGGCGGGACTGGTTGTTATCATTATTCTGTTGTTCCTGGCCGCCTTCGGCGATCTTTTGGCGCCCTGGGATCCGGAATATTCCAATATGTCCATGTCCTTTATTCCGCCCTGCGCGGACCACTGGTTCGGAACCGATCAGCTGGGGCGTGACATTTATTCCCGTATTCTTTCCGGTACTAAGATTTCCCTGATGGTGGGGATCTCCGCGGTGGCCTATTCCCTGGTAATCGGAACGGTCCTGGGTTCTGTGGCCGGATACTTCGGAGGAAGAGTGGACGGATTTATTATGCGGTGTATGGACATTATGCTGTCTATCCCTTCCATTCTGCTGGCGATTACCCTGATGGCCGCTTTGGGAAAAGGTCTGGACAAGGCAGTCATTGCCATCGGAACCGTGTCGATCCCTGAGTATGCCAGAATTGTCCGCAGTTCCATTTTATCGGTAAAGGAAAATGACTATGTGGCGGCGGCCAAGGTAATCGGAAATTCCGATGGTCGGATTATTTTCCGTCACATTTTGCCAAATGTGGTGTCTTCCATCGTGGTCCGCGCCACTCTGGGAATCTCCACGGCGATTCTGGATACCGCTGCTTTGGGATTCCTCGGAATGGGTGTTCAGCCTCCTATGGCGGAGTGGGGCGATATGCTGGGAAGGGCTAGAACCTATATCTTTTCCGCGCCCTACACTCTGATTTTCCCTGGCCTGGCTATCACCATTGCGGTTCTGGCCTTCAATCTGTTCGGAGATGGGCTGCGTGATGCCCTGGATCCGAAAGAACGAGTATAAGGAGGACGCATCATGTTATTGGAAGTTAAAAATCTGGAAACAGAGTTCCGTGTAAAGCGCGGACAGGTAAAGGCGGTAAACGGCGTCAGCTTTGAGGTGGAGAAAGGAGAAATCCTGGCAGTAGTAGGCGAGTCCGGCTCCGGAAAGAGCGTAACCTCCTTATCCATTATGGGACTGATCCGGGATCCGGGCAAGATTGTGGGAGGGCAGATCCTGTTTAACGGAGAAGACCTGCTGAAGAAGAATACCAGGGAGATGGAGCAGATTCGGGGAGACAAAATTTCTATGATTTTCCAGGAACCCATGACCTCTCTCAATCCTGTTTACCGGATTAAGGATCAGATTATGGAGAATATCCTGACTCATGAGAAGGTCAGCAAGGAGGAAGCGTTAAAGCGCTCTATCGAGATGCTGGATTTAGTCAGCATTCCGGCTCCGGAGCGGAGAGCCTATGACTATCCCCACCAGATGTCCGGAGGAATGCGTCAGAGAGTGATGATTGCCATGGCCCTGTCCTGCCATCCGGAGCTTTTAATCGCCGATGAGCCGACTACGGCTCTGGATGTTACCATTCAGGCTCAGATTCTGGATCTGATTAACCGTCTGAGAAAGAAACTGGGAATGGCGGTGCTTCTTATTACCCATGACCTGGGCGTGGTTGCGGAGACGGCGGACCGTGTGGTGGTTATGTACTGCGGCCGCGTGGTGGAGCAGGCTAAGGTGCTGGATTTGTTTACCGACCCGAAGCATCCCTACACCAGAGGACTGCTGGATTCCATTCCTAAGCTGGATGAAGACCGGAAGCGCCTCTATATGATCAAGGGCATTGTTCCGGACCCCACCCATCTGCCAAAGGGATGCGCCTTTGCGGACCGCTGCGACCATTGCATGGAAAAATGCCGGGAACATATGCCGGCTCTGGTGGATCAGGGCAACGGCAGAAAAGTGAGATGCTTTCTGGAAAGCGATGAAGTGGAGGACCAGTAAATGAGCGAAGAGAAGAAAGTCCTTTTGGAAGTAAAGAACCTGAAGAAGTATTTTACGGTGGAAACCGATTTTTTTGGAAAGCCCAAGGCGGTCCTGAAGGCGGTGGACGACGTATCCTTTAAAATTTACGAGGGAGAGGCCCTGGGCCTGGTAGGTGAGTCCGGCTGCGGAAAATCTACCATCGGAAAAATGCTGGTGGACCTTTATAAGCCTACGGATGGGCAGATCATTTATAATGGAACGGACCTGACCAAGCTGTCCCACAAGGAGCGGAGGAAATACTGTAAGGATATCCAGCTGATTTTCCAGGATCCCTATGCATCCTTAAATCCCCGGATGACCATCGGAGACATTATCGCCGAGCCCATTCGCATCAACCATCTTCTCCCGGAAAATCAGATTGAGGACCGGGTAACCTATCTGCTAAACTGCGTGGGACTGGCAAATCATCAGAGAAACCGCTATCCTCATGAGTTTTCCGGCGGACAGCGCCAGAGAGTGGGGATCGCCAGAGCCCTGGCAGTGCAGCCAAAGCTGATCGTCTGTGATGAGCCTGTTTCCGCTCTGGACGTATCCATTCAGGCTCAGGTGCTGAATTTGCTGGATGACTTAAAGGAAGAGTTCGGCCTTACTTACCTGTTTATCGCTCACGGCTTAAATGTGGTGAAACATATCAGCGACCGGGTGGGAGTGATGTATTTGGGAAAACTGATGGAAGTGGCCTCCAAGAAAGAGATTTACGATAATCCTTTAAATCCCTACACTCAGGCCTTGCTGTCCGCCATTCCCTCCACAGATGTGCTTCACAAGAAAGAGCGGATTATTTTGAGCGGCGATGTGCCTACGCCCATCAACCCGCCCAAGGGCTGCCGGTTCTGCTCGAGATGCTTTAAGAAGATGGGCACGGTTTGCGATGAGCAGATTCCGGAGCTTCACGACGTAGGAGGCGGCCATATGGTGGCATGTCATCTGTATGACGACAAAAAATAGTATTGTAAAACGCCCTGTTTCGTGGTACAGTAGAGAAGGTCTTTTTTCAAAAAGGAAGACCACTCTGGAGAGTCTCCCCTAAAGGGGAGCGCCGAAGGTGTAAGGCCGGGCCGTTCAGGTCCCGACCGATCTCTCAGGCAAAAGGACAGGGCATACAAAAAACACAATGCGCTTTGAGAATTTCAAAAGGCCGTTGTATGCAGATGTTCTACTCTTTGGAGAGCTGACGAAATGTCAGCTCTGTTTTTTTGTACCATGCAAAAAAGAGGAGGATACATGACAAATGGACGCATTATTGAACTTGGTGGAAAAAGGAAATGAGTTTTTGATGAGCTATTTCCTGGTAGCGGTATTATTTGGGACCGGAATTTACTATACCATCCGGCTCCGGTTTATCCAGGTGAGACGATTTAAAGAAGGGTTCAAGCTGGTATTCGGCAATTTCAATATGAACGGTGAAAAGCATGAGAAGGGTGAAATGACGCCCTTTCAGTCGGTAGCTACGGCCATCGCCGCCCAGGTGGGAACGGGAAACCTGGCGGGAGCGGCTACCGCCTTAATCGGAGGAGGGCCGGGGGCCATCTTCTGGATGTGGCTGTCCGCCTTTTTCGGTATGGCTACTATCTATGCGGAGGCGGTTTTGGCCCAGCAGTACAAAACTGAGGTGGACGGAGAGGTGACGGGAGGGCCGGTCTACTACATCAAGGCGGCTTTTAAGGGCGCCTTCGGCCGGGTCCTGGCGGTGCTGTTTGCCGTTTTTATCATCCTGGCCCTGGGCTTTATGGGAAATATGGTTCAGTCCAATTCCATCGGCGCGGCATTTTCCGAGGTGTTCGCCCTCTGCAACCTGAACGTGCCGCCGGTAGCGGTGGGAGCGGTCATCGCGGCTCTGTCCCTGGTGATTTTCCTGGGCGGGACCAAGCGGCTGGCCGCAGTGGTGGAGAAGTTGGTTCCTATTATGGCGGGATTCTATATTGTGGGAAGCCTGATTCTCATCGGCATGAACATTACCCACGTTCCGGAAGCTTTTCTTCTGATTCTGAAGGGCGCCTTCAATCCCTCATCGGTAGTGGGCGCGGCGGCAGGCATCACGGTTCGGGAGGCTATCCGCTATGGCGTAGCCAGAGGGCTGTTCTCCAATGAGGCGGGAATGGGCTCCACTCCCCACGCCCACGCTCGGGCCAAGGCGAAGTCTCCCCATCACCAGGGACTCTGCGCCATGATCAGCGTATTTATCGATACCTTTATTATCCTGAACCTGACCGTATTCTCCATTTTGACCACTGGCGTCATCAACAGTGGAAAGGACGGCACGGCTCTGACCCAGGAGGCATTTTTCCAGGGCTTCGGTTCCATCGGAATCGTTTTTGTGGCGGTGTGTCTGCTGTTTTTCGCCTATTCCACTATCCTGGGCTGGCATTTCTTCGGCCTGACCAATGTGAAGTACCTGTTTGGGAAGAAGGCCGCCGCTGTCTACTCTGTTTTGGTGTGTGTTTTTATTGTCATTGGCTCCGCTTTAAAAGTGCAGCTGGTGTGGTCACTGGCGGATTTCTTTAACGGGCTGATGGTAATCCCCAACGCCCTGGCGCTGCTGGCCCTCAGCGGGCTGGTGGTGAAGCTGAGCCGGGCCCTGGATCAGAAACCGCTGGATTAAGAAGCGGGATTCTCATTGAAAACTTTCATGTAAAAACAGAAAGCCTTTCAGTATATTTTCTTGTGCCTGCGAGTTGGATTGTGTATCATATAGCAGAAAGTCTTATGTCTACAGCAATGGGAAAAATAGTGGAGGGGAGGACAAGTCCTGGTGGCAAGGGAAAATAAACCATTTTTGCTGAGAACTCCGTTCTCAAAACCATTGTAAGACATAATATAATGAAAAGGGAAGCGCATTTATGGATGAACGTCAGCTGGTATACGTGGCCGCCATTGAAAAGGCAGGCAGCCTGAGACAAGCGGCCAGGGAACTGGACCGGGAATATTCTACCCTGGCCCGTTCCTTAAAGCGGTTGGAGGAGGAGCTGGGAAGCCCTCTGTTCCGCCGGGGTTCCCTGGGCCTGAGAACCACCAGCGAGGGAGAGGCGTTTTTTGCCTGGGCCCGTCAGGCTCTCGGGGTGTTTCGGAAGATGGGCCGAAAGCAGGAGGGGAATCTGACGGAGCGGGAGATGGAGTACCTGCTCCGAATCCGCCGGGAAAAGGGAATCGCCAGAGCGGCCCAGAGCCTTTACATCGCCCAGCCTTCCTTAAGCCAGATTTTGATGAAGCTGGAGGAGGAGTGCGGCTTTGCCCTGTTTACCAGAGAGAAGGACGGAGTCCGGGAGACGAACGAGGGGAGCCGTTTTCTGGACCAGGTGGAGGAGTTGGCGGGGATTTACCGGAAGATGCGCCGGCAGCTGGAGGAATTTCAGCAGCTGAAGCGGGGGCTGGTGTCCTTTGGTATCCCCATCAATCTGGGAACTAGCCTGCTGCCGGACATCCTGCCCCGTTTTTCTGCTCTCTATCCGGGGGTGGAAGTCCGTTTTTTTGAAAACAATTCCGTGGAGCTGGACCGGATGGTGCTGGAGGGCAGGACGGATTTTAATATTATGCATTTTCAGTCTCCAAAAGAAACGCTGGAGTATGAAATTCTGGGAGTGGATCCATTCTGTCTGGCCGCGCCCAGTTCCTGGGGAGAGCGGCTGGGGCTGAAGGAGGGAGCAATCGGGAAACGGCAGCTGAAAGAACTGGAACGGGAGCCTTTTATTATGGTGGCACGGGGGCAGAAGCTGCGCCAGACGGCGGATGAGATTTTAAGCCAGGCCCAGGTGAAGCCAAAGGTTTTATGTTCCACCAAAAGTATGGAGACGGCGAAACGGCTGGTGGCTGCCGGTATGGGGCTGACCCTTCTCCCCATGTCCTATACTACTCTGCTGTCCGACCGGAAGGGAATCCTGTGCGTTCCAATCAGCGAGGAGCTGGAGGCCTCCTGGAAGATTGTGATTGCTTATCCCAAGGGGGAAGAGCTGCCCTGCTGCTGCCGGGAATTTCTCCGCCTTTTAAGACAGCGGATGAAGGAAAGACAGCAGGACCAGATTTAAGAGATGAAATGCAAAAAACCTATATGGGTTCCGGATGAAAATGTATTTTACCTATATAAAATCTTCCGCTATACTGAAGCCATAAGAAAAACGTGAGTTCAGTATGAAGGAGGATGCGTTATGGAGTTTTTGGAGGATGCAAAACGGCAGTTTGGGGAGCTGATTTTGTCGGAGCTGGAGCGGATTGAACGGATGAAGGCAGGGGGAGAGCCCAAGGATTTTTCCAAGCTGGACAAAATCGTGATAGGCGTTATGCCGGGAGACGGCATTGGCCCCATCATCATGAAGCAGGCCCTGCGGGTGCTGGAAACCCTGGTGAAGCCGGAGATTGAGAGCGGGAAAATTGAAATCCGCCACATTGAGGGCATGACCATTGAGAACCGGGCGGCTCTTCTGCAGAGCCTGCCGGAATGCGTGCTGGAGCAGGTAAAGCAGTGCGACGTGCTGTTAAAGGGCCCCATGGTGACGCCCAG
>URFM01000065.1 GCA_900547035.1 uncultured Clostridium sp. | reverse complement strand
TTTGGAGTACAACGCCCGCTTCGGCGACCCGGAGACCCAGGTGGTGCTGCCGCGGATGAAGAACGATATTGTGGACCTGTTTGAAGCCTGCATCGACGGCACCCTGGACCAGACAGAGCTGGAATTTGAGGATAACGCGGCGGTCTGTGTGGTTCTGGCTTCCGCCGGATATCCGGAGCATTATGAGAAAGGATTCCCGATTACCGGTCTGGAGAATTTTAAGGACCGAGAGGACCGTTTTGTATTCCACGCCGGAAGCAAATTCGACGCCGATGGGAATATCGTCACCAACGGCGGCCGGGTACTGGGCGTGACCGCTACGGGAAAGAACTTAAAGGAAGCCCGGGCAAATGCCTACAAGGCCACGGAAGTGGTGCATTTTGAAAATCAGTATATGCGGCATGATATTGGAAAGGCCATTGACGAGGCAGGGGAGGGGGATTGAGTCTCACCTCCCCCTCTTTGTTTCCCATTTTTTAAACCACGCGGCTACCATCTTTTCATCCTCTTCCAGAATACCGGCGGTATCCTTTATGGAAAAAACGCGTCGGTAAAGATTCCGGGCCGTCTGGTATGCCTTTTGCTGGCGGCCTTTGTATTGGCCTTCTTTATAAGTGTTTTTCAGATGTTTTCGTTCGTCATATTCATACAGAAGCATCCCTGTCACCTCCCGTCTATAGGTTGTCAGAAGTTCAGTTAGATAACCCTGCGCCAGACAATCTTCTAAGGCCGCTTCGATGGCTCCCTCCAGTGTTTTTCCCCTGGACTGGTTCTCCCGGATTTTCGCAACAAGATAAGAATATTCATAGAGTTTGGGGCATTTCTCCATCAGGTCCCGGTTTTTCCCATAATTGACATTGATAACCTGAACACGGCATTCCAGAGCCGGTTCTTTTTCCGGCTTTTCATAGGAATCGGAGAGACGCAGGATACACATTTCCTCGTTCCGCATTTTTTCCTGTCCGTTGTAGAATACCACAAGCCGAGGCGTGGGTATCTTTAAAAGGACAGAAGAGTAAAGGTCCAGTTCTTGGCTGTCGATGTAATTTTGGTAGATTTGCAGCATATACAAACAGTCCCGCAGAGGCATGTTGGGATTGAAGGTGGACTGATGCTCGTAAAGACTCATATACCCATCGATTAAAAATGAAATATCATTCTTCATGCGCATATAAATCGCATTGTCCAGGGTGGTAATTTCCAATTCATCCGGATTCTGATAATCGGAGCCGTTTACTGCATTGTAAAGGCTGAGCAAATCTTCTTTGTGCTCAAAAATCCTTATAAACAGCCGGTCCTTATAGGTTCTGTTTGCTCTGCGGCGCCGCCGCCTGCGCTGGTTTTTCCCTTTGTTTTTTCCTGCCATAGGCATTTCTCCTTTTATTTTACTAAAGTTCATTTTCCTTGTAAAGGATATACGGCTGTGAAAATCCAGCCAGGATACCTGAACAGCCAGGTAAAGTGAAAGATGTTAGCAGACTGAATGCTGCTGATGAAGATAGTTTAGCAAATGGGGAGAAGGATGACAAGAAGTTTTTGGCACTGGAAAAAGTTATGTCCGTATGGTAGAATGAGACAAAATGCAAGTTCGGAGGATTAAAATACATGGAACATCAGACGAGTTTTCGCTTTGCGGAACGTCAGGATACGGCGCTGATTCTGCAGTTTATCCGGGAACTGGCCGATTATGAGAAGATGCTTGACCAGGTGGAGGCCACAGAGGAACTGCTGGAGGAGTGGATTTTTGAAAAACGGAAGGCGGAGGTGATTTTTGTCCTGGAGGATGGGATAGAAGCGGGTTTCGCCCTGTTTTTCCACAACTTCTCCACTTTCCTTGGAAGGGCCGGAATCTATCTGGAAGATTTGTATGTCCGTCCGGAGTACCGCAAAAAGGGATATGGGAAAGCTCTCATTCGGAAACTGGCCGGAATCGCCAGGGAGCGCGGCTGCGGGCGGCTGGAGTGGTGGTGCCTAGACTGGAACCAGCCCAGTATTGAGTTTTACCTGTCTCTGGGAGCGGAGCCTATGAAGGACTGGACCGTGTACCGGATTGCGGGAGATACTTTGGAGAAACTTGCCGGGGAGGGGGATTGAGTCTTACCTCTCCCTTTTTATGTTCCTCCGCTTTTCTGTTGCTGGTCGATTTCAGTGGCACGAAAATAGGCGGCTGCATGCCGGAACATGGCTGCGAAGCGGATCAGTCCGTTCTGCAATCCTTCTTCATAAGAATTTTTCCGATGTTTTACATGTTAAATGCCATACAGATACGGCGCATTATATATTGGAAAAAGTCATATCCATATGGTAGAATGAGGTAAAAAGCATTATGGAGATATTTGAACTTATTATATTGAGCTGAGATGAAGCTGAAAGAATATTCAGCTAAAAACCAGAGAAGGAGGGGGATTGCATGTCACTTATTTACGCTAAGGACAAAGAGTTTCACATCCACACCACATCGGAGGATGTAGGGCGGTATGTAATTTTGCCGGGAGACCCGGGACGGTGTGAGAAGATTGCACGCCACTTTGACAATGCCGAAAAGGTGGCGGAGAACCGGGAGTTTGTCACCTACACCGGGCAGCTGGAGGGGGTGAAGGTCAGCGTGACCTCCACCGGAATCGGAGGTCCCTCCGCCGCCATTGCCATGGAGGAACTGATTCACTGCGGAGCAGACACCTTTATTCGGGTGGGAACCTCGGGAGGAATGCAGCCGGAGGTGTGCGGAGGCGATTTGGTAATTGCCACAGGAGCCATCCGGATGGAGGGAACCAGCCGGGAGTATGCGCCCATGGAATATCCGGCGGTGGCCCACTATGATGTGGTGGAAGCCTTAAAGCACGCGGCGGATCGTCTGGGGACCAGGTCCCATCTGGGAGTAGTCCAGTGCAAGGATAATTTTTACGGTCAGCACTCCCCGGAGACGATGCCGGTGGCCTATGAGCTGAAAAATAAATGGGATGCCTGGATTCGCTGCGGAGCCCTTGCTTCGGAGATGGAATCGGCGGCCCTGTTTATTGTAGGCGGCGTCCGCAGGGTGAGAGTCGGCTCCGTGATGCTGGTCCTGGCCAACCAGACCAGGCGGGAGATGGGACTGGATGACCCGCAGGTCTATGATACCGAGATGGCGGTGACGGTAGCGGTGGAAGCGCTGCGGGAGTTGATTTTGAAGGATAAAAATGTAAAAAGCTAAGGTATATCTGCAGGAGGAGAGTGAAAAGCAGGATGATTGATTTAAGAAGCGATACCCTTACCATGCCGGACCGCGGGATGCTGGAAACCATTCTGGAGGCCAGACTGGGGGACGACGGCAGGACCCATGCTCTGGAGAGAGGGGAGGATGAGACCGTCAACCGTCTGGAGGACATGGCGGCAGAACTTACGGGAAAGGAAGCGGGGGTGCTGTTCCCCTCGGGGACTATGGGAAATACGGCGGCCGTTCTGGCCTGGTGCGGTCCCGGGGACAAGGTGCTGGTGGACGAGCAGCAGCACTTGTATCTCAGTGAAAAGGCGGTATTTGACCAATCCATCGGTCAAATGTGTCCGGTGACCTACCGCCACGATGAAAAGGGGCTTCCCGTCCTGGAGGATATGGAGCGGGAACTAAAGAAGGGGGATGTGCGCCTGGTGTGCGTGGAGAATACCCACAATTTCGCAGGAGGCGCCTGCATCCCGCCGGAACACCTGAAGGCGGTCTGCCAGCTGGCACACCGGTATCAGGTTCCGGTACATATGGACGGGGCCAGAATGTTTAATGCCGCAGTGGCGCTGGGAATTCAGGCGGAGGAATTGTGCCGGTATGTGGATTCCGTCATGTTCTGCGTCTCCAAGGGCCTGGGGGCTCCGGTGGGTTCCCTGGTTTGTGGAAGCCAGGATTTTATCCTTACGGTGCGCAGGAAGCGCAAGCTTCTGGGCGGATCCATGCGTCAGGCGGGAATTATCGCGGCCCCGGCCATCTATGCGTTGGAGCACAACATGCAACGTCTGGCAGAGGACCATGAGAACGCCAGGTGCGCGGCGGAGAACATCCGGGATCTGGCCCATACCCATATGATTGGGAAAACAGAGACCAATATCCTGGTGCTGGATGTGAATGAGCTGGGACTGACCCCGGAGGAATACTGCCGGAAGGCGGAGGAAAAAGGACTGTTGATGAAGCCGGTCCTGGCCGATAAGGTGCGGCTGGTATTCTATAAGGGGATTACCAGAAAGGAGACATTAGCTGCTGCCGCCATCATCCGGGAACTGGAGAAGGAGCAGACCGGGGGAGAAAGAGAAGGTAAGAGCAGCTGAAGAGAGACCGAATAGAACTAAAAAGAGAACCATAAGAGACAGGAGGAGCGGTAGATGAGGTACAGAGAATTGGGAAAGACAGGCTTGAAGGTCAGCGAAATCGGCCTTGGGGCAGAGTGGCTGGAGCGCCATAATGAGGAGGAAGTGCGGGCTGTTATCGACTGCTGCGAAAGTGCCGGAATCAATATCCTGGACTGCTGGATGGCGGAGCCCAATGTGCGGACCAATATCGGGAAGGCCATTGTGGGAAAGCGGGAGCGGTGGATAATCCAGGGGCATTTCGGCTCCACCTGGCAGAACGGCCAGTATGTGCGGACCAGGGAGATGAGCAAGGTGAAGCCGGCCTTTGAGGATTTGCTGGCCCGGCTGGAGACGGACTATATTGACCTGGGAATGATTCACTTTGTAGATGAAGAGGCGGAGTTTCACCGCATTATGGAAGGGGAATTCCTGGCCTATGTGAAGGAGCAGAAGGAAAAAGGGGTCATCTGCCATATCGGAATGAGTACCCACAATCCAAAGGTGGGGAAGCTGGCGGCTTTAAGCGGGGAGATTGAGATGATCCTCTTCAGCATCAATCCGGCATTTGACCTGCTTCCCGCTACCGAGGACATCAACTCTTATTTTGCGGAGGACTATGAGGCGAGCCTGGGAGGGATCCATCCGGACCGGAAGGAGCTGTATCAGGTCTGCGAGCAGACGGGGGTAGGGATTACGGTGATGAAGGGATACGCCGGAGGGCGTCTCTTCGACGCTAAGACCTCTCCCTTTGGCACAGCTCTTACCCCGGTGCAGTGCATTCATTATGCCTTGACCAGACCGGCGGTGGCCAGCATCCTGGCGGGGTATGACACGCCGGAGCATGTGAGGGAAGCTGTTGCCTACGAAACTGCTTCGGAGGAAGAGAAGGACTACGCCAGCGTACTGGCCAAGGCGCCCAGACATGCTTACTTCGGACAGTGTACCTACTGCGGCCACTGCGCCCCCTGTCCGGCGGGGATCGATATTGCCATGGTCAACAAGCTTTCGGATCTGGCCGCCATGCAGCCGGAGGTCCCGGAATCCTTGAAAGCTCATTATCAGGCCCTTTCAGCTAATGCTGCGGACTGTATCTCCTGCGGAGGGTGCGAAAGCCGATGTCCCTTTGGCGTGCCGGTCGTGGAGAAAATGAAGAAAACCAGGGAAATGTTTGGATAAACGTAACAGCTATCAGAAAATAGAGAGGAGATTAATATGGGAAAGAAATCATTCGCGGAGGTGGAGAAGAATCTGCGTGAAAGAGGGTTTCAGGTGCGATGTTTTGAAACTGCTTCGGAGGCAGCCGCTTATCTGGATTCCCAAATCGACGGACAGACCGTGGGCTTTGGCGGTTCCGTTACCCTCAAACAGATGGGGCTGTACGAGCTTTTGAGCAGACACAATCAGGTATACTGGCATTTGAGAGTTCCTGAGGGAGAGCAGAAAAAGGCCCGGCTGCTGGCCAACGGGGCCTCGGTTTATCTTTCTTCTGTAAATGGTTTGGCAGAAACCGGGGAAATAATCAATATTGACGGAACCGGAAACAGAGTGGCTTCGGTGTTTTACGGACATGAAAAGGTATATCTGATTGCAGGGGAAAACAAGCTGGAGAAGGATTATGACAGCGCTCTTTGGAGGGCCAGGAATATCGCTTCCCCTTTAAACGCAAAGCGGCTTGGAGTCAACACCCCCTGCGCTGTGAAAGGGGACCGCTGTTATGACTGCAAAAGTCCGGAAAGAATCTGCCGGGGCCTGGCCGTACTGTGGGATAAGCCTAAAGGGGCGGAATATGAGGTGATTCTGATTCACGAGGAGCTTGGATATTGAGGACATCAGGTGAGACCATGGGAACAAAGGAACGGCTTTTGGAATTTTTTGAAAGGAACAGGGGCAGCTTTTTTTCCGGGGAAGAGCTGGCCGGGCAGCTGCGCGTATCCAGAACGGCGGTCTGGAAAGGGGTCAACAGCCTGCGGAAAGATGGATATCAGATTGATGCCGTTCAAAATAAGGGTTACTGTTTTTCCACCCATACGGATATTCTTTCTGTCCAGGGAATCCTGGGGTATCTAAGCCCGGAGTACCGGGACTTGAGGCTGGAGGTGCTTCAGACCGTGGATTCTACAAACGGATGGGTCCGGACAAAAGCCGAGGCCGGGGAGCCGGAAGGATACGCGGTTATAGCGGCCAGCCAGGAAAAAGGAAAGGGACGGGTGGGAAGAAGCTTTTTTTCACCGGCGGATACAGGGGTTTACATGAGCCTCCTGCTGCGCCCTGTGGGATTAAGCCCTGGAGAAGCGTCCAAAATCACCACCATGGCGGCGGTGGCGGTGTGCCAGGCCGTCGAGGCGCTGTCCGGAAGACAGGCGCAGATAAAATGGGTTAACGACATCTATATGGATGGAAAGAAGGTCAGCGGGATTTTGACCGAGGCTTCCGTGGGACTGGAGGACGGGCTTCTGGACTACGGGGTGTTGGGAATCGGCATGAACGCCTATGTCCCCGCCGGCGGTTTCCCTGAGGAACTTTCGGGAAAGGCGGGCGCCATTTTTGAGGGTCCCCAGGACGACGGGAAAAACCGTCTGGCGGCAGAGGTTTTGAACCGGTTCATGAAGGCCTACCGGACGAAGGATACTTCAGCCTATGTGGAGGAATACCGGAAGCGCTGTCTGGTGCTGGGCCGGGAAATTCTGGTGCTGGGAAAGGGAGAGGCTAGGAAGGCCATGGCCCTGGATGTGGATGAAGACTGCCGCCTGGTGGTCCGGTATGGGGATGGAAGGATGGAACGGCTGTCCTCCGGAGAGATACGGATTCAGATGTAAAAGGCAGCGGGAGAATGTGAGAAGATGGAACCATACTATTACAGACAAATGAACAGGGAACAGCAGGCCGCATACCGGGGAATGTGCCAGGGCTTTGAGGAGCTGAGAGGGGAATTTCTAATTCCACGCCTGGAGGGAAGGGAACTTGCGGAGGTGTTTTTAAGGCTGCGGCTGGACCATCCGGAAATCTTCTGGGTTCCGGGCTACCGCTGTCAATTCTACCGGGATTCCCCCAACCTGATTCTTCATCCGGAGTATCTTTTTGAGAAAGGACGGGTGCAGGAACAGAAAAAGGCCATGGAGGCCCGTGTGAGAAAGCTGACGGCGCCGATGATGAAAGCCTCAGATTTGGAAAAGGAGAAATACGTCCATGATTTCATCTGCGCCAATGTGCGCTACGACAAGCTGAAAAAGGCGTATTCCCACGAAATCATCGGTCCTTTGGGCCAGGGAGTGGGGGTCTGCGAAGGCATTGCCAAGGCGGTGAAGGTTCTCTGCGACGCCCTGGGCCTGTGGTGCCTCATCGCGATCTGCGGCAACAATCCGGAAAAAGGAATCAAATACCGCCATACCTGGAACATTCTCCGGGTGGACGGAACTTATTTTCACATGGACGCCACCTTTGACAATACACTGGGGAGAAAGGGGCTGCCCGAACAGGAGTTCCGCTACGATTACTTCAATCTGGGGGACGAGCAGATTTTCCGTGATCATGAGCCTCTCATTGCCCCGGCTCCTCCCTGTCAGGAGAAAGGGCGTTTCTATTACCGGGAGAAGAAGCTTTCTTTTACCAAGCCGGAGGAAGTGTACAACCGGGCCCGGCAGGCGGCGAAAAAAGGCAGGGTCCTGATCTTTCACTGGAGAGGGGGAACGCTGACCAGGGAAGTGATGAGGGAACTGCTGGAGCAGATGGTCCGGGCGGGGGCGGAGTATGACCGAATGGCCATGGTGGGAGTCAACTGGCCCCAGGCAGTGATTCGGCTTTCCTACGAAGAGCGGAAGAAAGAGGCCGGGCAGGATGTACAGGTGACGGAGGAACAGGCAAATGAGGGGGAGATGGAAGAGACCCCAGGACCGGAACGGGAGGGTGATGAGAGATGAATTCCAGGGACATTTATGTGATTCAGGGAACGGATTACCGACAGATGACGATGGAGCTGCTAAGGGCCTGCGACCTGGCGGGCGATATTGGAGACAGAGATAAGCGGATTGGCTTAAAGCCCAATCTGGTAGCGGACAGCCCGGCTTCCAGGGGAGCGACCACTCATCCGGAGCTGGCGGACGGGATTTTGACCTACCTGAAGGAGAACGGCTTTGAGAATCTGGTAGTGCTGGAGGGGTCCTGGGTGGGAGCCAATACCATGGAGGCGGCTCGGGTCAACGGAATCCTGGAGGTCTGCCGCCGCCATCAGGTGGAGTTTCTGGATTTGCAGAAAGATTCCGCCTGTTCCTGCCAGGCTGCCGGGATGGAGATTTCCGTGTGCGGACAGGCCCTGGCTTTAGACTATCTGATTAATCTACCGGTCATCAAGGGGCACTGCCAGACGGCGGTGACCTGCGCCCTGAAAAACTGCAAGGGGCTGATTCCTAACCGGGAGAAGCGGCGGTTCCACACCATGGGGCTCCACCGGCCCATCGCCCATTTAAACACGGTCATCCGGCAGGACTTCATCCTGGCGGACAACATCTGCGGGGATTTGGACTTTGAGGAGGGAGGAAACCCGGTGGTCATGAACCGGATTCTGGCCTTCAAGGACCCGGTGCTCTGCGACAGCTTCGCGGCCAGGACCATGGGCTACAGTCCCCATGAAATCGAGTATATCCGTCTGGCTGAGGAGCTGGGGGTGGGGACCACGGATTTATCCCGGGCCCAAATCCATGAGCTGAGGCAGGAGAAAAAAGGTCTTTCGGAACAAGGAAACCGGACAGCGGCCCCCAGGGGGAGAGTGGGGCAGCTGGCCGGTTATGTGAAGCAGGACAATGCCTGCTCCTCCTGCTACGGCTCCTTGATTTACGCATTGGACCGGCTGAGTGAGGAGGGCGCTTTAAGGGGAAAGAAAAAGGAGTCCATTGCCATCGGACAAGGCTTTAAGGGGGTGAAGGGAGAGCTGGGCGTAGGCAGCTGCACCGGCTGTTTTGAATGCAGCTTAAAGGGCTGTCCGCCGGCTGCAGCGGATATTGTCCGATTTTTGAGGGAATACTGGCAGTAAGGGAAAACGATTCGGAAAATGGAGGGAACAGAGATGGAACGCTTTTTTCAACTGAAGGAAAATCACACCACAGTAGGAACGGAAATTATGGCGGGACTGACTACATTTTTTGCTATGTCCTATATTATTGTGGTCAATCCCAGCATTCTTTCCCAGTCCGGCATGGAGTGGGGAGCGGTGTTTTTGGCCACGATCCTGGCGGCCATTGTGGGAACGCTGATAATGGGGTTGGTGGCAAATGTGCCCTACGCTCAGGCTCCGGGTATGGGATTAAACGCATTTTTCGTCTATACGGTCTGCGGCGCTCTGGAATTTACCTGGCAGCAGGCATTGTCCATGGTGTTTATCTGCGGCCTTCTAAACATTGCCATTACGGTCAGCAAGGTGCGCAAATACATTATGAAATCCATTCCCCTCAGTATGCAGAACGCCATCAGCGGAGGTATCGGAATTTTTGTGGCCTATATCGGCTTTTTGAATGTGGGAATCGTAAATTTTGATGGCGGGGTTCCAGCTCTTTCCACCTTAAATCAGCCTCAGTTTTGGGTCTTTCTGATTGGCATGGCCCTGATTGTGATTCTGCTGGTGCGCCAGGTGAAAGGGGCTATCCTGATTTCCATTGTGGCTACCACTCTCATCGGAATCCCCTTTGGGGTTACCACGCCGTCGGAAACCGTCAGCTTTACGGAGGCCTGCCAGGCCCTTCCTTCTACGGTGCTGGCAATTTTTAAGGAGGGAGGCATCACCAGCCTGTTTTCCGACCCGGCCAAGCTTCCGCTGGTGCTGATTACTATTTTTTCATTCAGCATCTCCGATACTTTTGATACCATCGGAACCTTTATCGGAACGGGACGGCGCAGCGGGATTTTCAGCGAGGAGGACGAGCGGATGATGGAGAGCAGTTCCGGCTTTAAGTCCAGACTGGACAAGGCCCTCTTCGCGGACGCCACCGCCACCTCCATCGGAGCGCTGCTGGGAACCTCCAATACCACCACTTTTGTGGAGAGCGCTTCAGGCATCGGAGCAGGGGGACGCACGGGTCTTACCTCCGTGGTAGTCGCCATCTGCTTTGCCCTATCCGCCTTCCTGGCGGTCTTTGTCAGCGCCGTTCCGTTCGCGGCCACGGCGCCGGCCTTGGTGGCGGTGGGCGTGATGATGACCTCTTCCTTTAAGGAAATTTGCTGGGATGATTTGGAGGAGGCGGTTCCGGCTTTCTTTGCCGGCATCTTCATGGCCCTCTGTTACAGCATTTCCTACGGAATCGCGGCAGGATTTATTTTCTACTGTATCGTAAAGTGCTGTAAGGGCAAGGCAGGGGAGATTCATCCCATTCTGTGGGTATGTACGGGATTATTCGCCCTGAATTTTCTGTTGTTGGCATTGCTGTAAATGGCAGGGAGTGAAACAGCGTGCTGGTGTACGTGCAAGCCATTAATCCAATGACGGCTGCGTCAGTATACCGGAAAAAGGACAGCACCTGGAAACGATGCTGTCCCTTTTCATGGCCTCTTTATGCCCGGTGAACTTTTGCGAAAAAGGTTAAGAGATACAGTCCGCAGATTCCAACCAGGGCATAAATAATCCGGCTGAGCCAGGCACCGGAGCCGAAAATCCAGGCGACCAAGTTAAAGTTGAAAAAGCCGATCAGTCCCCAGTTCAGCGCGCCGATGACCGCAATGGTTAAAGCGGTATAGTCTAAAAATCTGTTTTCCATTTTACACCTCCTGTGTCGTGTATAGTATGTATCAGGCGGCGATTTTTTATTTATTTGCTGATATTGGTCAATGGAAAGAATGGATCGGACGGATGATAGTGGTGTGCAGGGAAGAAACGGTTATGATGAAGAATGAATTCAGGAGGAACTTTGTGACATGAAAGAAAACGGACTTTTGATGGAGCCGCTGCCAAGGTTGTTTTGGCGGTATGTGCTTCCGGCTATGGCTGCCATGGTGCTGGATGGAATCCAGGGCATTGTGGACGGACTGTTTCTGGGAAACTTTGTAGGAGCAGACGCCATGGCCAGCGTCAATATCGCCAATCCATATTTTCAGGTGATTATCGGAGGCAGCATGATCATCTGTACCGGAACTATGAGTGCTATCGGAAGAGCCCTGGGGGCAGGAGACGGAAAACGGGCAAAGGACATTTATCATTCCGCTTTGCTGGTACTGCTGGGGCTCTCACTGGCGATTCTTATGGCCGGAGTTCTGGGGGCGGCCCCTTTGGCCCGTTTTTTGGGAGCTAACGAAGTTTTGCTGGAGGGATCCGAACAGTATATCCATACCCTGGCTTTTTTTGCTCCGGTAATTGCCTTTAAGATTTTGTTTGGATTTTCCGGACGGCTGGTGGGAAAACCTCAGCTTTACCTGGCCGGAACCATTACCACCATTTCTGCCAATATCATTTTGGATTATGTGACAGTAGGGGTGATGGGGTTGGGAGTACGTGGGGCGGCTTTTGCTACGGGCCTTGCCTATTTGGCGGGACTTTTGGTGGTGGCCGGGCCTATGTTCCGGAAGGAAACGGTTTTGAATGTATACGATGGGCGTTTCAGGTCAGGGGAAATTCTGTATGCGGCATTTAACGGCTCCTCAGAGGGGGTAACCTATGCGGCTGCCGCCCTGACAGTGTTTCTTATGAATCGGTCCTTTATGGCCTATGCGGGGGAAAGTGGAGTGGCCGCCTTTACCATTATCAATTATGTGGGAAATTTCGTAACGCTGTTGATGTTCGGCATGTCCGATGGAATTAGCCCTATTCTCAGTAATAACTACGGGGCGGGAAATAAGGAACGGATCCAGAAAACGCTGAGGGCCGCCTTGATTGCCAATTTTCTGTTGGGACTGGCCTTGTTTGGAATTTTCTGGATTTGGGGAAGAAATCTGATCAGCCTCTTTCTGGACGGGGACCAGGGAGAACAGGTCATCAGTCTGGCGGTGCGCGGCGCGAAAATTTACGGACTTTGTTTTTTGGCAAATGGATTCAATATTGTTCAATCGGGCTATCATACCGCCCTGGGGGATGCGGTCAGCTCCATCTTGATTGCGGCCAGCCGAGGCATTGTCTTTGTACCCATTGGACTGGCTTTGTTTTCTAGGATTCTGGGAATTGATGGCGTGTGGGTTTCACTGCCCTTCGCAGAGGTGGTGACGGTAGGAGTCTGTTTTTGGATTGGAATGGCAAAAAAGAAAACAGAGAGGATTGGCTGAAATGATGGGAGAAGAAAATGCACACAATTTATTACATGGAGGATGATGGGGATATCTCAGCATCCGTAACCGAATACCTGAGCCGCAGGGGATTTCTGGTCCGGTGTTTTTCCACCGCAGCCGGCATGAGGCAGGCACTGTTAAAATTCCGCCCGGATTTGCTTATTCTGGACTGGAATATGCCGGACGGAGCCGGGGATGAGCTGTGCGGATGGGCCAGGGAACGGTGGCCGGGCCTTCCCATCATTATGCTGACGGTCCGGGACAGCACGCAGGAGGTGGTGGCCGGCTTCCGCAACGGGGCGGACGACTATGTGACAAAGCCCTTTGAGCTGGATGTGCTGTACTCCAGGATTCAGGCCCTTCTGCGGCGAAGCCTTCCGAAAAATCCTGCTTTTCTGCGCTGCGACAACATCATGCTGGACCTGGAGGCACAGCGGGTTTATATGGAGAAGGAGGGGAGGCAGGCAGAAATCATTCTAAGCGCTTCGGAATATGAACTGCTGAGGATTTTGATGGAGCACAAGGGAAAAACCATTGCCCGCAGTTGGCTGCTGGAGCGGATTTGGGACCAGAAGGGAAGTTATGTTAATGACAATACCCTGACTGTGACCATGAAGCGTTTGAGGGAAAAGCTTTTCTGCCCTGCCTGCCTGAAGACCATCCGCAGCCTGGGCTACCGCATGGAGGATACGGTATGACAGCAATGAAAAAGAGACACTTTTATATCCTGTTTCCGGCGGTCCTGTTTCTGCTGGGAATGCTTTTTCTGGGATGGATTTGGAACACAGAGTGTGAAAATACGGCCTACGGGACTCTTTCGGCCTTTTGCCGGGAACTTTCCGGGCAGCAGACAACGGAGGGGCAGATTCTGGTCGCTTTAAAGAAGTTTCAAAACCGGGATATGGGGGAGGGGAAAGAGGAGTTTCTGGAGCGGTACGGCTACCGCAGGGAAGATTTTGCGGGATTTGACTCCAGGGCCTTTTTCTGCGTATCCGCTTTTTCGGTTGTGGTGCTGGCGGTCTGGGGGTGGTCTGCGTGGAGGATGGAAGGCATGAATCAGAACCGGATTAAGGAGCTGACTGCGGCTTTGGCGGAGATGAATGCCGGAGGGGGCAGAATGGTGTGGCAGACGCGGGAGGATGAGTTTTCCCTCCTCCAGGATGAAATGGAAAAGACCGTAACGGCTTTATATGAAACCAGGGAGGAGGCAGTGAAGGCGAAGGAAGGGTATGCCAGGCATCTGACGGACATTGCCCATCAGCTGAAAACGCCGGTGACGGCGGCTCTTCTCTCCCTGGAGCTGATGGAGGACCAGACTCCTAATGATTATATCTGGCGGGTCCGGAGACAGCTGAGACGCTTGAATCAGCTGGAGGAGTCCCTTCTGACTTTATCGAAAATCGAGGCAGGAGTTTTGCAGTTGAAGAAGGAATCAGTGGATGTGTACACGGCTTTGACTCTTGCAGCGGAGAATCTGGAGGAATTGTTCCGGAGAAAGCAGGTTGGAATTCAGATCTCTAACCAGGGAGCGGCTGTGATTACAGGTGATTTGGAATGGACGATGGAGGCGCTGATGAATTTGATGAAAAATTCTCTGGAGCAGTCGGAAGGGGGCCAGGCCGTATTCTGCGACTATGTTGTCAATGCGCTGGAGGTTCGAATCCGTATCTGGGACCAGGGACCAGGTTTTGCTCCGGAGGACTTGCCGTATCTGTTTGACCGCTTTTACACGGGAAGCAGAGGGAAGAAGGGAGGAAATGGAATTGGTCTGGCTCTGGCTCATGCCCTGCTTCAGATGGAGGGAGGAGAGCTAAAGGCCTTTAATCTGCCGGAAGGCGGAGCCTGTTTTGAGATTCGTTTTCGCCGTCACCCGGCTGTCACTTGAAGGTGGTAGAATGAAAATGAGGAGCGCGGAGTAATCCGCGGCATCATTGCGTCAAAAGGGGGCGGTGAAAATGGAGATGGTGTGCTGCCAGGAGCTGCGAAAGGTCTATGGAACAGGCCCGGCTCAGGTGGAAGCTTTAAGGGGAATTGATTTAAGAATTGAAAAAGGAGAGTTTGCGGCAATCATGGGGCCTTCCGGTTCCGGAAAATCCACGCTGCTGCATATTTTGGGAACAGTGGACAAGCCTACTTCCGGAAGGGTTTTTGTCGAAGGAAGGGAACTCTCCAATTTGAGTCCCGGGGAGGCCGCCATCTACCGGCGCAGGAAGGCGGGAATCATTTACCAGTCCTATAATCTGATTCCCGGTCTGTCCGTAAGGGACAATATTTTGCTGCCGCTGCTGCTGGATGGAAGGAAGCCCGACGGGAATCTGTTTGAGGAGATTACGGACCGTCTGGGATTAAAAGCGTTTTTGGATTTGCTGCCGGGACAGCTTTCCGGAGGCCAGCAACAGAGGACGGCTATTGCCAGAGGATTGATGATACGGCCAGCTATTTTGCTGGCAGATGAGCCTACGGGAAATCTGGACCGGAAAAATTCAGAGGAAATTGTAAGTTTGCTAAAAGACTTCAACCGGATACTTGGTCAGACCATTCTTCTGGTGACCCACGATGAGGGGGCGGCTTTGGAGGCGGACCGGATGATTATGATTGAAGACGGTGTGATCGTAGGGGATGAGAAGAGGCGGGGAAACATATGTGGAGAATTGTAATGTGGGAGGGGGACAGAGGCAGGATTTTCAGACCGGCGGCATCGGCGGCATTCCTGTCCGCCTTGTTTTTGTCACTGTTATGCGGGCTGTTTTACAACGTATGGAAATACGATGTGGAGCGGATTGTAAGGGAGGAGGGAAGTTTCCACGGAAAGATCTCGGGGAAATTTGGAGATAAGGAACTGGAATGGATTCAAAATTTTGGCGGCGTCAGTAAGACCAGAGTGGGGGAAGGGACAGGGGAGACAACCCTTGTGGAGCTCTGGTTTTATCCTCCGGGAAGGGTATATGAGGACTTGCCTAAGCTGGCGGAACGCCTGGAAATCGGGCAGGAGAAAGTGACCTTCCACAGCAGCCTGCTGAGCCGGTATCTGGTCCCGGACCCGGAGAATCCTTCGTCTGTCCGGGAAATGGCGATTCTTTTGCTTGTTCCGCTATTGGCGTGCATTTCCCTGATTTTGATTATCCATCACGCTTTTGCCGTGTCCATGAGCGGAAAAGTCCGTCAGCTGGGGATTCTCTCAGGAATCGGAGCCATCCGGTCCCAAATCCTTGGATGGCTCTGGCTGGAGGCTGGAGCGGTGTGCCTGAAGCCGGTTGCCGCGGGATTTGGCTTGGGAATGGTGGCTTGCTGGGGAATCATGAGAGGACTGGATGCCTATCTGCGGGGATTATTTCCGGAGCGTCAGCCGCTGAATTTTGGGTATCATCCCCTGGTATTTGCCTTTTCTATGGGGCTGATTTTGGTCACTATCGCCATCTCCGCCTGGCTGCCGGCCAGAAAACTCAGCCGGATGACGCCTCTTGAGGCCATGAGGCAGAGGACTGACGAAAAATGGAAGGGGAGAAGGAAAAAAAACGGCGGAATTTTTTTGGAACAGTTTTTTGGCGTTGAAGGGAAACTGGCAGCAAGGGGAATTGACGCAGAGGGGAGGGCTTTCCGGACGGGGAGCATTTCCCTGTTTGTTTCATTTTTCCTCTTTGCTATGGTCATGAATGGAGCGGCCATGTCGGACCTCAGCGTCCGCATGACCTATTTTGAAAAATATCAGGATTCCTGGGATGTGATGGCGCAGGTGCGGGAGGCCGGTTTGGAGGATTTTCAGAAGGAAGAAGAACTGTGGGAGATTTCAGGGGTAACGGACGTGTGTATTTATCAGAAGGCTCAGGCTGTGACAATGGTAAAAGGGGAGGAAATCAGCGAAGCGCTCCTGTCCGCCGGAGGCATGGGCTATGCCACAGACCGGGAGGCCCAGCCGGTGGATGGCGGATGGATGGTCCGCGCACCTCTGATTATTTTGGACGATGAGAGCTTTAGGTCTTACTGCGAACAAATCGGAGTGGTCGGGAATTTGCGGGGAGCAGTGGTCCTGAACCGGATTCAGGACTTGTCCAAGGGGAATTTCCGCAGCCGTCCTCTGATTCCGTATTTGAAGGGAGAGGAGGACAAAACGGTGCTGACTGAGGCCGGAAGCCGGGAGAAAAGCGTGGAAATCCCGGTTGCTGCCTGGACCCATACCCCGCCGGCTCTGCGGGAGGAGTACGGCACGGCGGACCATTACGAGCTGGTCCATTTTCTTTCTGCTTCCCTGTGGCGGGAGATTGAAGAGGAAATTGGAGGGGCGGAAGACAACCTGTGGATTCGTTTGCTGCTTTCTGAGCGGGACAGTGCGGAAACGATGGAGAGGGTTTCGAACGAAATGGAACAAATCCTGGGAGATTCCTACGAAATCCAGGTGGAAAACCGGATTCAGGACCAGATGGAGCATGAGAGGGCCATGGACGGGCTGAAGGCTATTTTGGGAGGATTCTGTGGGCTTCTGGGCCTGATGGGGATTGCCAATGTTTGGGCCAACGCCATGGGATTTGTACAGAGCAGAAGGCGGGAGCTGGCACAGTATCTGTCCATCGGCATGGCTCCGGGGCAGATGTGGAAAATCTTCAGTCTGGAGGTTTTGGTCCTTGCGGTCCGTCCGCTGGCGCTGGGGATTCTTCTGTCAGCACTTGGGACTATGATTCTGCTTAAGGTGGGAGCGCTGGATTTCCATGATTTCCGTTCCGTGATGCCGGCAGGGACGATATTTGCCTTTGGGGCGGTTTTGCTTGCGGCGGTGGTTCTGGCGTATTTCTGGGGGGCTGCGAAGCTGATGAAAGGCGGGGTGGCGGAAGCGCTGAGGGATGACGGTTGATAAAAAACAATCATTTATATCCTCAATTATAGTTAATTTATTTTTAGAAATTTAAGTGATTAGAAAAAGTAATAGGAACTCTACTATATTTTGCTGCGGGATAAATCGGCATAGCCTGAGAATTATTGGGCAAACACAAGCGGGAAAGAACTAGAAATGCAAGGTGCTTATGGCATAGGACAGAAATGATATAATAAAACAAACTAAACACAATCATTCATGATATTACCGATATGCGGCTCGAGTTATACGGTTAATCCGCCGTATGTAAATTGCCCAGAAATGGCTTAAAATCTAGGAATTCCCG
>URFM01000064.1 GCA_900547035.1 uncultured Clostridium sp. | reverse complement strand
TCCTTGCCCAGCTTTCTGCGGATCAGCTCCGTACCGCCCAGCATGTTGCTCCACTGGTCGTCTCCGCCGAACTGCATATTGCAGCCATAGCGCTGGAACAGCTCGTAGAAGTCATAGCTCTGCATAATCATATAATTGAACTCCAGGAAGCTTAATCCCTTCTCCATCCTCTGCTTATAGCACTCGGCGCGCAGCATGTTGTTGACGGAGAAATGGGGGCCCACTTCCCGCAGAAATTCAATATAGTTCAGATCCAGCAGCCACTCCGCATTGTTCACCATCAGAGCCTTTCCATCGGAAAAATCAATAAAGCGGCTCATCTGCTTTTTAAAGCAGTCACAGTTGTGCTGAATGGTCTCCGGCGTCATCATCTTGCGCATATCCGTACGGCCGGAAGGATCGCCGATCATGCCGGTGCCGCCGCCGATTAAGGCGATGGGCTTATTTCCCGCCATCTGAAGGCGCTTCATCAGACACAAGGCCATAAAATGTCCCACATGCAGGCTGTCCGCCGTAGGATCGAATCCAATATAGAAAACGGCCTTTCCTTCATTGACCATTTTTTTAATTTCTTCTTCATTGGTCACCTGGGCGATCAGGCCTCTGGCAACCAGTTCTTCGTAAATCTGCATCGCAATCAAATCTCCTTATAAACGTGTGAGGATACCCATTATCCCCCTTCCATTAGAGGAATTTCGTGGGTATGTTAATAGTGTACCATATTTTATCGTTCGTGCAAGCCGTAATCTCTTACAATTTTCATAACCGTTCCGGCTAATCAGTCTTTTTTCCCGTCCCCGCCAGGATTGCCACTGCTGCCAAAATCAAGGCGAATCCTAAAAAATCCAGGGCTGTAAACGCCGTTCCCAGCCAAAACACGGAAATCAGAATAGAGGACACCGGCTCCAGGCCGGAAATCAAACTGCCTTTTAAAGGGCCAATCATGCTGACTCCTTTTAAATACAGCCCGAAGGCCAGGGCCGTTCCCACCAAAATGACCCCGAACAGCGCCGCGAACATGGCTCCGTCCCAAACCAGAGATACTCTCCAGGGCTGTACAAAGATGGCAAGAGCCACGCCTCCCATAAACATTCCGTATCCCAAAACCTGACAGATGCCATAGCGGTTCACCAGGGTTCCCGGAAGGACTGTATAGATCATGGCAGCCACCGCGGCCATCAGGCCCCAGAACAGCCCTTCCTTTGACAGCTGCAGTCCGGAAAGGTCTCCATGGGTTCCGATCAGAAATACGCCCGCCAGGGAAAGCAGAATCGCCAAAAGCTCCATTCCTCCCGGAAGCCGCATTTCCCGAATGCAGAGCCAGAGCAGAATCAGAATCGGAGACAGGTACTGAAGCACGGTAGCCGTTCCTGCGTTGCTGCTCTGCACCGCCATAAAATAGCTGAACTGGCAAAAGGTAATGCCGGCAAGGCCGAAAACAATCAGATGGATTCGGTCCGCCTTCCTGTAAAAGATTCTCAGGTTATCCCTTCCGCTTAAAATAAATCCGTTGATAATCAAAAAGATGCCGGCGATCACCAGGCGCAGCGTTACCAGCCACGGTGCCTGAACGCCTCTCTCCACAAAAAGGAACTGTCCGCAGCAGCCGGAAAAGCCCCAGCAGACCGCGCCTGCTGCAGCCATCAGAGAGCCTTTTGTGATGTTCGCCCTGGAATCCGGGCTTTTTCTGCTTGTATTTTCCTGGTTCATCTGCTGCATATCCTTTCCGTTCGGCTGTTTCTAGTTATACTTGGAAATCCGAATTCTGTCAACATTCTGCGAAGATTTTCGTGCCAGCTCTTGCCGAATTGCTTCTTCTACCTTATAATATGATACAGCGTCAAAAAATCATGCGGGCTGTGCTTGCACAGGCAAGCGTGACTTTGGAAGGCGCAAAACACCGAAAAGTAGCCGTTTTTCGTAGAAAAACGAGCGAATCCCCGGCGTTTTAGGCTTGCGGGAGTGCGTCAGCACGAAGCAATCCGTGTATCATACATTTGGAATGGAGGTATACCTTAAAATGTCTTTCACATTTGTCAGCAGTCTTCCCTCTCCGGATGTCATCCGGGAACAGTTTCCTCTGGCTGCCAATCTCGCCCAGCAGAAGCAGCAGAAGGATGAGGAGCTGAGAAAGGTCTTTACGGGGGAAAGTGACAAGTTTATCGTAATTATCGGCCCCTGTTCCGCAGATAATGAGGACTCTGTGGTGGACTACGTTCACCGTCTGGTAAAGGTTCAGGAAAAGACAAAGGACCGCCTGATTATTGTACCCAGAGTTTACACCAATAAGCCGCGGACTACCGGTGAGGGCTACATGGGCATGATTCATCAGCCGGATCCGGAAAAAAAGCCGGATATGTTTGAGGGAATTCTGGCGATTCGCCATATGCACATGCGTGTTTTGCGGGAAACAGGATTTTCCACCGCAGATGAGATGCTCTATCCGGAAAATCTGCACTATCTTTCCGATATTATGTCTTATATCGCCGTAGGAGCACGGTCCGTGGAGAATCAGTTCCACCGCCTGGTAGCCAGCGGCTGCGACGTCCCGGTTGGAATGAAAAACCCTACCAGCGGCGATTTGACGGTAATGCTCAACTCCGTTGTGGCCGCCCAGCTGCCCCACGACTTCATTTTCCGTGCCAGCCAGGTCCATTGTCCCGGGAATCCTCTGGCTCACACCATTTTGAGAGGCGCGGTAAACAAGCATGGACAAGCCATTCCCAACTACCATTATGAGGATCTGCGGCTGCTCTTTGAGCTTTACAGCAAGCGTTCCTTAAAGAATCCCGCCTGCATCGTGGATGTGAACCACAGCAATTCCAACAAGCACTATGAGGAACAGGTTCGCATCGCCAAAGAGGTGCTTCACAGCCGCCGCCACTCCGACGACATTCGCTGCCTGGTAAAGGGGCTGATGATCGAAAGCTACATCAATCCCGGCAATCAGAAAGTTGGAGAACACTGCTACGGGAAATCCATCACCGACCCCTGTCTGGGATGGGAGGAATCAGAGCGGCTGCTCTATGAAATCGCAGAAATGGCTTAACCTTTGACGGCTCTTGCCTTAACCGGCCAGGGCCGTTATTCCAAAGTAGGACAACACGATGACGCCCAAAATGATGCGGTAATATCCGAAAAATTTAAAATCATTCCGACGGACATAGCTCATCAGAAATTTGATGGAGTAGACGGATACGCCGAAGGCCACCACCATTCCGAAAATCAGGTAAAATACCTGGGGACCGGAAAAGCCGTTGCCGTCCAGGAAGTATTTTACCAGCTTCAAAAGGCTGGCTCCGAACATCACCGGGACTCCCAGGAAGAAGGAGAACTCCGCTGCCGCTCCCCTGGAGCAGCCCAGAATCATGGCTCCCAGGATAGTGGCTCCGGAACGGGAGGTGCCGGGCACTAGGGACAGCAGCTGAAACAGCCCGATGAAGAAGGCGGTTTTCAGAGAAATCCGGCTCACCTTCTGGATGGAAGGATTGGCCACCAGGCGGCTGTTCTCCAGCAGGATAAAGAGAACGCCGTAGAGGATCAGCATAGCCGCCACCACATAGGCGTTGTACAGATGGGCGTCCATCCAGTCGTCCAGCAAAAGCCCGAATACCGCCGCGGGGATGCAGGCCGCAATAATTTTAATCCACAGAATCCAGGTGGCCTCTTTTTGATTCTGATTTTTATATCGGCTCAGAGGATTCAGTTTCCGGAAATACATCAGCACCACGGCCAGGATAGCGCCCAGCTGAATCACCACCCGAAAAACCGTTTTATAGGCCTCCGGCTGGTTCAGCTGGATAATCTCATCTACCAGAATCATATGTCCGGTGCTGCTGATGGGAAGCCACTCGGTAAATCCTTCCACAATTCCCAGCACCAGCACTTTTAAGATTTCAACAAGACTCATACGTTTTACTCCTTCATCTATGGCTGCGCGGACTTTCCATTCACCGGCTCTTCCTGCCGCTGCGCCGCGTTACATTCTATGTATTCCATTTCTTTCTTATGCCCGGCTATACGTTTTCAATCTGCCAGTCAATGGGCGCCAGGCCGTTTTCCTCCAGATAGCGGTTTGTTTTGCTGAAGGGACGGCTTCCGAAGAATCCCCGGAAGGCGGACAAAGGACTGGGATGAGGCGCCTCCAGAATCAGGTGCTTCCGGTTGGTCAGCATGGGCTTCTTGCTCTGTGCCGGCCTTCCCCACAGAATAAATACCATAGGGCGGTCCTGGTCATTTAAAATCCGGATGGCCGCATCCGTAAATTCCTCCCAGCCGATATCCCGGTGGGAGTTAGCCTGATGGGCCCGGACCGTCAGAACGGTGTTTAACAGCAGCACCCCCTGGTCCGCCCATTTTTTCAGATAACCGTTGTTTGGGATATAGCAGCCCAAATCATCGTGAAGCTCCTGGTAAATATTGGCCAGGGATGGTGGAATCTCCACGTCGGGCTTGACGGAAAAGCTGAGTCCGTGGGCCTGTCCGTAATTGTGATAGGGATCCTGCCCCAGTATGACCACCTTTACCTTGGAAAGAGGGGTAAAGGCAAAAGCATTGAAAATATCATCCGGGTCCGGAAAAACCCTTCTGGTTTCGTATTCGTGCTTCACCGTATCGTACAGTTTCCGGTAATAGGGCTTTTTAAATTCCCCGCTTAGAGGCTTTAGCCAGTCATTTGAAATTGCCGCCATTCTTTTAAGTTCTCCTTCTTGTCTTCTTTTGTCTACAGCCGGACGCTGACGCCCCGGCCGGCCAGGTATTCCTTCAAATCCCGGATTTCCAGCTCCTTGTAATGGAACAGGGAGGCGGCCAGCACTGCGTCCACCTTTCCTTCTGTCAGAGCATCGTAGAAATGCTCCCTGGTCCCGGCTCCGCCGGAGGCGATGACCGGGATGGAGACCGCCTGGGCCACCGCTCTGGTCAGGGGAATATCATATCCGTTTTTCGTGCCGTCACAGTCCATGCTGGTCAAAAGGATTTCCCCAGCTCCCAGCTTCTCCGCCTTCACGGCCCACTCCAGGGCATCGATTCCCATATCCACCCGGCCGCCGTTCTTGTAAATGTTCCAGCCGCTGCCGTCCGCCCGGCGCTTGGCGTCAATGGCCACCACCACGCACTGGCTCCCGAATTTATCCGCTGCCCGGCTGATGAGCTCCGGGTCCATAATCGCCGCGGAGTTGACGGAAATCTTGTCCGCTCCCTCTCTCAGCAGGAGCCGGAAATCCTCCACCGTCCGGATACCTCCGCCCACGGTAAAGGGGATAAATACGGTCTCCGCCACCCGGCGCACCATATCCACCACCGTCTTCCGGTTGTCCGAGGAGGCGGTAATGTCCAGAAATACCAGCTCGTCCGCCCCGGCCTTTCCGTAGGCGGCCCCGATTTCCACCGGGTCTCCCGCATCCTTTAAATCCACAAAATTAACGCCCTTGACCACCCGTCCGTTTTTTACGTCCAGGCAGGGAATAATCCGTTTTGTAAACATTCCATTCCCCTCCTATACTTCCAGAAAATTTTTCAAAATCCGAAGACCGGTATCGCCGCTTTTTTCCGGGTGGAACTGGCAGGCAAACACATTCCCCGCCTCCACCGCGGCGTGAATCTCGGTTCCGTACCAGGTCGTGGCGGCCACCTGGCTCTCCTCCTGGGCCTTCAGATAATAGGAGTGGACGAAGTACACATATTCCTGGTCCCGGATTCCCGCAAACAGCCGGCTGTCCGGCTTCAGGTTCAGGGAGTTCCAGCCCATATGGGGAATCTTCAGCCCTTCTGTCTGAGGAATCTTCAGGATTTTCCCTTTCAGTATGCCAAGACCTGGAACTCCCGGGCTCTCCTCACTTTCCTCAAAAAGAAGCTGCAGCCCCAAACAGATTCCCAGAAAAGGCTTATTCCCGGATACGGTCCTGCGAATCACATCCGGCAGGCCATACTGATTCAGCCGCTCCATGGCGTCCCCGAAGGATCCCACCCCAGGCAGGATGACCCGGCTGCTGCCTGCAATCACCTCAGAATCCCTGGTCACCACCGTCTCTGCTCCCAGAGCTTCCAGGGCCTTCTCCACGCTGCGCAGATTGCCCGCATCATAATCAATGATCGCTACCATATTCCTTCCTCCCTTGCTGTCACTTATTTTCTGAAGTTTCTCTCAATGTATCCAAAACCCAGTCCACCGAATTTTCCTTGATCCGCTGTCCCCGCTCCAGCCCTTCCGGAAGCTGGCTCAAGGTTTCGTGGACCCGAAGCAGCCTGGCCTTTTTGCTGAGCATGGCAATCCGTTCGAAAGGCCAGCGGATTACCGTAGGATAGGCCAGCCCTACTCCCAGTTCCAGCAGCAGCAAGTCCCGGTTCAGGATGGTGGCCTGCCATTTTTTATAGGCTTCCCACTGGGGCAGGTATCCTTCCTCGATGTAAGGGTCCGCCTGAACAGTATTGGCCGTCAGAGGCGCTCCGCAGTGGGGACAGATTCCCTCCGGTACTTCCCCTTCCTCCCAGATGTCCTTCGTACAGGCCTTGGAACACTGGAACCAGTGGTCATTGCCGCAGGGAGCGGTAATTCGCTTGGGGTCAAAGGCCGTTTCATAAATCAGGCCGTCCGTTACCGTAGTGGACACCCAGTAATCTTTTCCCTGAACCTGCTGATACAAGGCCTCATAGGCTTCTCTCAGACGCTTTTCGCTCCCGGCGTCCGGCCCCTTTTTCCACTCTTCTCCTATTCCGATGATGATTTTTTCCGGCCATTCCATAGTTCCTAACGCCTCCTTTTTCCCGGCTTATCGCCAAAACGCTCCTGGCGCAGGCGTTCAAATTCTTCCTCGCTGACGCCGCTCTCTCTCAGACGTTTCAGGCGCCGCTCCCTTCGGCGGGCCAGCTCCTCCTGCTCCCGCTTCCGCTGCCGGAGAATATAAAACGTCAATCCGGCGATTGCCGCCAGTGCTATTAAAGCAAGCGCCGGAAT
The DNA here is from genome assembly GCA_900547035.1 of uncultured Clostridium sp. Lineage (GTDB taxonomy): Bacteria > Bacillota > Clostridia > Lachnospirales > Lachnospiraceae > Enterocloster > Enterocloster excrementigallinarum. The sequence continues at coordinate 10,752 of URFM01000064.1, read as the reverse complement.
TAGGATCATCCTCACTGAAACTCCCCGACGTGTAGCCTCCGGCTCAGTGGAAGCCTGGGTTTCCTGAAGCTGTGCCTGGGATTCATTCCGGGCTTGTTCCGCGCTCTCCTCCTGGGCCTCCTGGAGAGCACTGGCGGAGTAAAGATAGGACGAGCCGATATTCCGGTCATTATAGGTATACTGAACTAGGGCAACGGCTCCCATGGGGGCGTCCTCCCCCAAATCCGTCACCAGTTCCCGGTCCGCATCGGAAAACTGGGCCGTATTCGGAAGGGTAATCTGGGCGTTTTCCTCCAGGGAGAGGTCCGATGGCTCGTACTGGGTCTCCCCAATGGCGATGAGCTCCTCCCCGGTGGTATAGGCCGTTTCATTTTCCGCGATATTCCAGTTCTGAAAGTTGTTAAATCCGAATTCCAGAAGGGTTTTGGAGTCCAGATAATACTGAGGCTGGCTTCCTTTTAACACTACCGCAATCAGTTCCTGTCCGTCCCGTTTCGCGTAGGTTACCAGGGTGTTTCCCGCCAGGGAAGTGTAGCCCGTCTTTCCCGCCACAGCTCCTTCGCAGTAAAATTCGCTGGATGGGTCCTCCGTCACCAGAAGGCGATGCTCCATCTGGATGGTCGCGCCGTCGGGGTTGTTGATGGTGGCCGGCATTTCGTATGTTTTAGCTGAATCAATGGTCAGCAGGGTTTCATTGGAAAATGCCGCCCTGGCAATAAGGGCCATATCGTAGGGGCTGACGTACTGATTGTCATCGTTGAGGCCCGAGGGATTGGCGAACTGGCTCTCCCTGCAGCCCAGCTCCTCAATCTTTTGGTTCATCATCTCCACAAAGCCGTCCCGGCTGCCTGCCACATGTTCTGCCAGGGCGTTGGCCGCCTGATTGCTGGACACCAGAAGCATGGCATACAGGCAGTCCTCCACCGACAGCTGGTCCCCGGTCTCCAGACTTAGCTTGTTGCCGCTTCCGGCTTCCACATTGTTGACGGCGTCGTAAGAAAAGGTGACCGTTTCGTCTAAAGAGCTGTTCTCCAGGACCACCAGGGCGGTGAGCAGCTTTGTGATGCTGGCCGGCGGGGAGGCCTGGTGGATATTCTGTCCGAAGATGACGGCCCCCGAGTTAAAATCCATAACGATGCCGCCCTCAGCCATGATTCCCATGTCCGAAGGCCAGTCCGGCCTTGCCAGGGCCGTTCCCGCGCATCCTATACTAAGGCCGGCTGCCAGCAGCAGACCGGCCATCTTTTTCAGTATCCCCTTCATGCTGAAATCTCCCAAATGTTTTGTAACAGTTCAGGACGGCGAGAAAGCAGGGGCAAAAACAGGCGTTAAGCTCGCTTATCAACGTACTTTTGCCCCTGTGTTCACATCGGATGAGGCGCCGTCCTGAACTGTCACAGTCAGTTTACCATTTTCATCATTAATCGTCAATCCGCGAAAATACTTGCAATGGTTCTTTTTCTGCTTTAAAATGGTAACAGTTTCAGACAGCGGGCAGATCCGGGCAGGAAGACACCCGCCGTCTAATAAAAGGAATGGAGATTATGATGAAGCAAGCTGAAGATTTGAGACGTTTACTGGAATCCATTGACCATAAAAGCTATCCGGCTTACAAATCCGCTCAGGGCGCCTACGCCTTTGGGGGATATATATTGTCCATTGACCATGTCCAGGGAGACCCCTTTGCCTCCCCCTCCAAGGTCAGCGTAACCGTTTCCCACCAGAAGGCCGGATATCCCGCCTTCCTCTTTGATACGCCCTGGAAACGAACCGCCTTTGAGGATTATCTGGTCCGCCAGTTTGCCGGCGAAATCGCCCAGTTTAATTTTAAGGCAAAGGGCTCAGGAAAAAGCGGCCTCATCGCCACCAGCAATCCGGGGCCGGAAATCCTTTCCCGCACCGCCTGCCAGTGTGATGAGAAGGGCATCACCGCCCGCTTCGAGGTGGGCTTTCCCGCCTTCGGCAGGACCATCAATTCCGGTGAACTGATTAAAATCCTTTTCGATTTTCTGCCGAAATGCGTGCAGAGCGTATTTTTCTACCGCAGCCGCAATCCCAAAGAGGTCCAGGCAGTGGCGGATTTGGCGGAGGACCAGCACTTTATCCGCCAGGAATTAAAACGGCTGGATTTGGCTGCCTTTGTAGCCGACGGCTCCGTTCTTCCCCGGGAAAGCGGAGTTTCCAGCAGGCCCATGAAAGGGGGTGTGGCATTTTTCTCTCCGGAAAGTTTAAAGGTAACACTGAATCTGCCCCATAAAGGCCCCACAAACGGCATGGGAATCCGCCGCGGCATCACCCTGATTGTAGGCGGAGGATACCACGGAAAGTCTACCCTGCTGAAGGCCCTGGAGCTGGGAGTCTACAACCACATCGCAGGGGACGGGCGGGAGTATGTGATTACGGATGAAACGGCACTGAAGCTTCGGGCCGAGGACGGCAGAAGCATCAACAATGTCAATATTTCCATGTTCATCAACGACCTGCCAAACGGCCGGGATACACGCTGCTTTTCCACTCCGGACGCCAGCGGGAGCACCTCCCAGGCGGCGGGCGTCATTGAGGGCATCGAGTCCGGCGCCAGAACCTTCCTCATCGACGAGGACACCTCCGCCACCAACTTCATGCTGCGGGACGAGCTGATGCAGCAGATTATCAGCCGGGACAAGGAGCCCATCACCCCCTTTATCGAGCGGGCCAGGGACCTGTATGAAAAGGCCGGCATTTCCACAGTGATGGTGGCCGGAAGCTCGGGGGCTTACTTCTACATCGCGGATACGGTGATTCAGATGGATTGCTATCGGCCCTTTGATATTACCCGGAAGGTCAGGGAGGCCTGCGTCCGCTACGGCCAGGACCCCACTACCTCTGCCCCAGGATTTTCCCTGCCCGCCGGCGGACGGAAACTATCCATCGCCGCCGCTGCCTCCTCCGGGAGAAACAGTGGGCGGAGCGGTTCCGTCCGGGGAGGCCGTGAGGATTCCCGGAGAGAGGAACGGATTAAGACCAAGGTTTACGGAAAAGATTCTCTTCAGGTGGGAAAAGAACAGGTGGACCTGCGCTTTGTGGAACAGCTGATTCACAGCGAACAGACCGCGGCCCTGGCCCAGATGATGCGCTGGTGCGTGGAAAAGCAGCTGTTCTCCCGCTACACCGTTTCGCAGATTGTGGATCTGCTGACGAAAGAAATCCAAAAGGGCGGCCTTACGGCTATTGGCGACACCTCCTACGGAGCTATGGGGCTGTGCATGCCCAGGGTTCAGGAAATTTTCGCCTGTCTGAACCGGTACCGAGGATAGATTCCGGCCCTCTTGGCCCATTTTTCCGCCATCCTTTATATTTCAAATAGATAGGAAGAACGATTATGATTATTTTAAAAATACTGCTGAGCCTGCTCCTTTACCTGGGAATCCCCACTCTCCTGGTTCTTATTGTTCCGGGACTGGGAGCGGTGACCGCTACCGGCCTGGGCGAGCTGATTGCCCTGCCTTTTCTTCTGTTTCTCTACGAGAAAGAGCAGCGGCGGCGCCAGCACTTTACTTACGCGCCCCGCTTTTTAAAGGACAAAGCGCCTCTTTTAGTCATTGCCCTGGGAGCGGCTTCCTGCATCGGCCTTAACGGGCTTTTAACCCTGTCCCGGCTGGACCTTCTGTTCCCCGCTTTCAGCCAGGAGGTGGCCGCTGAGCTTTACGCCCCGCCTCTGCCTTTGCAGCTGCTGTTTCTGGTGTTCATCATTCCGCCTGTGGAGGAGCTGGTGTTCCGGGGGACCATCTTTGCCTTAATCCGAGAGCGTTTTTCCTGGATGACCGCTGCCGCCGTCTCCTCCCTGCTCTTCGCCTTGTTTCACGGAAACGTGGTCCAGGGGATTTACGCTCTGTGCCTGGGTTTTCTCTGCGCCTGGCTTTATGAGAAAATTCATGGTCTCTACGCCTCCCTGGTGCTGCATATGTCCGCCAATCTGGTCTCCGTAATTATCTCGGCCCTCACCGGCAGCCTGGAATTTTTAAATTCCCTGCCAGCTCAGCTGATTCTGACCCTTTTGGCTTTGGGAGGGGCAATATGGTGCATTGGCCGTCTGAAACGGCTGACCGAGCCCAGAGCTTACCGGATTTTTCATCTTTTTTAAAAATGACCTCTATAACTGACAGAAAGGCGCGACGGAACATGAAACGACTGAAGTTTTCTTACTTACTTTGTATCATTCTCCTGATTTTCGTCCTGGCGGGCTGCGGTCAGGGGCCGGAGGCTGCCGGCATAGGGGAGACCGCTCCGGTTTCTTCTGCTTTTGCCGGTTCCCAGGCTCCTTCCTCCGGTCAAGGGCCGGAAGTCTCTCCGGGGGAGGCCCGGGATCTTCCTGAAGACGGCCTTCTGATCCATTTTATTGATGTGGGCCAGGGAGACAGCATCTTAATTCAGCAGAAAGACCACAGCATGCTGGTGGACGCCGGGGAAAACGACCAGGGTGAAGTGATAGTCTCCTATCTGAAGGAGCAGGGCGTCACCCGGCTGGACTACGTCATCGGCACTCACCCCCACTCCGACCACATCGGCGGCCTGGATAACGTGATCCGGGCCTTTGAAGTAGGGCGCGTATTCCTTCCTCCGGCCGAGCATACTACCGCTACCTTTGAGGATGTGCTGGATGCGGTGGAAGCCCGGGGCTTGAGCCTGACCATGCCCCAGGTTGGAGATGTGTGGGAGCTGGGAGAAGCTTCCTTCACCATCCTGTCCCCCAACGATGATTACGGGGACGACTTAAACAACTGGTCCATCGGAATCCGTGTGGAATACGGTGAAAACCACGCGGTCCTCTGCGGCGACGCCGAGGCTTTGGCGGAGGAGGATATCTGCGAAAACGTTCCGGAGCTTCAGGCCGACATCCTGAAGGCCGGACATCACGGCAGCAGCACCTCCTCCAGCGACCTTTTTCTGGATCGGGTCAATCCCACCTGGGCGGTGATTCAGTGCGGGAAGGATAATTCCTACGGCCATCCCCACCAGGAAACCTTGGAGAAATTTCAGAAACGGGGAATCGGAGTGTTCCGGACGGACCTGGAGGGTACCATTGTAGCGGCAAGCGATGGAGAATCCATCACCTGGTACACCGGAAAGGGCAGTGAAATGGCGGCGCAGGATGTTTCTCCGGAAGCATCCGGGGCAGATAAATCCGAAGCAGATGATTTCTATATTTTAAATACCAACACGAAAAAGTTTCATCTGCCGGACTGCTCTTCTGTCAGCCGGATTCGGGAGGACAACCGGCAGGAATACACCGGAAGCCGGCAGGAACTGATTGAGGAGGGTTATTCGCCCTGCGGACAGTGCAATCCGTAGCCGCGGACTTGATTATAATGAGAAAGGGGGAATGCAAATGATACGCTATATTGTAGACCGTCTGGAAGAAGGACTGGCCGTCTGCGAAACGGAAGATAAAAAGAAGGCGGTATTTCCCTTAAAGGACCTTCCGGAGGCCATCCGGGAGGGAGATGTGCTCCAGGAGCTGGACGGAGTATTTTCCCGGGACGAGGAGGAGACGAGCCGCCGCCGGGAGAAGATGAAGGAACGGCTCATGGGACTGTTTGAGAAGGGAACGTCCTGAAAAATCCTGAAAGGGGCCGCTCCCATTCAAAGAGCCCCGGAGGGGCAGAGAACACAGCGATTCTCTGTCCCCTCCGGGGCTCTTTCTTGCTGCGGGTACGCTGTATTTACATCAAAGACAGGTACAGATTCTTAATATCCTCAAAGGTAGGATCCTTGGGGTTGCCGGGACGGCAGGCGTCGTCCATAGCGGACTGAGCCAGGAAGTCTACGTCTTCCTTCTTGGCAATCTCCTTTAAGTCGGCGGGGATTCCAACGTCGGCGGACAGCTTCTTCACCGCATCCACAGCGGCCTTCCGGTACTCCTCCTGGGTCATGTTCTCAGTACCCTCTACGCCCATTGCCTTGGCAATGTCGCAGTACTTGGTTCCGGTGCAGGGGGCATTGTACTCCATGACGGTAGGCAGCAGGATCGCATTGGCTACGCCGTGGGGCGTATCATAGACAGCGCCCAGGGCATGGGCCATGGAGTGAACGATTCCCAGACCTACGTTGGAGAAACCCATTCCGGCGATGTACTGGCCCAGGGCCATGCCCTCGCGGCCTTCCTTGGTATTCTCGCAGGCCCCTCTTAAGGACTTGGAGATAATCTCAATGGCCTTTAAGTGGAACATGTCGGTCATTTCCCAGGCGCCCTTGGTGATATATCCCTCGATGGCATGGGTCAGAGCGTCCATACCGGTGGAGGCGGTCAGCCCCTTGGGCATGGAGGACATCATATCCGGATCGATGACAGCCACAACGGGAATATCGTGGGTGTCCACACAGACGAATTTGCGCTTCTTCTCCACATCGGTGATAACGTAGTTGATGGTCACCTCAGCCGCGGTTCCGGCCGTGGTGGGAACGGCGATGATGGGGACGCAGGGCTTCTTAGTGGGGGCAACGCCCTCCAGGCTCCTCACGTTCTCAAACTCCGGGTTGGCAATGATGATGCCGATGGCCTTGGCCGTATCCATGGAGGAGCCTCCTCCGATGGCTACGATATAGTCCGCTCCGGAAGCCTTGAAGGCGGCTACGCCGGTCTGCACGTTCTCGATGGTGGGATTGGGTTTGATGTTGGAGTAAATCTCATAGTCCAGCCCAGCATCCTCCAGCACCTTGGTCACCTTGGAGGTTACCTGGAACTTAATCAAATCCGGGTCAGAGCATACGAACGCTTTGTGAAATCCTCTGGCCTTCGCCTCATTCGCAATCTCCTGGATGGCTCCCGCGCCGTGGTAGGAGGTTTCATTTAACACGATTCTGTTTGCCATTTTTCCTGCACTCCTTTATATTTTTTTGTAACGGTCCGGGACGGCGTCCTGAACTGTTATCATTTGTTAATATTATAACAAATAAGCCGGAAGAAAAAAAGTGACAAACTCACCGGTCTGTCACTTTCCTGCTTCATTTTTCCAAGTTATAAAAGCCCCAGTTGCTCAAACACCTGAGCCAATTTTGGCGGCATAGCGTCCACCAGCTTGCGGGCCATCTCCTCCGGGGAATCCTTCATGCCACCCAGCACCCACTTGCTGGTCATGTACACGGAGCCCTGGCAGTACATCTCCAGAAGGAACTGCAGCTCCTCCTTTAAGGGCCTGCTGGACTTGCGGGCAATCAGGTCCGTGTAAAACTGGAGAATCAGCCGGAAATCGTGTTCCTTGACGCTGTTGCAGTCGTGGGAGCGGAAGGCCTGGGTGAAAAATACCTTTTCACTGAGGATAAAATGGAACTTCTGGGTCAGACTTTCCAGTACGGTGGAGCCGTAGCCGATCTGTTCAAAGGCCTGGAGCACCAGCCTGTCAAAGTACCAGTTGATCAGGTCGTATTTATCCAGAAAATTCCGGTAAAAGGTCTGACGGGTAACGCCGCAGCCTTTGGCAATCTGGGTCACGGTAATCTTGTCCACCGGCGTGTGCAGCATGCACTCCTTCATGGATGCGGCAAGCTTGTATTTGGTTTTTTCCTGGGCTGAATGGGACATGGGAAGCTCCTTTGTAATTTTGTCGCGGCAGTTGCTGACTCCAGTTTATCATATTGCCAGCCTGATGAGCAAGGCAAATCCAGCGAAATCAGATTGTAGCCGTTGGCGGTTTCTGATATAATCACCTCAAACAGAAAGGATTCCGCAAACCGGAACAAGGGGAAACGATATGAGAGAAGAATGTTTAATCTGCGGCGCACCTCTGGAATATCTGAATGAAGATATTGAAATGGAGTGCGAGCTGTGCCATAAAAAGGAAAAGAGCAAAACCAGATGCGTGAACGGACATTATGTATGCAATGAATGTCACATGCAGGGGATTGACAGCCTCATTGGGATATGTATGAAGGAAACCTCCAAAAATCCGGCTGTCATCCTCAATCGGATGATGGCCCAACCCTTTTGCCATATGCATGGGCCGGAGCATCATGTCATGGTGGGAATGGCTCTCCTGACGGCTTATAAAAATTCCGGCGGAGTCATTGATCTTAAAAAGGCGTTGGTGGAGATGAACAGCCGGGGAAGGTCAGTTCCCGGAGGCGCCTGCGGTTTCTGGGGAGCCTGCGGCGCCGGAATCAGCACGGGAATGTTCGTCTCCATTGTCACCGGTTCTACGCCTTTGGGGAGCGATAATTTCGGACTGTCCCACAAGATGACCGCCAGCGCCCTTGGGGCAATCGGAGAAATCGGAGGCCCCCGGTGCTGCAAGCGGGACTCCTACCTCTCCATCATTCAGGCCGTCCGTTTCGTCCGTGAAAACCTGGGAATCCGGATGGAGGAGCCCCGGATCCGCTGCTCCTACAGCATCCGGAATCCGCAGTGCATTGGGAAACGCTGTCCGTTTTCCCTCACCTCTCCCGGAAAATCTCCACAATCGCCTGCCAAATCCGCACCAGCACATTCCACATCCGCTGGAATGGACTGACCTCGGTTTTTTTTGTTTCCGCATCCATTACCTGGTGCTCCTCGTCTTCCAGACTAATCTCCTGGGTGCGCAGTACTACCTGAAGGGTTTCCGGTTCCGGATTTTTGTCCGAAGTAAAGGACACCTTTTCGGCTGACGGATCCATAAATAGGAAACGGTTTTCCGTATCAAACCGGTTCAGCTCCTGATCCAGGGTATCTTTCATGGTGCGTCCCGCCTGGCGCATGGAGGCAGTGCTTTCCAGGGCCTTCAGGCTCTGGTCCAGGATCTCCATGCTGCCCTTTAAACTGTCCCGGGCAGCGGAGTCAAAGGAATCGCTGGTTGCTTTCAGGGTATTCTGGAAAAGGGTCAGGGTATTAACCGCATTGTCCACTGCCTGGGTGGTCCGGTTTACCAGCTCCTGAGTATCACTGAGAGCTGACTGAATCTCCGGATAGTATACATCCAGGGAATCCCTGAGGGAAACCACCTCCTCGATGGTCAGATCCAGACTGTCCACCAAATCTCTGCCATACTTTGCCGAATCCCCCGCGTCCTCGCCCAAATCACTTAGCGTATCTGTCAGCTTGGCGCTCTGCTTTGCAGCCTCCGTCAAAAGGTCCGCCTTTTCCTGCAGCATGGACAGAACCTCCCCCATGGAAGCTCCCACCAGCTGATACTTCCTGGGAGATATGGATGCCTGGCTGGCCGTAGCGGTGGGAACCTCCCGGCTCCCGCCCGAATCCTGCTCTCCTTCCATTTCCCGCTCCTCTTCTTTCTGATCAGCCTCTTTCTGTTCCTCCTCTGCTTCTTCCTCCTGGTAATAGAGCGCATCTACCTCTTCCATCGCCGCCGCGAAGTCCTCCATACCGGTGAGAATCACCTGCTCGTTGGCCTGAAGCTGCGCATCCAGGGCAATAATCTGAAGGGCCAGCTTCTGAATTTCCGGCAGTTCCTGCGACAGGCTTTCCGACTCGTTCTGAATGTGTTTCAGGCGGGTATAGAGCTTACGGAGTGGCTCCTGCATCTCCTGCATGGCGTTTACAATATTGTTCATTCCTTTATGAACGACCTCCGCCTGTTCCTGAGCGCTCTCCAAATGAGGCACCATGGCGGCCATCTGTTCATTCATCGCAGAAACGGAAGCCAGAACCTGGTCATTGCCCGCCAAAATTCCATCCTTTGCTCCGCTCCACACCTGCCTTGCATCCTCTGCGGACTGAGCCGCGGACTGAAGGGCCTTTAACCCGCTTTCCATGCCCTCCACCGCTTCTGCCATCTCATCCAGGCTGTCGTAGAAAGCATCTCCGGCATCCTGCCAGGTATCTTTGGCCTCCTTCAAATCTTTTATATGCTCCAGGTCATTTACCGTCCCCGGAGCCATAACCAAAATTACCCCCGTAGTTTCAAAGCTGTCTGTTCCAATCCGGACAGTAAAATCCCCCTCTTCTCCCGGAAGAGCGGAAAATACCACAGCCGTAGTATCTCCCAAACTCTGGGTTTGGGATCCCTCTGCCTCCACACTGTAGCATTTGGAGCGGTCCACCGGAACCGCCGCCATGAGAAGCATGTTATTGCGGTAATATTCCTTCGCCTGTTCATTGGGAATGGCTTGAATGTGGATTTCCACCAGGCCGCTGGCTCCTGCCAGCTTCTCTCCGTCTTCCGGCACCCCGTTGAGCTTATAGGACACATCGAAATCCCAGGGCAAAACCACCTGGCTTTCGTCCATGGTACACTGATAATAAAACCGCGAGGCAGGACTTTCCTCAAAAGACCAGGTAAGGCTGCCCTCTCCCATCTCAGGTTCCAGCTGATTGGACATGTTTACTACCTTCTGATATACGCCATAATCCGTAATCTGTGTATTTCCGTTGAGATTCCAGCCCTTTACGACATTAATTTTACTGGTTTTTCCATAATAGTCCAGATTGACATACATGGTCTCATCCACCTGGGGAGCGGCCGGAGCTGCCTGAACCGTCTGCGCCTCCCCTGTTCCCGCAATCAGACAAATCGCTGCCAAAGCTCCGGCTGCAGCTCTTCTGGAAAGCTCTCCGCCCCTCATTTTTCTTTTCCCTCCGTCTCTGATTTCCTCTCTGTTTCTATTCTTCATCGCATTTTGCCTCCCCAAATGCTGCAATTTTTTTAATCCGGCTTTTCAGCGCCGCAAGCCGTCTCTGCCTGCGCTTTTTTATCCAGGCGCCCAAACGTTCCCATTCATTGTTGGTAATCAGACGGTCAAAGAGTACCAAAAGCGCCGGCAGCACCGTCAGCACCAGAATCA
>URFM01000063.1 GCA_900547035.1 uncultured Clostridium sp. | reverse complement strand
TATGGTTTCAGACATCCGAAACGCTTGCATATCGGTAAAGACCTGAATGATTGTGTCTAAGCTGCGGGGAAGAGACGATTCAGGAGAATTTGGATTTCTTTTTTAAGGACCGGATTCTCTGCCGGAACGTCTCTTCCCTTTTATAATCTGTATTTTAGAGAGAGATTACTTATAATTAAGGGATTATGATTTACATTTGAGTGAATAAATGCTTAAACAGCAAAAAAATATATGTTCCCGGGAAAATGTGGTATGATGTAAAATATGGGGGCGGAAGAGAACAGTTGATAACTGCTTATCCGATATTTCCAAGTGAGAGTGAGGTGTTGTGATGACCATAGAAGAAATCCTTGCCGGGGAATCTAAGAATGTGGAGTTTAAGGAAAATCTGCCGGAGAAAAGTATCAAATATATGAAGTCTGTGGTTGCCTTTGCGAATGGAACCGGAGGAAAAATCATTTTCGGAATTGCTGATAAAACCAGAGAAGTGATTGGCTTTGATAAGGAAGATGTGTTCAAAAAAATGGATGCCATTGCCAACGCAGTGTCAGATAGCTGTGAACCGGCAATCATTCCGGATATTACGCTGCAGACGGTTGACGGAAAGACGATTATTGTAGTAGAGATTTCCGGGGGCAGACAGCGGCCATATTATGTCAAAGCTCTCGGCAAAGATGGCGGCGTATATGTCCGTGTCGCCGGAACTACCCGCCTTGCTGATGAGTACATGATAAAAGAGTTGATGTTCGAGGGGAGCAACCGCTACTTCGACCAGACTCTGTGTCCCGGACTGAATGTCACGGATGAAGATATTGACGCTCTTTGCAAATCCATGAAGGAGCAGGCAATCAAGAACGCTCACAATGAGGAGCAGAAAGCATCGGTCAAAGAGGTTGGCAGACAGCAGCTCCGCTCCTGGGGTGTGCTGATTGAGCGTGATGGAAAAGATTATCCGTCCAATGCCTATGCCATTTTAACCGGGTGCGGAGGACTTCATGTTGCAACGCAATGCGGTGTGTTCAAGGGAACGACCAAAGAGGTTTTTGTCGACCGTCGGGAGTATACCGGTCCAATCTGGGAGCAAATAGAGGAAGCATTTCAGTTTGTCCTGCGAAATATTCATCTGGGTGCTGCCATTGTGGGGCTTTATCGCCAGGATGTTTATGAAATTCCGCCGGATGCTATTCGTGAACTGATTATCAATGCAGCGGTACACCGCAGTTATCTGGACCACGGCAATATACAGGTTGCGATATATGACAACCGATTAGAAATCACTTCCCCAGGAAAATTGCCAATGGGGCAAACGTTAGAGCGTATGAAAGAAGGATATTCTCAGATTCGCAACGAAGCTCTTGCGTATGCATTTTCTTATATGAATTTAATTGAGCATTGGGGAAGCGGCATTCCCAGAATCATCGGTAAGGTAAAAGCCGCTGGTTTGCAGGAACCGGAGTTCATTGGCGGTGAAGTTGATTTGCGTATTAATATCTACCGGGGGCAGATTGACGGAAATAGTGCCAATAACGCCACGGATGGCGTTAAAAATGGCATTAATGGCGTTAAAGATGGCGCTGATTTGGCGTTAAATAAAGAAGATAATATCGTTCAGAAGCTTTTGAATGTGATTACAGAGAATCCGACTGCGCCCCAGGCATGGTATGCAGAGAAACTTGGCGTATCAAAACGAACCGTCTCTCGTATGTTTAGTTCTTTACAGAAACAGGGAATCCTGGTTCAGAGTGGAACCAGGCGAAAATCAAACTGGACGATTATAAAAAAGCAATAAGGGGGTGACTCATGCAAATCACCCCTGCCCTTGATTAAGATTATCTATTTGCCGACAGTCCCTCCTTGCGCACCAAGACAGGACATCCCCTCCTAAGCCTTCACAAACCCGCTGGTTGTAACCTGGGCGACCACATTGCCCAGGTCATCGGTCACATCCGTAATATAGAAGCAGGTGCTGCGCCCCTCTTTGACCATGCGCGCCTGAGCAATCAGCTTTTTTCCCTTGGCTGCGGCCAGATAAGTAATCTGGGAGGTGAGGGAGACATGAAGGGGCTGATTCCAGTTGGCGGCGACTGCGAAGGTAAAATCCGCCAGAGTAAAAATAGCGCCGCCCATCACAGCGCCGGCGGCATTGAGGTGGAAGGGGGTAATAGCCATAGAACAGCGGGCATAGCCCTCCCGTACTTCTTCGATGACAGCCCCGCTTTCCGTGGCAAAGCGGTCATGGGCAAACCGTTTACGAACTTCTTCCAGAGTGGGGTAATCCATATACGTTTCCTCCTTGATGAATTTGATGCACCAGACTTCTGGGAAAGGGACTGGTACAATTTAATATTATCATAGCATAAAACAGATGATTTTTTTACAGAAAAATGTATTGACATTTTTTTAACAATAATATATAATGCAGACAGTGAGATTGATAATTAATTAACAATCAACTCAATAGATCAAAACACAAACACAAGGAAAATGGAGGAAAAGGAAATGGCAAAGAAAACCCAGCAGATCGTTCCTGAAGTCATTGACAGCGTAGACGGACTGATTGCGAAGATGAACGCCATGAGAGAGGCTCAGAAGATTTTCGCTACCTATACCCAGGAGCAGGTAGACAAAATTTTCTATGCGGCGGCAAGCGCAGCAAACAAGATGCGGATCCCTCTGGCAAAGATGGCCGTTGAGGAAACCGGCATGGGCGTAGTAGAGGACAAGGTAATCAAGAACAACTACGCGGCAGAGTATATTTACAATGCCTACAAGAATACCAAGACCGTAGGCGTTATCGAGGAAGACAAGGAGTATGGAATCAAGAAGGTGGCGGAGCCCATCGGCCTGATTGCGGCGGTTATTCCTACGACTAACCCCACATCCACCGCGATTTTTAAGACTCTGATCTGCCTGAAGACCAGAAACGCCATCATCATTTCTCCCCACCCCAGAGCGAAGAAGTGTACCATCGCGGCCGCCAAGGTAGTTCTGGACGCAGCGGTGAAGGCAGGCGCTCCTGAGGGAATCATCGGATGGATCGATGTGCCTTCTCTGGACCTGACCAACGAGGTAATGAGAGATGCGGATCTGATTCTGGCAACCGGCGGCCCCGGCATGGTAAAGGCCGCATATTCTTCCGGAAAGCCCGCTCTTGGCGTAGGAGCCGGAAATACTCCGGTAATCATCGATGATACGGCCGATGTAAAGCTGGCGGTAAACTCCATCATCCACTCCAAGACCTTTGACAACGGCATGATCTGCGCTTCTGAGCAGTCCGTTACGGTTCTGGAGTCCATCTACAATGACGTTAAGAAAGAATTCGAATACAGAGGCTGCTACTTCTTAAAGCCCGGCGAGATTGACAAGGTCCGTAAGACCATTCTGGTCAACGGTTCCGTAAACGCCAAGATTGTAGGACAGCCTGCGGCCAAGATCGCGGAGCTGGCCGGCGTGACGGTTCCTGCTGATACCAAGATTCTGATCGGTGAGGTAGAGTCTGTGGACATCAGCGAGGAGTTTGCTCATGAGAAGCTCTCCCCCGTACTGGCGATGTACAAGGCAAAAACCTTTGACGAGGCTCTGGATAAGGCGGAGCGTCTGGTAGCGGACGGCGGATACGGCCACACCTCCTCCCTGTTCATCAATGTAAATGAGACTGAAAAGATCATGAAGCACGCAGAGCGCATGAAGACCTGCCGTATTCTGATCAATACTCCTTCTTCTCACGGCGGTATCGGCGACCTGTACAACTTTAAGCTGGCTCCTTCTCTGACCTTGGGCTGCGGCTCTTGGGGCGGAAACTCCGTATCAGAGAACGTTGGCGTGAAGCACCTGCTGAATATCAAGACCGTTGCGGAGAGGAGAGAGAATATGCTGTGGTTCCGTGCGCCTGAGAAGGTATACTTTAAGAAGGGCTGCCTGCCGGTTGCGCTCAGAGAGTTAAAGGAAGTTATGGGCAAGAAGAGAGCCTTTATCGTAACCGACTCCTTCCTGTACAAGAACGGATATACCCATGTTATTACCGACCGTCTCAACGAGATGGGTATCACCTATACCGTATTCTCCGATGTACAGCCCGATCCCACCCTGGCAAATGCTCAGGCCGGAGCAAAGCTGATGAGAGAGTTTGAGCCCGATGTGATTATCGCCATGGGCGGCGGCTCCGCCATGGACGCAGGCAAGATTATGTGGGTACTGTATGAGCATCCGGAAGCAGATTTCATGGATATGGCCATGCGGTTTATCGATATCCGGAAACGTGTATATACTTTCCCGAAAATGGGCGAGAAGGCCTACTTTGTAGCCGTTCCCACCTCCTCCGGTACCGGCTCCGAGGTAACTCCGTTCGCTGTTATTACCGACCAGGAGACTGGAATTAAATATCCGCTGGCTGACTACCAGCTGCTGCCCAACATGGCAATCGTGGATACGGACAATATGATGAGCCAGCCCAAGGGCCTGACCAGCGCTTCCGGCGTTGACGTACTGACCCACGCTCTGGAGGCTTACGCTTCCGTAATGGCTACGGACTACACCGATGGCCTGGCATTAAAGGCTATGAAGAACGTATTTGACTACCTGCCTACCGCTTACAATGAGCCCGGAAACGTAGAGGCCCGTCAGAAGATGGCCGACGCTTCCTGTATGGCTGGTATGGCATTTGCCAACGCCTTCCTGGGTGTATGCCACTCCATGGCGCACAAGCTGGGTGCTTACCATCACCTGCCTCATGGAATTGCCAACGCCCTGTTAATCTCCCTGGTAGTGGAGTTTAACGCAGCGGAAGCTCCCGCGAAGATGGGAACCTTCTCCCAGTATCAGTATCCCCATACTCGGGCCAGATATGCCGAGTGCGCAAGATTCTGCGGAATCCAGGCCAAGGACGACGCTGAGGCTGTGAAGAAGCTCATCGAGAAGATTGAGGAGTTAAAGAAGGCTGTTGGAGTGAAAGCTACCATCCGCGACTACGGGGTAGATGAGAAGTATTTCTTGGATACCCTGGATGAGATGGTGGAGAACGCCTTCGATGACCAGTGTACCGGCGCCAACCCCAGATACCCGCTGATGAGCGAGATCAAAGAGATGTATTTAAAAGCTTACTACGGTAAATAATTCGATTCCCTTACGGGAAAATACCTTTATCCTTTGTGTTTGGAAGAAGCCGTCTGCTTTCGGGCAGGCGGCTTCTTCGCGGTTTCAGAGGCTTCTTACGCGACCGATTATACCGGAAAAATCTCCGTTTTTACCAGAATCCCCTCAAGACAAACATAAGCCTTTATAATGCCGGTGTAAATAAAAAGCAGGAAAGAGAGGAAGCGGTTTATGAAAAAAAGAGGACTGGCAATGCTTTTGGCATTGAGCATGGGCGTTGGCATGTTAAGCGGATGCAGCATAGGCAGCTCCGGAGCTGGAGCCGGAAGAACGACCGCGGCTGCGCAGTCTGTTTCGGGAGGGCAGAGCGAGAGCCAGGCCCCGGCGGAAGACGGGACAGAAGCGGAAAACGGTGCGGGGACGGAAGACGGAGCCGGGGCGGAAAGTCAGACGGCCCAGACCCCGGAGGGCGCGGCGTACGCCGCCGGAGGCTATGAGGGAAATCAGGAGGAGCTGGCCGAGATGCTGCAGCATTTCGGCGACCATGTCCTATCCACAGGTAAAAGAACAGACGGGGATTGCGCTGAACCAGGGGCTGACTCCCCTTGAAATCCGGGAGGCAATCTACCAGACCGCCTCTTACGCCGGCTATCAGAAGGCAATCAACGCCATGGCCTACGCCGATGAAATGTTCGCGGAGAGAGGAATCGAGATTCCCCTAGAGAGCCAGGCCACGGTTACGGATGAAGACCGTTATGAGAAAGGCCTGGAGGCCCAGAGAGCCATTTTCGGACCGGACTTCGCGGCGATTACGGAGGACATGAGTGAGAGTATGAAGCGGAGGGTCTCCTATGTTTCCGAGTTCAGCTTCGGGGATTTTATGACCAGGACCGGTCTGGATGAGGCGGAACGGGAGTTAATCGTTCTCTGTGTGATTGCTTCCCTGGGAGGAGCGGACAGTCAGCTGAGCGGACACGCCGCTGGCAGCCTGGCGGCGGGAAATACGGGAGATGAGCTTCTGGCGGCAGTGCTTTTGTATATGCCCTACAATGGATTCCCCAGAGGATTAAACGCCTATGCCACCGTAAACGACGCCATCCTTCAGGCGGAACAGAACGGCTGATGAAAGAGATGGATGCAACTGAAAATCAAGCAGCAGAAAGAAAGGAAAAAGGATGAGAAAGAGACAAGCAGTAGCAGCAGTAACGGCCATTATTTTAGGAGTAACGGGCTGTTCGGGAAATACCCGGACAGCCGCAACCACCGCCCAGACCACGGCAGCTCAGGAGACCACAGTGTCCGAGGAGACTACGGCAGCCCAGGAGACCACGGCGGCAGAGCCGGAGACGGATTCTCAGGACAGCGCCCAGGCGGGAACCGCGGTGAACCCGGAAATTTACACCGGCCTGACCGAGGAGGAAGTCAGCCAGATTGAGGCCTCTATGGAGGAGATTCTGGCAAACAATCCCCTTGGACTGGTTTACAACGGAGCCATCACGGAGAATGTGGAGGGAGAGGTAAACATCCGTCCTGTTTCGTATCAGAATCAGCAGGGCATCGATTTGGCGGCCAACCTTTATCTCCCGGCCGGATACGATGAGAACGGCTCCTACGCGGCTATCGTGGTGGCCCATCCCAATGGAGGCGTGAAGGAGCAGGTATCCGGACTGTTCGCCCAGCGCCTTGCGGAAAACGGCTATATTACCATTGCCTTTGACGCGGCTTACCAAGGCGCCAGCGGCGGCGTTTCCCGTCAGACGGACCGTCCCGCCAACCGGGTGGAGGATATCCGCGCGGCAATCGACTACCTGAGCACAGTGGCAGGCGTGGACACCAGCCGGATTGGCGCTTTGGGCATCTGCGGCGGCGGCGGTTACACCATCGAGGCTTCCAAGACGGACAAGCGAATCAGCGCGGTGGCTACCATCAGTATGTTTAATACGGGCCGTGTCCGCAGAAACGGCATGAGCGACGGGGATATGGAAGGAATTCCCGGACGTCTGGAGCAGGCGGCGGCAGCCAGAGAACAGTATGTGACGACCGGGGAAGTGGAATACATCGGCGGTCTGAACACCCAGAGAGTGGAATTTACCCAGGAGGAGCTGGAGCAGCTTCCGGCAGGCCTTTACCGGGACGGGACCGAGTACTACGGCAGCACCCATTTCCACCCCTACTCCCAGAGCCGCTATACGGCCATGAGCCTGATGGACCTGATGCCCTTTGACGTGGAAAACCATGCGGAGCTGATTGACCAGCCCCTGCTGATGATTGCGGGCGATATTTCCGATACACGCTACATGACCGAGGGCGTATTCGAGAAGGCTACGGGAACGGACGACAAGGAGCTGTTTTTGATTGAAGGCGCCCAGCACATTGAGACTTACTGGCAGGAAGACTACGTTTCCCAGGAGCTTAATAAGCTGGTGGAATTTTTCGGGGACAAGCTGGCTTAAAGAAAAGCAGGTTTTCTCTTCTTTTTCTTGCGATTGGAGGATGAGTTCCGTATAATTAAAATCAGAGCATAGAGGACGGGCAGATACGCAGACGGAGGATTCAGGATGAAGATTGCGGTCGTAGATGACAGCCCCAGGGATTTGCAGCTGATTAAAGGTTATGTGGAACGGTATTTTAAAGAGAACGGCGGGGATTACCAGGTCTGGACCTTTGAGAACGGACTGGATTTTCTGGATGAGGAGAAGCTCTCCTTCGATATTGTCTTTATGGATGTGGAGATGCCCCATTTAAACGGAATTGAAACAGCCAGGAATTTCCGGAAAAGAGATAAGATGGCGGTACTGGTCTTTATTACTAATATGGCCCAGTACGCCATCCATGGCTATGAGGTGGACGCCATTGAGTACATGGTGAAGCCGGTGGAGTATTACAATTTTTCCGACAAAATGGAAAAGGCGCTGCGCTTTGTGAAGCGGGACCAGGAGAAGACCCTGCTTCTCCACGGTCAGGAGGTGACGGCCAGAATCCCCGTATCCGGTATTTACTATATGGAAAAAGAGCGGAATTACATCCTTTTTCACACAAAGGAAGGGGATTTCAGAGAGAGAGGTTCCATGGGAGAGATGGAAGAGAAACTGGCCGGAAGCGGCTTTTCCAGATGCATCACCGGCTGTCTGGTCAATTTAAGATATATTTCAAAGATGTCCAAAGATGCGGTGTGGGTGGGAGACCGGTGCCTCCCCATATCCAGAAGCCAGCGAAAGCAGTTTGCCAAGGATTTTGCGGATTTCCTGGGAGGTGAGCAGGTTTGAGGGATATGGAGCTAATCTCCTGCATCCGCTTTTCCCTCCAGCTTTTGGCGGCGGAGGGGGCCATGGTCTGGGGACTTCCCGGGCGAAAGAACTTCGGCTGGCAGCCGGCCTGGCAGGGTATTTTGCCTTTGCCCTGCTGATATTTTTCGGTCTCAGAAGCCTGCCGGAGACCAAACTGGCGGGAGAGATTGCCTACTATATCCTTCTCTTTGGCGCTACCCTTGGGCTGGTCTGGTCCTGCTGGGAGATTTCCGGAAAAGAGCTTCTGTTTGCTGGCGTGGTGGCATATGCCACCCAGCATCTGGCATTTTCCCTGACACAGGTTCTGGAGTATCTGCTGAACCTGCGGGGTTACGGGGCAGCCGGGACGGTCTGGTATTACGGCCTGTGGTATGTCCTGATTCCCATAGTTGTATACTGGCTGGGGGTCCGAAGGGTGAGGCGGGAAGGGGAGCTGTTGGAGCGGGACAGGAGAATGGTGGTCCTGGCCTGCGTTACCCTCTTTATCGCTATTTTTGTCAGCCTGCTGGCCAGGCTGTGCGGCAGCGAGGAGTATTTTTTGTATCTGAAGGATTTCATATGCAATCTTTACGGTGTCCTGTGCAGCGCATTATCTCTGTGCCTGCTTTTTTATATCCCCAAGGAAAACCGGCTCCGCCGCGAGCAGCAGCTTTTGGAGCAGGTAATCCGGGTAATGGGAGAACAGCAGCAGCTCTCCAGGGAGAGCATGGATATCATCAACCGGAAATGCCATGATATCAAGCATCAGTTAAGAGCGCTGATGGAGATGGAGGACGGCGGGGAGAGGAGGAAGTACCTGGAGGAAATCCGCGGGGCCATGTCCATCTACGATGCGGTTTACCAGACGGGAAATGCGGCCCTGGATACGGTCCTGCGGGAGAAAGCCCTTCTCTGTCAGGAGTACGAAATCAAATTCAGCTGCATGGCCGACGGAAAGGCTCTGGAGTTTATGGATACCCTGGACGTGTACGCTCTGTTCGGGAACGCCCTGGACAATGCGGTGGAGAGCGTGATGCGGGAGGAGGACAAGGAAAAGCGGCTGATTAACATGCGGATTACAAAACAGATGCAGATTCTCTATATCCATCTGGATAATTACTGTAGAGAGCCGGTCCGGTTCGAGGACGGTCTGCCGGTGACCAGCAAGAAAGACCGGGAGAACCATGGCTTCGGCCTCAGGAGCATCCGCCATATCGCGGAAAAATATGACGGGGAAGTGGTCTTAAAAAATCAGGAGGAGCGGTTTATCCTGGACCTTCTTTTGCCGATTCCGGAAGGAATGTAAAGTGTTTTGACTGTATGGAAAGAATTGAGAGAACCTTATTACTTGACTTTTATGCCAGATTATTTTTATAATTTAGAAAAATATCCGCAAAACAATAAAAATAGCGGATTAAATTATAAATGAAAGACGGTGGAAGCATGAAAAGTCGAGCTGAATGTCTGGAAAAATATGGTTCTGATTATTTGATTCAGCAGAAAGTTAAGTCAGGTAAATTATTTCGGGTAGGAAAAGCCGTATATTCGGAAGAAGGTCATGTGCCGGAATTAGCAGTACTTGCATTCAAATACCGTCAGGCTATTCTCACTATGTACAGCGCCTTTTACCTGCATGGATTGACAGATGTCATTCCGGAAAGATATGATATGGCAACTGACAGGAATGCAGCAAAAATTCGAGATAAAAAAGTGAATCAATACTTCGTTCCATCTCCCTTTGTGGAGCAGGGTGTTGAAATCATGATATATAAGGGATATCCTATAAAAATATACAGCAAGGAAAGAATGCTGGTGGAATTGCTTCGTTACAAAACAAAACTGCCTTTTGACTATTATAAAGAAGTTCTGTTAAACTATAGGAAGATTTTGCCACAATTGGATATTCAGGCTATTCAGGACTATGCAATGGAGGCCCCAAAAAGCAACAAAATAATGGAGACATTGCAGATGGAGGTTATGTAATGGCAAATTTAGAAGAATTGGCTGCGCAGGTTAGAAATGAGGGCTATTCGGAAGTTTAGCCGAAATGTAACCATTAAAGGTGGAGTTGTGATGCGGAGTCTAACCGGAAATGTCAGGCGTGCAACGCAGGATATGGACTTAGATTTTATCAGGTACTCGCTTTCTGAATCATCAATTAGGGAGTTCATTGAGAAACTTAATTGCCTTGATGGGATTACGATTACAATTGCCGGCGACATTGAAGAACTTTCTCAGCAGGAATACCGGGGAAAACGGGTATATGTAACATTGGCAGATGATACCGGCCACTCATTTTTCAGCAAAATTGACCTTGGTGTACATAAACAGATTCAAATCGAGCAGGATGAATACTGCTTTGATGTATGTCTGGATGATGTGGGAGCAAGTCTTTTGATTAATTCGAAAGAACAGATTTTTACGGAAAAATTGAAATCGCTTTTGCGGTTTGGTCCGTTATCAACAAGATATAAAGATATTTTTGACCTTTGTTATCTCGCTGATTATGTGGAACAAACAAGGCTTTATCAATGTATGGATACCTATATCTTTAGAGACCCCGGCATGCGGGAGATTGACATGAGCGACGTGATAAACAGAGTGAACAGGACATTTTCAAATCGGCTCTATAGGAGAAATATTGAACGGGCTGGAAGCGCAAACTGGATTGGCATTGAGATACCGGCCGTATTTGAAAAAATTAAGGCATTTCTAAATTCACTGTAAATTTTAATCTTCCTTTAATTTTCCCCCATTAATATAAAATCATCAAGAGAAACCAAAACAAATACCAAAACAAAATCAGATGATAGATGGAGGAATGAATATGAAGAAATTATTTGCGGGTATCGGAGCAGGATGCGTGGCAGCGGCTTTGGCGGGGATGATGGCGATGAATGTTTTCGCGGCCCAGATTACCGAGGAGGAGGCCAAGAACATTGCCCTGGAGCACGCTCAGGTGGACAGCAGCCAGGTGGCCCATATCTTTGCGAAACCCGATTATGATGACGGCCGTCTGGTTTACGATGTGGAATTTTTCACCAACGACTACAAGGAATACGACTATGAAATCAGCAGGGAAGACGGAAGTATTTTAAGCTTTGATTTCGCTGCCGAGTATTCCTTTGACCGGGAAGCTTACCGGAATCGTGAGGGCGCGGACCAGGCGAACAGAACACGCCCCGAAGCTTCCATCACCGCAGAGCAGGCCAAGGAAACGGCCTTGAAGCAGGCAGGGCTGGACGCTTCCCAGGTTTCCTACATTGAGGCCCATCTGGATTACGACGACGGGCGGGCGGTCTATGAAGGGAAATTCTTCAGCGGAGAGCTGGAGTACGAGTTCGAGGTGGACGGGACCACCGGAAACCTGATTGACTGGGATGTGGAGAGTATCTACGATTGATTGAGAGAAAGGGCAGTGGGCGAGGGTTTTATCCCTCGCTCGCTCCGCGTTCCCTGCCAATTTATATATCCATATTTTAGAAGCAGTCTCTAGGTAGATTCCCGCTCAACTAAAGTAGTATCGAATACAACATGCTGGATACTGGGCTTTTCACCTGGTTTTGCTTCAATATCTTCTATAATCATTTCTACCAGGCGTCTGCCCATATCTTTGGCAGGCATTTCCATGGATGTGATTGTTGTTTCCAGCATCCCGCCGATAGAATGACTGGTAAGGCTCATAACCCGGATTTGACCGGGAACGGAGATTCCTGCCTCATTTAAAGCTCTGATTACCCCAAGTCCCTGCATATCTGTCGCAACCATAATTCCATCCAGTTTTGGCTGCATTTGAAGAAGTTGTCCGACTGCCGCATAGCCATTTTGAAAATATCCTTCGTCATCGCTGCCTACTTCAAAGTTGACACGGTATTCCTGGTACTTCAGTTCTTTGATTGCTTTGCTGTAGCCGCGATAGCGCTCTTTATAGGGCACCAGAAATTCAATCGCCCCAACAAAACCAATGTGCAGGCATCCTCGGGAGGCCAGATATTTTACTCCCTTATAGCCGGAAGCATAATAGTTTGCTACCACGCTGCTGAAATTTTTATCCTGCATGCGGACCATCTGAACTACAGAAAGTCCGTCAGATCTTATATTCCGCAGCATACGGCCATTCTGTCCGGTGGAGGCAATGATAATGCCATCTACCAGGCCGTTTCGCAGGCGGGCCAGACATTCTTCCTCCACATCCGGCCGATCCTGGGTATTGCAAATTAAAATGCTGTATCCCAGTTTTCTGGCCCTGATTTCAATTTCCTGAACAATTTCACCGAATACATTCAGATTAATGCTTGGAACGACAACCCCGATGATTTGAGTTTGCCCTGATGGAGACCTTTTGTCAGGAGATTCGGTTTATAACTTAGCTGTTCTACGGCAGCAAAAATCTTTTTCTTAGTATCCGGATGTACATAAGAGGTGTTATTCAGAGCTCGTGACACCGTACTGATATCTACATTGGTCAGTTTTGCAACGTCTTTTAGGGTAGCCATAGACAGGTTCCTTTCTCCGATTCCGATTTATTTAAAGCTGTTTCCATTGTATCATATTTCCTGATTTCGGGGAACTCTATGCAAAAAATTGCACATATATTGACCTTGAGCACAAAAATATACAAATAAATGCAGCATATTTTATGAATATTGACTATAAAAAGATAAAATGATATATATGTCATCAGATACAAATGTTTGTAGAGATGGCAATTCAGACAGTTTGCTGCGCAGCTCCTGTTTGTGGAAAAAATCACAGAAAAAAGGAGAGTATTATTATGGCTAAGGTTAAAAATTTCAAAACTATCTTCCCTGCTGTTTCAGTTCCTCTGAATGAGGATTATTCTATCAATGAAAAAGAGTTTCGTGCATATCTCCGCTGGATTAAATCCTTTTATAATCAGGGAATTCAGGGCCTTGTCTGCAACGGCCATACCGGAGAGATTACTGGTCTGAATCGGGCTGAAAGAAAGCGTGTTGTTGAAATCTGTTATGAAGAATGTGGAGACATTATGACTATCATCTCCGGCATTAACTGCAAAAACACGATTGAGAGCATCGAGATGGCAAAAGAAGCAAAGGAAGCTGGGGCGGACGGCATTTTGTTAATGCCTCCCCATATGTGGCTGCGGTTCGGCATGAATGAGAATGCTCCTTTTGAGTACATAAAAGACGTGGCTGAGGGCGCAGATATTGACATTATTATTCACTTATATCCGGCAACCAGCAAAGCTTTTTATCCTGTTGAAACATTGATTAAAATGTGCAAGGAAATCGAACATGTGAAATGCATAAAGATGGGAACCCGCGTTACCTCCATCTATGAGCATGATGTGCGTCTGCTTCGTCAGGAGTGCCCGGATATTTTCCTGATTACCTGCCACGATGAAACCCTTTGCGTTAGCTGATTCCCAGGCATGGACAGCGCTCTGATTGGCTTTGCCGGTTGTCTGATACAAGATATCTTTCCAATCACAGAAGAATACATAGAACGGGAATATACTATCGCCGGAAATCATCTGATGTTGGCGAGTGAGCATACTGCCAGAGAGATTGAGCAAAAAATGAATATGTTATAGTTGCAGGGACTGTACATTGTAACAAATATCTAAAGAACCGTTATTTTTCATTCGTCTGGAATCCGGATCTGTAAGAATCTTTTGTCCGGATCCTTCTTCTGCGAGTTCCTTCTTTTGACATAGATATTTTCTTTTAGTATCTGATAGGTTTTCAAGTTGTCTTTATATTCAGAATCAACCTGATTTTCTCATCAGCAAGTTCCACTATATGCCATAATCAAGCCTCCAATTTCCATATCTTATAACCTAATTATACCATGAATACTAATTGTTAGACAGTCTGGCGCTAGGTGGTGTGAAAGGCCAGGAGAGGATTTTGCGATCTCCTATCAGGAAGACAATCCGTTCAATGGTCCTTTTGAGTATCGGTTCAGGTCAATTCCGCCATTGGCGATTTCCTCCAGCTTTTGAACTGAATTTACCACGCAGTAGCGGTCCTGCTTATGAATATAGCTATTCTCTGCAAAATATGTAAAGAGGTTGCTGACGGTTACGCGGCTGGTGTTAACCATACTGGCAATGTCAGAATGGGTAAAATGGATGTTGATTCGTACTCCGTCATTCTGCACAATACCGTACTGCTTGCACAGATTCACCAGTACACGGGCGGTGCGTTCAAGGGCATTGGTAAAACTTAATTCCAGGATCTGATTCTGATAAACGGATATTTTCCGAAATACGGAATTATAAATCCGCTTATTCATTTCCCAGTCCAGCCGGGTTGCCTCAATGATTTCTGATGAGGAGATTCGGTATACCAATGTATCCACGATGGCAATGGCGGAGTAGGTATGAGGATTTTCCATGATACAGGAAATTTCTCCAATACAACAGCCATTTTCCGCAATATAGAGCTGTTTTTCAATACCCTCAATATTGAAAGAGGAAATTCGTACTCGCCCGGATTTTACGATATATGTAAAGGCGGCGGGATCATTTTGATGAAAAAGAAACGATTTTTTCTTGTAAAGAACCGGCTTTTTGTTTTTAGTCAGGGTCTCCCAATTTGATAGATCATAGCTGATCCAAGGGGAGGTTTCTGTTACCCAGGATTCATCCATAATAGCATCCTCCTGTCTGCGATTGAAAAATTATTGAATAATTACTAGATGAATATCATAATTATAAGGATCTTTTGAAAAAAAGTAAATAGATTAAGAATATTTGTAAAGCGCTTTATAGATTTAGCTCAGAATGAACTGTTAGAATATGGTCAACAGTAAAGAGCAAAAAAGAAAAAATGGAGGAGGAAACAAACATATGAGTTACGATTGGGAAAAAATGAGAAAAGAAGAGTGGCCGGTACTGGAGACTATGACATTTCTGGATGCGGCCTGTGTCAGCTTTGCTCCACAGAGAGCGGTGCGCGCGGTAAAGGAGTTTGCGGATATGACTGCCAGGCAGGATGAGGCAAATTCCAGTGCTCACCATATTGCGCTGGATGATATGCGTCATAAGGCGTATGCGGAAGCCCAGAAGCTGCTCAATGCGGACCCGGAGGAAATTGCGCTGATCGAAAGTACCTCTCACGGTCTGAATATTGCTGCCCAGGGAATTCAGCTGGAGGATGGCGACAATATCATTACCACTAATCTGGAATTTATTCAGGTAGCTCTTCCGTGGTGTGTGATGAGAAAAGAAAAGAATATCGATATCCGTGTCTGCAAGCCGGAGGACGAGCGATTTACAGTGGAATCCTTTGCGGCTCTGGCGGATGAGAGGACAAAAATTATTGTAATGTCCACCATCGAGTGGTGCAACGGATGGCAGACGGACTTAAAGGCTTTGGGCAATTTCTGTAAGGAAAAGGGAATTATGTTGGTTGTAGACGCTGTACAACAGCTGGGCGTAACGAAGATCGATACCAAAGAATGCCATATTGATCTGCTGGCAGCCGGGGGACACAAGTGGTTGAACTCTCCCTACGGAACCGGCGTTCTGTATGTAAATAAAGAGAGCCTGTCCAAAATTAAACAGTCCTATGCAGGTTATCTGAATACCACCGTTCCAGAAGGAGGATGGGGAGCTTATTGGGAGAATCCGGCGGCGCCATCCGTTAACAACTGGACGTTCCCGGAAACAGCAAGAAAATATGAAATTGGTGGTACCTCAAACTATGCCGGAGCTGTTGCTTTGGGAGAATCTCTTGGATTGGTAAATGAAATTGGTATCGAGAATATTGAGGCCAGGGTCCGCCAGCTGGCTACCTATTGCATGGACCGCATTGAGGAGATCGGCGGAACCGTAATCACCCACAGAGACCCAGGACATTTTGGGGGAATTGTAATTGCGAGACTGTATGATGATCTGGATGTAGACCGAATGATCTTAAAGAAGCTTCACGCCAGAAAGATTTTCATTGCTCAGAGATTTACGGATTATGTGGGCGGATTCCGCATTTCCTGCCAGTACTTCAACAATGAGAAAGATATCGACACAATGATTGACGCGATGAAAGAGCTTATTAAGGAAATCGGCAGAGAGCCGGACTATAAGAAATAAGAGGAGTTAAAGAATGGCAAACCTTCAGCTAACGTCAAACATCACATTTTTATACTTTAATGATTTAGAAGCTGCAAAACCATTTTTTGAAGAGGTTCTGGGGCTTGAGAAGGCTTATGATCCGGGCTGGGCGGCAGTTTACCGGCTCCGTGACAAAGCATTTTTGGGAGCCGTCGACAACCACAGCGGTTCCATTCAGGTGACTTCCACAGACAGTGTGTTAATCAGCCTTACGGTAGACAATATTGAGGAAGTTCATGAGTCCCTGAAAGGCAGCAGAGGGGTGGAAGGGCTTTCAGAGATCAAGCAGGTGAAGGATTTAGCTCTCAAGTCATTTTTCTTCACCGGCCCGGAGGGATACCACTTTGAAGTGGAGCAGTTCACATCGGGAGCTTTAAGCGAGCTGTTCTGATGAGTGCGGACGGTATATTATCTGTATAAACCGTAATCATTATATTGAGAAAAGGGGAAGAAGATGTCTATAGGAGTTCTACTATTCGCCACGGCCGGCGACAGGCTGAAGGGAGATCCGGGGTATCCGGGAACATTTGAATTTCCTGTCGAATACGGCATTGTAGAAGGAAGCTACAGAGATTTAATAGAAGGCTCGCCTGATGCGTGCAGGAGACTTTGCGAAGCTGCAAAAAAGCTGGCAAAAAAGAATGTGTCCGCAA
Source organism: uncultured Clostridium sp. (assembly GCA_900547035.1). Classification (GTDB taxonomy): domain Bacteria; phylum Bacillota; class Clostridia; order Lachnospirales; family Lachnospiraceae; genus Enterocloster; species Enterocloster excrementigallinarum. Next base: position 660 of record URFM01000063.1, on the reverse strand, counting down.
TTGCAGGGGATTGTGGATTAATGGCCCTCTACCAGCGGCAGATAGCAGATTCAGCCGGGATTCCTGTGATATCTTCCAGCCTTTTATTTCTTCCCTTTGCCAGAATGATGATATCACCGGGACAATCGGTTGGAATTCTGACAGGCCACTCGGCTCTTCTCGGAGAACATCATCTGAGGGCGGCCGGCGCAGGGAATCCAGATGGGATTATAATCTATGGTATGCAGAATGAACCTCATTTTAAAGAAGTTGTGATAGAGGGAACGGCAAAACAGGATTACGTCAGGATGAAGGAGGATGTACTGAACGGGGTAAGGCATCTGAGCGGAGCCTGCAACGACCTGGGAGCAGTACTGCTGGAATGCAGTAATCTGGCTGTATTCGGAGCAGAGATTACGAAAGAGTTTCACATTCCTGTTTTTGATATAAATACGGGGGTGTATATGATGCAGGAGGTTTTGAGTAAGAAAAACTACTGTGAATGAAGGGAAGGTTACAATGAGATTTTATGAATATGAGACATGGAAATTAAAAGAGGGAGTGAACATTGAGGAATACGACCAGATGCTCCGCGACTGGTTCCAGTTTCTCCATGATCACAAGGATCGCCGCCAAGACCAAAGAAGCGCATCAGAACCTGCAAGCCCAATTCAAGAACCG
>URFM01000062.1 GCA_900547035.1 uncultured Clostridium sp. | reverse complement strand
AACTCTTATCCAGGGAAGCATGGACTTCCAAAGACACAAGATTTCTGACACTCTCCTTTGGACAGCCCCCTGGTCGTGTTAATTTTGTTTCAAAACTATGCTTTTATGCAGATTTTTCCGGTCTGCAACAGCGCTCCGTTCTACCGTTTTCTGACACTTTCCTCCTTAGAAACTACCTGTTCCTTCTGACGGGCGTATTTCTCGGATTCAGAGACCCGCCTCGTCCGCGTCGGCCTTTCTTTTTCCTCTTCTGCCAGCAAATCCTGAAAGCCGACAGCTCTAGCAGAACTGGAACGGGGCCGGGTCTCCGTCTTTTCTTTCGGCTTCTTTTCCTCTGCTGTCTTCATCGGAGCAATCTCGAGGACCTCGTCCTTCCGGTATGTGATCACTTCCGTTCCGTCTCCCGTCTTTTGTATGGCCCGGGTGTCCTGGTTATACAGCTGAGCAAGTCCGAGAATCATCTTTCCATCTTCCAAGCCGGGATGAGCCAGCATATGGGCCCGCCCTGCATAGATTACCCCACACTTGCCCGGCTGGGGCAGATTGGCATCGATGATTTCCCTTGCCGCATAATTAAATTTGGCCGCCCGCTCTACTTTCTGCTCATGTCCTTTTCCGGTATCGGACTGAGCCAGTTCTGTTCCCAGTGCCACGATCCGGATGTGATCGGCTGCATCATGAGCAGTATTGTACTTTTTTACCCCCTCCAGAAGCTCCTGAAATCCCCGATGAGCGGAACAAAATCCTCTCAGTCCATAAGGCATCTCTTCTTTGTCTCCAGTTAGATAATCGTCCAGATCCTGCTGATCCTTTCCTGCCATGAAGTCTTCTACATAGATAACTCCAACATTCTTCAGCTCTCCCTCTGCACCTTTCCCCAGTTCTCCAGCTATCCACTTCTTTGTATCCGGTGAAGTGTGGTCATTCTCCGCCACAATGATCATGGCATTGTTTCTGGACTGATCACCGTTTAATTGCCCAGCGTCCTTTTCCAGCGCTTCCATTGCCTCTTTCTTAAACTGCGCACGCTGCATACAGCGAACCTCTGACGAGAAGCGAACGCCAAAACCCGCCTCATTTTGATCAAATGTTTCTCCCAGGCTTCCCGGAAGAGATTTGTCGGATGCCAATGCATTAAAATACAAATATCTCATTCCATGGGAGAGCGCCTCCTGCCTGCTCACAGAGGTTTCCATTATGCCCGCTTCTCTGTCCATTGTGAAGGCAGAATCATACTGCCGGAATTCATTAAATAAAGACTGAAAGCCTTCGCTGAAAGCTTCTTCTTTTACTGCAAATCGATATCTGGGAAGCGGTCTAACCTCTTCATTTTTCACCTTTGACTCAAGCAGTTCCGGATCCACCCGGCTTTTTCGGATATAGCCGCAGGTTCCATCCTTTCCCATAGCCTGAACCCAGTTCCCGTCTCTGCTTTCCACCAGCGGATAGATAATCCGGATCGATTCTCCCCGCCGTACAGGCTGCCCGATTTTCTCATCTTCCTTCACCGTGCGGTCCCCGGTTTCCATATTAAAATCATAATCCCGCAGCCTGGCGTTTCGCTCAAACATGCTGTATTTTAAGGGCATCTCCACATAATTCAATGTCGGCCGTTCCGGCAAAGCTCCCTTCCTGGGAATCCCCCAGTCCTCCGACTTTCCGCGAAGCCGGTCCACCCATTCCTGTTCCCGTTCCTTCCTTGCCCTCTCCAGGGACTCCTGGACGGCAGGAATCTTTGAATGCATGTTCAGGGGAATTCTTCCGCCTTTCTCCTCACTTTCCAGTCCGAGAGCGAACTCAATCTTACGGTCTCTGAATGCGGCTGCAAGAATCTCACATTTTGCCAGATCATGACTTGCATTTTCCGGTCCGTATTTTTCATTAAGCAACTGGCTGACCGGACGTCCGTCTATCAGAATCTGGCTGTAAAGTTCCATGCCCAGGGCGCTTAATGCTTTCTGCTCATCCGGAAGGAACGCTCCCTGTAAAGCAGAGTCAAAATTATCTGCGGCGAAGTCCACCACCGCCTGCTGGGCATACCGGAAATCCTTTGTCTCAATCAGACCGGCAGCAAGTCCCGGAATAGCTTCCTGAACATCCATGGAAACCTCCGTCACAGGCAGAACCTCTTCTTTGATCCTCTCGGCCAGAGAAATCACGCCCTCCTCCGTAATTCCGTAGGGACGCATGGCCTGAGAAAACGCAAGACGCTCCGCTTCGTTCCCGATTTTGTATGTACCGCTCGTCAGAATCCTCTCCAGGAAACCGGAGGCCACTGCTCTTGCCATATAGTCGTCTGTGCTGCGATTTCCAATCTCCTCTCCAACCTTATCTAGCAGGCGGATTTCCTCGCGGACCCGTTCTTCCTCCTCCGGCGAGATTTCCCCATTTCTCAGCTGATCTACCTTCAGAGATGCAATATTTTTCATAAACAGTTCCCGATTGCTGATATCTCTGACCTGATGGTTCAGGTATCGGTACGCCTCTACCAGAGTTTCATACTGGGGCCGCAGTTCTTCCGGAATTCTGGAGACAAAGGCGTCCGCCCGGCGGATCAGACGATCATGCCCCGGCTCATACAGACTGTTCGCACTCTGGATATCGATTCCCATCATCGGCTCTCTTGGATTCTTCTCCGCCTGGCTTTTAAGGCTTTTTTCCCAATCGCTACCCTCACCGAAATACGCCATATTCATATCTGCCTGCCGGTTGTCCCGCATCTGCTGATACTGTTCCCGTATTTCCTGAGTGAGCAGTTCCTTGGGAAACTCAAACATTTCCTCCGATACCCGTTCCATGAGCTGGCCGCGCTTCTGCTTTAAACCAGAAATAGTCGTCAGAATCTGGTCGTCTTTGGGGATCCGTGCATGATCTTGAAGGTAATAATTCCGGAATTCCTCCTCAGAACTGTATATGCCGATGGAAACCGCATCTGATATGCCGGCGTGATCCATAATCACATTGCTTTCCGGCGCAAACCCTTCCAGCGTAATATAATAGGTTTTCCGCGTGCCGTCCGGCTGTTCCAGCTCAAAGGAAGCTGCATTGACTGCTTCATGGTAATCCCACTTTAACTCCGTGCCGGGATCCTCGATGAATCTTCTGTCAATCTCCTCCTGCAGAGTGACAAACTCCTGGCTGAGCTGGCTGATCTGCTGATTCAAAAGCTGCCTTCCCGATTCTTCCCTGTCACTTTGCAGCTGATTCAGCTCTTCAGATAAGCGGTTTTTCTCATCCGGAACGGTCTCTTTCTCTATCTTTTCGGAAAGTTCCCGGCAATGCTGTTCAAGCAGTTCCTGCGCCTTCTCTATCGGATTATCCGCCATAAGCTGAAGCTCTTTTCTCAGATTGTCCCGCTGCTTGATCAGGCTGCTCTCTGCCATAGAAAAGCTGACCGTAAACCGGCCTAGGTCTTCGCCGTCCTGGGATACGTTATAGCCGCGGGAAAACAGCTGGCTATTTACATAAGTACTTCCGTTGCACTCTGTGGGAATGATCATTCTCCGCTCCGTTTTTGGATTGATCCCGGCCAGATCCAGAATTTCCCTTTTGCTCTGTTCAATCCCCGGAAGCACTGCGTCCCGGAACTCCCGGTCTGACGCCAGTGCCCCCTTCAGTTCTTCTTCCACCTGGATGCCGCCGTACGCCCATTGCCCGATAATTTCAAAAAAGTTACTGGTGCCAAACACATACTCGTCGTTTGTGTCACTGTAAATACAGCTCTGGGCAAAACGGGAGAAATCATCCTGTTCCTCTTCCGGAATCCGCAGCTCATGGCAGAGCCAGGAAATCCGTTCCTTTCTCACCTCCGCCTGATCCAGAAGGGGATCCTCCAGACTGCTCCCGTTTGTGAATCTTGCGTTGAATTCATCCATGAAACGCGCTCCGGCGCGAAAGTCAACTTCGCCCCTTCCATTGACAAAATGCGAAGCCACTCCTTTATACAGCCGGTTCACATTTTCCCGGAGCTTATACGGAGTTTCCCCTTTTTTGTTCGCTCCAAGCTCCGGATAGGTAGGATGCATGGAATAATAGCCCGGCCGCTCCGGCAGCTCCTCAAAGTAAAACAGCGAGCCGCCGTTTCCGCGTTTGATCGCTTCCATTACCTGCTCCGTGACCTGCATGCCGGAATAAGTTCCTCCGCCTAGCTGTTCCGGACGCCTTTGATCCATGGAGACGGAAGCATGAGGCACCAGGGCTGCCCCTACCCCTTCCATTCCTTCCACCGGCGTATAAAATCGCTGTCTCCCTAATGTTTCATTTGCCATTCTCTCATTATCCTCCTTTTCTGTTTCTGTCTTGCCATAGCTCTCAGCAGTTCTGTAAAAACAGCGTATAAAAAAAGTAAGAATAGTCAATATTGCGGTGAAAGCAAATAATCGTTTCTATTACCATTCTTTCTTCTTTTATTTTTTAGCTGTTGTTTGCCAAACCGCAGGCGACTTCCGTTTTACCTTCGCAGGATCACCGGTTTTTTATTTCCTCCCAAAGCCGTCCTTCCGAAAAGAACGGCAATAGTTTGACAAAGGAATACCCATGCATTTTCCGAATCCATACCAATCAGTTCGCCGCAGATGCTCAATGTGATTATTTCGAGATCGGACATTCTGGCAGAATCCGCATTCCGTCTTTGACATCCTTGGTCTTTCGTGCTTCTTTGACCGCTCCGGTGTACGTGTTTACCTCTTGAAAGTTTAATATTGCTGCAAGCTCAATTGTTTCATAAAAGAAATGCTCCTTTCCTGATCGTATGGATTTGGAATAACTGCTTCTGAAATCAATTTATCAGATAAAAAGATACAATTCAACTAAATGGCAGAAGTAGAGATATTTTGGCAGAACATGCTAATTCAGGAAGCACGGACCGGATAATTTTCTATTAAAATTTCCAGGCAATGTTCTTGAAAATGATATGGGAATAGGGCTAAAATAGACTATGTCCAGGATATGGGGAGGGAGTGAGAGGATGACGTATGAACAGATTATAAACGTTTTTAAGGATGATTTGAAACAGGAACCCTGCATTGAAGTTGTAAAAACACGGTGGGGATATATCCGTGTGTTTTACGAGGAGCCATATGAAAGCAGCTTTGAAGCGGTGCTGTGCAGAAAGCCGGAGGATTTGTTTCAGGAATTATTGGAGATTGTCCTTGCAGGGAGGGAAGATCTGCTTTTAAAACAGTCGAAAAAAAGCCGAGGAGAAGTGGCGCAGGAATTGAGGCGGGTTCGGGAATACTATATGAAAAAAATAGGGCTTTAAAACTAAAAGATGGCTGTTAAGCGAAAAACATAGGATCCGCTTAACAGCCATCTTTATTTTTGCAGTGAAAAAGCCTCTAATAGTTTGAATATAATATCCCGGGCAATAGCATATTCTTCAGGAGAAAGACGTTCCAGACGGGCCGCCAGTTCGGAAACGTCATTGGGCGATTCACCGCATTTTCCAAACAAAATAGAATCGCTGGAAACAGACAAAACATGACAGATTCTCTTTAAAGTTGTAAAAGAGATCCCAACGGTTCCACGCTCAAAGGCGGAAACACTTTTTGTTCCTAATCCGATCAGCTCAGAAAAACGTTCCTGCGTCAGGCCGGCCTTTTCACGTTCTGCTTTGATTCTTGCGCCGATCTCCAGGTTGATTTCTTTTTTTTCCTGCAATTTGACTCCACCTCCAAACCTTAGTTTAAGTAATGGCAATGCCGACTTGAACCTGTTATCAGATATATAATTTATCGCATTGTTAATGCGGATTGGCTAAAATGCCCGGTGTGGAGCAGTCCGGCCCTTTTGCGGCAAAATAAATTTTATCAGCTAAATTTGAAAAAAAGATGAAGTTGTTAATGTAAGGATTGTTTTGAGACAGATTAGTTAAAGTTGACTATATCACATTATCAGATGTATAATAATTCTAATTATTAATGCGAAATAACGGAATGGCGGCGGTCTGCTGAAACGGATAAAGGGACATAGGGGGGAAGATATGTTCGAGCTTAGAATATACCAGGAAAAATCAGTGAGGACGGAGCCTTTGGAACCTTCCAGGGGTTTTACCATCGGGGATGGGGAAAACGGAGCTCTTCCGGGAGCAGAAGTCAGTCTTTCATGCCAGAGGGGAATGTGGAGGGCAAAATGTACCGGCGGAGTGCTGTATGAGGGAAGGGAAGCAGGAGATGTTGTTTTGGAAAATGGAGACCTTCTGGTCTTAAATATGAAAAAACATGTTGCTCTTCAGCTGGTAGAAAAAGAAGAGGAGGCGTCTGCCTGCCAGGTTCTGGACGGGCTGGATGAGCTGCTGATCGGGCGGGCGGATAACTGTGGACTGCAGCTTACCCATAAACGGGTATCCGGCAGCCATGCCAAGCTTTACCAGATGAACGGTCAGTGGAGGATTTGCGACATCAACAGCACCAACGGTACCTTTGTCAACGGCAAACGGGTCAGCGAATCCGCCTTGAGGGAGGGAGATGAGATTGTCATCGGGCCCTATGACCTGACAATCCGGGAGGGAAAGGTTCTGGTATATGGAAAAAGGGGAACGGTCTGCCTGAACCGGTCTTCTTCGGACAGGGGGACGCCGGCACGCCGGGAATATCCTTTGTTTACCCGGTCCCCCCGCTTAACTCGCTGTCTGCCGCAGGAGGAACTTGAGATCGAGGCAGCCCCGCAGATCGGGGAGCAGCCTCAGATCAACTGGCTTTCCACCCTTCTGCCAAGCCTTGGCGGAGTGGGGCTTATGCTGGTGGTGACTGTTCTTACAGGAATGAATCCCGTCAGCCTTCTGTTCTCCGGCCCGATGGCCATATTGGGCGTTGTTATGACGGTAATCAACTACAACCATCAGTCGAAGGCCTTTTCCAAAAGAGAGGCCCTCAGGGCGGAGAAATATGAGCAATATCTGGCGCGCTGCGAGGAACGTCTGAAGGCCTTTGCAGCGGAACAGCGGGAGATTGCTCTTTCCGGTAATCCGGAACCTGAAGACTGCTTCCGGTTTGCCGCAGAACTCTCTTCCGGTTTATGGATGCGCAGCCCCGGCGACCCGGATTTTCTATCTCTGCGGGTGGGGACGGGGGAGGAGCCACTGACCATGACGGTGAAGACACCGAAACTTGGGGTTGTGCTGGAGGAGGACGCCTTTACCCGCAGACCCGAGGCACTTGCGAAGAAGTATCAGCTGGTTTCCGGAATACCGGCTGCGGCGGAGCTTTTTCGCTGCTCCAGCGCCGGTCTTGTGGGCGGACGGGGACAGCTTCTGAACACGATCCGGTGTATGGTGCTTCAGCTGGCGGCTCTCCACAGCTATGAAGATGTGAAGCTGGCAGTCATTTTTCCGAAGGAAGAATATGAAGAGTGGGCGTGGATGCGCTGGCTGCCCCATACCTTTAATGACAGCCGCAGTACGCGCTATATGGCCTGCGGCGCCTTTGAGACGTCCCAGCTTCTCAAGCATCTGAATGAAGCGTGCAGGGGGAGGAAGAAAGAAACAACAGAGCCTTTTGGAAAAACAGTTCCGGCAATTCCTCACTATGTGGTGATAGTGGGGGCTCCAGAACTTTTAAAGGGGGAGGAAAAACTTTTTGAGACGCCCGGAGTCAGCAGCATCTGGCTGTCTTATTCTGTGGCCGCTCTGCCTCAGGGGGTGGAACAAATTTTGGAGTTTGGTTCCCGGGCGGAAATTTACATGCGCTGCCGGGCATCGGAGCGGAAGACGTTCAGGCCGGATCAGGCGGCGCAAAAGCGCTGCGAAGCCTTTGCCCGCAGTCTCGCCCCGGTGCGCCTGGCGGGCGGGAAAAAGGCAGGACTGCCGGACAGCGTTTCCTTCCTGGAGGGATATCGTGTTTCAAAAGTCGATCAGCTGGATATCGGGGACTTCTGGCAGAATGCCCGCTGTGAGAAGACGCTGTCCGTGCCAATCGGCGTGAGAGAAAACGGGGAGAATTATTACTTTGATATCCATGAGACGAAGGACGGTCCCCACGGCCTGGCGGCGGGAACCTCCGGCAGCGGCAAATCTGAGATGGCTCAGAGCTGGATTGCTTCCATGGCCCTTCAGTTTTCTCCGGAGGATGTGAACTTCATCCTGGTGGATTTTAAGGGCACCAGCCTTCTGCAGCCTTTTAAGGAGCTGCCCCATCTGGCCGGGAGCATTTCCAATCTGGATACGGACATCGGGCGCTGCCTGCTTGCCCTGGAGAGCGAGATGGAGCGCCGCCAGCGGGTATTTGACGAGGCGGGGGTCAATAATATCTGCGAATATCTGACGAAACGCAGGAAAACCAGGAATATGGAGAAGATGCCTTTCCTGATTTTGGTGATCGATGAGTTTGCAGAGTTCAAGGCCCAGTTTCCGGATTTTACGGGCCCCCTTAACCATGTGTTCCGGGGCGGACGTTCTCTTGGCGTCTACACGGTGATTATGACGCAAAAACCCTCCGGCGTAGTGACGGATCAGATGAACGCCAACGCCAATTTCCGGTGGTGTCTGAAGGTACAGTCGGAGTCTGACAGCCGCGATATGCTGGGAATTCCGGACGCCGCCTTCCTGACCGTTCCGGGAAGGAGCTATGTGAGGTCGGGAGAGGGAACAGTGGAATTGATCCAGCCCTTCTATTCCGGCGCGGATTACCAGCCGAGAGCCCAAAAGCGTCAGATTCCTCCTGTATGCGCCGTGTCCCTTTTGGGGGAGCGCACCCCCTTGGGGAACCCTCATTCAAACCAGGAGGCTCCAAAGAAAAAGCAGATCGACGCGGTGGTCCAGGCTATTTCGGATTACTGCAGGAGAATGGGCATCGCCCCTGCTTCCCAGCTGTGGACCAAGCCTCTGGAAGAGCGTCTGGAGCTTGCGAAGGTTCTTCCTTCCGGGCGGCTTTGGGAGCAGAGTTCGGACTGGAAGGAGCTTATGGAGGGAGCCCAGGCGGTATTTGGCATGGTGGACGATCCCATGCACCAGAGGCAGGTTCCCCTGTGCCACGATTTCTGGAAACAGGGAAATCTTCTGGTCTATGGAATGACGCTGTCGGGCAAAACCACATTCCTGAAATCTCTGCTGATTTCTATGTGCTGCACCTACAGCCCCGCTCAGGTACAGTTTTACCTGATGGAGTTTACGGGTTTTGGGCTTCGCAGCCTGGAAACCTTCCCACATGTGGGAGGAGCGGCAGGCGATGACGAGCCGGAACATTTAGCGCGCATTGGAGAGAAGCTTTTAGAGGAGCTGGGCAGAAGAAAGAAGCTGTTCCGCAAAGCAGGGGTGGGAACCATTTCCTCTTACGAGGACGCTGCGGGGGAAAGCCTTCCCACCATCATCCTCCTGGCGGATACCTTAAACCTGGCCGGGACGAAATTCCCCGGCCTTCAGGGGCAGATCATCCAGCTGGCCAGAGAAGGCGAGGCCTTCGGGCTGTACATCGCGGCTGCGGTGACCGGAGGCTCAGGTCTCAGCTATCAGCTGACGGAGAATTTCAAGACGGTGATGACGCTGCAGCTGACAGACCGGCTGGATTATACCCAGCTGGTAGGCCGGGTATCAGGAAATATTCCAAAGCCGGTCATTGGACGGGGCCTGGTAAGGGGACCATTGGAGTTTCAGACTGCCATTGCCGGAGAGGAGCTGACCGACGGTCAGCGTATCGCCATGCTGCGTGATCTGGCCGGCCGGATGTCCGCTTCCTGGAAGGGTCCTCTTCCGGACCGGATACGGTCGGTACCGGATACGGTTCCCTATGGCTCTCTAAAGGGGGAACCCTTGATTTTAGGGGTGAGATACGGGGATGGAGAGACGGCCTCCCTTCCGGTCCGGGAAGCCACCAGTCTTCTCATCAGCTGCGGCAGCAGGGAGTCCGGGGAGGAAGTTCTGGCCCTCTTGTACCGGCAGGCCCGGGAAATGGAGGACGCCCGGATATACGGCTATGGACAGGAAATGGATCCTCCGGCCCTGGGGGAGGTGCTGGGGAAGCTTGCGCCTATCCTTCAGGAACGGCTGAACCGAAAGGAAAAGGGGGAGAAGGTGGAATTTTCCCATATCTTTATCTTTGTGGATCAGCTGGCAGATTTTCTGGCCGGGGCAGAGCCCCTTGTGATCTCCCAGCTGGAGGCATTTATCCGGCTGGGCGTGGGAATCGGGATTACCGTGGTGGGGGCCGACCTGGCTTCCAGGGTGGAGCGCTGCTATTTCAGCAGGGATATCCTGATGGAAACCTTTCATGAGGGACCCATCCTCTTGGCAGGGGGAGAGACCTCCCAGCACCGGATTATCGATACCATAGCGTTAAGGCAATGGCTGCCGGAGGAGAGCCTTGGGAGAGATCTGGTGCTGATAAACCGGAAGGACGGGCAGGAAACATTTACGCGCATCCGGCCGATGGAGGCAGTTTCGGACGAGGACGGAAGCGTTTAAGGAGGCGGACGAATGGATTACAGCAAATACGGGATTGACGAAAAAAAACCCCTTTTAGGCTACGGCAACAGTGATTTAAAGAATCTGAGAAGTAAGTTTGAGAGATATAAGGACTACGAGGAGAGCTGCCGGATGCTGCCGGAAACGGTAGGAGGGGCGCTGACAGGGGAGGGCCGGAGCGCGGCCAGGTATCTGAAAAGCGCCCTGGATCTGCTCAGTCAGTCCGGGGCCTGGAGCGGGCCGGACGGAGATTCTTGCCGCAGGGTAATCGAAACCCTTTACAGCGATACAAACAGCCACTACGCGAAGCTGGAGCAGGTGGCCCAGGCTATGGAGCAGAAAGCCCAAAAAACGGCGAACGAGATCACAGGGGTAATCAACACAGAAGTCCTTCCCAATATGAGTTTTATCGGCAAACTGGGAGCCAGCTGGGACTACTATACAAAAGGGAACTAAGGGAAAGGGGAAGAAATCATGAGAACGGGCTTGCTTTGGCTTTCCGATGATGCTCTGGCATTCCTCGCCCAGATAAGCGGAAATGGGGGGAAATGGTTTCTGCCCCAGCCGTCCGGCGAGCCGGGGGAGTGGAACCGGCTGCGAAAGGAGCTGGAACAGGCGGGGCTTGCCCGCCAGGGCTTTGACGGAAAGATTCATCCCATTCCGAAATTTTCCCGGATGCTCTACAATCTGGGCCATGTGGGGGCGGCCCTCCTTCTGGAGCAGGAGGAAGGACGGCGGCTGTATCTGCGGGGGCCGGTTGACGTGCTGGTTTTGGAGAAGGAGAGGGAGGGCTGGGAGATGGCTCTGCGCCCCTTTTATGAAATGTGCCTGGAGATTCGAGGCCTGGGGGAGGATTCGTTTTCCGGAAAAATTTCCACCTGGGAGGAGGGAAGCCAGGAGCCTTCTGCCCCGTATCCCGATCTGGATTCCGGGGACAGAGAAAAGCGGCTGGGGGTACTGAGGGAGTGCCTGGCTGCCTTCTGCCGCCGCAGCAAAGAACAGGGAGAGGTTTCGCCGCCGGAAGAAGCTTTGGAGGGGGAGGTGAAGGAAGATGTACACATTTAATCGGGAAATCATCGAACAGGCGAGGGAGAAGATCAAGCAGGCATACAGCTGTTATGAGGAGGTGTGGGATAAGAGTTCCCAAAACAGCGTGAAGAACCTGGTGAATCTCCTGGATGACACAGGGGAGTTTCAGAGCTTTAAAAAGGGAATCGGGGAAAGCACCAAGCAGCTGATGACGCTGCTGAACGCTATGGAGCAGTCCTTAAAAGAGTATGAAGAGCTGGACGCCAAAGGAAAGGACAAGCTGAATATCCAGGGCGGAAGCTACCGCTACGGAGTATTTGGAGACATGTGGGCCCTGGGAACAGGGGCCAGCTACGCCGCCTACCAGATGTATCAGTTCGAGAGCAAGGGAACGAGCCTGGCCACAGGATTTAACGACCTGGAGGATTTCATGGGAACCCGCGTTTTTGAATGTGCCTCCATCGAGGCAGGGATGGGGGAGTGGAATAACTGGGGACTGTGGCTGGATTCGGTTGCCCAGCTGGGCGGCCTGAACTTAGGGTTTATTGACGAGTATACCGATGATATGCTGGAGAGCGCCCTGTCGGGAATCCTGATGGCTGTTCCCGATTCCCAGGCCAGCAAAGGCTTTGAGACCCTGGATCAGCTGGAAACCTACTCCGGTATTGAGAATCTGGACAAATGGATCGGGTCCTTAAAGAAGCTTCTTTCTACCTATGCCCAGAGCGCGAAAACCTTTGACGAGATTAAGCTGGATAAGAATTTCAAAAAGCTGATGGGGGAGCTTCCGGAGGATTTGCAGAAGATGCTGGGGGAGGCCATCGGTTCCGTATACACAGCGCAGATCGCAGGCGATACGATTTCCGAGCTTACAGACAAGATCGAACGGCTGGATATGTATATTGATGTGGTTATGCACTGCTTCAACGATTATTCCGTCCAGGTGTCCTACCTGGATGGGCTGGAAAACGCGTTGGCCGCGGCTGGCTTTCCCGAGAGCGCTGTGACGGACAAGATCAGGGAACTGAAGGAAACGTACCAGAGCGATGTATTATCCTACGCTTTAGACCAGGTGGGGGATCTGGTGGTTGATGAAGTGAAAAAAACGGCCATCGGGGAGATCGTCAAGAAGGCGGCCAAGGAGTTTCCGGGAATTAAAGGCGTGCTGTGGGGAGTGGACTGGGTTAGCGCTGCGGCTAAGGTCCAAAACGCGGACGAGATTTCCGCCATCAAGGGACTGGGGGGACTCTACCAGTTCGACCATGTGCTTACCTCCACCTACGAGAATTACGCCCAGATGATGAACGCCGGCATCGCCACCCAGGCGGATCTGGAGGAGGCGGAGCGGATTTTTACTCTGCTAAAGCAGACGAAGATCCAGGAGTACGAGCATATGCTTACCCTCTGTGAAAACAGGGATACCAGACTGTTTGAGAAGTATCATTTTAAATATTACCAGCTGACCGGGGAGGCCTGGAACGGCCACAGCCTTACAAGCAGCTGGCAGTATGTGGGGAGCGGAACGTAAACGTTTGGGGCGGGCCGCCTTTTGGTCCGGCCGGAACGGCTGCGCTTTATAAAAAAGAAAAGGAGATTAAGACTATGGCATCATCAAGAATCAGTTTGGACACAGCGGCACTTCGCAGTTCTGCCGCACAGGTAAAGGGAATTGCGGGGAATCTGGAAAATGAACTTCATTCCTTAGAGCAGATCATCGCTTCTACGGCGGACGCCTGGGAGGGATCGGCAAAGGATTCCTTTGAGCGCACCTTCCAGACCACCTACAAGAAAAACCTGACGGAGATTAAAACATCTCTTCAGAACTACGCCAAAGCCATGGAGGACTACGCCAATGAGAACGATGACGTAACCAGCCGGGGCGCAAGGCGCTTTGACAGTATTATGGGATGAGAATCAAATGAAATTCAAAATCGACGGAGCGGCGCGCACCCATACGGGGCGCGTGCGCTCTAATAATGAGGACAATTTTTACCTTCTGGGGAGATACCGGGAGGATGTGGAGAAGGGCGAGGACGAGGCTGTATGCAGAGCCGCTGACCGGCGTTTTCTGGCCGCCGTAGCCGACGGAATGGGCGGCGAGGAGCAGGGGGAGAGGGCTTCCCTGATGGCGGTGAAGGCCTTAAAGCCCTGCACCTTTGAGGAGATCAAAGCAGAGGCGGTTTCCGCCGTAGACAAGGCAAACCGGGAAATTTGCGAAGAGATTGAGGGCCGGGGCGGGAGACGGATGGGCTCCACCCTGGTTTCTCTGTATATGGATGAGGGAAAAGCCGTCTGCTGCAACGTGGGGGACAGCCGGGCATACCTTCTGCGGGAGGGAAGGCTTTCCCAACTCTCCGTGGATCACAATAAGGCGGGGCGGATGGTAGAGCTGGGGGTATTGACCCCGGAGCAGGCGGCCAGGCATCCCAGCCGCCATGAGCTGACCCAGCATCTTGGGATTTTCGCGGACGAGATGGTGATTGAGCCGGCCATGAGCCAGCCGGTAGAGCTGGCGGATGGGGATTTGTTTTTGCTGTGCAGCGACGGACTGACGGATATGGTTTCGCCTAAGGAGCTGAAAGCCGTTCTTTCCGGAAGGGCCACGTCCCGGGAGATGGCAGAAAAACTGGTAGAGCTGGCCCTTGCGGGGGGCGGCCGGGACAATGTGACGGTGATTGTCCTTCAGATTCAGGAGAAAAAGCCGGTTTGGCAGAGGCTGTTTGGCCGGACTGGCAGTCAGGAGGAAGAAAGCGTATGATACCGGATCGGGTGATTGTGACAATCCAATCTGCGGACGGAAAAATCCATGGTGATTACGAGCTGCCCGCGAATGTGCCGGTGAAGATGTTTAAGGAGCAGCTGATTTTAGGGCTGGCTCTTTTGGCGCCGCAGGCTTTTGAGCCGTGCCGCATACTGGGAGCCGGGCTTTTTGTAAAAGAACAGGGAAAGCTGGAGCGGATTCCGGATGAGGATACTTTGGCGGCCCACGGCGTCTGGGACGGCAGCTTTGTAAGCGTACTGCGTCTGGAACATTGAGAAATCAGGGGAGGAAAAGGGAGCGCGTGCGTATGAAATGGTTCTGGGGAAAAGGTGAACAGAAGAGGCAGGCACCGGAGAAACAGGAAAAAATGGCGGCGCCGCAGCACAAACAGGAAACGCATAGCCGGGATTGGCAGGAAAGAATGGCCTTGTGGGAACAGGAACGGCTGAAACGGGAGAGCTGGCTGAAAGAGCACCCTGCACAAAAAGCGCAGTTTTCCTATCTGCGGGATATGCTGTCTCTGGATGTGCTGTCTTTCTATAACCCCAGCAATGGGAGATACGGCGGCATGGACGAGGACAAGAACAAGACCGGAGGGGTGTGGATGCGAACGCCGCCGGTGTATGATCTGGAACAGGTGACCAGGCTGTATCAGAGGCTGCGGGACGTAGGGGATGATCTGGGCCCGGAGGAACTGCGCTATGCGCCTGATGAGGTACGCAGAACCGTTGAAAAGCTGGGCCGCCATCGGAGATTGTACCTTCGCCTGTGCAGTGAACGCCAGCTGACCGCACTGGGGGATCGGAAAGATGCTTTCCTGAACCAGTGCAGGAAGGAGGACATCCATCTGTTCCTGCAGCGTTCCCGGAATGTGATTCGGAGTCTGACTGACAGCATGGACTATGAGATCCATGTGGAGAAGACAGAGCGGGATCCTCTGACCGGCAAGGAGACCGGCGGGGAGATCACCCTCTGCCCGGCAAAAGAGCCGAAGGAAGTTAAGGGGGCGCGGGGCGATTCAGAAGGCCGAGAGAAACACATTGATGAGGAGATTCGTCAGATGTTCCGCGCCAATGAGGAACGGCTCCGCCAGAAGCTTTTTGCCCTTGCGCAGACCCTGGAGCCGGACAGCCGTCTCCGGCTGGAGCGGGCAGTGGACGCTTTCTTCTGCCGTATGTTCTGGGGCGTGCGTCCCCAGTATGTGAAAGAGCTCAATGTGGATGACGTGTTCCCTGTCAGGGACTGTTTCGCCGTTTCAGCGGAGGCGGATCTCAATGATGTTCTGGATACCTGGCAGGAGATCCGGGCGGCGGCGAATCTGTCGCCGGAGATTGCCTGGTATTTCCGGGAGCTGGATTATCATGGGGGAGCCCCCACCTTTCTTCTGGATGATGCATCGCAGCTGGAGCGCAGCACGGGCAGGAAATCGGCTCTGATTCGGCGCTGTCAGGAGTATGGGGCATCGTTCATGCTGAACCTGGGAGATGGGTACTATCAGAGCCTGACGGACGGTTCCTTCTATAAGCTCGCCGTAGGGGAGACCGAGCCCGGAAGCGCAGATGACGCAGCTACCTATGGGAAGCTGGACTGGATGAAAATCGGACCGCTTCCTGCCGCCCCGCCCATGGACCAGGGCAGCCGCGGGTGTTCTATATAGAAAATTGAGGGAGATACAAGGATGACGGAGAACTATTACA
The DNA here is from genome assembly GCA_900547035.1 of uncultured Clostridium sp. Lineage (GTDB taxonomy): Bacteria > Bacillota > Clostridia > Lachnospirales > Lachnospiraceae > Enterocloster > Enterocloster excrementigallinarum. The sequence goes on along the minus strand of URFM01000062.1, from coordinate 2,441 downwards.
AACAATACGAGCCCATCTTTGGCGTGTGGCGCATTACCCGCCTGATTGGAGAAGGCTTTCAGAGCAAAGTTTTTGAGATGGAGAGGGAGGATTTTGGCGTTACCTACAAGGCGGCCTTAAAGGCCATCACGATACCCGCAGGCGAAAAACAGGTGCGGGAAGTGATGGACGAGGGCATGGATGAAAAGGGCGTATACCAGTATTTTTATACCATGGTCAAGGACCAGGTGAAGCAGCTGGCTTTTGTAAACCAGCTAAAGGGCAATACCAATGTGGTCAGCTTTGAGAATCACCAGGTGATCGAGCACAAGGACGGCATTGGCTGGGACATCCTGATCCAGATGGAGCTTCTGACGCCCTTTCAGGAATTTCAGAAGAAACATCCCATTACAGAGCGGGAGGCGGCAAGGATTGGCATCGATCTTTGCCGTGCCCTGGAGCTTTGCGGAAAGTTTCAGATCATCCACGGAGATGTGAAGCCGGATAATCTCTTTGTTTCAGATATGGGAGATTTTAAGCTGGGAGGTTTTGACGTTGCCCGGGTAAATGAGCCGGGCTGTACAGCCAGTTCCGGAAAGGGAACCCTTTCCTATATGGCCCCGGAGGTTCGGACAAAGGGGCAGGGCGATGCCGGATCGGATCTCTACTCCTTAGGTCTGGTTCTCTATCAGCTGCTCAACGACAACCGGCTTCCCTTTCTGCCTGCGGCTCCGGCTCCCGTGAGTTTTCAGGACCGGAATGAGGCGCTGATGAAGCGTTTTTCCGGCGCTCCCCTGCCGCCTCCCGTAAGGGCTGGAGAACAGATGGCAAAGATCCTGCTGAAAGCCTGCGCCTTTCGTCCAGGAGAGCGGTATAGGGGGCCGGAAGAACTGCGCCGGGATTTGGAGGCTTACCTTAGGGGAGGAGTCAGCGTTCCTCCCGCACCGGAGACTGCTCCGGTGGCTCGGGGCAAGGTTTCGGAAGAGAAGATTCCGACGTCTCATCCCCTTGAATGGGCGGATGACCCGGATGAAGAGGATACGGTCCGGGAAGAAGAGCAGCCGGCGGAGCGCTTGAAGATGGAGGAAAGCCCGGCCCAGGAGGAAAACTCGGCTCAGGAGGAAAGCCTTGCGCCGACGGAAAGCCTTGCGCCGACGGAAAGCCTTGCGCCGACGGAAAGCCCTGCGCCTGCGGAAAGCCCTGCGGGATTTTCCATGATGATTCAGTGGGCCTTCTGCACCCTGGGGAAGGAGACGGTTGTCTGCGGCCAGGTACAGGGGGCAGGAATCCACAAGGGAGATCAGGTGTCCCTTCTGAAGCCGGACGGAAGCGCGGTATCGGCTATAATCGGTAAGATCAGCCGGGACTGCCAGGAGACGGATCAGGCGGAGCCAGGCGAGAAGGCGTCCCTTCAGCTGCTTCTCCAGTCCAATGAGCAAAAGGAGCAGCCAGGGGATTTGGTGGCCCGTTATGATCTGCTGTACCAGGAACTTCCGGGCTGCAAGGCGGTTTTAAAGCGGCTGCCGGATCAGACGGTGGACAGCCCGGATTATAATCCGGAGGAAGAGAAGACATTTTCCGGAAAGAGAAGTATGGTAACAATCTATGACGGGCAGGACCATATACTGCGCAAAACCTGGTATGAGATGGGGGATATAGAAGGTGATAAGCGGTTCTTTTACCGGGAGGGAGTTTTGAAGCAGGTGGTCAATTTTGACTCCCAGGGAAGTCCCGCTGACGTATATGAGTTTAATGAGGATCAACGGGTAGGTACCCTTCAGGTCTTTGAGAAGGGCCAGCTCCACCACTATTATGTTTACGACTACGATGGAAAAGGGCGCATTTCCCGCTGCATCTGCTACAAGGACGGAGGCGGGATGGAGTGGTATGTGGTAGCGGAGTATAAAAGCGGGGGACAAAATTCGGAGACTTGCTTCAGCCCACAAGGAGAAATTCTGGCAAGGCATGGCTGGCGTAATGTGAACGGAGGAGTGGAGAAATGGGAGGAATACCGGGATGCCAGCGGTCAGATGACGGCAGACCGCGGCCGCTCCGTAGTGGATCCGGAGAGCATTACAAGGGGGATGGTAGGCGATATGGACTGGATGTACTAGCGAAAAGAAGATGAAAGAGGCTGAAGAATATGGACATCAACTATTATAAACAATACGAGCCCATCTTCGGGGCCTGGCGGATTACCCGTCTCATCGGCGAGGGAAGCTTCGGCAAGGTCTTCGAGATGGAGCGGGAGGACTTCGGAGTTACCTACAAGGCGGCCTTAAAGGCCATCACCGTGCCTGCCAATGAGAGCGAGGTGCGGGAGGTAATGGCGGAGGGCATGGACGAGGCCAGCGTAAGGGATTACTTCGGCACCTTCGTCCAGGATCTGGTGAAGGAATTTGCCCTGATGAGCAAGCTCAAGGGCAACAGCAACGTGGTGAGCTACGAGAACCATCAGGTGA
>URFM01000061.1 GCA_900547035.1 uncultured Clostridium sp. | reverse complement strand
CCGGACGGATTTCTCCGTCCGGTATGAGTATGAAAAAGCTTTGTGATTTCAAGTATCACTTGAAACAAAGGCCTTGCTCACCTCTCGGTGAACAGTTATTATAATAAGAAATAATTGTGACAAAAGTATGTCTACATCATGAAAAAAGAATAAAGAATATAAAAAAGAAAAAAACCCTTTGAAAACTCTGCGATATTGTATATAATAGAAGCAATGCAGCAGGATAAACCACTGGAAAACCTGGGTTTTTCTTGAAAATCCGGGCTTTTTGGCTGGATATAGATTGGCGGCTCTGAAGGACAAGCCAGAGCGTTTATGGCAAGGAGGAAATAGACCATATGTTTTCAATGATGTCCAATGATATAGGAATTGACCTGGGAACGGCCAGTATCCTGGTTTACATCAAGGGCAAGGGCGTTGTGTTAAAGGAACCATCGGTAGTAGCTATTGACCGGGATACGAATAAAATCATCACTTTCGGCGAGGAAGCCCGTCTGATGATCGGACGTACACCGGGAAATATTGTCGCGGTACGCCCCTTACGGCAGGGCGTAATCTCGGATTATACCATTACCGAGAAGATGCTGAAGTATTTTATCAATAAAGCAGTGGGCAAGCGGACTTTGCGCAAACCCAGAATCAGTGTGTGTATTCCCAGCGGCGCCACGGAAGTGGAGAAGAAGGCTGTGGAGGATGCGACCTATCAGGCAGGAGCCAGAGAAGTAGCTATCATTGAGGAACCGGTAGCTGCGGCGATTGGAGCCGGGATCGACATCGGTAAGGCCTGCGGAAACATGATCGTAGATATCGGCGGAGGAACAGCGGATATCGCGGTGATTTCCCTGGGAGGCCCGGTAGTCAGTACGTCCATCAAGGTGGCCGGAGACGATTTTGACGAGGCGCTGGTACGTTACATGAGAAAAAAACACAATCTGCTCATTGGCGAACGTACCGCAGAGGAAATTAAGATTAACGTAGGAGCAGCTTATCGCAGGCCAGAGGTCCTGACCATGGAAGTAAGAGGAAGAAACCTGGTAACCGGACTTCCAAAAACCATTGTGGTGACCTCCGATGAGACTCTGGAGGCCCTGAGAGAGCCTGCCATGCAGATTGTGGATGCCGTTCACAACGTGCTGGAGCGGACTCCGCCGGAGCTGGCAGCCGACATTTTCGACCGTGGTATTGTGATGACCGGAGGAGGCTCTCTTCTCAGCGGTCTGGATGCGCTTATTGAAGAGAAGACGGGCATCAGTACTATGATTGCGGAGGATCCGCTGACGGCAGTAGCCATCGGAACCGGTAAGTTTATTGAGTTCGCTCATGGCATGAGCCGTTCTCTGGAGGGCGGAGACAAGGACGATTATTAATCAGATGGCAACCATTACAGGGATCATTGAGCGGATTAAGTTCCACAACGAGGAAAACGGCTATACAGTTTTAGCCGTATCGGACAACGAGGATGGCGATGAGGTGGTAATGGTGGGCACCTTCGCCTATGTCAGCGAAGGAGATATGATCCGCGCCACCGGTCACCTGACGGAGCATCCGGTCTATGGGGAACAGCTCCAGGTAGAAGAATATGAGATGAAAGCTCCCGAGGATTTGTCAACGGTGGAGCGGTATTTGGGCTCCGGCGCCATTAAAGGCGTCGGGGCCGCTTTGGCTTCCAGAATCGTCCGCCATTTTAAGGCGGATACCTTGAGAGTGATGGAGGAGGAGCCGGAGCGGCTGTCGGAAATCAAGGGCATCAGCGAGCGGATGGCCATGGCTATTGGGGAGCAGATGGAGGAGAAGCGGGGCATGCGCCAGGCCATGATGTTTCTCCAGGGATACGGAATCTCGGTCAATCTGGCGGTAAAAATCTACCAGAAATATGGCCCTTCCCTTTACGGCATTATCCGGGAAAATCCTTACCGGCTGGCAGATGACATTCAGGGTGTGGGCTTTAAGATGGCCGATGAGATCGCCCAGAAAGTGGGAATTCTTACAGACAGCGATTACCGGATGAAGGCCGGGATTTTTTATACCCTTCTTTCAGCCGCTGCAGGAGGACACACCTATCTGCCTCTTAAAGAACTGAAAAACGAAGCCGGAGAGCTTCTGAAGGTACATACGGATGATATGGATAAATACCTGATGGACCTTCAGATGGAAAAACGCCTGGTGGTAAAGGGCGGGCCGGATGAACGACAGGTTTATGGGGCACAGTATTATTATCTGGAGCTGAATACCGCCCGGATGCTTCACGACCTGAATATCCGTGGAAATACCCGGGAGGAAGAAATTCGCAGCCGTTTAAACCAGGTGCGTCAGATGGAACAGGTTGAGCTTGACGAGCTTCAGGAACAGGCGGTGGTGGAGGCGGTAAACAGTGGTCTGCTGATCCTGACCGGAGGTCCCGGAACGGGAAAAACCACCACCATTACAGCGATGATCCGCTATTTTGAAATGGAGGAGATGGAGGTGCTTCTGGCAGCGCCTACAGGCCGGGCAGCCAAGCGGATGACGGAGGCCACAGGGCGTGAGGCCAGGACTATTCACCGTCTTTTGGAGCTGACGCCTTCCGGGGGACCGGCAGGCAATGACCTTCCGGGGATGGAGTCCAAGGACGGTCGTCCTCTGGGCATGCATTTTGAGCGCAATGAGGAAAATCCTCTGGATGCGGATGTGGTGATTATCGATGAGATGTCTATGGTGGACATTCATCTGATGCATGCCCTTCTGCGGGCGGTCAGTGTGGGAACCCGGCTGATTCTGGTGGGAGATGTGGACCAGCTGCCCAGCGTGGGACCAGGCAATGTGCTTCGGGATATGATTGACTCCGGCTGCTTTAATGTAGTGAAGCTGACGCGCATTTTCCGCCAGGCAGCCAAAAGCGATATCATTGTCAACGCCCATCGGATTAACGATGGGCTGCCGGTGGATTTGGGAAAGCGCAGCCTGGATTTCCTGTTTATCCGCAGGGAGAACCCGGATCAGATTATTTCGGCTATGATCACCTTGGTTCAGAAAAAACTGCCGGGGTATGTCCATGCGGACCCTTTTGACATTCAGGTCATGACCCCCATGCGAAAAGGGGCTTTAGGGGTGGAAAGGCTGAATCAGATTTTTCAGAATTATCTGAATCCCCCTTCGCCGGACAAAGCCCAGAAGGAGTATGGCGGCGTTATTTACCGGGTGGGAGATAAGGTGATGCAGATTAAAAACAACTATCAGATGGAGTGGGAAATCTGCAATGATTACGGTATTCCTATTGAGCAGGGAAGCGGCGTGTTCAACGGCGATATGGGAGTAATCCGGGAGATTAACGAATATGGAGAAATCCTGACGGTGGAATTTGATGAAAAGCGCCGGGTGGAGTACAGCTTCAAACAGCTGGAAGAGCTAGAGCTGGCTTACGCGATTACCATACATAAATCCCAGGGAAGCGAATATCCGGCGGCAGTCATTCCTATGTACAGTGGCCCCCGGATGCTGATGACCAGAAATCTTTTGTATACCGCGGTTACCAGGGCAAAGTCCTGTGTCTGCCTGGTGGGCCTGCCGGAGATTTTTTCCTCTATGGCGGCCAACTGCCAGGAACAGAAACGCTACAGCGGTTTAAAGAATCGGATTGAAGAGATCTACGAAGCGGCGGAAAGCCGGGAAGGGCGGGAAATGTGAAAAAACGTCGTATTTCATATTATGGGCCGGATGGCAAAGCTCTGGACGCCCTGCTGGGGCTTTTATTTCCCCGCCGCTGTCCGGTCTGTGAGAAAATTGTGACGCCAAAAGGCAGATTGATTTGTCCGGCTTGTGAAAAGAAGCTTTCTTGGGTGCGCCCGCCGGTATGTCTGAAATGCGGAAAGGAGATTGCGGGGGAAAGTCAGGAATACTGCCGGGACTGCGCCCGCAGCCAAAGGACCTTTGAGTGGGGAGCTGCCCTTTTAAACTATAATGAAACAGCCGGCCGTTCTATGGCCAGGATTAAATACGGCGGCCGCAGGGAATATCTGGATTTTTACGCAAAGGAAATGGCCAGCCGTTTGGGGCCGTCCATTAGGAGGATGAGGGGACAGGTCCTGGTCCCTGTTCCTGTTCATCCTTCCAGGCTGCGGGAGCGGGGATTCAATCAGGCTGCGGAGCTGGCCTGGCGCCTGGGCGAGCTCCTGAAAATACCGGTAGATGATGAACTTTTAATCCGGGAAAAAAAGACGGCCCGCCAGAAGGACTTAAGCCCCGGTCAGCGTCTTGCCAATCTTCAGAAGGCGTTTAGCGTATCGGACAAACGGAGGAGAACCGGCGCGCTTCCCCGGGCAGTGATACTGGTGGATGATATTTACACTACAGGAAGCACGATGGAAGCCTGCGCCAGAGTCCTGAAGACTGCAGGAGTCCGGAGTATCTTCTTTGCGGCCCTCTGCATAGGGGGAGAGCGTTAGAGATCCTATGATTTTGGATCCCAAAACAGTTACATTAGTAGAAAGGAATTTGACGTATATGGAAAAGAAATGGTGGCATAATAAAATTGCTTATCAAATTTATCCGAAGAGTTTTTATGATTCCAATCAGGATGGAATCGGAGACCTGCCGGGCATCACTGCCAAACTGGACTATTTAAAAGATTTGGGAGTAGATATTCTCTGGATTTCTCCGGTTTACGTGTCTCCGCTGGCAGACCAGGGGTATGATATAGCGGATTACCAGAAAATCGATCCCCGCTTTGGCACTATGGAGGATATGGACCGCCTTCTTAAAGAAGCTAAAGCCAGGCATATGTACGTTTTGATGGATTTGGTAGTAAATCACTGCTCCGATGAGCATACATGGTTCCGGAAAGCCTGCCAGGATCCGGAAGGCCCCTATGGAAAGTATTTTTATATGAGAAAGTCCCGGGACGGAAGCCTTCCAACAAACTGGCGTTCCTATTTCGGAGGGCCTGCCTGGGAACGGGTGGGAGATACAGATTGGTACTATCTGCATCTGTTCCACAAAAAGCAGCCGGATCTGAACTGGGAAAATCCTGAGCTCAGGGAGGAAATCTACCGAATGATGAATTGGTGGCTGGATAAAGGCCTGGATGGATTCCGGGTGGATGCCATCATCAATATCAAGAAGCCTCAGCCGCTTGTAAATTACCCGGCGGACCGGGCGGACGGACTTTGTGATCTGGGAGTGGTGCTGGATCACGCGGAAGGCATTGGAGAATTTCTGGAGGAGATGCGGGACCGCACCTTTAAGCCCCACGATTCCTTCAGCGTAGGTGAAGTGTTTAATATGAAGGATTCTATGCTGAAGCCTTTTATGGGGGAAAATGGATATTTCTCATCTATTTTCGATTTTTCGCAGATGGAGCTGGGAAAGACCATCAAGGGATGGTACGACTGTAAGGTTCCGGAGCCGGAAGATTACAAGAAATGCTGCTTTGCCAGTCAGAAAAAGGCGGAGAGCGTGGGCTTCTATTCCAATATTATAGAGAATCATGACGAGCCCAGAGGGGTCAGCCATTATCTGCCGGAATATGCCAGAAACGAGAAAGGTAAAAAGCTGCTGGCAGCAATGTATTTTATGCTGAAAGGAATTCCCTTTATTTATCAGGGCCAGGAACTTGGTATGGAAAACACGGTGTTTCAGTCCATTGACGATGTGGACGACGTCAGCACCCTGGAAGAGTACCGGGTGGCTATGGAGGCAGGGCTTTCTCCGGAGGAGAGCTTAAAGGCGGTCAATCACTACAGCAGGGACAACACCAGAACTCCCTTCCAGTGGAGCGGAGAAGACCAGGCGGGATTTACAGCAGGAACGCCCTGGCTGAAGGTCAATCCTAATTACCATCAGATTAATGCCCGGGAACAGGAAGGCCGGGAAGACAGCGTTCTTTCCTTTTATAAAAAGCTGATTAAAATCCGCAAGGACCCAAGTCTGGAGGACGCACTGGTTTACGGAAGAACGGAGGCGGTTCTGGAAGATGAGAAAGACCTGATGGCCTATTTCCGCAGAGGGCAAGAGCGGGATGTGCTGGTTCTGGGGAATTTCCGAGAGGAGAAAATTCGGGTATCTTTATCGGAATTGGAAGGAAAGGAGATCCGGATACTGCTGAACAACGGAGGCCCATTGATCCGGGAAGAGGGAACCATGGTTCTGGAACCTCTTCAGGCCGTGATTTTGGAAATTCAGTAACAGTTCGGAAAAAAATAAGAGAATATTTTCATATATATTGACAGAATGAATATGGCATGGTAAAATATACGGGCGAATGGAAGAGCCTAGGGTCTTTTTTTTATGCTCAAAATTAGTCCCCGGGCAAAATGCGAACTACGATAATATAAGTGGAGGTGGAAGTCGTGCGCACAAAAATTACACTGGCATGCACAGAGTGCAAGCAACGCAATTACAACATGACGAAGGATAAGAAGACTCATCCTGACCGCATGGAAACCAAGAAATACTGCAGATTCTGCAAGAGACACACGCTGCACAAAGAAACGAAGTAATCCGGTTCAGTAAAGGACGTGAAAGTTATGGGAGAAACGGCAGTAAACGCTGCACAGACCACAGAGAAAGCGGCCAAGGCTGATCATACCGACAAGGCCAAGAAGGCTAAGAAGGAAAAAAAGCCCAGCTTTTTCAAGGGGCTGAAGAAAGAATTTAAGAAAATCGTCTTTCCGGACAGGCATACCGTTACAAAACAGACCATTGCGGTGGTTCTCGCGTCTATTTTTCTGGGCGCGCTGATTGCCATTCTGGACCTGGTTATTAAGTTCGGTTTGGGATTCATTCTTTAAGAGTAAGGCGAGGGTGAGCGTATGTCAGAAGCACAATGGTATGTGGTTCATACCTATTCAGGGTATGAGAATAAGGTAAAAGTCGATATCGAGAAGACGATTGAAAACAGAAATCTTCAGGATCAGATTCTGGAAGTTTCTGTCCCCATGCTTCCGGTTGTAGAGCTGAAAAACGGCGTGGAGAAAAAGGCTGATAAGAAGATGTTCCCCGGCTATGTGCTGATTCATATGGTGATGAACGACGACACATGGTATGTGGTCCGCAATACCCGCGGCGTCACCGGATTTGTCGGCCCGGGCTCCAAACCGGTTCCTTTAACCGAGGAAGAGATGGCGGGGCTGGGATTCGCCCGGGAGGATGTTGTGGTGGACTTCGAGGTGGGAGATATGATTGTTGTAATCTCCGGAGCCTGGAAGGATACGGTGGGAGCGATCCGCTCCATCAACGACAGCAAGAAGACCGTGACCATCACCGTAGAGATGTTCGGCCGCGAAACACCGGTGGAATTAAGCTTTGCAGAAGTCAAGAAGATGTAAAGCCCCGATTTGTAACAGTTTTTGAATCAGCTGTCAATTCCGACGGCTGGTGGGAGGGAGATTCCCGACAATACCACATAATTTTAGGAGGTGCCTAAGATGGCAAAGAAAGTAACAGGATATATCAAACTGCAGATTCCGGCTGGAAAGGCAACACCGGCTCCGCCAGTAGGACCGGCACTGGGCCAGCACGGTGTAAACATTGTACAGTTTACCAAGGAGTTCAACGCAAGGACCGCTGACCAGGGCGACCTGATCATTCCGGTTGTTATTACCGTATACGCGGACAGAAGCTTCAGCTTCGTTACCAAGACTCCGCCGGCTGCTGTTCTGCTGAAGAAGGCTTGCAACTTAAAGTCTGCTTCCGCAACCCCCAACAAGACTAAAGTAGCCACCATCAGCAAGGCAGAAGTACAGAAGATCGCAGAGCTCAAGATGCCCGACTTAAATGCCGCCAGTCTTGAGGCTGCTATGAGCATGATCGCAGGAACTGCCAGAAGCATGGGAATCGTTGTAGAAGACTAAACAACGTGTTAGACGATTAACGTGGGAGGGAAATTCCCCGACAATACCACTAGGAGGTTATTTAGAATGAAATCAGGAAAAAGATACGCAGAGCTTCTGAAGAATGTGGACCGCACTGCCCTTTACGATACCGCAGATGCCATCGCATTGGTTAAGAAGAACGCTTCTGCAAAATTTGATGAGACTATTGAAGTACACATCCGGACCGGCTGCGACGGCCGTCATGCGGATCAGCAGATCCGCGGCGCCGTAGTTCTTCCTCACGGAACCGGTAAGACCGTTCGTATTCTGGTGTTCGCCAAGGGACCCAAGGCTGACGAGGCCGAGGCTGCAGGCGCAGATTACGTAGGAGCTGAGGAGCTGATCCCCAGAATCCAGAACGAGGGATGGCTGGATTTCGACGTTGTAGTTGCAACCCCCGACATGATGGGCGTTGTAGGACGTCTGGGCCGTATCCTTGGACCGAAGGGCCTTATGCCCAACCCCAAGGCCGGAACCGTTACCATGGATGTGACCAAGGCCATCAATGATATCAAAGCCGGTAAGATCGAGTACAGACTTGATAAGACCAACATTGTCCATGTGCCAGTGGGAAAAGCTTCTTTCACAGAGGAGCAGTTAGCGGACAACTTCCAGACGCTTATTGACGCAATTCTGAAGGCTAAGCCCAGCACCGTTAAGGGAGCTTACTTAAAGAGCGTGACCATGACCTCTACCATGGGCCCCGGAGTAAAGCTGAACGTTGCAAAGCTGACCAACTAATTGCATATGATTACAAAGGTGGAGCCATCGCATCCGATGCGGCGGCTCCATTTTTTTGTTACGAGCATGTAAGCGCCTCTCCTTTAGGCGCTTACCAGTTCACAATACGGTCAATATCCTCCCGCTGCTCCGCCGTGGATTTGGTCAGATAGATCCTGGTGGTTTTGATGCTGCTGTGACCCAAAAGATCTGCCAGCAGAGTGATATCGTTGTACTCCTTTAAAAAATTTTTGGCGAAGAGGTGGCGGAAGGCATGGGGATGGATCGTATGAGCCGGGACCTGATAGCGCCGGGCCATCAGATGAAGCATCCGGTTGATGCTCCTGGTAGTAAGGGGAAGGCCGTGAGGATTGGCAAAGAGAAAGCCGCCGGAAACACCGGCAGAGTCCAGCCACTGGATTGCCTCCTTCTGCAGATCCTTTGGAAAATAAATTCTGCGGACCTTTCTGCCTTTGGAACAGAGGTCCAGGCAGCCCACGCGAAGATGCTCCGCCTTAATCTGCACCAGTTCGCTGACACGTACTCCTGTGCAGGCCAGGATGCGTACCAGAAAATAGCCGGTCCAGTTTTGATCCCGTTTCAGCCCTTCTTTCAAACGGTTGTAATCCTCGTTGGATATGATGGAATCCAAAAAGGGGTTTTTAAAATTCTTAATGGTAGCCAGACGATAGCGGCTGCTCTCGGACTGGTTCTTCGCTAAGAATTCCAGATACTGGTTGAGACCACAGATCCGGCAGTTAGCTGTGGCGGGAGAGAAGGAACGCAGGAGATAATCCCGGTATTTTTTGAGATTTTCCGTATCTGCCTGCTGGTAAAGAGAGTAGAAAAGCCGGACGGAGGACTGGTAGGTCCGGATGGTGTTCTGAGAAGCGCCTCGTCTTTTCAGATCCTGGCCATAGGCCTCCAGCAGTCCGTACTCCTCCTTGGAGTCATATTCATATTTTTTCATACGGTAGTTACCTCCTTTACCAATGAATGACCTGGTCTACAATTTGCTGCTGTTCCATGCAGGTTCGTTTCAGATAAATTCTGGTGGTTTCGATATTTTCATGTCCCAAAAGGTCGGACAGCAGAGAAAGGTCTCCATTGTTTTCGAGAAAATTTTTAGCGAAAAGGTGACGAAAGGCGTGAGGATGCATGACGGCAGGATCCAGATGGTAGCGGTATGCAAAGGCTTTAAATTGATACCGGATTCCTCCGGGACTGAGGGGACTTTTCCTCTGGTTGAGAAAAAGCGGACCCCGCTTTCTTCCGTTCTTTTTCAGCCATCTCATGATTTGAGCCGACAGGGCGGAGGGAATATAAACTCGCCTGACCTTATTGCCTTTGGCCAGAATATCCTTGTATCCCAAGGCTGCGTCTTCAACCGTAAATTTAACCAGCTCTCCCACACGGACGCCGGTTGCGGCCAGGAGCCGGACCAGGAAATAATAGGAATATTTTTCATCCTCCCAAAGTCTTCTTGTCAAATACTCATAATCCCCCCGGCTGATCATCCGGTCCAGGCAGGAATTGTGCTGAATGTGGATCATATGAAGCTTTAAATGGGACAGATTTCTAAATTCCAGGTAACAGTTAATGGCCCGGATTCGCTGGTTAACCGTACGGGCTTTATAGTTTTCCATGAGAAAAAGCTTGTAGGCGGCCAAAGAAGATTCCGTCAGTTCTCCCTGCCGCCCAAACAGCTGCCGGACGGCGGTGAGATAGGAGCGGACGGTGTGGGGGGAAAGATTCCGTATGGAAAGTTCTTCCTCGAAATCCTTCAGTGAAGATTGAAACGCATTGATTACTGGCACTGTTTTCGCCTCCTTTTTTTGTGAAACAGAAAAATGAACAAAAATGATAATGTTGTTCAATCCTAGCACAGAAAGCCGGGAAGGTTAAGAGTTTTTATAATAAAGACAGAAAAGTTCATCTTTATAAACTTAAAAAAAACTGTTCTTAAGCACTTTCTAAAGAACAGGTGGTGAAAACGCATAAAAAAGACGCTGGTTTTCCGAAAGAAAACAGCGCCTTGTGATTACCGGAAGAGATTACTGATCCAGAACAACCTTTGTGATCTCGTAGTTACTTACGGAGAATTTATAATCTTCCCCGTCCTTCGCTGCGCTCTTGGTTTTAACCATGGCGCCAGAAGTATTTACCAGGTAGAACTTTGTGTTTTCGGCCTTGTCCCTGGGGTTGACAGTCCAGATGGTTTCCTTGTCAGTGGACTTTTCGGTGCAGTAGGTATCCAGGAAATCCTCTGTATCCATCTTTTCCATGGTGATTACCTTCCCGGCATTCTCGTCGGTTACAGTTTTGTAAATAACAATCTGGTACTTATCGTCGGAATCGGCTTTGATGAGCTTTCCGGCCATATACAGCTTATGATCGTCCATTCCATGGATCGCCGCGCCTTTTAAGCTGCTGCTGTCCTTGAAATTAAATGTAAAGGAATCCCCGTCAATTGTTACGGTTTGTTTTCCGGTCTTCATTGAACCATCATCCGTATTGCCGAAATAGAAGCAGCGGTAAAGACCGGAGTTGATTTCTGACATATGGTCTGCCGCGAAGCCGTCAAATTCTTCCTCGGTATCATAGTTGTCATCATCAATAACCTGACTGATGTAGGTGGAACTGATTCTGCCGTCCTCATCCTTCATTTCCAGGAATACCAGTCCGTTTACCATACGGCCGTATTCGTCAAACGCATACTTTTTGCCCTTGATGTTGCGGATTTCATTGGAATAGATGTTTCCGCTGCCATCGGCATAGTACCAGTTTTCCTCGCCGTCGTTATATTTGCTTTCGTCCAGATAGTATCCGGGAACTACCTTGAACCAGCCCTTGGTGTAGCGGGCTCCGCTCTCAGGATTGTTAAAGTACATAAAAGAGCTGGAATAGGTGGAAACACCCTGGGTCGCATTGTTGAAGGAAGCGGCATCCGTGAACCATCCGGAAATCATACGCCCGTACTCGTCAAAACCATATTTTTTTCCGTTGATCGTTTTGGTTTTTAACGTATCGTCAGTGCCGGAATCCACAGTGATTTTTTTGCCGGAGGTCTGGAAGTAGAACCAGCGGTCCTGCTCCTCGCCCCAATATTCATCGCCGGGCTGCAGATCCGCATACTCATCATCTACAATGTGGATTTGCTGCCAGCCAAGGCTCATAGCTCCATCGTCCTGGCCGCCGAAATAGTAATCGCATTCCTTCCATGCATCATCGTCGCTTTGACGTTCGCCGCCGCTTACCCAGCCGAACAGCATACGTCCTTCATCGTCAAAGGCGTATTTCTTGCCGTTGATGGTCTTGGCGGAAACGGAACTGTCGCTTGCGCTGGAGGATCTCTTGTATGCCTTGCCGTTTGCCTGGAAATAGTACCAATAGTGGTCGGGTTCACCTTCCTCCCCGGAATTTTCGTTCTCAATGGACACCCACTGATTAGTCACCATGGCTCCTGCTTCATTTACATAATAGTAATCGTCATCGTCCTCTACCAGCTGGTCCGTGGCCATCTGACCGTTGTCGTCCAGCCAGAACCAGTTGTTTCCGGATTTCTTCCACTCCTCTGTGGCCTTTTCCTTATCGCGGTTGTAGAATACCCAGGCGCCGTCCTCCTCGACCCAGCCGGAGGCTGCGAAGGAAATCATGGAAGCTCCAAGGGACATAAGGGCCGCAGTCGAAAGGACGGCGACTAATTTGGTCTGTTTTTTCATGATCATACACGCTCCTTTTTCTTTTTGAAAATGCTTGAAAATGCCTGATTGCATTACGAATTGATTATAGCGCTGATAAGGGAAATTATCGTCAAAATTGGCCTTGACAGAAGGGGCCGGATGTGCTAAAATACTGCACGTATTGAATGCCTAAGACAGCAGGTGCTTTTTAAGCGTAAGGTGAAACCGCCTGCCGAGGAACGTACAATTTCGAGTCTATTTGTGATGAGATTTTGCATAAGCCTCTTTGTCCTGCGGCAAAGAGGCTTTTTCCGTAAGAGAACAGGAAATGATGTCCTCCGAGCGATATGGTTTTCAATGCGAAAATATGATAAGGAGGTAAACCATTCATGGCAAAAGTTGAATTAAAACAGCCGATTGTTGACGAGATTAAGGGATTATTCGACGGCGCAAAGGGAGCGGTTATTGTAGATTACCGCGGCCTGACAGTAGAGCAGGACACCAGACTGCGTAAGCAGTTAAGAGAAGCCGGCGTTACCTACAAGGTATATAAGAACACCCTGATCCGCCGGGCAGCAGAAGGAACCGACTTTGCGGCGCTGGATCCCCATCTGGAAGGACCTACCGCACTGGCAGTATCCAAGGAAGATGCTACTGCTCCCGCAAGAGTGCTGGCAAACTTCGCAAAGACTGCGGACAAGCTGGAGCTGAAGGCTTCCGTAGTTGAGGGAACTTACTATGATGCCAAGGGAACTCAGGTGATCGCATCCATTCCCTCCAGAGAGGAACTGCTGGGCAGACTCTTCGGCAGCATGCAGTCTCCCATCGCCAACTTCGCCCGCGTTATCAATCAGATCGCAGAGTCCAAGGGCGGCGCGGCAGAGGCATAATCCGATTCGGATCAGTCCGGATTCGGGACGCATTGATTTATTAAAAGAAACCAGAAAAAGAATTGGAATACAAATTATAACAGGAGGAATACAAAATGGCAAAGTTAACAACTGCAGAGTTTATCGAAGCTATCAAGGAATTATCTGTATTAGAGCTGAACGAGCTGGTTAAGGCTTGCGAGGAGGAGTTTGGCGTATCCGCAGCAGCTGGCGTAGTAGTAGCAGCAGCTGGAGCAGCTGGAGCAGCTGAGGAAGAGAAGACCGAGTTCGACGTTGAGCTGACCGAGGTTGGCCCCAACAAGGTTAAGGTTATCAAGGTTGTACGTGAGGCTACCGGCCTGGGCCTGAAGGAGGCTAAGGACATGGTTGACTCCGCTCCTAAGGCTCTGAAGACCGGCGTTTCCAAGGAAGAGGCCGAGGATCTGAAGGCTAAGCTGGAGGCTGAGGGCGCTAAGGTTACCCTGAAGTAATTTAGCAGAAAAAAGCTTGATTTTATGGGGGGAATCACAGATGTGGTTCTCCCTTTTGCTGTGTCCGTCAGAGTTGTATGTGAACGAAGGGCTGCCCCGGCTTGGGACAGTCCTTTTTCATACAGAGCCGCGGCTCTTACCAGGTTACGATGCGGTCCACCGCCTTCCACTGCTCATCCGAGGATTTGGTCAGATAGATTCGGGTGGTTTTTAGGCTGCTGTGGCCTAAAAGATCCGCCAGCAAGGTGATATCGTTGTATTGAGCCAGAAAATTTTGAGCGAAACGGTGGCGGAAGGAATGGGGAGTCATGACTTCTCCGGGGATGTGGTAGCGCCGGGCAAATACTTTCAGTTTCCGGTTGATTTCCCTGTAGGTCAGGGGCTGGCCGGATTTGTTGATGAAAATCAGTCCCGACTGATGGTTCTCCTGTCCCAGCCAGGCCAGCATTTCCTGCTGCAGATTATGGGGAAAATAAATTCTCCGGGTTTTGGAGCCCTTGGAGCAGATATCCATATAAGAATCCCGGATATGTTCAGCTTTTATTTGAACCAGTTCGCTCACCCTTACTCCCGTACAGGCCATTACGCGCACCAGAAAGTACCAGAACCAGTTTTCCTCCGCCTCCAGCTTTTTCTTGAGTTTGTTATAGTCTTTCCGGGAGATTACGGTATCCACGAAGGTCTTGGGCTGACATTTGACGACCTTCAGACGGGCAGTTTCCTGCTGGCAGTTCCCGCAGGGCTTGGTTTTTTCCAGATAATCCAGATAGCGGTTGATGGCGCAGATGCGCGTATTGACGGTGGAGGGGCGAAAACGTTCCAATAAAAATGTACGGTAGGAGATCAGATTTTCTGCCGTTACCTGTCCGTAGAGCTGCAGAAACTGATATACTGCGCTTAAATAGGAGAGAAGGGTATTATCCGAAAAGCCCTGTTGAAGCAAATACTCCTTAAAACCTTCCTTTGGATTTTCCAAAGCCCCACCTCCTACCATTGAATCACCCGATCAATAATCTGCTGCTGCTCCAAATGGCTTCTTTGCAGATAGATCCGGGTGGTTTCAATATTTTCGTGTCCCAAAAGGTCAGCAAGAAGGGAGAGGTCCCCGCTCTTATCAATAAAATTGCGGGCAAACAGATGGCGGAACGCATGGGGATGGACCAGTTCCGGATCCAGGCCGTACCGTATGGCAAAGGCCCTCAGCTGAAATCGGATGCCTCCGGCGGAGATGGGTTTGCCAAATCGATTGAGAAATACGGGGCCCTGCAGGCGGCCGATGGAATTAAGCCACGCGTTCATTTCCAGAGCCAGCCTGTGGGGAAGATAGATGCGGCGGATGCGGTTGCCTTTGGAATAAACGTCCTTATACCCGCGCCTGATATCTTCCGCGTTGAGCTTAGTCAACTCGCTGACCCGCAGCCCCGTATCCGCCAATACCCGGATCAGAAAGAGATAGGAGAGCTGATGATCTTCCTTCAGACGATGTTTCAGATATTCGTAATCTCCCTGGCTGATCATTCCTTCCAGATAAGTTTTTCTCTGGATACGGATCATTTTCAGTTTCCCCCCTGTAAATCCCTGGTATTCCATGTAGCAATTCAGGGCCCGGATCCGCTGATTGACGGTCTGGGGCCGGTAACGTTCGATGAGATCTACTTTGTAAAGCCTTAAATTTTCAAATGATAGAGATGAATGTTTGCTGTAATACTGGCGAATCGCTGTCAGATAAGACCGAATCGTGTTTTCCGACATACCACGGGAAATCAGATATTTGCGGAAATCATCGGATCGGGCCTGACCATATTCATTAGCCGGCATCTGCAGCACCTCCTTTGTTTGAAGATACACTTATCTTAACACGGTAAATGTTAAAAAAGTGTGAATTATCAAATAAATACTCAAAAAATATCACAAAGTCATACAATATTCTGAAAAATGTCCAAAAAGAAGGCACTATTTTGAACAAATAGCGCCTTCTAGTCTAATCCGTTTTCTTAGGTGTCAGCCTGTTATGGATCAAAGAGTTTTATCAAAGATTAGTTCTCAATGGTTACGCTCTGAATCTCATAGCTGTCTACGTCGAATTCATAATCCTCGCCGTCTTTCGCTGCGGATTTATTCTTCACCATGGAGCCGGAGGTGTTCACAAGGTTGAATTCTACAACTGCCTCGTCGCCCAGGGTTTCGATGCCGTACTCGCCGGCAATCTCAGCCTTCTTTTCATCGGTCAGATCCAGAACCCAGGTGGTCTCATCTTCGTCAAATTCCATGCCGTATTCAGAAGCATTTTCTTCTGTGATTTCTACACAGTAGTCAAGGAATTCTTCCGCATCCAGTTCGATAAGCTTCAAATCATTCGCAACATCATCAACGCCGTTGCTGCCCTTATTTTCGATGTACAGTACAACCTGGTATTTATCGTCAGAATCAGCCTCAATCAGCTTGCCTGCAGCGTAAAGCTTATCGTCATCCTCGCCATGGATGCCGGCGCCCTTAGAGCTGCTGCTGTCCTTAAACTTGAAGGAGAGGTTCTCGCCATCCAGTTCTACGGTTTCCTTGCCGTCCTTCATAGCTCCGTCATCCTCATCACCGAAGTAGTAGAAGCGAAGCTGGCCGGAGGTAAACAGCTGGCTGTAATTCATAACCAGATCATCGAAGTCATCCTCAGTCTCATAGTTGTATACACTGTCATCATCATCGTATTTCTGAGCGATATCCGTAGAGCTGAAGCTGTTGCTGCTGCTGTTGCTCTTTGCTTCCATTTCCAGAAGTACCAGTCCATCCAGCATACGTCCATTCTCGTTGAAGGCGTATTTCTTGCCTTTGATAGTCTTGATTTCGTTGGCGTAAAGCTCGCCGTTTCCATCTGCGTAGTACCAGTAGTCATCGCCGTCGTTGTACTCATCCTCTTCCAGATAGTAGCCGGGAACTACCTTGAACCAGCCTCTGGTATAACGGGCGCCGTCCTCAGGATCGCTGAAGTATTTGAACCCTCTGGTGAATTCGGCTACCTCGGCGGTGCTGGCAGTAGAGGTGCTTCCGCTTTCAACGTCCTCGGAGAACCAGGATGCAATCATACGTCCCTCGTAGTCAAAGCCATATTTCTGGCCGTTGATTGTCTTCTCCTCAAGCTCCCCATCGTTGTCTGCCCGAACCTTCTTGCCGGAAGTCTGGAAGTAGAACCAACGGTCCTGATCCTCATCCCAGTATTCGTCACCGGGCTGCAGATCATCCTCATATTCGTCATCTACGATGCTGATCTGCACCCAGCCCTGAGCCATGGCGCCATCGTTTTCATCGCCGAAGTAGTAGTCAGAATCTCTCCAGGCATCGTCATCGGTCTGGCGCTCGCCATCGCTTACCCAGCCGTAGAACATACGTCCCTCTTCATCAAACGCGTATTTTTTGCCATTGATGGTCTTGGCGGAAATGGAGCTTTCGGATGCGCTGTCGCTTCTCTTATAAGCCTTGCCGTTTGCCTGGAAATAGTACCAGTAGTAATCCGGCTCGTCTTCCTCGCCGGCGTCCTCATTCTCAATGGCAACCCACTGATTGGTTACCATGGCGCCGGATTCATTTACATAATAGTAATCATCGTCGTCTTCAATCAGCTGATCAACGGCCATTTCGCCATTGTCATCCAGCCAGAACCAGTTGTCTCCGGATTTTTTCCACTCTTCAGTGGCACGTTCCTCGTCCCGGTCGTAGTACACCCAGGTTCCATCCTCCTCTACCCAGCCGGTAGCTGCGAAGGAGGTCATGGATGCACCGATGGCCAGCAGCGCAGCTGTTGAAAGAACAGCAACTAACTTCGTCTGCTTTCTCATAATGAATGCACTCTCCTTTTTTCTTTTTGAAATACTTTGAAATTCCTAATTGCAGTACGAGATGATTATACTTCTGATACGGGAAATTATCGATACCAGTATGTAAATGCTTACAATTTTTATTGAAAACCTATTGAATATTTCCGGAAAGTGTTGTATAGTAATCTCAGAAATAAAAGAAATGTAACATTTACCTGATTATGTAAGTGCTTACAAGAAAACTCATTAAAATTGTGATGGAGGTAGCAAGTTATGAGCGGCAAGGTAAAGGAAACAGTCATTCAGTTTGGTGAGGGCGGATTTCTGCGTGGATTCGTGGATTATTTCTTCCACAAACTGCAGGAGAAAGGTCTTTATGACGGCAAGATCGTAGTGGTACAGCCCATTGAAAAAGGAATGTGCGGAGTGCTGGCAGAGCAGAATTGCGAGTACAACCTGTTCCTGAGAGGAATTGACAACGGCCAGGTTGTAAATGAGCATACTCATGTTACATCCATTTCCCGGGCATTGAATCCTTACACTCAGTATGAGGAGTATATGGCCGTTGCTGAGAATCCGGATCTGCGGGTTTTAGTGTCCAATACTACCGAGGCTGGTATTGAGTATCTGGGGACCGAGAAGCTGACCGATACTCCTCCCAAGTCCTATCCCGCAAAGCTGTGCCAGTTCTTATATAAGAGATACAAAGCCGGATTAAAAGGTCTGATTCTTCTTCCCTGCGAGCTGATTGACGATAACGGCGACAACCTGAAAAAATGCGTTCTGCAGTACGCGGATCTGTGGGAGCTGGAGGACGGCTTTAAGAACTGGATTGAGACGGAGAATGACTTCTGCAGCACCTTGGTTGACCGTATTGTAACCGGATATCCCAGAGATGAGGTTGAGGAGCTGACGAAACAGATCGGCTACGAGGACAAACTGATTGACACCGCCGAGATTTTCCATCTGTGGGTAATTGGCGGACATCACGAAGATGAGCTGCCATTCCAGAAGGCCGGATACAATATTGTATGGACCGACGATGTACATCCTTATAAGAAGAGAAAAGTTCGTATCTTAAATGGCGGACATACTTCCATGGTACTGGGCGCTTACCTGTATGGCTTAAAGACGGTAGGCGAGTGCATGAAGGATGAGACGGTAAGTTCCTATTTAAAGAAATGCATCTTCGAGGAGATTATTCCTACCATCGGAGATACCGAGGACAACCGGAAATTTGGCGCCGCCGTACTGGAGCGTTTCTCCAATCCTTTTATTAAGCACCAGCTGCTGAGCATTGCGCTGAATTCCGTAAGCAAATTCCAGGTTCGGGTTCTGCCTACGATCCTGGAGTACAAAGAGAAATTCGGCAAGTATCCCGTTGGCCTTACCTTCTCTATGGCTTCCCTGATCGCATTCTACCGTACGGATAATGCCAATGACGGTGAAGAGATCATGAAGTTTATGAAGACTGCTTCTGTAGAGGAGATTATGAAGCGTCAGGATTACTGGCATGAGGATTTGACTGAGATGATTCCTATGGTTCAGGAGTACTATGACCTGATCCAGGAGAAAGGAATGGCAGAGGCGTATAAGGCTGTTCTGGCCAAATAATGTTTTGCTTCAAAACCGGCGTCTTCTGTAATATTTGAGTTCCTTTTCGGAAAAATGAGCATCAGGAGATAATAAAAGAAAGGACTCCCACAGCTTTTACAGCTGTGGGAGTCCTTTCTTATACGCGGCAGAAAACCAACGTTTTTGCGGCATTCTTCGGTTATTTAGAAAAGAATTGAAAAATTGTATGGATACGGATGCAATTTTTGATTCAAATAACACTTTTGTAATAATTATGTAAGAAAATGCTCAGGTAAATGTTATGGTATTTTCCCGAAAAGTATTATATACTATGTACGTGTGAGGGAGTTGAATATATCACCGAGAAGGAATTGTCATATTTTAAGCATTTGTGTAAAAAAAGCAAAAAATGCAAAAAAACTATTGATAATTTCCCTTATTGGAAGTATAATCAACTCGTAATGCAATTAGGAATTTCAAAAAG
>URFM01000060.1 GCA_900547035.1 uncultured Clostridium sp. | reverse complement strand
GAAAGCAATCCGAGAAGCATTCAAATATTTTGGGATGATCTAACATCCCGCAGAACGGAGGTTTCTTATGGATAGATTGATTTCTTGTGAGTTCAACATGGACACCGCCTGTGTGGAGCTGAAATTTGCAAATGGTAGCATGATAGCGATTGATACTATTGCCGTTGAGAACGAAGTAGCGGATAATATGTATCAGCGGTCAGAGATGGACTGGCTAATCTACAACAAGCCGCTGGAATACGCACAGTTGGTACTCAGCGGTGATTTGGAGCAGTATGCACAAGGAATGCCAGAACATCGGTTAATAGATTGAGAATAGATATGGCACAGCCCACCGGTCGCTTCAATGACCGATGGGCTGTGTTGTTTCTAATAAGGTCTTAAATTGTAAATTGGAATTCCACACCAGTTTTCGTGTTTTGAACGGAGCATTTACCGCCGTGCAGTTCCACGATATTCTTAGCAATGGCAAGGCCAAGTCCCGTGCCTCCTCCGGAGCGGGATTCATCCACCCGGTAGAAGGTGTCCCATACTTTCGCCAAAGCTTCTGCGGACAGAGGCTTACTATCATTTTCGATGGAGAATGTAATTTTACCACGATTGTTCTGAATCCGTACTGTGACACAGCCACCGGCAGGCGTGTACTTCACAGCGTTGGTCGCAAAGTTCTCAATGACCTGTGCAATTCGATTCTCGTCAGCAACGATGATACACTGCTCGGGGAACTCATAGCTGATTTGCAATTCCTTTGCCTCCGCTGCCATTTGAAGCTTCTCGAAGATAGCTTTCGTAAGATCAGCAAGCGAAAACTCGTCCCGTGAGAGTTTCACCTTACCGGCTTCCAATCTTGACAAATCTAACATCTCCAAAACCATACCGTCTGTTCGCTCCGCTTCCGCAAGGATCACATCTACATACTTATCACGCTTATCTTCGGCAATGTGCTCCTTTAAACCCTCCGCATAACTGTGAATGACCGCCAACGGGGTTTTCAATTCGTGGGCTATATTAGAGGTCATCTGGCGGCGGTTTTCCTCAGCGGTCTTGGAATATTCCAAAGCGGCATTTAATCGAGTGATCTCGTTGTCCTTCATCCTGCGACGATCCTTCTCTGTTTCAAAGCCTGTTCTTAATTTCTCAATTTCATGCCATATGGCAGAGGCGCTATCTGTATGATAAGTATTCCGCCAACTGTCTTCCATTGCATCTGCAATATCTCGTACAGGCTGTATCAGATGCTTCTTGATGGCACTGCGTGCGGTCAAAAGAAATGACAGTGCCAACAGTCCTGTGACGATGTAGATATTTCGCAAGGCGCCCATTGCACATCTGAGAGGGTTTCCTTGAACAGCTGTAACAAGCATATACTCGGTTGCGGGTCCTGTGCCCGAGCTGTAATCAAAGCCTTCGTAGTCTGCATATTTCCAACCGCCAAACACCAAAAGGTTATTCAACTCATAGCTCCCTTCGGCACGAAAGTCATTGGAGTAGAAAAATATATCTGCCCAGGATGGAAAATCCAATTTTTTCGTCAATGCGGCGAGACTCTCATACTCTACCCCGTTGGTGTACACATAGGACGTTTTCTGATAGTCCCACATTTCCGGGTGATCAAGGTATACTGTCACAAGCTTTTTGCCTTCATACTCTGCACTGCGGTCAAACTGTAGCTGCCAGTTTAGCTTTCCTGTTCTGTCCACATCGGAAACGATCCAGGAATAGCTGCTCGGTCCGGTCTGAAACTGCTTGTCACTTTCAACGACCTCATGGATAAAACCATCGGTGACATAGTGCATCACGACAGGCACTAACTTTGTCCCTTCAAAGTATCCCGTGACACGAATGGTTGAAATATCGTACAGACTATGTGTGCCGGCAAACATGGTGCGGAAACGGAGATACGGGTCATTTGGATAGCCTTCGACTTTTCCTTCACTGATGTCGATCCAACCATAATGCTGTGGTGTTGTGGTATCTTGTCCGGCATCCCATTCTTCCTGGGTATAATAGCCGAAGTACATTACGTCGTCGTCGCTGCTGTGGAGAAGATTTCCTTCGCCGTCGTAAAACAGAACAGCGGTCTCCAGCGGATAGCGGATATCACGGATAAGCTTGTTCCGTTCTTCCCCTGTCGAATGGTCATAAGATGCGAAATGCCCTCCTGTGCGATACGATGATGTGGTACTATCTGCGGTGCTATAGGCAATGGCATCAAGCATCTGATGTTCCAGATAGTCCGGATGCTCATTGTAATATCCATAGCTGCCCTCATTGGGGTCGTAAAAGTCGCTTAGCCTTCCGTATCGGTCAACAGCATCCGGAAAGTTTATTGTGATGTGGTATAAAAAAAGTTGACACCCCATTCTCAAGGATCTGAGATATAATCATGAGAATAAGGAGTGAACAAAATGGCAGAAAACAGACAATACGACCATGAATACAAAGTACAGGCAGTGAAGCTCGCAAAAGAAATTGGGCAAGCTAAGGCTGCCAAAGAACTGGGTGTTCCCAAGAACACCATGTATGGCTGGGTGCGGGCCAACCGCCTGGGCAGTCTTGACCTTGGGGCTGGATCGCAGACCCCGCAAAGCGCCATGACACTTAACGAGGAACTGATCCAGCTCCGTGGACTGGTAAAAGAGCTGGAGAAAGAAAATCGCCGTTTGAAGAAAGAAAATGACTTTCTCGAGGAAGCCAGCGCTTTTTTCGCTGCGAGCCGTCTGAAGTACCCAAAGGGCATGATATCAGCAAAAACGAAAGAATGAAGTTGATTGCTTTAAAAACGGAAGACGGCAAATCAAAAGGGGATATCGCTTTTTACTGCAGGGTTCTCCATGTCAGCAGACAGGGGTTTTACCAGTATCTCGCCAACAAAGACCGCGCATGGAAATACCAGCCCCTGGCGGATGCCATGCTGGAGATACTTGCTGAAGATGAATGCAATGATACTTATGGTCGTATCCGCATGTACCAGGCATTGAACCTGAAGCAGCTCCAAAACGTGGATATCCCCAGTGAGCGCACGGTTTATCGCGTCATGGAAGAAATCGGGATCAGTCATCGTCCCAGGCGCAAGCCGAACGGGATCACGAGGGCAGACAGGCAAGCCCATAAGTCAGACGATCTCTTAAAACGTGATTTCCATGCGGAGAAGCCGCTAATGAAATGTGTCACTGATATAACGGAGATCAAAGCCAGTGATGGAAAGCTATATGTTTCTGCCGTTTTTGACTGTTTTGATTCCAGCGTGATCGGCCTGGCGATGGACACCAACATGAAAGCCACACTATGTGTGAAAACACTGGAGAATACCGCTAAGGCATATCCCGGTATCAGAGGAGCCGTAATCCACAGCGACAGGGGGAGCCAGTACACCAGCCGGGATTACCGGGAAGCGATCCAGTGGTATGGCATACAGCAAAGCATGAACAGTGCAGGAGGCAGATGTCATGATAATGCCCGCTGTGAAAGCATGTGGGCGAGAATGAAGTCCGAACTCTTCTATGGCCGTTATGATACGGAAAAGATGACTACGGACGAACTCAGGACTATCATCTGGAGATACTTCATCAGCTACTGGAATAACCGGAGGATCTGCTCCGCCAATGGAGGACTTCCTCCGATGATCAAACGACAGAAATACTATGATTCGCTGGAAAAAGCAGCATAGGAGACAAAATCCTTGAGGAAAATGTGTCAACTAATATTGACTGTTGATCGACATTTTGTTTGATGACCCACTCGTCAAATTAAATTCCGCTATCATAGACTACAATCATTGTCAATGGCAGGGGCTTCGCCGGCATAAATGCCCCATTGACAATGATTTTGTCTATGAAACAAGGCAGTCAAGCAGAGCATAGAGATGCTCTGCTGCGCCCACTTTTAATTTGCTGAATTCTGCAAATTATGGCATCAAATAAAATGTTTCTCAACAATTGACAATATCAAGTATGTTTCAGGAAGAAGGAACTGCGAAAGGGCCGAATGTCATGTATTTTGAAACCGGTCAGGGGTCAGAACTGTCCTCTCAGGCTAACTTTGGCTGGGATCAGGTTACGATGGAATGCCGCTGTTATGGCCTTGCACGTCATTACCGCCCGTTTCTGGTCAATACGGTGGTGGGGTTTATGGGACCAGAGTATCTTTATGACTCTTCTGAACTTTTGAGAGCCGGCCTGGAGGATGTATTCTGTGGTCACCTTCACGGCCTGCCTATGGGCTGTGATGTCTGCTACACCAATCATATGCCGGTGGAGCAGAATGATATTGAAAATCTGGCGGTTATGCTGTCGTCGTCCGGTTGTCATTATTTTATGGGGCTGCCTCAGGGAGATGATGTGATGCTGATGTATCAGTCTACCGGATATCATGATATAGCGGCTTTGAGGGAACTATGTCAGAAAAGACCGATAAAGGAATTTGAGAAATGGCTGAAGAAGCGCGGGATATGGGCAGAAGGCCGACTCGGTCCCATGGCGGGAGACCCCACCGCATTTTGCTGAAAAAGTGTTTATATTGGAGGAATGAAAATGGATAAAGTTGTTCTGGAAAGACTAAAAACCGCTACACCGGCCAGAATCGGCATTGGACGTGCCGGAGCCCGCTATACTACTGACGCTCTTCTGACCTTCAGAGAAGCCCAGGCCAGGGCTTCCGATGCGGTATTTGAAGAGGTTTCCCAGGAAGTTCTGCTCCGTCTGGGAGTGTTTGAGGTGCGGACAAAATGCAGAAATAAGTATGAGATGCTTACCAGGCCGGACTGGGGACGTATTTTGGAAACCGATGCCCAGGAGAAAATCCGTCTGAGCTGCAGAAAAAATCCTCAGGTCCAGATTTACTTTGGAGACGGGCTATGTGCCCCAGCGGTAGGAGCCAATATTCCGGACCTTTATCCTGGATTAAAGGCTGAACTGGAATATGAAGGCATTTCAGTAGGAACCCCCTTTTTTGTCCGTTACTGCCGGGTCAATACGGCGCGTATTATAGGCCCACTGGTGGGAGCCGAACTTACCTGTGTATTGATTGGAGAAAGACCGGGGCTCCTTACCAGTGAAAGCATGTCCGCTTATATGGCCTATCACGCCGGTCCGGACATGTCAGAGTCGGATTATACAGTAGTTTCCAATATCAGCAGGGCAGGATTTCCGCCTGTGGAGGCAGCAGCCTATATCGCGGAGTTGATGCAGAAAATCCTCAAAGAAAGGCGCAGCGGAGTAAAAAAATAGAATTCTTAAGAAAAGAACTTGAAATCGAAACCGGAAACGGAAGAAAAAGGAAAAAAATAAAAGAAAAATATTATTCTCTTTTGGAAAGCAGAAGAAATATTGACAGATTAAAATCCTGGTTTTATACTCTGTCACATCAACAAGCCAGACAAAAAGCAAATTTCAAATCGATAATGGACAAAGAGGTTCGAGGGATTAAAATCTCAGCCAGGGCAGCTCCTGACAGATAAAGAGATTGTTCCCGGAGAATCTCTTTTTTTGTTGATGTTTGCCGGAAAAAGGAGAGGAGCTTTGGAGATGGCCAAACAAATCATTAAAAAGGTACTTCAGTATGTGGTGGTGCTGTTCTGCACCAGCATAATCATATTTGTAATGGTTCGTTTAAATCCCACGGATCCGGTATCCGTGATACTGGGAGGAAAGCAGAGCAGTTCGGAAACGATTGCCAACATTGAGAGGGATTTTAATCTGGATAAAAGCAATCCGGAACAATATATCATCTGGATTCAGGGAGTGCTTCGGGGAGATTTTGGAGTCAGCTTTCAATATCGCCAGCCGGTGGCGCAGCTGATTGCCAGGCGGCTTCCGGTTACGCTTGGAATTGTGATCCTGGCTTCTCTGATTGCTGTGGTAACGGCGATTCCCCTGGGAATTTTGACTGCGGTGAAGCAGAATACTCCTCTGGATTCGGCTCTGTCAGTTATACAGTTGATTCTGGTGGCCTGCCCGCCGTTTCTGACCAGCATCCTGATGATTGTGTGCATCACCATTCTTGCACCGGGATACGCCTTTACCGTCTCCTACCATGGCTTTCAGGAATATCTCCTGCGCATCAGCCTTCCGGCGGTGGCGCTGGCCTTCAGCATGATTGCCCTGACATCCCGGGTGATGAAAACGAATATGGTGGAACAGATTCAAGCAAATTACCGCATGGTAGCTGTTTCCAAGGGGCTGGGAAATGGAAGGATTATCTGGAAGCACTGTCTGAAAAACGCTTTAATTCCTGTTATTACCATTTTGGGAACCCAGATTGGCGTGCTGATGGTAGGCTCCGTGCTGGTGGAGCAGGTATTTTCACTGGCCGGACTGGGCTCCATCCTGATTGACGGCGTCAAGGCTTCCGATTACCCCATTGTCCAGGGAATTACAATCCTGCTGGTATTTATTCTTCTCACCATCAGCATGGTGTTGGATATTTTATATATGGTCATTGACCCGAGAATTCGTAAGAAACAGGAGGCGGCAGGTTAAAATGAAGTTAAAAAAAGCTTTTTTCAGCATTCCAATGGTGCTTTCCATGGTGGTGCTGCTGGCAATTCTGTTTATGGCTCTTTTTGCGGAACAGATTGCTCCTTATGATCCCAACACACTGGATTTGGCCAATATGCTGAAGGGACCTTCGCTTCAGCATCTGCTTGGAACGGACAAAACGGGGAGGGATTTGCTTTCCCGTCTGATTATCGGTTCCAGAACCACGATTCTGTGTGCCTTCGGGGTGGTATTCATTTCTGCTGTCATTGGCATTCCTTTTGGGATGTTGGCCGGTTATTATGGAAAAACAATTGATCTGGTGCTGATGCGGGTTTCGGATGTAATCCTTGCTTTTCCATCTCTGCTGCTGGCGTTTATTTTCGTATCTGCTTTTGGCCGGGGGGCCTTCAACTCCGTGCTGGCTCTGGGAATTGTCTACGTTCCTATGCTGGCGAAGCTGACAAGGTCGATGGTTTTGGTAGAAAAAAATAAAATTTATGTGGAAGCGGCACACTCCATCGGATACTCGGATATGACCATCATGGTGCGCCAGACTCTTCCAAACTGCATCGAAACCCTGATTGTACAGATGACGCTGGATATTGGCTACGCAATCCTGGATTTGGCGGGCATGAGTTTTCTGGGACTGGGGGTCCAGCCGCCTACGGCAGACTGGGGAGCTATGCTGGAAGACGGGAGAATTGTCATTACCTCGGCGCCTCTGGTATCCATCGCTCCCGGAATCATGATTATTATTACCGTGGTAGCGCTGAACATATTCAGTGACGGTGTACGCTCTTACCTGGACCCATCCCAGCGCAGGCTGCCGTCGATGAGAAAATTCAGAAGAATGGTAGGTGAGGAGCAATGAACGGTCCGGGAGTTGAGATACGGAACCTGAAAGTGAATCTGATGTCCCCCAGAGGAATTGTCCATGCGGTTCGTGACATTAATCTGGAAATCGGCGTGGGAGAAATCCTGGGACTGGTGGGAGAGAGCGGCTGCGGAAAATCCATGACGGCTAAATCAATCCTCCGGCTTCACGATGAGCGGAAGATGCTTTACGGAGGAGAGATTCTTTACAATGGAACAGATATCCTTAAGATGAAGCCCAGGGAGCTGCGCGGCATCCGTGGAGAGGAGATTGCTATGATTTTCCAGGATCCCATGACTTCGCTGAATCCTCTTTTGACGGTGGGGGAACAGCTGACGGAAATGCTTGCGGTCCACCATAAAGGAAAAAAGAAGAAAGAACTGAGCGATGAAGCCTGCCGTCTTTTGGAAGAAGTGGGAATCTATCCGCCCCAAAAGCGCTTTGACCAATATCCCTTTGAGATGAGCGGGGGTATGCTTCAGAGAGTCATGATTGCGATGGCGATTTCCTGCTCGCCCAAGCTTCTGATTGCGGATGAACCAACCACCGCACTGGATGTGACGGTACAGGAACAGATTCTTCAGCTGTTTTTAAAACTCAGGGAAAAGTTTGGCATGTCCATCCTGATGATTACCCATAATTTCGGAGTGGTAGCGGAGATTTGCGACCGGGTGGCAGTGATGTACGCGGGCTCCATTGTGGAAACCGGCGATGTACAGGAGGTATTTGACGACTCCAGACATCCCTATACCCGGGATCTGATTTGCAGCATCCCAAAGAGCGGAGTGCGGGGAGGAAAACTGATTACCATTCCGGGCTCTCCGCCGGATTTGAGAATCCGAATTGCGGGCTGTCCATACGCGCCCCGCTGCGGCTATGCGGGCCAGCGCTGCCTGGAGGAGAGGCCTGTCCTGCGGGAAGCCTCAAAAACGCATTGCTTTGCGTGTCATAAGGGAGAGGAACTATAAGGAGACTCACTATGGAAAAGCTGTTTCAAATACAACATCTCAAAAAATATTACCCTGCGGGAAGACGAAAAATTGATGGGAAAAAAGAAGATATTCTCCTGAAAGCCGTGGATGATGTGACGTTTAATATCTTTACCGGGGAAAACCTGGGAGTGGTGGGG
This sequence comes from uncultured Clostridium sp., assembly GCA_900547035.1. GTDB lineage: Bacteria > Bacillota > Clostridia > Lachnospirales > Lachnospiraceae > Enterocloster > Enterocloster excrementigallinarum. The sequence continues at coordinate 11,009 of URFM01000060.1, read as the reverse complement.
GAGAGCGGCTGCGGCAAGTCCACCTTGGGAAGGTGCATTATGAAGTTAATCGAACCTACGGAGGGCGATATTCTGTTTAGGGGAGAGTCGATTGTTTCAAAAACAAGAAAACAGATGCTGCCTCTTCGGAAGGACATGCAGATGGTATTTCAAAATCCATACTCGTCCTTCAATCCTAAGCAGACTTTAAAGCATGCTCTGATGGATGTGGCAAAGTTTTACGGTATGAAGGAGGAAGAGGGGGAAAAGAGGATCAGAGAGCTTTTGGAATATGTGAATCTGGACAGCCAGGTTCTGTCCCGCAGAAGCGGCGAACTCAGCGGGGGACAGCTTCAGCGCCTGGCGGTAGTCCGGGCTCTGATTCCCAATCCAAGCTTTATTATGGCGGATGAACCGGTATCGGCTCTGGATGTGTCGGTACAGGCCCAAATCCTGAATCTTCTGTATGATCTGCGCCGCCAGTTTGGTCTGACGCTGATGTTTATTTCCCATGAGCTGACGGTAGTAGAACATATTTGTGACCGGGTGCTGGTGATGTATCTGGGAGCTATGGTGGAAATTGGCGTAACGGAAGAAATATTCGGAAATACCATGCACCCCTACACCAAGGCGCTGATTGCGTCAAAGCCCAAGGAACATCCAAGCCAGAAGCGGACCAGTACCCCTTTGGAGGGAGAGGTGCCCAACGCCACGGAGATTCCGGCAGGGTGCCGTTTCTGCACCAGGTGTCCGGAAAAGATCGAAGGGCTCTGCGGCAGAGAGGAACCCCCTCTGTACCGGGTGGCGGAGCGGCATTGGGTACTGTGTCACAGGGCGAAGGAGGCGGCGGAACGATTTGAGAGCGGAAGAAAGGAGAACCCATAGATGGACAGGGAACGTGTCATCGGTCTGTTAAAAGAATTTGACGAGATTAACGGGGTGTCCGGAAGCGAGGAGCTGGTGGCGGAGCGGATGGCAAAGTATCTGTCGCCTGTTACGGACGAGCAGTTTACGGATGTACTGGGAAATGTGGTATTTGTAAAAAAAGGGAGCGGGTCCGGGAAAAAGATTATGATTACCGCCCATATGGATGAAATCGGATTTATGGTCAGTGACTTTACGGAAGATGGATTCGTTACCCTGCTTCCGGTGGGCTTTCACAATCCCAATGTGCTGGTAAACCAGGTCATGACGATTCATACGGAACAGGGGCCGGTTTACGGAGTAACAGGAGGGGGGAAAGCCCATACACCAGACGATGGGAAAAGAGAGCGCAGGTTTTACCTTCGGGGATATTCTGGTAGATGTGGGGGCGGAAAATCCTCAGGAGGCAGAGGCTTTGGGAATCCGGCAGGGAGATTTGGTCAACATCGAGAAGCCTTCCCATGTGCTGAACGGAAAATATTTCAGCGGCAAGGCAGTGGATAACCGCAGCAGCTGCGTGGCTATGATTCTTATGATGGAGGCACTGAAGGATGAGGTTCTGGAAGCGGACCTTTATGCCTGCGGGACGGTTCAGGAGGAATTGGGATTAAAAGGAGCTTCGGCCCTGGTACGCCGGATTGATCCGGATATGGCGCTGTGCATCGATGTAGGGCTGGCAGCTGAACACGGGGAGATTAATCCCGGCGCCGGACGGTCCTATGTGGGAAAGGGTCCCATGATTGAGCTGTTTGACTGGGCTCCGGCTACCTGCAGCGGTATCATGGTGCCAAGGCGGATGGTAAAGGAAATGATTCGGGTAGCGGAAGAAGAGAAGATACCGTACCAGTGTTCCGCGGTTCTCAGCTGCGGCACCGATGCATGCGCTATGATTTACAATAATACGGGGGTATTGACCGGGGGAATCTCGATTCCGGAAAAATATATCCACACAACGATCGGCGTAATCGCCATTGAGGATGTGATTCAGACGGCGGCTTTGGGAGCGGCAGTAGTGCGCGGACAGAAGCTGATCTGATATATAAATCTAAAATGAGGAGGATGATTATGAAAAAGAAGAAACTTAAGCTGCTGGCAGTATCGGCACTGACAGCCGCGCTGCTGGCAGGCTGCAGCAGCGACATGTTCAACAGTGATTCATCAGGTTCATCGGCAGCCGGAAGCAGCGAGGCGGGAGAAAGCGCGGAGGGAGGGGAAACTGCGGCACAGGCGGATTCCAGTACCCTGAATGTAGGGCTTTACTCAGATATCATATCTCTGGATTCCGCCTTTGCCTACGATTTCACAACGAACCCTGTGGTATCGCAGATTACGGAAGGCCTTTTGTACTATGATGAGAACAACGAGCTCCAGCCCTATCTGTGCGAGAGCTGGGAGGAAGTGGATTCCACTACTTATGTATATAATATAAGAAGCGATGTTACATTCTCAGACGGTACCCCTATGACCATGGAGGACGTGCTGTTTTCCGTCAACCGCTACCGGGACCCGGAACTGGCCTCTTATCTTCTCTGGATGTATGACAATGTGGACACCATTGAGCAGACAGGGGACTGGCAGTTTACGGTAAAGTTGACCCAGCCGGACGCTCTTTGGAAACATACTTTTGCAACAACTGCCGGTATGATTCACTCCAAAGCTTATGTGGAGTCCCATCCGGACGATTATGGTACGGCTACCGGAGGCGTCCTGGGAACCGGGCCTTATGTCTATGACAGCTGGGATGTCGGAAACCAGATTACGATGTCCTATAATGAGAACTGGTGGAATAAGGAGGCCGGAGAACCTCAGATTAAGAATATCAATTTCCTCATCATTACGGAAGACACTACAAGAGTACTGGCCTCTACCTCCGGGCAGATTGATATTAACTTAAGCCAGTCGGTGGATATGCTGAGCGATTTGGAAGAGGCGGAGGGCGTAAGCCTGGTACAGATTCCTTCATGGGGACTGGAATTCCTTTCCTTTAACTGCGCGAAAGCACCCTTTGACGATGTTAATGTAAGACGGGCCATTGCCTGTGCCATTGACAATCAGAGCCTGGCGGATAATGTAGTAAAGGAATTTGGAACCCTGTGCAATTCTATGCCTGTGCCGGAAAGCCTGTTCCTGTTTGAGCAGGACGCCTGGATGGAATACCAGGAAACCTGTGAGGACTATGATTATGATATGGAACGGGCGAAGGAGTTTCTGGCTCAGTCCGCGTATCCGGATGGATTCAGCTGTACCATAACCGTAGACCAGAAATCCATAACCAATTCGGTGGCTCTGGTCGTTCAGCAGCAGCTGGCGCAGCTGGGAATTGAAGCAACCATTGAAAAGGTGTCCAATGATGAGGTGGTGGCTCTTCAGTTTGGCTCCGGCATTGACGAAAATGGAGTAAGGCCTTATGATATAGCTATATTCGAGTGGTCTTCCGACTTTCCGGACCCATCCGGCGTACTCACTCCTCTCTATATGAGTACCAACGCCGGAGATGGAGGCTCCAATTCCTGCGCCTATCAGAATTCGGAGGTAGACGAGCTGCTGCTGGCTCAGGCTTCCTCCACCGATGATGCAGAAAGAACTCAGCTGATGTTCCAGGCTCTGGACATTATCAATGACGAGGTTCCCAATTATATCTGGACTCATCAGAACTGGTTATTTGGAGTCAATGACCGGATTACGGGAGGCATATCCCAGCTGACAGGCAGCTGGTTCTGGAACTTCTATGTGAAGAACATAACAGTTGCGCAATAGGCTCCCTGTAAACGGAGACAGAAAAAGATGAGGTGAAGGTATGAGAGTAGAAGGACAGACGGTGTATGCAATGTGGGGGAAGAACAGACCAGGCTGGAAGGTCAAAAGCGGCTCGGAGCTGACGTTTGTTACAAGAGACTGTTTTGACAATCAGCTTTTGGAAGAGGACGCCCGTCTGGAGGGGCTGGACTGGGATGCAATCAACCCGGCCACCGGCCCGGTCTGGATTGAAGGAGCTCTGCCGGGAGATGTCCTGAAAGTTACGATTCGGGAAATCCGGGTGGCGGAGCTTGGAACCATGGCTGCGATTCCCGGGAATGGGGTTCTGGGAGAACTGGTGAAAGAAAATGCGCTGAAGCACATCCGGGTTCGGGATGGAATCGCGGAATTTTCCCCCGGAATCCGGATTCCATGCAGCCCCATGATTGGGGTAATCGGAGTGGCTCCCGCAGGAGAAGAGGCGATTCCCTGCGGAGAGCCGGGCAGTCACGGGGGAAATATGGACAACACCCGCATCGGGGCAGGGACCGTGTTGTATCTTCCTGTTTTTCAGGAAGGAGCTCTCCTTGCCATGGGAGATGTCCATGCATGTATGGGCGATGGGGAAATTATGGTGACAGGGCTGGAGATACCGGCTGAAGTGGATGTTCAGGTGGAAGTTCTAAAGGGAATTTCTATCCGCAACCCTATGCTGGAAACAGAGGAGGCCTGCTATACCATCGCCTCAGATGAGGATTTGGAAAAGGCGGTATTTTCCGCGGTCTACGATATGACTCAGGTAGTGATGAGGCAGCTTAACATGTCTCTGGAGGAGGCGGGGATGCTGCTCAGCGCCATGGGGAATCTTCAGTTCTGTCAGGTGGTAGACCCCAAAAGAACGGTCCGTATGGAAATGAAGCGGTCCGTACTGCGTAATATGCTTACATCATAATTTTGAATATCTGCTGTATGGTAGGGGGCAAAGAGAAAGCCGGATTTTATGGATTTTCCCTTTGCCCCCTGCTGCTTTACGGTCATGTTTTACAATCGCTTACACCTTGAAAAGCCGTATCCTCTATGGTAAGATAGAACCTATGAGAACCGCTGAATAAATATGGAAAATCCCTGAAAGGGCTGCTTCTCAAAAGAGCAGCCCTTTTATGCGGATTTATAAAAGGAGGAGAAGGAGATGAAGGAGGAACCAATTGTATTCTGCAAAGGAGGAGGCTGCACCGCCAAGCTGGGGCCGGGCATTCTGGCCAGAGTGCTGGAGAAGATTCCGAAAACCCCGGATCCCAACCTGTTAGTGGGATTTGACGCCTCCGATGACGCGGCGGTATACCGGCTGACGGATGACCTGGCTATTGTACAGACCCTGGATTTTTTTCCGCCTATGGTGGAGGACCCTTACATTTTCGGACAAATCGCCGCAGCCAACGCGTTGAGCGACATCTACGCTATGGGAGGGCAAGTGAAAACCGCTTTAAATATCGTGTGCTTTCCGGAGGCCATGGACTTAAATGTGCTGGGGAAAATCCTCCTGGGAGGCAGCGAGAAGGTGCGGGAGGCGGGCGGCATTCTGGCCGGCGGCCATTCCATCGCGGATGCGGATGTAAAGTACGGCCTGTCCGTTACCGGCGTAATCCACCCGGACCGGATTCGGACTAACATCGGAAGTCATGTAGGGGACGCCCTGATTCTTACCAAGCCTCTGGGAGTGGGAATCGTGTGTACGGCCTCCAGGCTGGGAGAGGCTTCCGATTCCGCTATGGAGCTGGCCATCCGCTCCATGACCACCTTAAACCGTCGGGCATCGGAGATTGCGGGGAAATACCGCATCCACGGCTGCACGGACGTAACTGGCTTCGGCTTTTTGGGCCATCTGTGCGAGATGCTGGGGGACAGCCTGGGAGCAGAGATTGATATAAGTCAGATTCCCTTTATTCCGGAGTGCCCCGACTATGTAGAGGAATTTTACCTGACGGCGGCGGCACAGAGAAACCGAAACCATGTGCAGGACAAGATAAATTTTGAAGGCGTCTCCTTCGCCATGGAGGAAATCCTTTTTGACCCGCAGACCTCCGGAGGACTGCTGTTTTCCATCGCTCCGGAAGATGCGGACCAGGCCCTGGAGGAGATTCAGGCCCTGGGACTTCCCTGCGGGATTGTGGGGAGAATCACGGAGCGGGGGAAAACAGCGGTGCTGGTCCGCTAACCGCCTCAAAAATAGGAGCGAAATCTTCATAGCAACAAAAGGAGAAAATGGTATGAAATTGGACGAGAGAGGAAAGCAGTGCCCTATGCCGGTAATCGAGGCCAAGAGGGCTCTGGAAACCTGCAAAGCAGGAGAGATTGTAGAAGTTATTGTGGATAATGAGATTGCGGTTCAGAACCTTCGGAAGATGGCGGACCACAAGGGACTGAAATCCACCTGGAAGAAGGTTAATGACTGGGAATTTGTAGTGGGAATCGAGGCGGACGGTCCGAACAAAGCTGGGGAGGCTTCGTCGGAGGAATGGGAGAAAGAACTGCTCTCCTGCAGCGTGGAGCCGGAGAAGGCGGCGGTCAGCGGCCCCACCATCGCCGTACTGTCCTCCGATCAGATGGGACAGGGAGATGAGGAATTGGGTAAGCTTCTGATGAAGGGATTTGTCTACGCTCTGGCCCAGTTGGAGGAACCGCCTAAGACGGTGCTCCTGTACAACGGCGGAGCCCGGCTTTCCTGCGAAGGCTCGGCATCCCTGGAGGATTTGAAGGATTTGAAGGAGCGGGGAACGGAAATCCTTACCTGCGGGACCTGCCTCAATCACTATGGCCTGACGGAAAAGCTGGCGGTAGGGGAAGTCACCAATATGTATGAGATTACCCAGAGGCTTATGGAGGCCGGGAAGATTGTAAAGCCATAATGCATAGTAACAGTTCAGGCCGTCCTGAACTGTTACAGATGATAAAGGATATAGGAGGCAGAACAGATGGAACGAGAAAACCAGCTGATTATCGTCCGGGGCGGCGGGGACATCGCCACCGGAACCATTCATAAGCTTCACCGCTGCGGTTATCCGGTCCTGGTGCTGGAAACCGCGGCTCCTTCGGCTATCCGCCGTCAGGTGGCTCTTTCAGAGGCAGTCTACGACGGGGTCAGCGAAGTAGAAGGAGCGGAATGCGTCCGGGTTTCCGGCTGGAAGGAGGCCAAGGAAATCCTGTCCAGGGGTCAGATTCCCCTTCTGGTGGACCCGGAATGCAAAATACTGGAGGAAGTAAAGCCTTGGGCTCTGGTGGACGCCATCCTGGCAAAGAAAAATTTAGGTACCATCCGGGATATGGCGCCGAAAACCATCGGATTAGGACCGGGGTTTGAGGCAGGCAAGGATGTGGACCTGGTGATTGAGACCAACCGGGGGCACAACCTGGGACGCATCATCGGGAGGGGATGCGCCCAGCCGGATACGGGAGTCCCCGGAGTGATTGCAGGCTACGGGAAAGAGCGGGTTATCCACTCCCCGGCCATGGGGATTTTCCGGGCCAGGACCAGGATCGGGGATAAGGTGCGAAAGGATGAGCCCATCGGCGTGGTGGTAACCGGCCAGGGGGAGGTGGAGGTTCCCGCAACCCTGGATGGAATTTTAAGAGGACTTATCCGCAACGGCTATCCGGTGACCAAGGGATTTAAAATTGCGGACATTGACCCCAGGGAGAGCGAGTATGAAAACTGCTTTACTATCTCCGACAAGGCCCGTTGCATCGCGGGCTCGGTTCTGGAAGCTCTGCTGTACCTGGAGACGAAGGAGGGGGCATGATTTATCTGGACAGCGCCGCCACCTCCTTTTACCGTCCGCCCCAGGTGGCCCGGGCGGTGGCGGAGGCCATCAATACCATGGGAAATTCCTCTAGGGGGACGGGAGCGCCGGCTTTAATCAGCGCCCGGGTCATCTATGAGACCAGGGAGATGCTGGCTCGGCTGTTTCATGCCCCAGGCCCGGAGCGGGTGGCCTTTACCGCCAATTCCACGGAGAGCCTGAATATGGCCATCAAGGGCCTGATTGGGCCGGGAGACCGAGTGGTGACTACAGTCCTGGAACATAACAGCGTGCTGCGTCCCCTCTACGAGATGGAGCAGGCCGGGGCCAGGCTGGAGATTGTGGGCTGCGTGGGAGAGGAAGCAGGAATTTTAGATATGGAAGCGCTGAAGAAGGCCATCGTGCCAGGGGTCCGGGCGGTGGTTTGCACCCATGCCTCCAATCTGACAGGCAATCTGGTGGACATCCGCCAGGTGGGGCAGTGGTGCCGCGAGGCAGGAGCCTGCTTCATCGTGGACGCCTCCCAGACGGCGGGCATTTTTCCCATTAATATGGAGAGGGATGCCATCGATATCCTCTGTTTTACGGGCCACAAGGGGCTGATGGGGCCCCAGGGAACGGGGGGAATCTGCCTGGGGGAGGATATTTCCCTGAAACCCCTTCTGTCCGGCGGCAGCGGTAGCCTTACCTTTTCCAAAACCCATCCGACCCAGATGCCCACGGCGCTGGAGGCCGGCACTTTAAACGGGCATGGGATTGCGGGCCTGAGAGCGGCAGTGTCGTATATTCTGGATGAGGGGATGGAAAAACTGAGAGAGCAGGAACAGAAACTGGCCTGGGAATTTTACCTTCAGGTGAGGGAAATTCCCGGCATCCGCATTTATGGGGATTTTCAGGATTGGAACCGGGCGGCCATTGTATCCCTGAATATGGGGGAAGAAGATTCCGGTGAGGTCAGCGATTATCTGGCCCAGGAACATGAAATCTATACACGCTGCGGCGGCCACTGCGCTCCGCTCATGCATCAGGCCCTGGGAACGGAACAGCAGGGGACGGTGCGGTTCAGCTTTTCTCATTTTAATACGGAAGAGGACGTGGAGGCGGCGGTGAAGGCGCTGAGGGAGTTTTAAGGAGCAGAGAAAAGGCGTTTCGGACAAGAGAAGGACGGATGTAATGGGGAGGAATATGAAATGACGGATAAGGAACTTCTTTATATTAAGACCATTGCGGAGGAGCACAATATCACCAAAGCGGCGGAAAAGCTCCATGTGGCCCAGCCTTCCCTGACCCAGTGCATCAAGCGGATTGAAAAAAGCCTGGACTGCCCCCTTTTTTACCGGAAGAAAACGGGCCTGGTCCTGACGGACGGGGGGAAACTCTACTATGAAACCGCCTGCCGGATTCTTAAGATTTGGGACCAGTTTTCAGAGGAAATTTCCAACCGCAACCAGATGAACGGGGGAAAGCTTACAATCGGCGCTTCCTGGTACAACACGATTCTGATTCTGACCAGGGTGCTGGGGAAATACAGCGAGCGCTACCCCAATGTGGACGTTCGCCTGGTGGAAAAGAACAGCTCGGGTCTGGCCCAGCAGCTGGAGAAGGGGGAACTGGATTTGGTCCTGGTCCATCAGTACCCAAAAGAATATCCATATCAAAAAGAACCGGAGGGAAAAAGCTTTGTCGCGGTCCCTCTGGTTCAGGAGCGGTTCCTGCTGGCGGCCCACGAAAAATTTTCCATTCCGGTATGCGGGCCGGAGCAGACAGCGGATTTAAAACATATGGGCGATTTGCCGCTGATTCGGTTCAGCGACCAGCAGAGAATCCGCAGGATTTCGGATTTTGTGCTGGAACAGGCAGGAGCCGCCCTTCCCACGGCCCTGACCACCTACGGTTTTCCAAGCGTTCTGGACTTTGTGGCCCAGGGAGTGGGAGCGGCTATCCTGCCGGAGCTGTATCTTAGAAAAGAGATAAAGACAGGCAGCCCCATCCGCCTCTATCCCCTGGACCCGGCCCTGCCGGCCTACTGGGCCAGCGCGGTCTGTTATTACCAGTCGGAATATATGCCGGTTACGGTGGAGGCGTTTTTGGAGCTGCTGAAGGAGGAAATGTCCCGATTATGAATAGCCGATGGCGGTGGCAATCATGAGCAGGGCGATGCCGACTACAACCCAGATTAAAAACAGTTTAAATACATACTGGAACCATTTGGTAAACGGAATATTGGCGCAGGCCACAAATCCCATGGTAGCGGCGGCGTGGGGCATAATAAAGTTGGCAAAGCCGTCGCCGAAGTTGTAGGCCAGCACTGCCGTCTGCCTGGTCATTCCAACCAGGTCCGCCACCGGAACGAAGATAGGCATGACGATGGCGGCCTGCCCGGAGCCGGAGGTGATGAACAGATTGACAGCCAGATGCATGAGGAACATGGCGGGAGCCTGGAACAGGTCCGGCACATAGTTCAGCATATTTGCCATTGCGTTTACAACGGTATCCATCACGTTTCCGGCTTCCAGGATGCCGGAGATGGCATAGGCAAAGCCGATGAGGACGCCGGTGCCTGCCATTCCCTTGGCGCCGTTTGAAAATTCCTTGCACATCTGATTGACGGGCATGCGGTACACGATTCCGGACAGCAGTCCCATATAGAGGAAAATGGTGGCAGAGCTTTTGTAGGATAAGCTGGAAAACAGGGCCACATAAATCATATACCCGATGGAGGCTACCACCACAATAGCAACTGGGATATGCTTCTTTTCAAAGGCAGGCGTCTCGTCCGGATTGAATCCGGCCAGGTCCAGGGGGACGTTGTAGGTATAGCTTTTCGTGGGGTCTGCCTTGATTTTGCGGCCATACCGGATTACATAGATGACCGTTACAATCAGGAAGGGAATGATGCAGAACAGACGGTAGCCCATGCCGGAAAATACCGGAAGTTCCGCAATCCCCTGAGCGGTGCCGGTGGTGGCCAGGTTCATGGCGCCGGTGGAGAAGCCTACAGCGCCGCCCAGCATGATAATGGAAATTCCCACAATGGGGTCATAACCCATAGCCATTGCCACGATGATGCCCAATGGGGCGAAGGGAATGAAATAGTTCAGGTTGATAGGGATGCACAGCAGGGTGAATACGGTCATCAGAACCGCAATTACCAGCCATTCGGCGCCCTTGGCCTTTTTAGCAAAGGTGCAGGCGGCTCCCTGGAACATTCCCGTGGCAAGTACGATGCCAAGTCCTCCGCCGGCGCACATCAGGGCGAAAATAATATCCCCGGCGTCGGTGAGCCCGTCAAACACATACCCCAAAATCGTCAATGGATTAACCGGCGAGGGCTCTATGGTGTGGTAGCTGCCCGGGACCACTACGGTTTTTCCGGCTTCATCCACAATCCGCTCAAAACTTCCGCCGGGAATCAGCCAGGTTAAAAGGGAAGCCAGGACCATGGCGAATACCACGATGGCAAGAGAATGCGGTACCTTAAATTGTTTTAATCTTTTCATATGTCTACCCCCAATTCATCAAAGGTAGTGTCAAATACTACCTATTTTTTATGTCAAAATTCTTTAAAAAACC
>URFM01000059.1 GCA_900547035.1 uncultured Clostridium sp. | reverse complement strand
TGCGGCGCTATGTAAAGAACGAAACGGTTTCTGAGGAATTTTTCCTGGAACTGGATAAGCCCAACGGCGCTTCCATGGTGGCAAAGGTGCTGATTGAGGATTGTACGGATGTCCATTTGTATGTGGGCAAGGCCATCAACAGCGCTTACCAGAATCCCGGCCTCCCATTTGATCTGGGAATCCGGCAGAATCTGGTGGAACAGTTAAAGAGCGTCATCGAGGAGATGGGCAAAAAGGTAACAGTTTCCTATTATTAGGAAAAGTGGACGTTTTTTCCCGGTTTGTATCTGTTTTTGGACTTGCATTTTGTATACAAATAGTGTAGATTGTTTGATAGATAGGGATTATGAGGAGGTTTAATCAATGGTAACCAATGATGCGACAATATTGAAGCTGAAGCACGAGGTGCTCTACGCGGTTTCCAAAGCCGCTTGGGAGGACAACCTGAAGGAGAAGGAGCACGATATTCCTTACGATATTATTCCCGGCCCCCAGGCTCAGTACCGGTGCTGCATCTATAAAGAGAGAGAGATTATCCGCCAGAGAGTTCGTCTGGCAGAGGGAAAATGTCCCAAGGGCAAGGATTCCGCAAACGTGGTGCAGGTTATCAATGCGGCATGTGAGGAATGTCCCATCGCCGCTTACGTGGTAACGGACAACTGCCAGAAATGTATGGGAAAAGCATGTCAGAATTCTTGTAATTTCGGCGCCATCAGTATGGGCCGTGACCGGGCCTATATTGACCCCGGAAAATGTAAGTCCTGCGGAAAATGTTCCCAGGCCTGTCCTTACAACGCCATCGCTCACCTGGAGCGTCCCTGTAAGAAGAGCTGCCCGGTGGATGCCATTACATACGATGAGTACGGAATCTGTGAAATCGATGAGAAGAAGTGCATCGAGTGCGGAAACTGCGTACACAGCTGCCCCTTCGGCGCGATTGATTCCAAGACCTTTGTGGTGGACGTAATCAAGCTGATTAAGGCAGGCAAGAAGGTGGTGGCAATGGTAGCTCCTTCCGTGGAGGGACAGTTTGGACCTGAGATTACCATGGCCAGCTGGAAAACAGCCTTGAAGAAGGTAGGATTCGCCGATATGGTGGAGGTAGGACTGGGAGGAGACATGACTGCCGCCTATGAGGCTGATGAGTGGGTAGAGGCCTATAAGGAAGGCAAAAAGATGACCACTTCCTGTTGTCCCGCTTTCGTGAACATGATCAAGAAGCATTTCCCCATGCTTTTAGATAATATGTCCACCACCGTATCACCCATGTGCGCTGTATCGAGACTGTTGAAGGCTATGGATCCGGAAACCATTACCGTGTTCATCGGACCCTGCATTGCCAAGAAGAGCGAGGCTTTGGACTTAAATGTAAAGGACAATGCAGATTATGTTTTAAATTTGGAAGAGATTTACAACATGATACAGGCCAAGGGCGTGGATTTGGAGCCCGAGCCCAATGACTACCAGGAGAGTTCCATTTTCGGAAAGCGCTTCGGAAACGGCGGCGGCGTGACCAACGCGGTTCTGGAGTGCATGCAGGAAGCCGGAGAGAGCACCGATGGTATTAAAGTTGCCCGCTGCAGCGGCGCCGTGGAGTGCAAGAAGGCTCTGTTAATGCTGAAAGTAAACCGTCTGCCTGAGGATTTTATCGAAGGCATGGCCTGTGTGGGAGGCTGCGTAGGCGGTCCCAGCAAGCGCAAGGCGGAAAACGAGTTCAAGAAGGATCGGGACAAACTGCTGGGAGAGGCCGATGGCCGGAAAGTAAGAGAGAACTTAAAGAATTACCCCATGGACAAGTTCTCTATGCATCGCCACTAAAGTTTGAAAATTTTATCGAGCCAGCTCCGTAAGCGGGGCTGGCATTTTGTATTGTTACGAGCACTTAGCGCCCGTCTTTGGGGCGCTTACGTGCGATACATGCAAAGTACTTGGCGAGGTCTTTTCGAGCCTAGAACTTTGTATTGTTACGAGCACTTAGCGCCTTATCTTTGGGGCGCTTGCGCGGAATCTTTAGAAAATCTTTTACATTTTATGAAGACGCTTTTTTGTTTTGGCTGTTAAGATACCATCATGAGCAAGGAGGAAGGGTGTATGGGAGCGGATCGGATTCTGCTGGTAGAGGATGACAAGGAAATCAGAGAGGGAGTTGAAATTTTCCTGAGAAGCCAGGGATACCAGGTTCTTCAGGCCGCGGATGGCGTGGAAGGATTGAAAATCCTGGAGCAGGAGGAGGTTCAGCTGGCCATTGTAGATGTGATGATGCCCAGAATGGACGGCATCACTATGGTGGTCCGTCTGAGAGAAAAGTATGATTTTCCGGTGATTTTCCTGTCGGCCAAGTCGGAGGATGTGGATAAGATTCTGGGCCTGAATATGGGGGCAGACGATTATATTACTAAGCCATTTACCCCTATGGAGCTTTTGGCCAGAGTCAATTCCCAACTGCGCCGCTACCACCGCTTTATGGAGCGGCTGAACCAGAAGCAGCCGGATAATCCGAAAATTCACCGCCTGGGAGGCCTCGAAATTAACGAGGAGACCGTGGAGGTGACGGTAGATGACAAGCCGGTGAAGCTGACTCCCATTGAATACCGAATCCTCCTGCTGCTGATTCAGAATCCGGGCCGGGTATTTCCGGCGGATGAAATCTATGAGAGGGTCTGGAACGAGCGGGCGGTGAATACGGACACAGTGATGGTCCATATCCGGAATATCCGCGAGAAAATCGAAGTAAATCCCAAGGACCCGAAATATGTAAAGGTGGTGTGGGGAGTTGGATACAAAATTGAAAAACAGCCATAGAGTCAGCGTATGTCTCTGCTTGCTGCTGGTAACGGCGGCGTCCCTTTTAACGGTATTGGCATATCCCTATATGCAGGAGAAAGCGTTAAGATGGCATGAGGGCTATGAGCAGTCCATGGAGGAAAGCAGTAAGGCGGAGTACTCTGCTTCCATACAGATCATGAACAGCATTTATCAGGCATGGCGGGAGCAGAAACAGAAGGAAGCGGGACAAATTCTTACTCCTTCCCAGGTATTCCTGCCGGGATTGGAAGAGAAAATCCGCCAGAAACAAAGCGGTCAGGGATCGAGCAGCGTTTCTGGCGACGAAACCTGGGAAGATTCTGAGAATCTATCCTATGACGCCTATTATTATGAGGACCTGCAGGCCACGATGGATTCGGTAGGACAGGAGTGGCAGTCCTTTGCAAGGGAGTACAGCCGGATCCTTCCTTATGAAATGCTGGACCGGCAGGGAAAGGTTTTGGGCAGCAATGTGGAGAATCCATCGGCATTTTTTTCCCGTAAGCTGGAAAACGGACAAATCCGCCTTTCTTTATATTTTGATGAATCCGGTTCCATGGAAGTGAAATCGGTAGATGGCTCCGATGCAAACAGGGACCGAATGGGCAATTTGATGACAAATTACCAGTTTTATGACCCGCTGGAGCTGCGGCTTTCAGGGGATTACCGCTACAGCGGCGTAGTGTTTTCAGGACCTAAGGATGTTAATTTTGTGTATCAGTTTGATCTGGAGGATTTCCGATATCTCGACGGCCCTACAACTCCTATGCTTCACGATTATGTCAGTTCCGGAGGATATTATGGAGTAGTGGCCACAATCGGAGGCGTATTGGCTCTTTTAGCCCTGATTCTTCCGGCTGTCCGGCCTCTGGGGCTTGGAGAGGGAAGGTGCAGCCGTCTGTCCTTTGAACCTATGTGCTTTTTGGCTCTTTGCTGGACCGCTCTTGTATGCGGCGGTGTACCGGCGGGGATGATTGAGCTGACTACCCGAGGAGAAATCATCCGGGAACTGACGGATGCGGGCATTTTGCCTGCTGTGGCAGAGATCCTGGAATTTCTGGCAAACCTGGCCATGTGGATGTTCGTCTACGGGAGTCTCTTCTGGATGGCGGTTAGTGCCGGCGCTGTGTTCCGGCTGGGATTGTGGCGGTATCTGAAGGAGAGAACCTGGATTTTGAGATTCTGCCGCTTTATAAAACGGTGGGTGGTACGCTGTCTGAATCCCTTTAATGAGGTGGACTGGCATTCCAATTCTACCAAGGCTATTGGAAAGGCGGTTATTGCCAACTTCATTATTCTGGCTCTGATTTCTCTGCTATGGTTTGCGGGAATTGGTGTTCTGATTATCTACTCTCTGGTGCTGTTTGTACTGATTCAGAGATATTGGAAGCAGATGCAGAAAAAATACGATGTTCTGTTAAATGCGATCAACCAGATGGCAGAAGGGAATTTAGATGTGGATGTAACGGAAAATCTGGGACTTTTTGAACCGCTGAAGGAGCAGCTGGCTCGGGTCCGCCAGGGATTTAAAAAGGCGGTGGACCAGGAAGTAAAAAGCGAGCGGACCAAGACGGAGCTGATTACCAATGTGTCCCACGATTTAAAAACGCCTTTGACGGCTATTATCACCTATGTGAATCTTTTGAAACAGCCGGGAATTACAGAAGAGGAGAGGGATTCCTACATTGATGTGCTGGAGCAGAAGTCTATGCGCCTGAAGGTGCTGATTGAGGATTTGTTCGAGGTCAGCAAGGCCAGCAGCGGGAGCGTGAATCTCAATCTGGAGCCGGTGGATCTGGTGAGTCTTATAAAAGAAGTACGACTGGAGCTTTCTGAGCGAATCGCCGGCTGCGGCGTGGATTTCCGCTGGAAGCTGCCGGAAGAAAAGGTAATCGCCAATCTGGACGGACAGCGGACCTACCGGATTTTTGAAAATCTTCTGGTAAACATTACAAAATACGCCATGCCGAACACCCGGGCCTATGTGACCTTGGAAACACAGGATGGGTGGGTAGTCATTACTTTGATGAATATTTCCGCGGCGGAGGTGACCGTATCTCCCCAGGAGCTGATGGAGCGGTTTGTCCGGGGAGACGAATCCAGGAATACGGAGGGCTCCGGCCTAGGACTGGCCATTGCCAAGAGCTTTACGGAACTTCAGGACGGCACGATGGAATTGTCTGTGGAGGGAGATTTGTTCCGGGTAGTGCTGAGATGGAGGGTAATGGAGGAGTCGGCTGCGGAGGAATTAAAAGAAGATTAAGGGCGAAAATGAATCATGTCAGAAGCCTTCGGCGGGATGTCTTTTCAGGAAAAGAGTTCTGCTGGGGGTTTCTGTTGTTTGGGTTTGTTGTTTCGGGCCCTTAGGCGCCTTCATTATCCCACTTCATTTGATAGAATAGCCACATCAGCAGTGTTCATACTGCAACATACTTCATTTTATCCGGGGAATCCGGATATCTATGGCTGCATTTTCACAGCCGAAAACACCCTTTACAAGGAAAACCATGTTTAGTACAATGAAAGGAGAAGGCTGCCTATGGCAAGAAAAAGGCGAACGGCAAGGCGCTGCAAGGGAAACCGCCGCAGGGCAAACCGGGGGTACAAGGACCGGCTGTTTATCAGGATTTTCGAGGGAAAAGAAGATTTGCTCCAGCTTTACAATGCGGTTAATGATTCCGATTATCAGAACCGCCCGCAACTTGTACCGCAAGGGCTACTCGCCTCAGGAAGCAGCTGACATTCTAGAGGAAGATGAGAAGACGGTAGCCGCATGGTACAAAAAGTGGAGCAAAATGTAATCAATATAAAGACAGAACTAAAGTGCTCATAACAAAAGGATCCCCCGCCTCCGGTGAATCGTTGATTCGCTTGAAGCGGGGGATTTCCTTATTATGAGCGATTAATGCTGATTAATACTCCTCTTCACATAAGTCGTATGCAGCAGGTGGTGGGCCTTCTCGCTTCCGGGCTCGCCAAGATAAGTGGCATAGAGTTCCTTGATAGCAGGATTCTCATGGGACTTGCGGATGGGGTTAGCTGCATCGCTGTCGTAGAGAACCTTAGCTCTGAGAGCCCGAATATCGGTAGTATTGCGTACATAGCCTGGCTGCTGAGGCTGTCCGCCGCCGTTGACGCAGCCGCCGGGACATCCCATAATTTCAATAAAGTGGTAGTGAGCTTCGCCGGACTTTACTTTATTAAGCAGTTCTCTGGCATTGCCCAGGCCGGAGGCTACCGCTACTTTTACTTCCATACCAGCTACGTTGTATGTGGCCTCCTTGATACCCTTGGTACCCCGGACTTCGGTGAAGTCCAGCTTGGGCAGCTCTTCTCCGGTGAGGGTTTCCACTGCGGTTCTTAAAGCCGCCTCCATCACGCCGCCGGTCGCGCCAAAGATCACGCCTGCGCCGGTGCCAAGGCCCAAGGGCTCATCGAACTTCTCATCGGGCAGATCCAGGAAGCGGATGCCGGACTTTTTGATCATCCGGGCCAGTTCTCTGGTGGTGATGGAGAAATCCACATCCGGAACACCGTTGGCATCCTCATCCGGGCGTCCGATCTCGAATTTCTTGGCGGTACAGGGCATCACGCTGACGCTGACGATGTCCTTCGGATCAATGCCGGCCTTCTCCGCATAGTAGGATTTGGCAATGGCTCCGAACATTTGCTGAGGCGATTTGCAGGAGGACAGATTCTCCGTCATATCCGGGAAATAGTGCTCGCAGTATTTCACCCAGCCGGGGGAGCAGGAGGTGATCAGGGGAAGAACGCCGCCGTTCTGCACCCGGTCAATAAACTCGTGGGCCTCCTCCATAATGGTCAGGTCCGCGGAAAAGTCGGTGTCAAATACCTTGTCAAAGCCGAGACGGCGCAGGGCCGCGGCCATTTTTCCTTCTACATTGGTGCCGATGGGAAGTCCAAATTCCTCGCCCAGAGCAGCCCGGACAGCGGGAGCCGTCTGCACGATGACATGCTTCTTCGGATCGGCGATGGCAGCATAAACATCGGCGGTGCTGTCTTTTTCGGTCAGAGCGCCGGTGGGGCAGACCGCGATGCACTGTCCGCAGGATACGCAGGAGGTTTCGCCCAGTCCCATCTCAAAGGCGGAGCCGATCTGAGTCTGGAAGCCGCGGTGGTTGGCGCCGATGACGCCGATGCCCTGGACATTCTCGCAGACTGCCACGCAGCGGCGGCAGAGAATGCACTTGCTGTTGTCCCGGATCATGTGGGCGGCGGAAGTGTCGATCTCAGTTTCCGTCATCTCGCCGTCGTAGTAGGACTCATCCTCTACTCCCAGGGAATGAGCCAGTTCCTGAAGCTCGCAGTGTCCGCTGCGGACGCAGGAGAGGCAGGAACGGTTGTGATTGGATAAAAGCAGCTGAAGCGTCTTTTTTCTGGAATCCAGGACTCTGGGGGTGTTGGTAAATACCTCCATGCCCTCCTCAGCCGGATATACGCAGGATGTTACCATCTTGCCGTTTTTCAGTTCTACAATACAGATACGGCAGGCGCCAATCTCATTGATCTCCTTCAAGAAACACAGAGTAGGGATCTCAATGTGGGCCAGTCTGGCAGCTTCCAGGATGGTAGAACCCTTGGGGGCGCTGACCGAAATGCCGTTGATTTTCAGATTAATGGTTTCCATGGTCTGTTCCCTCCCTTACTATTTCTTGTAGATTGCGCCGAACTTACATTTCTCCATGCAGGCGCCGCATTTGATGCACTTGGTCTGGTCGATGACATGAGGATTCTTCACGGAACCCATGATGGCGCCGGCCGGGCAGGTGCGGGCACATAAAGTACATCCCCGGCACTTATCACGGTCAATGTTGTAGGAGAGCAGCGCCTTGCAGACTCCCGCGGGACAGCGTTTCTCCTTGATATGGGCCTCATACTCATCGCGGAAATACCGCAGGGTGGAGAGCACCGGGTTAGGAGCCGTCTGGCCCAGTCCGCACAGAGAGTTGCTCTTGACATAGTAGCACAGATCTTCCAGCTTATCCAGATCCTCCATGGTGGCCTGTCCTTTGGTGATCTTGGTGAGAATTTCCAGCATACGCTTGGTTCCAATACGGCAGGCGGTACATTTTCCGCAGGATTCCTCTACGGTGAATTCCAGGAAGAACTTGGCGATGTCCACCATACAGTCGTCCTCGTCCATGACGATCAGTCCGCCGGAACCCATCATGGAGCCGATGGCAATCAGGTTGTCATAGTCGATGGGAACGTCAAAATGCTCGGCTGGGATACATCCGCCGGAGGGGCCGCCGGTCTGGGCTGCCTTGAATTTCTTTCCGTTGGGGATGCCGCCGCCGATCTCCTCGATGACGGTTCGCAGGGTGGTTCCCATGGGAACCTCCACCAGTCCCGTGTTGTGGATCTTGCCGCCTAAGGCGAATACCTTGGTGCCCTTGGACTTCTCCGTACCCATGGAGGCGAACCACTCAGGGCCGTTTAAGATGATCTGGGGAATGTTGGCATAGGTTTCCACGTTATTTAAAATGCTGGGCTTTCCAAAAAGTCCTTTCTGAGCCGGGAAGGGCGGTCTGGGTCTGGGTTCGCCTCT
Organism: uncultured Clostridium sp.; assembly: GCA_900547035.1. Taxonomy (GTDB): domain Bacteria; phylum Bacillota; class Clostridia; order Lachnospirales; family Lachnospiraceae; genus Enterocloster; species Enterocloster excrementigallinarum. The sequence goes on along the minus strand of URFM01000059.1, from coordinate 11,742 downwards.
CTTGCCCTCGATGGAGGTCATGAGAGCCGTCTCCTCGCCGCAGACGAATGCGCCGGCGCCCAGGCGCAGGTCAATATCAAAGTCAAAGCCGGAGCCGAAGATATTCTTTCCCAGAAGTTCCATCTCTCTGGCCTGCTTGATGGCAATTTTCAGACGTTCAACAGCGATGGGATATTCGGCACGAACGTAGATATAGCCCTGGTTTGCTCCGATGGCGTATCCTGCGATGGCCATGGCCTCCAGTACCGCATGGGGATCGCCCTCCAGAACGGAACGGTCCATGAACGCGCCGGGGTCGCCCTCGTCGGCGTTGCAGCAGACATATTTCTGATCCGCATCGTTCTGCTTGCACAGCTTCCACTTCAGACCGGTGGGGAATCCGGCTCCGCCGCGGCCCCGCAGGCCTGAATCCAGGAGAACCTGAATCACATCATCAGGGGTCATTTCCGTCAGTACCTTGCCAAGAGCTTCATATCCGCCGGTACCGATGTACTCTTCAATATTTTCCGGATTGATGACGCCGCAGTTACGTAAGGCAATGCGGTGCTGCTTTTTGTAAAAATCCGTATCGCTTAAAGCCTTAATACCGCCGGAAGGACTGACGGTTTCCTGGTAGAGCAGTCGGGTGACCACACGGCCCTTCAGAAGATGCTCAGAAACGATCTCGGGGATGTCTCCGGGCTGCACCATGGAATAGAAGGTGGCATCCGGGTATACAATCATGATGGGGCCTAAGGCACAGAGTCCGTGACAGCCGGTTTCTACTACCGCCACCTCATCTTCCAGGCCCTGACGTTTGATCTCATATTTTAAAGCTTCCATGATCTGGGGGCTTCCGGAGGAAGTACATCCGGTGCCGCCGCAGACAAGTACATGTGAACGATACATGATGGGATTCCTCCTTTACTTTACATCCGCGGTGCCCATGGTGTATTTGTCAACCACATGGCCGCCGATCAGATGGCGCTCCAGAACCTCCATGGCTTTTTCGGGGTTCATTTTCACATAGGTAACTTTTTCTTTACCGGGTTCCATGACCTCAACGATGGGCTCGTATTGGCATAATCCGATGCAGCCGGTTTGGGTAACGGAAATTTTGTCCGTCAGCCCTTTTTTTTGAACTTCCTGTGCAAGGGTATTTAAAACAGGTCTTGCGCCTGCGGCGATACCGCAGGTAGCCATGCCAACTACCACGCGAATGTGGTCGTGGTCTTCGGCACGCAGATTGACCTGGCTCTGCATCTTTTCACGAATTGCTTTTAATTCTGCAAGAGTTTTCATGTCTTAACCTTCCTCCTTCTAAAAGAGTGCCAAAAGATTGTGCAGGGGAGCCTGTACACTAGATGATGGCTCCACCGTCGGTTTCCTGTTTGTTTTCCGTCAGATATTCTAAAATGTAGTCTGATACCTCCGGCGCGTTTAAGGGAATTCCATCCAGGATTTCCCGCATCTGCCTGGTATCCAGTGTAAACGAGCTGTCATCATACTGGTATGTATAGATGAAATCCGTATCCGGATGGTAGATGATCAGATTGTGGATTGTGGAAGTAATGTCCCCCAGAGGCATCCGGTCGATATGCGACAACCCAAACACCGCAGTTACCGAGGTGCCTTTTCCCGGTTCCGATTCAATATGGAAGTGCCCGCCGGTGCTTTCCGCGGCAAGCTTGAAAAACGGAACGCCCAGCCCTACCTTCCTGGTAGTTCTGGTGGTGAAAAAGGGGTCGGTTACATGGCTTACCTGCTCCGGCGTCATGCCGCAGCCGTTGTCGCCGATGGTTACGGTCAAAGTATCGTCCTTGTGATTGACCTTTACAAGAATGGAGACCAAGGCGGCTCCTGCTCTGGTAGAGTTCTCCGCAATATCCAATACGTTTAAGGAAATCTCAGGCAGCATAAGCGTTAATTATATTTGGCCAGGATACCAGGCACGTCGTCAGGAGTCAGGCGTCCGTAAACCTCGCCGTTGATCATCATAACGGGGGCCAGTCCGCATGCTCCCACACAGCGGCAGGAATCCAGAGAGAATTTGCCGTCCGGGGTACACTCGCCGCTGGTGATGCCAAGAATCTCCTCCAGCTTGTTAAAAATATCTCCGGAGCCCTTTACATAACAGGCAGTGCCAAGACAGACGGAAATTTTGTATTTGCCCTTGGGCTGTAAGGCAAATTGGGCATAAAATGTGGATACTCCGTAGACCTTTTCCAACGGAATACCCATTTCGTCGGAAATCATGGTCTGTACTTCGATGGGAAGGTAGCCATAGATTTCCTGCGCTTTCTGCATGACAGGCATCAGAGCACCAGGCTCGTTCTTAAGTTCCGCAATCGCGGCCTTCAGTTCTGCCTCCTGCTCCGGCGTTCCAGAGAATGGAACGGTTGGTTTTTTGCAAGCCATTCGTTTTTACCTCCTTACGTGTTGTGCATTGTGCAATGTAACAATATTCTAACACACAATATAAAAAAAATCCACAGTCAATGTGAAAAAACTAACGATTGTGGAAGGGGGAAAATAGAAGTATATGTTGAAAATATCCAGCGAAATGTGATAGACTATTATGAAGGATACCAGCAGATTTCGTTCAACCATGGGAAAGAAAAAGGAGAGGAAAGGTATGACGGTTAAAGATGCAAGAGACATTTTAGGTGCGCGGGTTCTGGTCGGGGAGGAACATCTGGACCGGGAAGTGCGCACCGCCTGCGGTTCGGATATGATGAGCGACGTACTGGCTTTTTCCAAGGATCACTCCATTTTGCTGACAGGGCTTTGCAATCCGCAGGTGATTCGCACCGCGGAGATGCTGGATATTGTCTGTCTGATTTTTGTCAGGGGAAAGAAGCCTGATGAGGCAATGCTGGAGATGGCAAAGGAACGGGGACTGGTAGTTTTATCCACCGGACACAGAATGTTTTCCGCCTGTGGAATGCTTTATGCGGCAGGACTTCATGGGGGAGCCAGCTGAAGGGGGAAAGTAATATGGAGGATGCAATTCGTTTAAATTATGAAATATCCCCGGATGATTTTACCAGGGCGGGAGAGGCCAGCAGCGATGTGAAGCGGAAGTTAAAACAGCTGGGAGTCAGCCCGGAAGCGGTCCGCAAGGTGGCGATTGCTATGTATGAGGGTGAGATTAACATGGTGATTCACGCCAGAGGCGGAAAGATTATGGTCGAGATTACACCTCAGGAGATTTTGATGGTGCTGGACGACGTAGGGCCGGGAATTCCAGATGTTTCGCTGGCTATGCAGGAGGGATATTCCACAGCTCCGGATGCGATCCGTTCTCTGGGATTTGGGGCGGGCATGGGACTGCCCAATATGAAAAAATATTCCGATGAGATGGAGATTGAAACCCAGCTTGGAGTAGGGACTAAGATTACCATGAAAGTGAAGATTTGAGGCGAGGAAAATGGATAAGTTTTATCATTCCGTAAGGCTGGACGCCTCCCTGTGCAAGGGGTGCATCAACTGCATCAAGCGCTGCCCCACGGAGGCCATCCGGGTGCGGGGAGGCAAGGCCAGCATTAACAATAAATTCTGCATCGATTGTGGAGAGTGCATCCGGGTTTGTCCCCATCACGCCAAGCACGCGACCTACGACCGTCTGGATTGTATCCGGCAGTACGAATATACGGTAGCTCTGCCGGCCCCTTCACTGTACAGCCAGTTTAATAACCTGGACGATGTGAACATTGTGCTCAACGCCCTGATCCGCATGGGTTTTGACGATGTGTTCGAGGTGGGAGCGGCGGCGGAGCTGGTCAGCGAGGCCACCCGCCAGTATATTTCCGAGCACGAGGAAGATCTGCCATTTATCAGCACGGCCTGCCCCTCGGTGGTGCGGCTGATCCGGGTGAGATTTCCCAATCTGATTCCTCATCTGCTGCCTTTGAACCCTCCGGTGGAGGTGGCTGCGGTGCTGGCTGCACAGAGGGCTATGGAAAAAACAGGACTGCCCCGGGAAAAAATCGGCATTATTTTCATTTCCCCCTGTCCCTCCAAGGTGACCTATGTGAAAGCTCCTCTGGGGACGGAGAAGAGCCAGGTGGATAAGGTTCTGGCTATTAAAGATGTGTACCCCAAGCTTCTGGCCTGTATGAAGGCGGTTGGGAGGGAAGAGTATCCGTCTATCGGAACAGCGGGAAAAATCGGTATCAGCTGGGGCCACAGCGGCGGCGAGGCCAGCGGCCTTTTTACCGAAAGCTATCTGGCGGCAGACGGCATTGAAAATGTAATCCGGGTTTTGGAGGACATGGAAGACCAGAAATTTACCAACCTGAGATTTGTGGAGCTGAACGCCTGCAACGGGGGCTGCGTAGGCGGCGTGCTGACAGTGGAGAATCCTTATGTGGCGGAGGTGAAGCTGAAACGGCTTCGCAAATATATGCCGGTGGCCAGGACTCATATTGATGAGCTGAGCCAGCAGATTATTCCCTGGACCACAGGCGTCCAGTATGAGCCGGTATTCAGCCTAGGAAATACCATGATGGAGAGCTTTTCAAGATTGAATCAGGTAGAACGGCTGATGAAAAAGTTCCCGGGGCTGGACTGCGGTTCCTGCGGAGCGCCTACCTGCAAGGCCCTGGCGGAGGATATTGTGCGGGGGGAGGCCAATGAAAGCGACTGCGTTTATTATCTGAGAGAGAATCTGCACAAGCTTTCGGAGGAGGTTTCCCTTCTGGCGGAGGATTTGGTAGACGGAGGAATCGAGAAGCAGGAGCCCTTAAAGCTGATTAAAGAGTACATAGGGAGAATTTCCGAGGAAATGTCCCTGCTTGACAAGAAAGAGGGAGAGAAACATGACCGTGCAGGAACTGATGGAGATGGAACTCTTCCGGACGGTGAATCCGGGAGATGATTTGGAACGGCAGATTACAGAGCCCTTTTGCTGCGATCTTTTAAGCGTGGCCATGAGCCGGGCGCCCGAGGGCTGCGCCTGGGTGACGGTGATGGCCAATATCAACACCCTGGCGGTGGCCTCTCTGGCGGATGCTGCCTGCGTCATTCTGGCAGAGGATGCGGCTTTAGATGAAAACGCCGCAGCCAAGGCCAGACAGCAGGGAATTACGGTGCTGTCCACTTCCATGCCAGTTTTTGAAGCGGCCCTGAAGGTGTGGCAGCTGTTAAATCCATGAATCTTTTTTACGATTTACATATCCATTCCTGTCTGTCACCCTGCGGGGATGAGGATATGACTCCGGCCAATATTGCCGGGATGGCTATGGTAAAGGGACTGGACCTGATTGCACTGACGGACCACAATTCCTGCCGCAACTGCCCCGCCCTCCTGGCGGCGGCGGAGGAGTACGGGATACTGGCTGTGCCGGGCATCGAGGTGACGACGGCGGAGGAGGTCCATGCGGTCTGTCTTTTTGAAAATCTGGATGGGGCCCTGGATTTTGACTCCTACGTCTATGAGCGGTTGATGAAATTTCCCAACCGAACGGAGATCTTCGGCAGACAGCAGATTTACGACTGCCATGACCGGATTTGCGGGGAGGAGCCAAATCTTCTGATTAATGCCACGGAGATTTCTTTTCAGGATCTTTGGGACCTGGCTCTGAAATTTGACGGAGTTATGTTTCCGGCCCACATCGACAAGAACGCCAACAGTCTCATTGCCAACCTGGGATTTATCCCTCCGGACAGCCGCTTTGTGACGGCGGAGGTCAAGGATTTGGGAAAACTTCACGGGCTCCTGCGGGACCATCCGTATCTGGAGGGCTGTCGGATTATCAGCAATTCTGACGCCCATTATCTGGAGCATATCAATGAGCCGGGGCTGACTTTGCAGGTGGAGGAGAGGTCCAGGCGGGCGGTGGTGGAGGCGCTGCGGAGGGAAGGTTGAAAAACAAAGGAGGAGGTTAAATGTCCTGGAGCAAAGGAAAGACAGCAGCTGCGTTTCTGGCGGCACTCATGTTGGGGACGGCAGGCGGGGCAGGAGTCTATCTGCTCCGGGGGCATATAGGGAATCCCGGCAGTTCAGACGGCCAGATACCGGTAAGCTTTGAACACAATGCCGGTACGGATGAAATCAAATACGCGCCGGAGACGCAGTGGATTTCCAGGGGCGGGACGGCAACGTGCCCTCCTTTTCCTGTACGGGAGGGCTATATATTTGATAGGTGGTATCTGGATGAAGACTGCCGGGAACCGTATTCCTTTGGCGAAGAAGTATTGGGCGAGCTGGTCTTATATGCTGGATGGCTGAGAGCGGATTCCGGGGAAGCCCAACTGACACAGGAAGATATTCAGGAATTTGAACAATGTACAGAAACGCTCTCTGAGGCAGTCCGGCCATATGAGAAAGCAGACGGGACAGTAGATGCGGGGATGATTTCCGAGGCGATGGATGAAGCGGAAGGGGCGGTAAAGGAGCAGAAGGAAGCCGGGGCCATTACCTATTACAGTCGGCAGGATGATACCATTTACATGGAATTTGCCAGCGGGCTTACCTATCTTTATCACGCTGCCCGGCAGGATACGTTGGCAGGCGGGAAGGGTATTAATACGGTGGCGGCGTTTCCTTTTTATGGAGTCAAATGGGCCTGGAATAATCCGCAGGGAGTAGCGGATGGGGAAGATGTTCTTCAGCAGATATTGGAATCTTTTTCGGATGTGACCAAATTGCATGGGGAGACGATTGCCTATGAGCAGGAATTTTTCCCGGAAATTCCCGATGGCTGTCAGGTTCTGGTATGGGATGGACACGGGCACTACTGTCAGGAGTTAGGGCCTGTCCTTCTGACATCGGAAGCGGAATCCCTGGGTGACGCGCTGGGCTCCGCAATCGGGATTCAGGACGTATACTTAAGGACTAAAATGGTTACGATGGCACGGGTAGGAGGGAAAAATGTCTATGCCCTGACACCGGAATACTTAAGAATCTTCCTCCCGGCTATGGATGAGGGCATGGTTTATCTGTCCGCATGCAGAAGCGGCCAGGACGACAGGCTGGCAGAAGCGTTTCTGGTAAAAGGCGCTCAGGTGGTTATTGCCAATAAAGGGACGGAGGATATTAATACCGGTTATTCACAGGCCATGGCTGCCCTGACCTTTTCCTACATGAACGAACCGTATTATTATAGTGTGGAAAAAGCCCTTGCAAGGGCAAAGAATGAGTGGAATTCAAGGGGCAGGCCCCAGTATCCCAATGTGGGCCCCGACATTTTCGTGCGGGAACCGGATGCAAAGAATTATACGTTATGGGCCGGAATCCGGGGAACCCTGACCGCTCCGGAAGGGGAGGAAGCTCCTGAGTGGGAGCTGTATGACCTTACTCTGCGGGATTCGGAGGGGGGAGGTACTGGCTTTTACAATTCCGGAGGCAGATGGAAGTTTTGCGTTCCACAGGCTGGAAGGGGAGGAGGGACTTTGTCGGATAGAGATTTCCTGCAATGATGTCCTGCTTCAAACCGTGGATGCCTCCATTCAGCCCCACCGTTACCGGAACTTTGGAGAAATCCAGGTAAAGCGCCCGGACTATTTTGCGGCATACGGCGAGGTCGTGAAAGCCTATGAGGCGGAATATGGGACGTTCGAACTGAGAAATCTGGGGTGGTGCGTTTACGGGGGCGGAGTGAATTACCTGCAGCTTTTGGATATGGACGGCAATGGGACTATGGAGCTGCTCATCGGATATATGGATTCCTTTAACTACGATTATACCCTGGAGGTCTGGGCCTGCCAGGGGGAGGAAGCGGTTTGCGTAGGAAAGACGGGATATTATCATGGAAGGAGCCGAGGAAATTTTGGCCTGTACAGGAAAATTGGACGGGATTCCCTGTGTGATAACAGGCAATTACATTTCCGGTTATAGCGGCTGGTTCTATGATGGAGGTACGCTGAGCTCCAGGCCCTGCTCCCTGGAAGATATGGAGGAAATCCGGCTGGTTTCCATTAATGAGGGCAGCACAGACCGGGAAGAAGAAAGGGGGCAGATGCTCCATGCATGGGAAACTCTTTTGGAAGTAAAGGAGCAGCTGGTGGAGGTATCCGATTATGAGAAGGCGATGGTGTCCTATAAGTTTGAGCTTATATATGGGGAACCGGCGGGATATTACGCAAGTCGGGCTGCAACGCAATCTCCCCGATTCGAATATGTGTATATCGATGAGGATGAGATACCGGAGCTGGTGATTGCGCCAGATGGTATTCATGCGACTGCCGCTTATCTATATACCTATTACGAGGGGCAGACGGTATGCCTAGGGCAGTTCGGTGTTTACGGCTCCTTTTACTACAGCCCGAAAAGAAACCTGATTCAACAGCATGATACCCATCAGGGGGTTATATGGAACCGGTTTGGGAAGATTGAGGAGGGAAAATATGTTGCTGTTCGGGAGTTTCAGGCAGGATATCAGGATTATTCCTATACCGTCCCCGATTCCTGCCAGATAGATGGAGAAAAAGTATCTTTCGAAGTTTATACGGAAGAACTGTCGGCTATGCAGGCGGGGCACGAATTTTCGCAGGCGGGATATTCTACGGGGACGGAGATTAGGCAGGAGTTGTAGGGGCTATTGCACAAAAGGGGTGCCTTAGCCCCTGCTATTCGTATATTCACTAAAAATAAATATGGAAGGACGATGGTTCAGCGATAGTTGCTTCAGTTTTAAAACGACGGATCTTGTGGTATCATAAAAAAATCCGAAGGTTGATATAGGAGGGCGCATGGTTAAATGTTTCTTAATGCACAAAGACAATACCTGTGGTGTCCTGAGCTATGATGACACGATGGGCAGAATCGTAAATTACCGCGACCTTAGAACTGGAGAATCCCCCTTCCTGGGTAACAGTGACGACAGAAAAATAAAAAAATGGTGGGAGTTTCGCTCCGTACCGGCTTCACGTACGGTCCTTAAGGATATACTGCGTGAAGCCGGCTATCTCAATGCCGGAAGCTATTTGGCGAAAAATCTGGCGTTGAGCATGACGGATGCATACTGGATTCGCCCTGAAGGCGTTGCGCTCTCCTATAGGGATATAAATTTTTCAAATCTTTCCGTATACCATGACGGCAAGGCGCCTTATCATAACGCGACATCCTATGACCCCAACGCTTCTCTCGGCGGACAGATGGAGAAATACTGGGATCTGAGCCAGACGCCGCCTGTTCTCGTAAAGGAAAGCACAAAATATTTTGGACAACAGTCGATTAATGAAGTGTTTGCATCAAAAATACATGAATTGCAAAACAGCGATATTCCTTTTGTGAAATATACGGCTTCTGTTACGGAGGATCGGACCGTTTTATGCCGGTGCAGAGCCTTTACATCGGAAAAGGTAGAATTTATACCTGCCTATGAGGTGGTCGAAAGCCAGAAGAACAAAAACGATGTGTCTCTATATGACGGATATATTGAGATCTGCGCTCAGAACGGAATAGACCGCGAGATTATGCAGCGTTTTATGGATTATCAGATCCTTACGGATTTCATGATCAGCAATACCGATGAACATTTGTTGAATTATTCCAGAGAGGAAAGACGATTTCTCTATATACCGAAAGGCGGCGTGAAAAAGAAGCTCGGAAAGAGGGATATAAGGCGGATACACACGATGTTAAATTTATTATGCTGTGCGGAATCCCGGGCTCTGGGAAAACTGCGGCGGCAAGAAGCATTGAAAGCAGCCTGAATGTATGTGGATATAAGACCGTCACCTCCGGAGTTTTTTACCCTGTCAGCAAGGCTCTGGCGGTTTGTCATACCGGGCTTCTTGTAAATGAACAGGCCGAACATTATGATAACGACTTTATTTTTGCATCGGAAACAATACTTTCAAAAAAACACTTTGAAATATAGGATTTAGTTGCTGCTTGCAGTTGCCGTCTCCTGAGGCCTCAGCTGCCGAATCAAAGTAATGAGCTTCAGATGGCGGTTGAGAAAGTTAACGATCTTTCCTACAATCAGTGCCGAAAGGATGGTCCCAAGGCCCAGTCCGTTGATACCCTGAAAAAAGAGCAGAGAGAGAATTAGGGCGCAGGCCATTAAAGTGGTATCAAAGATCAGCTTTACGGAGCCGAAGCGTTTTCCAGTAACACGGGTAATGGCGCTCACCAGGCCTTCGCCGGGGACCATAAGAACATCCGGAGCCACTTCCACGCTGATGCCGAAGGCCAGGATGGCACAGCCTACCAAAAGGGAAACCAGACAGGCGAAAATCCCATCCGGCTGCAGAAAGGAAAGCAGAGCCATACTCAGGTCGATACAGGCGCTGAAAATAAAAGTAACACCGATCTGAAGAAATTGAAAGGGCTTAAAGTCTTTTTTCAGCAAAAGCCACTGACCAAGAATCAGAAACATGTTAAATATGAAGGTAAACTGTCCCAGAGAAAAAGGAAAACGCAAACTGAGCACATAGGGGACACTTGAGATGGGGGAGGTTCCCAGAGCGGCTTTAGTGATGGCAGCCCCCCCCGAAACCATTGATGACGATGCCCAGAATGAACCAGGCATAACGGCAGATAGTCTGTTTCATAGGTTGAAATCTCTCCTTTGTGTGAAATGTGATATCTTTCAGGACGGCATATGCCGCGTTCAGGTAGAACGGGGAGGCGAAAGCTCCTTCATCTGCCGGATTAAGGCCTTTAAGGTGTCGAGAAAGGCCTGGCGCTCAGAGGGAGGAAGGCTTCCCCATACCTGTTCATCCCAGGAAGCGCAGATTTGACGCACCTGCGCCCCCATCTCTTTCCCTTCCTCTGTCAAATACACATGAAAAAAACGCCGGTCGGTGACGCAGGGTTCCCTGCGAATCAGGCCGGCTTTGTCCAGCTTTGGAAGAAGAACAGCGATGGTGGATTTGTCCAGGCCGCAGCCCTCACCGATTTCCTTCTGAGTGCAGCCGTCATGCTCCATCAGATATTCCAGAATTTTGGGCTGTCCCGGCAGAAGGCCGGTCCCGGCGATGCGTGAGGTGATGGCCCGGTTGCTGAGGTTGTAGCCTACCATCAGAAGATAGTGGAGTTCCTGGTTCAGCATAGAGTCGACCTCCTTTCTAATGGTTTGAATTCAAACTATTAGAAAGTATACATCGGCAAAGTTCAATTGTCAAGACAGAGCACATAGGCATAAAGAACACAGATACAACATCAAAAAAGGAAACCGCAATTCAGTGGAGCTGAATCCGGTTTCCTTTCTTAAATGCTATGTAATTTTAGAAGTTTACAGGCTCATCATAATAGCAGCACTTCAGCAGCTTCGCCATCTCGTCGGGAGTGATGGTTCTGGGGTTGGAGCCGGTGCAGGCGTCACCTACGGCCAGTTCTGCTACCTGAGGCAGCTTCTCCATGAATTCCTTCTCATCAATGATGCCGCCTTCATATTCCTTAATGCAGGCAGGAATATCCAAGGCTTTATTCATCTCCAGGATTCGGTCGATTAAAGCTTGGGTCAGCTCTTCATCGGTGGTTCCGGACAGGTTGATAAATTTGGCGATTTTCGCATATCTTGCAGCGGCCTCAGGTTCCTTGGAGTTAAACTTGATTACCTTGGGCAGATACATTGCATTTGCACAGCCGTGAACGATGTGGCCGCCGGAATATGCGGCGCCGGTCTTGTGGGCCATGGAATGAACGATTCCAAGCAGGGCATTGGAGAATGCCATGCCGGCCAGACACTGGGCGTCATGCATCTTATCACGGGCTTCCATATCCCCGTTATAAGACGGAATCAGATACTCGTTAATCATCTCGATGGCATGGAGAGCTAACGGGTCGGTGTACTCGCAGTGAAGGGTGGA
>URFM01000058.1 GCA_900547035.1 uncultured Clostridium sp. | reverse complement strand
AGATAAAGCCCAGGGTAGCAATGATGGGGAACGCCTCCGCGGGGAAGTTGAACATGCTGACGATCAGCATTTCCCCCACCAGGCCGCCGCCCGGCGCGCCGGACAGGACGAACGCGGAAATGATTGCCACGATAAACGGCATGCCGTAGGTAGCCACCAGGTTGGCAAAATAAGCGCCCAGTCCCAGAGGAGCGATGGTCATAATCACGCCTACGAATTTCATAATGATATCATTCAGGTTGATAAGCAGCTTACCCATAGGGCTTTCGTCGCCGCCGCAGGCGGATACGCAGAAGCCGAAAATAATGGAAAAAATAATCAGGGGAAGCATATTGGACTTGGTCCACAGCTCCGGAAAATCCGATACGGTCAGGGAGGTTACGATCAGCTCAGCAGCGCTTTTCGCCTCGCCCACCTCGGTACTGGTCATCTCAATGGTAGTGCCTGCGGAAGGGCTGAAAATGTTCACCCAAATCAGCACGCAGACAGAGGCAATGGCCCCGGTAAAGATGAAAGTGCCGATGGTGCCGCCCAGAATCCGGCCCAGCCGCTTCATGTTGGCCATGCTGCCTACAGCGGAAGCAATGGACACAAACACCAAAGGAACCACAATGGTAAACAGCAAATTCAGGAAGATATCGCCAATGGGCTTAATGGCAGTACCCACCGAAGGGGCAAGAGCCCCGATGAGGGCGCCCACCAGAATGCCCCCTAAAATCAGGATCAGGCTTCCATACTGCTGCCAAAAGGTTTTCTGTTTCATGATATCGGATGATGTTGACATGTTAATTACTCCTCCTTTCCGTTCACCGTACGCTTACAGAGCGTCCACCGCTGCCTTCAGCTGGGCCATGGCTTTTTCCAGGGTAGCCCGGGGGCAGGCCGCATTCAAACGCATATAACCGCTTAAGCTGCGTCCAAAGGTATATCCCTCGTTCAGGCCCAATTTCGCTTTATGGATAAAGAAATCCCTCAGCTCCTCGTTGGTCATATTCAAATCCCGGCAGTCCAGCCACATCAGATAGGTAGCGTCGGGACAGTTTGGCTTAATCTGAGGAATATACTTGGCGCAGTAGTCACAGACATAGTCAAAGTTGGCTGAGATGTACTCCAGCAGCTGTTCCAGCCACTCCTTGCCCTCGCGGTAGGCCGCCTCCATAGCCACAGAGCTGAAGGCGTTGTTGCGGTGAATGTCCATCCCCTGCCAAAACTTATCGTAAACCCGTTTCATTTCCATGTTGGGGAAAATGGTGGTACTTGCCTGGAGGCCGGCCAGGTTGAAGGTTTTGGTAGCGGAAACACAGGTAATTATATGATCCGAGATTTCCGGAGAAATGCTGGCAGTAACAGTGTGATGCTTTCCATGGAAAATCAGATCGGAATGAATCTCATCGGAAACCAGCAGGGTATCATTGGCAATACAGATTTCCGCCATCCGGCGCAGGTCGGAAGGATCCCAGACCAGTCCTAAAGGATTATGGGGATTGCACAGAAGGAAAATGTTGCACTCCTTGGCCTTAGCTTCAAAATCGTCAAAATCGATGTGCCAGTGTCCGTTCTCCTCCACCAGCTTGTTTTCCACTACGGTACGGTCCCAGGCCTCCACCACATCGTAGAATTCAGAGTAAACCGGCGTCTGAATCATGATCTTGTCTCCGTCTTTACTGAACAGCTTCACAATCGCCGACAGGGCAGGAACCACGCCCAGGCTCCAGCTCATTAGGGAAATGTCCGGCTTCCAGTTGTTCCGTTTTACCTCCCACTCCTGAACAGCCTCAAAGTAACTGTCCGGCCGCGAGGTATATCCCCAGATTCCCTCCTGGGCTTTCTTGACACAGGCGTCGATGACGGGCTGAGCGGTGCGGAAATCCATATCCGCTACCCACAGCGGAATCACATCGGCAGTTCCGAACTTCTTCACCCGCTCGTCATATTTGGAGGAACGGTTCTGGCTGCGGTCGATCACTTCATCAAAATTGTATTTCATACTGGTATTCTCCCTTCCGTTGTTTCATGTTCTGCCTTATTATTCAGCATTTTTTATGCCAAGCTTTACCATATTCTCCAAAAAATATTGATTTTTTCTTTTCTTTCTTGCGAAAAGCACAAAAAACCACCGGAATCAGCCCTATTTCCGATGGTTTTCTTTATTGCTCATCTGTTCTTCAATTTTTTCATACTCTGCCGGCTCATATTTTTTGAATGTTTGCGGGTTAATTTTGCTTTTTTATTTGGTTATTTCCAGCAAACACCCGTTTTAACTCGATTTTGCGGTGAACTTTGTCCGGATTCCCTATTCACCCTTCCGGTTCCTGTGTTTTTTCAGTCCTCTCTCGGAGAACCTGAATTCCTTTCTCCGTAATAACACTTCCTCCCCGTCCCCGCCGAATCAGTATACATCCTTCCTGCTCCAGGCTTTTCAAAATCGTCCGGACCTGTGGCTGGGTCAGATGGAGTCCCCTTTCGGCGCTTTCTTTCAGAATGCCATCCCGGCCGATGGGGAGGCCGTCCCGCGAGGCTTCAAACAGAAGTTCCAGCACCACCTGCCTGGCGCCCGTCCTGTTTTCTTTTCCTGAAACCGGATGAGGGGACAATCTCCGGATAACGCCTGGAGAGAGGTCCTTTCCCCTGGACTTCCATCCCTGAAAAGTAGGCGGAAGCTCCCGCTCTGTGATCACATCCCGGCCGGTAAAATTCAGATATTCGGCTACATTGTGAAGCTCCCGGACATTTCCATACCAGGGGTACTCCCGAAAGAGCTGACGGATTTCCTGGCTCAGAGCGAATTTTCCTCCCATCTCCTGGCGGAAATGCTCCAGAATCAGAAAGATATCCTCCCCCCGCATAATTTCCCTCTCCTGGAGCACCCTCAAAAGCTTCACCTGAAGGGCGGGACTCATGCCCTCCACTTCGTCCAGAAAGAGGGTGCCCTGGTGAGCGAACTCAAAGAGTCCGGGTCTGCCTCCTTTTTTGGCTCCCGTAAAAGCGCCCTCCTCATATCCGAATAATTCGCTTTCCAACAGATTTTCCGGCATAGCCCCGCAGTTAACCGCTACAAATGGCTGGCTGCTGCGCCTGGATGCATTGTGGACCGAATGGGCGAACAGCTCTTTTCCCGTTCCTGTCTCCCCAATCAGCAGCACCGGCGATTCCGTTCTGGCCATTTTGCGCAAAATTTCCTTGGTATACCGGATAGCCTCCGACTGACCGATCACATCGTCAAAGCAGTATTTTGCCCGGTGGCCCTGGCCTTTTTTCATCAGCTGGCCCCTGAGTTCATTCTGCCTGCGCTCCATTTCATTAAATTTCTGAAGAATAGCAAAGGCTCCTACGCACTGTTCCCTTCTGAGCACCGGCCGCACATAGACGCTGACCAGGCTTCCGGCCACACGCACCACCTTGGGTTCTGTTTCTTTCTTGTCTCTCAGGCACTGGTCAAAAGGAATATAAGGAAATACCCGGCCACCCTGCTGATTGAGGGCCGCATCGCCCAAAACATGGGTGATATCCCTGGCCATGGGATTGATGGCGTAAATATCTCCCTTCTCATCTACAGCCACCACTCCCTGGTCCAGTACATCCATCAGCATGTCGAACTGAGATTCCAGCCGGCGGGAACGGCTGAACATCTGGTCAAAATAGTAGGTATTGGCGCATACCGATTCCTGATAATTCCGAAACCCCTCTTCCTCCAAAAGCTCCGATAACCCCAGACGCATAGCCGCCTCAATCATGGTGTCGGCGGAGCAGGTCCGCTGCCCCAGATTGATAATCTGTTTTACCCCTTCCGGGACATACCGCTCCTCATCCGGCGTCACCGCAATCCGGGGAATTTCTCCCAAGGGACACCCCGGCGCATAGAGAATAAATTTCAAATGGGTTACCCCAAGCTGTTCCAGCTGGGTAACCGCCTCTCTGGCCATAGTTTCCGTCAGGTTTACAAAAAGCACCGTTGTCCCTTTCGGAATTTCCCGAAGGCGGATAATGGCCTCTTTTCGGTATGTCACCTGAATTTCCATGGCCTGAGCCCCATCCGGCAGATAATGCCCCTGCTTTTTCATGGCATCCAGGGCGTCGGTGGAAATCATATAAAGGTCGCACCGGTCCATCTGCCCCACAGAGCCATCCATAATGCTGTAATTCCGAACCAGCGCGGTTGAGCCGAAAACCTGGCGCACCTGGCTGGCGTAGGCCTTCCCGGCAAAGGGGTCTAAGGCAATCACTCCTATAATCTGTGTCATCTTTCGTTTCTCTTTTCTGCTGTTGTGATTCAAAACTGCTACAGAAGTTTATAAATTTCCGGAAATACCTGCACGCTCCGCTTTAAAATCCCATGAACATAGGCGATGAGTATCCCGTAATTGGTCATGGGAACCTGCTGGTCCTGGGCGCAGCTCAGGCGGTATTTCATCTCCCGCTCGTTTAACATGCAGCCGCCGCAGTGGACAATCAGGCTGTATGGAGTCAAGTCATCGGGGAATTCCGTTCCTGAGGTAAATTCAAAGACCAGCTCCTTCCCTGTATATTCCCGGATCCAGGTTGGAAGCTTGACGGTTCCGATGTCCCCGCACTGGCGATGGTGGGAGCAGCCCTCGCTAATCAGGACCTGATCCCCGTTCTCCAGCCGGTCCAGAGCCGTAACTCCCCTTACGGCCTGCTCCAGATTTCCCTTGTATCTTGCGAAAAGGATGGAAAAAGAAGTCAGAAGGATGTCCTCCGGCGTATCCTTTGACACCTTTCCGAAAGCCTGGCTGTCCGTAATCACCAGCTTGGGAGTTTTCCCTGTCGTTTCCAGCGCCTCTTTCAGTCCGTTTTCCTTGACCACCAATGCCTGGGCATCTGCATCCAAAATATCCCGGATGGTCTGCTGCTGAGGGAGAATCAGACGTCCCTTGGGAGCGGCCTTGTCAATTGGAACCACCAGCACCGCCAGGTCTCCGGGCTCCAGAAGGTCCCCCACAATCCGGCGTCCGGAGTCCTCCTCCTTCATCACTGCCGCCAGCCGTTCCTTTAAGTCGGAAATTCCCTCTCCTGTCTCTGCGCTGACCATGAGAATCTGCTCCGGACGGACGCCGGCCTCTTCCAGAATGCTTTGCCAGCGCCATGGCGCGTTTTTCTCTTCCCCCAGGACGTCCGCCTTGTTCACCGCCGCCACATAGGGAATCTTCTTATCCTGAATCCGTTTTAGCAGCGCCAGATCCTCCGGCCCGGGACAGACCTGGGCGTCCAGGACCAGAACCGCCCCGTCGGTCTTATTTAACACCTGGTAGCTTTTTTTCACTCTCAGATCTCCCAGCTGTCCCTCGTCGTCGATTCCCGGAGTATCCATCATCACCACTGGTCCCAGGGGCAGAAGCTCCATGGATTTATAGACCGGGTCCGTGGTGGTTCCCTTTACATCCGATACCACCGCCAGGTCCTGGCCGGTCACCGCGTTCATGACGCTGGATTTTCCCGCGTTGCGTTTTCCAAAAAAACCGATATGCAGCCGTTCCGCTGACGGCGTCTGATTGAGTCCCATGCCTGTATACCTCCGTTTGTCTGTTTCGGGCTCTGCCCGTGTTCTTTATGTAAAAGGTTCAAAATCATCAAAAGCGAAAATCCCGGTTTCCTTTTTCAATCTCCTCCAAATGATCCGCTACCAGCCGGCGGACCTTTTCATTAGGAATGTGTTCAATCTCCTGTTCAATGAGGGCCAGCCCCTTAGTTTTCGTATCCGGGGAGGCGTAATCCATCAGATACTCTTTCAGGGTCATCAGAGCGTTGGGCAGGCAGCAGTTCTGAATCTGACCGGATTTGCACAGGGACATGAACCGGTCCCCGGTCCTTCCCTCCCGGTAACAGGCGGTACAGAAGCTGGGAATATATCCCATGCCCATGAGCCAATTTACCACCTCGTCCAGTGTCCTCTGGTCGCTGACGTCAAACTGTTCGGAACATTCCTCCTCTGGCTCTGGCTCCACGTAGCCTCCCACGCTGGTTCTGGAGCCGCCGGAAATCTGGGAAATTCCCAGGTGGAGCACCCTCTCCCTGCAGGCCTTGCTCTCTCTGGTGGAAAGAATCATTCCCGTATAGGGAACCGCGATGCGGATGCAGGCCACAATCTTGGCAAAGGTGTCGTCGTCGATCCCGTTGTCAAATACTCCGGGGTCAATGTCGTCCGCCCGTTTGATGCGTGGAACGCTGATGGTGTGAGGGCCCACCCCATAAACCGCCTCCAGGTGCTCGGCATGCATCAGCAGTCCGGCAAATTCATAGCGGTACAGCTCCAGCCCGAAGAGGACCCCGCATCCCACATCGTCGATGCCGCCCTCCATGGCCCGGTCCATAGCCTCGGTGTGGTAGTCGTAATCGTGCTTGGGGCCTGTGGGATGGAGCTTCAGATAGCTCTCCTTGTGATAGGTCTCCTGAAACAGAATATAGGTCCCGATTCCCGCCTCTTTTAACTTCCGGTAGTTCTCCACGGTGGTAGCCGCAATGTTGACATTTACCCGGCGGATGGCCCCGTTCTTGTGCTTGATGCCGTAGATGGTCCGGATGCTCTCCAGAACATACTCGATGGGGTTGTTCACCGGGTCCTCCCCTGTCTCCAGGGCAAGACGCTTGTGCCCCATATCCTGGAGCGCGATCACCTCCCTGCGGATTTCCTCCTGGGTCAGTTTCTTTCTGGCGATGTGCTTGTTCTTCGCGTGGTAGGGGCAGTAAACGCAGCCGTTTACGCAGTAGTTGGACAGGTAAAGGGGGGCGAACATAACAATGCGGTTGCCGTAAAAGTCCTTTTTAATCTGCTCCGCCAGGGCGTAAATCTCCTGATTCTTGTCCTCCAGATCGCAGTCTAAAAGCACCGCCGCCTCCCGGTGGCTCAGTCCCTTTCTCAGCCGGGCTTTGTTTAAAATTTCGTCAACCAGCTGGCGGTTATGCTTATTTTTCTCCGCATACTCCAGGGTTTCCAGGATCTCTTCGTGGTTGATAAAATCCTCTGCGTGGTTTGCTTTTGGGTTATACATTTTCTATCCTTCCTTTCATTTCCGGGTCAGGCTTTCTTTCCCGTCAAAATAGATCTCTTCAGGCCGGCTCATCTTAGCAGGGGATAAAATCCCCCCTGTCCACAACAACCTCGTAGCCAATGGCCGCCATGGACTGCTTCAGATCTTCCAGACATTCGGCCGCTTCTCTGCCTGTGTGAATTTTATTGTCGTAAAGGAGGTATTTCTCCCGCACATTCTCAGGGGACAGGTTGGGCATCACCACATTGGCGCCGGCCTTAACCCCTAGTTCCCGTCCTCCCTCCGCCGCGGTTCCCAGGGCCGTGGTGGCCGGCAGCAGCACTGAGGGAAGAAGGAGACGTACCAGTCCCAGCAGATACAAGGTCAGCTCCACACTGCCGGATGGACAGCCGCGAAAGGGCGTATCGTGGTGGGGAATGAAAGGACCTATGCCAACCATTTCCGGCTGAAGCTCTGTCAGGTATTCCAAATCATCAATAAGACATTCCACCGTCTGTCCCGGAGAGCCCACCATGCAGCCGGCCCCCGTCTGATAGCCCAGTTCCTTCAGGTTTTTCAGACATTCCATCCGATTTTTCAGTGTCTGCTCCTCGGGATGAAGCAGCCGGTAATGTTCCTCATTGGCTGTCTCATGGCGCAGCAGATACCGGTCCGCTCCTGCCTGGCGGAAGGCGGCGTAGCTCTCCCTGGACCGTTCCCCGATGGACAAGGTCAGAGCGCAGTCGGGAAATTCTCCTTTGATGGTTCGAATCAGCTCCACCATGCGCTGGTCCGTAAAATAGGGATCCTCCCCGCCCTGGAGCACGAAAGTGCGAAACCCCAGTTCATATCCGGCTTTGCAGCAGTTCATAATCTGATCCGGGGCCAAGCGGTAGCGGCTGACATTTTTGTTGCTTCTGCGAATGCCGCAGTAGCGGCAGTCGCACCGGCAGTAGTTCGTAAATTCAATCAGTCCCCTCACAAAAACTTTTTTTCCATAAATCCGGTCCCGAAGGGCCGCAGCTCTTGAAAACACCTCTCCGGACAGCTCTCCGCCGCGGTTTTCCAGCAAGAAACGCCATTCCCCCCGGCTCAGGCTGTGCCGTTCCTCCAGAACATCCAGAAGTTTTCTTCCCATCTCCTCCCTCTCTTTGCCGCTCATCCCTGGGCCCCCTCACCGGCCTTGGTGTAAAGGGCCTTGGAACTGACCCCCGGCAGTTTTCCCAGCTTTCCCGACAGGGCGCTGATGATATCCGACGGGGCGTCCAGCACCACACTGATAATATTTACCTGCTTCTTCTCGTAGGGCAGTCCCATTCGGCCAATGATGAATTTCCCATACTGGTGGAGCAGGGCGTTCACCTGGTCCGCCTTATCCTTATCCTCCACGATAATGCCGATTACGGCAATCCTTGTCTCCATTTGTCCCATTTACTCCTCCTGTTTTCAATTAAAGCTCTCATCCTTTAAAGTTTTTGATACGACAAAAAGGCAGGCTTCCGAAAAGAAGTCTGCCGATATCACGCCTGCATAAGCTGGTTTTCCGTTCTTTCCCCGCTCATGCTTTTTCATGTTTCTTCCCTTCAGAATCTTCTTTCGGTCAGCGTCCCTGTTTGATTGTATCCCTTTGCTGAGAGAATTTCTCGCAGCGCAGCTCATATGATAACTCACAACAATTTTATAATGGCCTCCTTAAAAAGTCAACGCTTTCTGCTGACATCACTGTACTTTTCAAACTGCTCCTCTATTTCCTGCAAAACTCCGGCGTATTTTCGGAATTCCTGCTCCAAAATTTCCCGATGCTCCGGACTTTTCTTATAGCAAATTCTGTGTTCCATACTGGCCCAGAAGTCCATAGACATCGTGCGAAACTGCACTTCCACCGGAAAATATTCCATGGTATCCAGGCAGTACACCGGCATTCCCACCACAATATGATAGCTTCGGTATCCGTTGGGTTTCGGGAAGGCGATATAGTCCTTCTCCTTCATAATTACCAGGTCTGACTGTTTTTTCAAGACAGCCACCATATTGTAGATATCATCCACAAAGTAACAGATCATTCGGATCCCCGCAATATCCTGGAGATAATCTCTTGCATTCAGCACCCCGTCCCTATGGCCCAGCCGATGCAGCTTGTCCTCGATGCTTTTCTTCTCCTTAATCCGGCTCTGAATATTGTGAATAGGCCCGTATTCCAGCCGACTGGCATACAGATTTCGGTTCAACAGCTCCAACCTCCCCAACAGCATCCGGCTGGCGTCTTCGTAGGGCTTAATCAGTTCATAATACTGCTCGTTTGTCATCCTCTGTCCATACTCTCTTTCGTTATTTTCCGCACAACAATTCAGGACGGCGGGAAAATGAGAGCAAAAACCGGCGTTAAGCTTGTTCATTAAGTATGTTTTTACTCTCGTTTTCACATCGGATGTCCTTGCTGTGTTTCAGCATACCGGGATTTTGTGACCATTCTGTGTTGGAACTATGGATGGTTTCTTAAAAATATGAAAAATTTTCCACCGTAGAAAAATACCGGGCAATGTGTTAAACTACCATAAGCAAGCACTATGAATAAAGGAGGCCGCCATATGCTGAACATTAGAGCCGCAAAACGGGCAGAATATGAGGCTGTCAAAGATTTCTACGATTCCCTCATCGACTCCATGGAGAACAGTCCCTTTCACCCCGGCTGGGAGAAGGGCATCTATCCTGCCTATGACTACCTGCTGGATTCCATTAAAAAAGGCCAGCTCTACTGCGGCTGGCTGGAGGGGCAAATCGTTTCCTGTATGATTGTCAATCACGAATATAATGAAGGATACCGGGCGCTGAAATGGTCGGTCAATCCTCCAAACTCCCAGCTTCTGGTCATCCACGCTCTGGGAGTAGACCCCCGTTTTTCCGGGAGAGGAATCGCCAGGGAAATGGCCCGGTTCGTCATCGCTTTCGCTAAAGAGCAGAAAATCCCCACCATCCGTCTGGACGTTCTGGAGGGAAATATTCCCGCCGAACGGGCATACCGGGCAGTGGGGTTCCAATATGTAGGCACGGTTCCCATGTACTATGAAGATACTGGCTGGACCAACTACAGAGCTTTTGAGCTTCTGCTGCCGGAGCAGGAGGCCCCGGCAACTATAGATGATATTACAATCAGAGAATACCGGCCCGGCGACTGCCTGGAGATTACCCGGCTTTTTTACCGAACCGTCCACACCGTCAACGCCAGAGATTACACAGAAGCGCAGCTGGACGCCTGGGCGGACGGTCATCCGGATTTGGAGGCCTGGAACCGTTCCCTGCTGGCTCACTACAGCCTGGTGGCCCTGAAAGGCGGCCGTATCGCGGGCTTTGGAGACATCAACGAAAGCGGTTATCTGGACCGCCTCTACGTTCACGCCGATTATCAGGGCATGGGAATTGCCTCCGCCCTCTGCGGCCTTCTGGAAGCATCCGTCTCCGGCGTTCTGACCACCCACGCCTCCATCACCGCCCGCCCATTCTTTGAGAAACGGGGCTACCAGGTGAAACGAGAGCAACAGGTGGAGCGGAAGGGAATCCTCCTCACCAACTTCGTAATGGAGAAATCCCCTTCCTGAGCAGACGCTCCAAATACCTTAAATAGCCACACAACCCCGTCACCACATACAGCTCCAGAAAGCTGTTGATAAAACCGGCCGTCAAAAACACGGCCAGCGCACCTCCCTCCAAATACCACATGATCTGCCAGGCTTTTCGAAACCGCTTCCTGCTGCAGCGGCTGATAAAACGAAGAAACAAGGTCAGCGCACCGGCTAAAAGCACGGGAGCCAAGAAGGCCAAAGCCACGTGAAGAATTGCTGCCTGAGGTTTTAAATCCGGCTCATACGGAATCAAAACCGCCGCAATCAGAAAACCTCCTGCCGTAAAAACCAAACCTCTTCCCGCTCCCTCCCGGTAATTACCCAGACGAAACAGATAAAAGGTATACCGCATATAATAAATCCCCGACAGAATTCCCCATAAGGCAAAGCCCAGCCGCAGCCCTCCGGTACTGCACACCACCGACAGATTGGTTCCAAACCAATTCTCCAGGGAGGCCAGACACAAGGTTAGTCCCGGCACAAGAAAAAGGGTGAAACCATCATATTTTCCCCGAAAGAGCTTCCGCTTTTTCTCCTGTTTCATCTTCCAATACACCTCTTCTTCAGTATTGGAAGAACCGATTCCTTTTACCCTTATATGATTTTCCCAGTTATTCCATCGTTTTTAAAAGCTTTTCCGCACTGGTCAGCTTCACGCACAGGGCGAAGAGCTCCGTAGCGGTAATTAAGTCACCCAGCGGCGGATAAGTGGGGGCGATGCGGATGTTGCTGTCATGGGGGTCCTTTCCGTAGGGGTAGGTGGCGCCTGCTCCTGTCATCACGACTCCCGCCTTCTTGCATCTGGCCACAATGTCCTTAGCGCAGCCTTCCATAGAGTCAAAGGAAATGAAATAGCCGCCCTTTGGCTTGGTCCAGGTTCCAATCTCCAGTCCGCCCAGCTCCCGCTCCAGAATCTCCTCTACGGCTTCAAACTTGGGGCGGATGATATCTGCGTGCTTTCTCATATGCTCTACCATACCATGGATATCTCCAAAGAACCGCACATGGCGCAGCTGATTTACCTTATCATGTCCGATGGTCTGGTTTTTCAGCTGGCGCTCAATATCCTCCAGATTGTTGTGGGAAGCCGCAATGGCGGCGATTCCGGAACCAGGGAAACTGATTTTGGAAGTGGAGGCGAACTTGTAAACCAAGTCCGGATTTCCGGCCCGTTTGCACTCTGCCAGAATCTCAATCAGGTGGTCCTGGTCATGGTCATAAAGGTGGTGAACGCCGTAGGCATTGTCCCAGTAAATCCGAAAATCCGGGGCAGCCGGCTTTAACCTGGCAAAGCGGCGGACCGTCTCATCGGAGTAGGAGTAGCCCTGGGGATTGGAATACTTGGGTACACACCAGATTCCCTTAATGGTGTCGTCGGAAGCCACCAGCTCCTCCACCATATCCATATCCGGTCCATCTTCCGACATAGGTACGTTAATCATGTCGATGCCAAAATACTCGGTAATGGCAAAATGCCGGTCATAGCCGGGAACGGGACACAAAAATTTTACCTTATCCAGCTTGCACCAGGGGGTATTGCCCATCACGCCGTGGGTCATGGAGCGGGACACGGTGTCGTACATCACATTCAGACTGGAGTTTCCATAAATAATAATGTTGTTGGGGTTGACTTCCATCATATCCCCTAAAAGCTCCTTAGCCTCATCGATTCCCGTCAGTCCGCCGTAATTGCGGCAGTCTGTTCCGTCCTCGCAGGTCAGGTCATCGTCGCTGCTCAGCACATCCATCATTCCCATGGATAAATCCAGCTGCTCCACAGAAGGCTTTCCGCGGGACATATCCAGCCTCAAATCCTTGGACTGCATCTCCCGATACTGGGCCTTCAGCTCCTTGCGGAGGGCAAGGAGCTCCTCTCTGGTCATTTCAGCATATGGCTTCATGAATATTATCCTCCTCATTTTTCGGTTTGTATTTGCCTGACACACATTTGTCTTTGCTAAATTTACACTCGTTACATAGCATATCACCATCCGGGCGTCTCGTCAATACCTTACATTTGCTCCAGCATTTCTTTTACCATGCTGCTGACGCTGGCCGGGTCCGCTTTCCCTTTCATAGCCTTCATGGTCTGGCCCACCAGATAGCCCATGGCCTTTGTCTTTCCGCTCTTATAGTCGGCCACGGACTGGGGATTTTCTTCCATCACCTGCTCGATGGCTTTTCTCAGGGCCCCGTCGTCGGCTACCATTCCAAGACCGTGCTCCTTTACATACTGCCTTGGATCCAGATCCTGGTCGAACATTTCCTGAAATACGGTCTTCGCGATGGTCCGGTTGATTTCCTTGGATTCCACCATGTCAATCAGCGCTGCCAGGGAGGCCGCAGACAGTCCCATCTCCTCCGGCTCCATGGCCTTCTCCTTTAAGAGGCGCATGGCCTCCACCATCAGCCAGTTGGAAGCCTCCTTGGGCTTTTTGCACAGCTTCACCGTCTCCTCAAACAAATCCGCCATGGCCTTGCTCTCCGTCAAAATGGAGGCATCGTAAGCGGGAAGGCCGTACTCATTCTGATAGCGCTCCATCTTTTCATCCCGCAGCTCCGGCTGGGCCGCCCGCACCTTTTCAATCCACTGGTCGCTGATGACCACAGGCGGCAGATCCGGGTCCGGGAAATACCGGTAATCCTTGGCGTCCTCCTTGGAGCGCATGGGCTTGGAGCTTTCCTTATTATCATCCCAGCGCCTGGTTTCCTGGATAACAGCCTTTCCATCCTCCAAAAGCTCGATCTGGCGCTGCCGCTCTCCCTCAATGGCCCTGGCGATGGCCTTAAAGGAGTTCAGGTTCTTCATCTCCGTCCTGGTACCGAATTCCGAAGAACCGGCCTCCCGGACGGACAGGTTGACATCCGCCCGCATGGAGCCCTCCTGGAGCTTGCAGTCGGAAGCGCCCAGATACTGAATCATCAGCCTCAGCTTCTCCAGATAGGCGATGACCTCGTCGGCGCTGCGCATATCCGGCTCCGACACAATCTCAATCAGAGGAACTCCGCTGCGGTTGTAATCCACCAGGGAGCAGTCCTCCCATTCGTCGTGAATCAGTTTTCCCGCGTCCTCCTCCATGTGTATCTCGTGAATCCCGATTTTCTTTTTCTGTCCCTGGGCGGTCTCAATCTCCACCCAGCCGTCGTGGCAGATGGGCAGATACAGCTGGGAAATCTGGTAGTTCTGAGGGTTATCGGGGTAAAAATAGTTTTTCCTATCAAATTTGCACAGCTGGTTAATCTGGCAGTTGGCCGCCAGACCCACCGCCATAGCGTACTCCACCACCTTCCGGTTTAAAACCGGCAAGGAACCCGGCATTCCGGTGCAGACCGGGCAGGTGTGGGTATTGGGCGCTCCGCCAAACCTAGTGGAACAGGAGCAGAAAATCTTCGTCCTGGTGGCCAGCTCCACATGAACCTCCAGACCGATTACGGTTTCATACTGCTTGCTCATCAAAATCTGCCTCCCTTCTCCCAGGCTCTGGCCGCCTGTATCATCTTATTTTCTCCAAAACAATCCGCAATCATCTGTACGCCGATGGGAAGTCCCTCTTTGTCCGCTCCGCAGGGCAGGCAGATGGCCGGCAGGCCGGCCAGGTTCACCGATACCGTGTAAATGTCCCCCAGATACATTTTTAAGGGGTCCTGAAGGGATTCTCCCAGTTTGGGCGCCGTAGTTGGAGCCGCCGGGGCCAGAATCACATCATAGCGCTCAAAAGCCTTGTCAAAGGCCTGTTTAATCAAAGCCTTGGTGCGGAGGGCCTTTAAATAGTAAGCATCGTAGTATCCGGAGCTTAAGACGAAGGAGCCCAGCATAATCCGCCGTTTCACCTCCGGCCCAAAGCCCTGGGACCTGGTTTTCTTGTACATATCGTGAAGGCCTTCCGCTCCCTCGGCGCGGAATCCGTATTTCACTCCGTCAAACCGGGAAAGGTTGGAGCTGGCCTCCGCTGAAGCGATGACGTAATAAGCGGGAATGGCGTAGGGCACCAGTCCCAGGTCAAACTCCTCCACAGCAGCGCCCTGATCCTTCAGGTTTTCCGCCACCTGCAAAACAGCCCGGCGCACATCCTCATCCAGCCCTTCCCCAAAGTAATCTCTGGGAAGGCCAACACGCAGGCCCGCTCCATCGCCTTTTAAGCTTTCCGAGAAATCCCAGGGCTCCCGCTCAAGGCTGGTGCTGTCCCCCGGGTCGTGTCCGGCAATCACCTGCAGAAGGGCGGCGCAGTCCGCCACATCCTTTCCAATGGGGCCAATTTGGTCTAGGGAGGAGCCGTAGGCCACCAGTCCCTGGCGGGAAACGGTTCCGTAGGTGGGTTTGATTCCTGTCACGCCGCAGAAGGAGCTGGGCTGGCGGATGGAGCCGCCGGTGTCGGAACCAAGGGCCGCAAAGCACTCCCCTGCCGCCACTGCCGCGCAGGAGCCGCCGGAGGAACCACCCGGAACATGCTGCGTATCTCTGGGATTTCTGGTCACCCCGTACCAGGAGGTTTCCGTGGTGCTTCCCATGGCAAACTCATCCATATTGGCCTTTCCCAGGATTACCATTCCGGCCTCCTTCAGCTTCCGGGCCGCAAATGCGTCGTAGGGGGGTACGAAATGCTCCAGCATCCGGGAGCCGCAGGTGGTGGCAAGGCCCTTGGTGCAGATATTGTCCTTCACCGCCACCGGAACGCCGGCCAGGGGCCCCGCAAGCTTTCCCTCCTCAATCTCCTTCTGAACCTTTTTCGCCTGGTCCATGGCCCGCTCCTCATCCAGGTTGATGAAGGCGTGGACCTCAGGCTCCATTTCTTTCATCCGGGCAAAGCAGCATTCCACCGCCTCCACCGCCGTGGTTTCGCCCTTTTTGATGGCTGCTCCCAACTCCAGGGCTGTTAAATCCAGTAAACTCATCTTCGCGCCCTCCTATTCTACGGTCTTGGGAACCTGGAAAAATCCGTCCTTCTGCTTCGGTGCGTTTTCCAGAATCTCTTCCCGGCTCCACTCATCTTTCTCTTCATCCTCCCGGAATACATTGTTCACCGGGAAAATATGGGTCATGGGCTCCACGCCGCTGGTGTCCAGCTCATTTAACTGGTCGATGTAATCCAGCATCCGGCTCATGTCCGCCTTTGCCTGCGCACGTTCCTCCTCGGTCAGCTCCAGTTTTGCCAGTATCTCTACATATTCCATGGTTTCGTCCGTGATTCTCTCTGCCATTTCTCTCCCGCTCCTTTCCCGATTATGGCTCAAGCCGCGTTACATCTCTGGGGAACATGGCCGTTTCCCGCACATTCTGCTCTCCCAAAAGCCGCATGGTCAGACGCTCCAGGCCGATTCCCAGGCCCCCGTGAGGCGGCATGCCGCAGCGGAAAATCATCAGGTAGGATTCCAGCTCCGCCGGGTCCATGTTCCGGGCCGCCAGCTTATCCATCATCATCTGATAATCGTGGATTCTCTGTCCGCCGGTAGTTACCTCCAGGCCCTTAAACAGCAGGTCAAAGCTTAAGGTGTAATGGGAGTCCGCCGGGTCCTCCATGGCGTAAAATGGACGCTTTTTCGAGGGATAATGGGTGACGAACACAAAATCGCTGTCGTATTCTTCCTTAAAATACCTGCCGATCAAAAGCTCCTCCTCCGGCTCCAGGTCGTAGGGCGCGCGGATTTTCCGGTTGTATTTTTCCGATACCAGTTTCTTCGCCTCGTCAAACCGGACCGCCGGAATCCGGCTCACATCGGGAAGGGTGACGCCCAGAAGCTTCAGCTCCTTCTGGTACTCCCTTCCCAGAAGCTCCATTACATACCGAAGCATCCCGGTTTCCATGTTCATCACGTCCTCGAAGCTGTCGATGTAGGCCATCTCAAAATCCAGGCTGGTGTATTCGTTTAAATGGCGGGTGGTGTTGTGCTTCTCCGCACGGAATACGGGGGCCGCCTCAAAGACCCGGTCGTATACCCCTACCATGGTCTGCTTGTAAAACTGCGGGCTCTGGGCCAGCTCCGCCTTCTTTCCAAAATAGTCCAGCTTAAACACATTGGAGCCGCCCTCTGCTCCCCTGGCCACAATTTTCGGGGTGTGGATTTCCGTAAAGCCCTGGCTGTGGAGATAGTCCCGAAAGCCCCGGACAATCCCTTCTTGAATCTTGAATTTGGCCCGTTCTCTCATATTCCGCAGGGATACGGGGCGGACCGCCAGTTTTGCTTCCAGGGAGGTGTTCATCTTCCACTTGTTGATTGGAAGGGGCATGGGGCTTGCCGGAGTTGACAGAATCCGCAGTTCCTTTAAGCGCACTTCATATCCGCCCGGAGCTCGGTCTTCTTTTCTCACCGTTCCCTTCACCTCCACCGCTGATTCCTCTTTCCAGGATTTGTCATCCAGGGCGCTCTGTTCCTTCTCATACACGCACTGAACCAGGCCGGAAGCTCTTCTCAAAACCACAAACACCACATCGCCCATGTCGCGGATGACGTGAATCATTCCGTTCAGGCAGATGTCCTTTCCCTCAAGCTCCTGGCTCAGTCCTTCCTGGATTGCCAGGCGTGCGGTCTTTTCTGCTCCATCAATCATTTTCATAAAGGTTCCCTCTCTTTCATACAGAATGGTTGAGGTACATTCCGAAGACGAAAAAAGTCCCGCCCTCGGAATGCACAGTTGCATTCCGGGACGGGACTGAATCATGACGATTTCCCGCGGTACCACCCGCATTGAGATTCTCCGCTCCTTTTTAAGAGGCAGAAGGAATCCCCACTCTCTGCACGTAACGTGTGCAACGGATATGCCTACTGGTCATTTCAGCATACCAGCTCCGGAGTGTTCCCTTCGCCCAGTCCTGTATGGCGGCGCTCTCAGTCGGTGACGCCCCCTTCCTGTCGCATTTCTCAGGCAAGAGTCTCCTTCTTTGCTGTTGGCAGCGCAGCTTTTAAAAAGATGCGCTGTAAATTATTTTTTAAAATAGCGGATTTAGGCGGGAAAGTCAAGTAAAATTTTTCACTTTTCCGCCTTTTTATTCATATTTCAGAAATATGGCGGGGGATTGAGGAGAAATTTCAGCAGGTTTTTTGGTGGTTTTTATTTTGTTCTTGTAACATCCCCCTTCCTGTGATACTCTAATGGTAAGCATCCGGTATTTGCAGCTGCCGGAGTCCGCTTTCTCGAATCGTTCATTCCTGGAGAAATACCGGGATATTCTGAAAATCTACGACGACCATCTTCTGGTTTTAATCCTGGGAATTGAAAACCAATCCGACCTGCACCTCCTGATGCCTCTGCGTCAGCTTCTCTACGATGCGCTCCGCTATGAAAGCCAGCGCAGTGAAATCGCCCGGCGCCACAAAAAGGCCAAGGACTTAACCGGTTTGGAATACCTCAGCGGCTTTTCCGATCAGGACCGCCTGACCCCTATTCTGAGCATTGTCGTTTACTGGGGAACAAAGCCCTGGACGGCTCCATTATCCCTTCACGAAATCCTTGACATTCGGGAGGAATTGATGGAATATAAAGATAAGATTAACGACTACCGAATCAACCTGCTGGATGTAGGGCGCATAGAAAATTTACAGGATTACCATGGAGAACTGAAAGCCCTGCTGGGATTTGTCCGGTACCAGAAGGATGATGAACAGCTGGAACAATTTGTCCGTCAAAATCAGGCTCTCTTTTCCAAAATCAGCATGGAAACCGTACAGGCCATGGCCGTCCTGGGGAACGCCGGAAATTTAAAGAACTACATCCACCCCGATTCAGATAAGGAGGAATCAATCATGTACGCAGATGTAAACGAGGCTTTGCAGAAGATGATGGATAAAAAGTGGAATGAAGGCCATATAAGCGGAGTTCACAACAAGGCCTACCGGGCCGCCCGAAATATGTACAACCGGGGCTTTTTAATCCAGGATACTGCCAGTCTTCTGGAGGAATCCCCCGAGACCGTCCGCAAATGGTATCAGGAATGGGATGGGGAGAAAACAGGAGAATAGACAGAAGCCGGTCGGTTTTCTCCGGCCGAAAAACTAATAAGCCAGTCCCCGTACAGCTTGACATTCCCTTTCCATCCCCTTAAAATAACCTAAGAAACTAAACGAAAGGACCTTTTATGTCATGACCTGCGAATACCTCCTGGTGGACGGCTACAATATCATATTTGCCTGGCCGGAATTAAAGGAGCTGGCGGATGTCAATCTGGACAGCGCCCGAACCAAGCTCCAGGATATTCTCTGCAACTACCAGGGGTATAAAAAATGTCAGGTCATCCTGGTATTCGACGGCTACAAAGTCAAGGGGAATCCCGGCGAGGTCCTTCAATATCACAACATTCACGTTATCTTTACCAAGGAAGCGGAAACCGCCGACCAGTACATTGAGAAAGTCACCCAGCAGATTGGCCGCCGTTATCAGGTGGCAGTGGCCACTTCGGACCGTTTGGAGCAGGTCATCATCCTGGGAAAAGGAGCCATGCGGCTGTCCGCCAGGGACCTGTTTAAGGAGATTTCCGAGACCAACCAGGAGATACATACCCAGCATCTGGAGCGGATTCCCAGCCAGAAGAACCGTCTCTTTGACAACGTAGACCCGGCGCTGATGGCTTATCTGGAGGACGTCCGCTTAAACCGCATTCTGGTTGAGGAGCCCCAAAAACCGACTCCAACTGCAAAAAAGAAAAAAGCCAAACCGTCCAAGAAGAAATCATGACAATTCAGCTTTTGTCTCACCGTTCCAGGCGTACTTCCGCAGAGGGCTTACTGCTGTATCAGATGGATTGCAAAACCCCCGATTTCCCGGTCCAGGTAGGCAAAATAACATTTCCCCTGGGAATCGAATTTTTTGGTTTCTTCAATGGAGTGAATTCCCCTTGTTTCAAAATATGCCAGCGCCTCTTCACAGTTATTAACCGAAAAACCTATATGGCCTTTCTCTCCCCGGCCATTTTCTTTCATAATCTCTACCAGTTCTCCGCTAAAAACAGAATTTGGTGTTTCTCTGGTTTTCAAACCCAGGAACTCAAAAAACTCTTTTGCCCAGCTCATCGCCTGCGCTTCATTCTCTGCATTCATCCCCACATGCGCCACCTTCATTTGAAACAATTCCACCGCATTCTTGTTTTCCATTTGCTTTACCTCCATCAGTCTTTTGGGTTAGAAATTTTTCCTAAGATTAGTAAGTCAATATTCTGTTTGGATGTGTAATATAAATCATTATATCCAACCAAATTTTAATTGTAAAGTTCAAACTTTCCATACCACAGCCATTCCTTTCCTACCTTCATTACCAATATTTCATTCATCTTTTTCAATTTAATCCAAAAAAGCCTGCAAAATCCACGATTTTGCAAGCCTTCTCTCATTCTCAAAACTGGGCCAGCCAGATTCGAACTGGCGACTGCAGGAGTCAAAGTCCTGTGCCTTACCGCTTGGCGATGGCCCATGAATTTTCTGCACTTTTCAGCGCCTGATAATCATACCATAGATTTTTCCTCTTGGCAAGACCTTTTGCAGGATGCAAATAAGTCCGGTTCTTTCCGAACCGGACCTGCGATCGGGTGAGTACAGGGATTCGAACCCTGGGCCTCCAGAGCCACAATCTGGCGCGATAACCAACTTCGCCATACCCACCATATTTTGTTTCAGATCTTTTCAGATCCGAATGAGCCTGAAGGGATTCGAACCCCCGACCCACGGCTTAGAAGGCCGTTGCTCTATCCAGCTGAG
>URFM01000057.1 GCA_900547035.1 uncultured Clostridium sp. | reverse complement strand
TTCTGATTCTCCTGGGTTACCGGAAATTTTGCTTTCCTGACCCGAAAACTCCGATCCGCAATCTTTACCTTAACCGAATCCTCCGACTGCACCATGTTTGTAAATATATATTCCATCTCCGGCTGTTCTTCAGCAATACCGGCATGATAAGCTGCCGACTCGTAAGCATACACACCCTCCACATTCCCATTTCTCTTAATATACTTTCGGTACGCAATCTCGTCCGCTGTATATTCCTCCAGGGAATAGGTATTCCAGGACAGCTTTCTGAGATACCCGTTTTTTATCAGCCCATCTATGGCAGAGGTCAAACTAGCTGAATCCATATCCAAATCCGACCGGATGTCTTCAATAAAGCAGATTCCCTCGTTGATCTCGCAGGCCTTTTTTATGGCCACGTAAACATTGGAGCGGACGCTGTACTCACTCCGGCTTCGGATCGCAGGCGTACAAAGAATACATCTCTGGCCGTAAAGGAAGTTGGGCGGATAAAGCTCCGTATCGGTTCCGCAGCGGTGATGCCGGATCTTTACCTTTGTTTTCTCGTTCACATACGGAACAATCAAGTCATATTCCCCATTTCCCAGGATCCTTACTTTTTCTTCAAATGTATCTCGGTAACGGTTGTCGCTATTACAGATACGGCAGAAAGGATGGTCCAGGAAACCTTTCAAGTGAATCGCAAATTCCTCGCCGCACGACAGGCACTGAACCCGAATGAGCTGGCCTTCGCCTTTTGCCCCGTTATATTCCAGCAGCCAGAACCTTGTTTTTGTCGGATCGATCCGACGCTGTATTTCCTCCAAGTCCACGCCGGCCTCGCAGGTGCATGCCCGCCTTCCCCAGATCATATCGGAAAAATTGACATTCCTGATACTGCCGCAAGTTTTATGGAGAATTTTTGTCTGCTTTCCAAAGCCCTGGAATGGCTCCAGCATTTCATAATTTCCATCTCCCAGATGTGACAGATAGCGCTCTGCAATGGCGTCATCCGTCAGGCTCCGGTCACATTCCGGGCAGCCCACGCCGATCTCAGGGCCGTATTTGTGAATGTAGAACTCATTTCCGCATTTCGGACAGCGCACCTTCAAAATCGGCTCAAAATTTTCCAACACCTCATAGGACTCCAGGAAGGGAAGATCGGAATCCCGAAATTTAAGAACCGCTTCATAAAATTCCCCATATTCCTCAAACAGGAAAGCCAGCAATGCCAGCATTTCTTCTATTACAATGCTGTCCTGCCCCATCAGCTTCCTAATCCGGACGGCAATGTCATCCGACTGAAAGAACGGGGCAAAGCCCGCATCCGCTAGCCCGGATACCAGGCCTCCATAAGGATATTCCGGGTGGAAGCCTTTTTTTACAAGCTGCCTGCGGACAGCTTCCTTGGTCTGATCAAGGCTGATTCCTGCCGCTGGTTTCCGATACATTTCCTTTACGAAGCGGCTGAGACGCTCCTCAACCTCCATACCGCCCTTCAGTTTTAACGGTTCTTCCCTGACAATCCTGCCTTCCATTACCCGGCAGCGAACCAGCGGCTTTCCGTTATGGACACGGACACCCGGCAGCTGGTCCTCCACACGAAGGTACCAGCTGCCCTCCCTTGCATGCAGTTCCGTAATCTCTGTCTGGCATGTGGAAATACAGGTCTTCCTGTCCGTGCGGGGCCGCAAAATGAACTCCGCCAGTTTTACCTGCTCCCCAAACGTCCGCAGCGGCAGCATAGCGTAATAATCCGTATGGAACCTAAGAAATTCCTCCACGCTTGGGAACTTCCTGTGAAGAGCGTGCAGGCTGCAGAGCCGCTCCAGATTCAGTATATAGTCGTATCGAATCGTTCCCCTGATTTCCGCATCTTCCCTGGGGTTGAAAAACGTCCGGAAAAAGCGTGTTTCCTCGCCTTTATTTCCCTCGATCCGGTTTTCCTGCAGGATGCGCTCATACCATCCGTAGAGCAATTCATCATCCTGGATTTTTAATACACGCGGCAACAGCATAGGCTTCCCTCCCATAAGTTTTGTTTCTTATATTATGGTCCGTCTGCCTGCAATTGCCGCACAAAAAGGGCCTCCCTTCTCAGGAGACCCGGAAACAGATGTTACTTTTTATTGTTCTCTGGGGGATACGCCTTTTCTCCCAGGACATATACCCCCTTTTCCACTCTTTTCAGATAACCGTTGTCATTGAGCCACCGGCAAATACTCCTTCTTGCTCCATGACTGATTCCGGAAATATCCTCCGCAATCCAGTGCCCTTTCCTTTCACATGTCTCCCTGGCCCGGTCAAACACCGTAAACCGGTCGTTGATCAGCGTTTCCGGCCTGGATGACCGAAAGCGGAATACGGCGGACGGTGTGGGCCGGATCAATTCCTGGATAATAAAGCTTCTGGATTTATGGAATACGGTACCGTCCGCACACCGGACCGTTACCCGGTCTCTTTGGATTTCCTCCACATTGTACAGGCCATCCGTGCAGTCACGTACCGCCTGCTCCACATATTCCCTCGGCCAATTCACCGGAGTACAGAGCGGACAGCGGTATCCCTCCCGGAAGCCGTCCGGCGTTATCGCAAACCAGGTGCCGCAGGACGCATGGCGTACCAGCATCTTATCCCGGTATCCCCCGTAGGGCGATATCCTGGCGTACTCCTTCCCGGTAAGCGCCTCCATGGCCTGGTCAACGGATAAGGACGGCACGTATCGCGGGCTGCAGATACGGCAGGTGCGATTAGGAAGAAAGTACACCGGCTTTACGTCAAAAACCCCGCCGCATTTTTTATGCCTGATCCGTATCTTTCTCCCGGAAGGATCTTCCACGAAGGATTCCGCCAAAAACTCCCGACGTTTCTTATCAATCAGGTCCTGATATTCGTCCAGACTGAGCACCACTTCACATTTGCAGCGTTTCTCCCCAAACACGATGTCATAAAAATCATCCCTGTAAGCTCCGCAGGTATCATGGATAACCCTGCACGCCTTGATCTTTTCGGGGACATAATCCGTATGGTATTTTCCGTCTCCCAGCCTGGAGAGCATCCGGTTGGCAAGTTCTTCCGGGGACAGCTTTTCATCGCAGCTCGGACAGCCAAGTCCCATGAGCAAAGCGTAAGGATGCGTGTAAAATTCGCGGCCGCAGCCGCATTTCAGCTTTACGATCACCCCAAAATCGGAAAGGAGTTCAAATCTCCCCCGCAGCTCCGTCTGCAGCGCCCGCTCCTGCCCCGCAGTGTCCGCGCCCATTTCCCGGACCGTAAGATATGTTTCGGCGGCCTGGAGCAGACACTCCCCATCCTTTACCTGCCTCTGGAGAAACAATTCAAATCGATCCATGCCGTTAAAAGTACACTGCATGCCGTACCGTTCCCTGATCCGTTCATATGCCTCCGACACCGTAAGGCCTTCTTTCTGGATTTGATTCTGGACGCTTCGGATGATCTCCGTGAAATCGGTATAGGGCGATTCCCGGTAAAGCCCCGCCAGGAATCCGCTGCGGAGAATTTCCGTCCTCATGGCCTCCATGGCCTCCTCCCCGTCGGTGCGGAAAGCATTTTCCTGTTCCCATAAATCCTCCGCCTTCTCCGTGCGGACCGTTTTCAGGGGGCACAAATGTTTCGGGCAAATCTTCATTCCGGGCATATGGTGTTCCGCGTGGTAATAAGCTTCCCCATACCGTTTTATATCCTCCCTCATGCAGTCCGGACAGAGCTTGAGATAGGGAAGGCTTCTTGTCGTCCTCACCGGCCGGATGAAATTATGGGCGCCGTGCAGGACGGCTTCCATATACCTGGCCTGATGGGAAAAACGCATGAACGGAAGGATTGCCCCCGTCGGCAGCATTTCAAACACCAGACGCCGTATATCCGGAAAGGAACGGAGCCTTATGTTTTCGGCCGCTGCCCGTTCCGCGTCCGTGACATAATCGTATAGGATTTTGGTGCCCCTTCCCGTGCCGTACCCGATGCCAAAGTTGCGGAAAGCAAACCGCCGAAAAGATTCCGGTTCCTCATTATGCCGGTACATGCGCAACGCAAACCCGTAAAGCAGTTCCCCTTCATATGGCTTTTCACAATAAGACAGCATTTAGATTCCTCCCGCCGCTTTCTTCATGTCTTCCATCAGTTCCTCATCGCTTAAGACCGGTCTGGGACTCTTTTCCTCTTTCTTTCCGGCCCTCTTCTTCCGGCCTGGGATCCTCATTTTTTTCAAAACACCCATCACGGCCTTTGTTTTATCCGATACCGGCAGCTCCGCAAAGCCCTCTTCTTTTTCCGCCTCTTCGTATGCCGCGCTGATCATCGCCTCACTGTAAATGTCAAATACGTTCATAATGCTGCTTCGAACTGCCGCCATGTCCGCAACCCGGCCATAGGATTTTGCATTCAGCATGCCCTTTAACTCCGCTTCCTTCTTTTGATATTCGCTGTTTTCTCCCTCTCCCCGGATGGAAGTGCGGTAATCCAGACGTCCTTTCAGGTTTTTGTCCCTGGACACACGGATCATGGCGCCCATCTTTTCCAGTTCCCTGGTGGTAAGCAGCCCCCTCAGATACTCGCAGTCCATCTTTTCCGGGCAGTTTCGGAGTATGGCGTGTCTCTGGATGGTAAAGCAGATAGTGGTAATCGCGTCAATGGAGCCTCCGGACAGATCCGCAATCAGCTCCGCCGTTCCATCAGAAAACGGAACGGGAATCTCCGTAAACTGATACTGCCACAGTACGGACACCAGCTGCTTCACGTATTCCCTCTCCATACAGTACTCGTCCGCCTTTACCGTGATCCCCGCGATGCGCCGGTATATTCTCAGATCCCCGGCAATCTTGTCCATGGCGTCCGGCGTGCCGATACAGCACAGGGCAACCCCGCTGTTCGAGGTTATGGCCAGAAAGTTCTCAAAGGATTTTGCGGAATTTGCCTTAAAGTCCATCTGCTGAATCTCGTCAATGATAATCATGCCTATGGAAAATTTCTTTATGATCTGCGTCATCATATTGCTCGCCCGTCCGACATTGCTTGTCTGCTTCGAAAACATTTCGCTGTAATATGAATCCTGGCCCAGAAGGTCATCCATCTGCTGGCCGAACTGTATGAACAGCGCCTTCAGGTTGCTGTTGGCCGGAGCGGTAAGAAGCACGATTGGAATCTGGATATAGGAAACCTCATCCAATTCATGAATGATAACCTTCGGGAACTTCCGCAGCGTCAGCCGGATGGCCGACGTTTTTCCGGAGCCAGCCGTCCCGATGACGGAAAAGGCGGGAGGGGTGCTCATCAGGTCATTCCGGCGGGAGCACATGGCCGTCGATACCATATGCCCGTCCAGGACGATCTCTGCAGTCTTCCCGGTCTCCGCAAGCCTGTATTCACGGTTGGCATAGCTGCGGATCAGGCAGTTGTGGAGCGTGGACTCAACACTTGCATGAAACGGGAGGGGAAGCCTCACATCCTTGATCCCAAACAGGATCCTCTGCCTTTCTTCCGTCCCCATTTTTGGAACCAGCCGGCTGTCATATCCCGGAAGGGGAACGGCATGGCTTCTGTACAGTCCCTGCATATCCTCTTCTTCCGGAAGAGCGCATATATTGGGATTATTTTCATACCCATCATACCTGCGGTACCGTGCCGCCACAACATCGTTTTCATCCAAGAGCCTTGCATCATACTGAGCAGCGTCACGCGAAACATACGAAAGATTAAAATTCCGGATTTTCTTCATCCATATCACCTCCGTTAATTGAATTTTGAGAGTTCTTCCGTCATTTTGAGGAATTCTTCCATGGAAGCGGGCTGCATGGGGGCCTCCTGCCTGATTTCAACGGCAGCCGGCTCCGGAACTTCCGTTTCCGGAAGCAGCAGCTTGCCTTTGGCATCCGCATCCCGCCTTACGAGCTCCCTGCCATCCTCTTTCCGCGCCGCCCGAATCTCCGTGGTCTTGTTTTTCCCTTTGGATTCCGGACTGCCCAAGGCCTTCGCCGCTTTTGCCGCATCCACGATTTTCCGGGTTTCCTTTTTCGCTTCCCGCCTGTACTGGTCATTGATCGGACGGTAGGCCGCCTCATTCTCCTTCTTCATCTCATACAGTTCCAGATATTCTTTCCACGACATTCCCAGGAAGCTCTTCTGCTCATCTCTTAGAAAACTCAGCGGGATCGTGATCAGCCTGCCGTTTTCCATCCGGTAAATCCGGTCCACCAGACGCGGATCGTAGCGGATTCCGGAAATCTTTATCGACTTCTTTTCTTCCCGGTTCATCTTCATGCTCAGTTCCAGAAACCAGCTGCTCTCATCCCAGTAATACAATCCCTTGTAGGAAATGCCTTTCCCCGAAGCACGGAACGGAATATCATTTCTTAACAGGGCGAAATACAGCATGTCCCTGTTTTTATCCGTCACCTGCCTCGGCGATTGGATATTCCGAATGCCGTATTCCCAGATTGCCATGGGGCATTGAGCAATTCCGCTTTCGATCATCTCCCTGGTATAGGGATAATTCGGGCGGATCTGGCGGTTAAAATATTTCACGAACTGGTACATCATGCTGCGGCTTTCCTCAATGGTAAGGACTGCCTTTTGCTTGTGATTGGAATTGTACCGTCTGTAGGTCTCTCCCGCATCCACAAGCTGCGATTTCATCAGGGTCTGGAACTGATGGAAAAACTGCTCCACCGTACCTTTAAGGCTTCCGGTAGCCGGTGCAACAAAATGATGGTTAATTCCCATCTCCTTGCACATACGGGAAAACTCCTTTGATTCATACTCCGCGCCATGGTCCGTCCGGATGGAGGTCGGGATAAAGCGGGACGGGAAAAGTTCCGGCGTCAGCTCCACTCCATATCTTGCCGCTTCTTCCGTATGATCGTCCAGCAGGGTGTACAGAAGATCCGTTATCCCCGTAATACTGTTATTTTCAAATCCGATCCAGCAGGCCACCAAACAGCAGCTGTACACATCCACCGCGCAGTACATAACGCCCTTCCCAACAAGCTGGCTGCGGTTCCGAAGGGATACGTTGTAATTGTCCAGCTCCACTGCATCGATCTCCAGCATCTGTCCCGGATAATAGACTCCGGACTGAGCGTTTCCTTTGAGCAGCCGATGATTATTGCGTCTTTCCCTGGCATTCATCTTTGCCTGCTTCAAGGTCATGTTATTTTCCTCCAGTCTCCGATTGACGTAGTAATTAAAACGGCGATATGTAGGAGGTGCCAGTGCCGTATTTTCAAAATGCTCCGCTACCATTTCATCATATACGGCCTGTATCGTCAGCTTTTCGCTGCTGTTCAGGAACTGGGCAAAATACTCATCATAAATTGATTTTAATTTTTCATCGTTCTCTATACGATTGGGATCATAGTATTTTGGTTTTGCGCCGCGAAGCTTAACCATTGAACAACCGCTATGGTCAATCATTTTCCTTCGATCCATCAAGGAGTATTCATTTCTTCCTGACTGAAGATATTCCCTTACTTTTTTTCGGACATACTTAGGAGTACAGATAAATTGATCAATCAGTTTTAACAGTTCCGGTTTTGTCCTTTTCTTTGCCAGGTCATCCCAGTTCGGGTACAATTTATCCAACATATCTTCAATATAGTCCCGCTTCATCCGAATACTCGCTTTTTCATCGTCGGTAAGGTGTTCAATGGGATATCGTGCTTCCTCACTTGTATCAATTACAGCTTCATCCCGATTGAGAAAAGCGGAAAGGACCGTCTCATGCTCCCATTTGAAAATCATCTTATCCACGTTCATCTCGATCATCAGAATAAGTCCCCTGTGTTTAATCAGAATACGGTAAAGTTTCCCAAACAGGACAAGTCTGTCGCCAATTTTAATTTCCTTCAGCATAATATCCCTCCAATCGGATTTATCCGGTATTCCCATCCCGCAAGGCTATCCGGTATCTGGCCTTTATATCGGGAAGCTCCCTGCACAATCTTGCATAAGGAACAGGGCCGTGTTCCATATCAATACGGATTTTCTTGTGAGCCACCAGATATTTAAGCATATCCTCCTCACTGTTTACAAAGCGGGGATCATAAAATGCCATTGCCGCTTCCACGTTGCGGGTATATACCGGATTCAGATCGGTTCGGAACACGATTTTAAACTCGGCTCCGTGCCGCCTCCAATACTCCTGCTCTATCTTCTGCCGTTCCAGAATGCGCCTCTGCTTCCTGGGTTCGAGGTTTGGCTGAAAGAGCGCGGACCGGTCTGATTTTACGCTGTACGCAGTCATACGGCCATCCTCATACTCCACGAGCAGATCCGTACTCAGGATATGGGAAGGTTTCCGAAATTCAAATTCCGTACAGATTTCCGCGACGATCTCCGGCGCCAGCATCATCTGTTCCTTAATCTCTTTAACCCCATCCCTGAATCGGATTATCCAGAACAGCTCTGCCTCTCCCTGGGATAACAGTTCCACTTTTCGTCCGGCAATCGGATCATAAACGCTTACCGCCGTTCCGATGCTGCCAGACTCCCTTGCCAAAATGAATCCCGTATAATCTGATCCTTCTCCAAGACATCTCTTTTCAGCCAGCTTTGTTTTGTCGTTTTTCATTTTCATATAACCTTCTCCCAACATTCTGTTTTTCCATAACGATGGAATCCAGAGCTGCGATATTGGCAACAACAATCGTATTGATTTCTTAGTTTTTCTTAATTTATAACTATATTTTTTATATTATTTTGTTTTATTTACTTTATATTTTAATATTTCTTATATTTTAATATTAAATAATAATGTTTTATATTATTACTTATGCTAAAATGGACTTAACGTATTTACATGAAGGAGAGCTAAAGAATGCCGGCATATATGTACCTCCGGGAAACACCCTCCACAGCCCCATTAAAAGAACAGATAAAATATGCCCAAGAACATCAAATTGCAGAAGAACATATGCTGGGCCCCAAGCAGTATGCCAGGGAAAATTGTAAAGATATTACCCAGTTAATCGAACGTCCTCTTAAGGCAGGGGATCAATTAATAATCCGAAATCTGTTCCTTGCCGGTCATTCACATCAGCGGATTTATAATGTACTCACCCTGTTCCACAAGTATCGGATACAGTTGCAGATCGTTGACATCAACTACTTCGATCTTGTTCCTGCTTCCGGGGATCCCCGTTCGAAAAATGACGATTATGCCAGGCTCACTGCCTTTTTGCGGGTTTTTATTGAAGATAACAAACGGAAGAATCTGATCCATACAAATTCCCCGCTAAAGCCCCGTGGGAAAGGACGTCCACCCAAAAATTGGAACACACTACCGTCGAATGTACGGGAGATCATCATACGCCATTGTGAAAATCTGTACACTTACCCGGCGACCCGCGCACTGGAAGACATCAATAAAACCGGATACGCCCTCGGTGTAAGCCGCTTTCAGGTCATTAAACGTGAATACAAAAATCTTACAAAGCAATCGAAAAGAAAGCTTTGATTTACAAGGATCGGGCAGTTATCTCTGTTATGGAACTACCCGATCCTGTCATTATCTCAGAAACGCGGGATATCATACGGATCCGTCATATAATCATCATACATGATTTCCGTGAGCGGATCACCATCATAGGGGATATGCCGGGAGCGGCATGCATACGCCGCCATGCAGCAGGCATATTCCGCTCCGTCAAGAGCTCCGTCCTCATAGACCGGCTGTACCGCCGTGCCGATCGCTGTCTGCTGCTCCCAGTCATGTTTCAGCAGTTCCACCAGCTCTCCATTAAGTTCAAGAAGCTGCAATGCCTCATCCATTGACCCGACACGCTCCGCATATTCACAGGCGATCGCCTTCACCTTTTCATATTCCCGACATGCGAGCATTCTTTTGCATATATCTTGCAAGCTCTCTTTAAATCCTTCATAAAACGCTTCGTAATAGGAAAATGGTACAAGATCAAAATACAGGTTTTTCAGTGCTGACATACAATCACTCCCTCTTTCCTTCAGCAGTCACCTCAAATTCCTCGTCCGGTTCATAATCCATCCCCAAAAACATGATAAAATTGATATGGCTTCGGATTTCATCTCTTTTGGCTACATATTCGGCCATATTGTGGACTCCCATCTTCTTTAGCTGCTCAAGTGTTGTCGGGTTAGCAGTTGGAAAATCAGACATCTCCTTCACCTCCTCCGTCTTTAATACCGGGAATCCGTATCGTGTTTCCTGGTTCTATGACATATTCCTGGGCTTTTACCATTACTTTTATTGGTTGCACTCCTGCATTCACAATATACGCATCAAAATCATTCATCCACGAGTAGAATTCGACTCTGTCTGAGAACGGAAAATAACGATAGTCAATAGCCTGTCTCGTCTTATCTGTAAGACATCCTATAAGCACCGAGTCACAAAACGTCCCAATATGTACAGTCGGAATTCTAATTTCTATGATTTCACCACTGCAGCGATAAGCTGCTCCAACATAGTAATATTCCGCTTCTCCGTCCAGGGCAATCAATGCCCCATCTCCCTGTCCGGGTACCTCCAGCCGCCTTTCGTACTTCTCCCGCAGGTTCTCAAAATCGAGAAAATATCGCTTTCCAGGCTCATCGAACAACTCAAAAGAAGCTTCGTCAAGCCTGCAGTGATATTCTGAATTTTTGGTACGAATCATCGCCATATCCCGCTCAACCATTACTGCGGATATTGCAGATGTGTGGATCAGTATCCCGTCCGCAAGGCGCTGATGCCCATGAACGATTCCATGGGCCATGCAGCCTTTCCACTCTCCTTTTCTAAATCCTGTGATATACCAATATTTCAATGTTTTCATTTCGAACCACCTCATATAAATCTCAAAGTGTAATGTCTAAATACGATCCACATCAAGTTTTGCCCCGCAGGCGCACCTGATCTCCGCCAGCATGCCGATCGCGGTTGGTGTAAAACAGTATTCATAACCGCCTCCGATGCATCCAAAATACTGGCTGCCATCCGGTTTCCGATACTTGCATTTATGTGTCTTCTGCCAATGTCTGATCCGTTCCCATTCGCTGGCATCAAATCCAAATGTCATCCCGATTTTATCGGTTATTCCTTCTTCGCCTCGGCCAGCAGGCCTCTTCTGTTTTCTTGGATTCCGTTTTAATTTTCCAAAGATCATTACTTTAAAAATACTTTTTACCTTCCTGGATTTCATAAGCAATCTGTCCTTTCCCTAGTCCATCAGTCTTCCGTATTCGTCCAGTTCGATCTCCTTAACACGTTCCCTGCCCTTGTAATAACCGATATACCACGGCTCCTGCGGTGATACATACACGATCCGCCATTGGGTCCAATAATTGTCCCGTATCACCACCGCACGGGTTTTACAGCGGCAGATGGCCGTGTTCTCCCCTTCTCTTATCTGCGAATATAAAAAGTCTTCCAGTTCAGCCATGGAGAACGGTGACCGATCTTCCAGCTCCAGAAAAAAACGGGCCAGCCGGATCCGGTCTTCCGTCTTTTGGGGACACTCCGTGCCAAATTGTGACGGGACAATCGGGGCCTCTTCATACTCCGTAAAGATTGCGACCGGAACGCTGTCATCGTAATGCTCTTCATCATTGTCCCGCATTTCCTTCAAAAACCTCGCCGACTCCCTTACGGAGGATTCCCGCCAGCTCCTGATTTTTTTTGCCTCCAGTGCCCTCTCCGCCTGGGCATATGCCTTCTCATATATCTGCATTTTCATGATATCGGCTTCATACTTTTTCTCGAACAGATTATACTCGTCATCCGTGCAATCCTTTCCCAGCTCCTTCAGAGCCGCCAGGATCTCGTCCGTAATGTCCGGACAGTACTTGCGCACCCGTTCCTCTCCCGACTGATCCAGAATCGTTTTCAAGGCACCGACAGCAAAACTGATACTGTATCCCTCAAGCCACAATGCATCCAATAATGTATCGTTCATTCCTATTTCCCTTTCAAAAATCATATTGACTCCGACTCCATATGTGATATGCGTCCATATGGATCCATACGGACCCTAACAACTGTCTCATATCCCCGCCTATACTGGATATACCAGGGATTATTCCTGGATACATATTCAATTTTCCACAAAGCCGGAATCTTTCCTGTAATAACCACATGATTGCCGGATCGGAGTATGGTGCCTTCCGGGCAATCACTCAAATCTCTCTCTGCTTCCTCTTTGGAGCTCCATTGTTGATTTTGCATTCGCATGAAATGTTTTGCCAGTCGTATCCTTACTTCCGTATTTTTCAGCTCATCTTTTTCAAACCCCTTCGGAAGGATATAATCCCTACCGACAGAAGAATGCAACGCAATCGGCACTTTTCTTTTAAGGGCCTTTTTCGTAACTTTGGCTTCATCTGCGGCAACCAGGAACCCGACAGCCTCATTCATGAGGCTTTTTACAGCTTCCTGCTCTTCTTCTTCCCTGAGGGCCTGCCTGGCTTCTTCTCCCAATTCTTTATACATATCCGTTTCCACCAGGATTCTTTTATATTTTTTTGTAAAAGCTCTATCTGCATCAAAACTCTTTCCGGCATTTCGCAAATCTTCCAGCATTTCATCCGTTGCACCTGGGCAAAGCTTCCTGACATTTTTCTCCCCTTCGATTGCCATAACTATCTTAAGTTCTGACAGGATTCGTCCCAACTTATAGCCATGGATCCACATGCTGTCATACATTGAGTCTCCCATTACTCCCCATCCCCTTTTCTTGCCATGTAGTCCTCCAGCGCACCATCCAGCATGCCCAGTGAAACCAGGAAGGTATATGGCCCATACTCCCCATACGCCTCCGGCCGGCTGATCACATAGA
Organism: uncultured Clostridium sp.; assembly: GCA_900547035.1. Lineage (GTDB taxonomy): Bacteria > Bacillota > Clostridia > Lachnospirales > Lachnospiraceae > Enterocloster > Enterocloster excrementigallinarum. The sequence continues at coordinate 7,539 of URFM01000057.1, read as the reverse complement.
TTTCTATTCCCCTTTCCGTCCATTTTCCTGCGAAATCCACCAGTTCTTTTCCATGCTGCGTTTTTACGGCCAGGCATCCGTCCCGGCCCGGTATCACCGCAATCACGTAGCATCCCTTTCCGGCCTCTTTCAGCGCGGCCTTGTCCTTCTCTTCATCCACCACATACATATCGAGGAAACCTGCAGCTCGCAGGTATGAAATCCCATCCAGGATTCCAGCAATGTACGTAAGGGTCAGCTCGCACTCATTGGCCTCCATCCGTTTCTCAAGCATCCTTTCAATGACCGCCTTCTGCTCCTCTGTCAGCGGCAGATCCATGTACTGTTTATCCGCCTCACAGACTGCCTCCACTTTCTCTTTGTGCAGGTCCCAGCCCACACCATACACATGTACCCGTTTCTCCCGCAGGGCCGTCCCCAGCTGCAGCAGCGTATCATACAGTTTCTCCTTCTCATTCATTATCCTTTTCCTCCTCAACAGCCAATATTTCTTCAATCGTCACACCCAGGATCTGGCTTAATCCATGCAGATGGGTTACCGACGGCAGGTTGACCCCGTGCAGCCACTTGTAGACTGCCTGGCACGAGTCGATTTCCAGCCAATTCTGAAGCTGCGTGACCGTTATCCCCCGGTCTATCATCATCTGCCGGATCTGCATTCCGGTCCGCTTCTTTGAAATTTTCCTGATTTTCCTTATCCTGACCCCATCCGCCGTACCCTCCTTTTCTCCCGAAAAAACAAAAAAGGCACAGCAGATACTGTCCACTCAAGGACATAATATCTACTGCGCCTATTGGCGTTCTACATATCCAATATTTGCTTTTCTTTATACTTTAAGTTTAATGGATGCCCATCCGATTGTCAATTACTTTTTGCTTTTTTTACCCATTTTTCAGAGCCTTTCCGGCTAAATCTGTCATCTTGATTCTTCCGCGATACATCCTTCCCCATAATCTTTACAGATAGATACCAGGACAAGGCATGGAGCGTATCAATTCCGGCCTGTCCTCTTTTTATTTTCACATATGGAAGGAGGAATCCCATGGAACGGCATACCTATTACCCCGTTGAGAATCTCATCACATTAAAAGCGGAGAACAATGCCCTCTTTTCCCAGATGCTTGCAGTCACCGGACGGGTTTATCGTCTCTGCCAGCCGGCGGAAACAGCCATTGCGGCTGCGGTTACATTCATGGACGTCGCTGAATACCTGGATCTGCTGGATTCCCTTGCGGAGCTGCTTCATGGCATAAACCAGTTTTTTAAGAAGCAGCTCGGCAGACCGTTTTTCAACCGTATCCCCGATTATAACCAGTGGCGCGTCAAAATAGCGGTCGCTGCCGCGCTGTTTCAGGAGGCGTCTGCACTGTAAGGCCGGACTCAGACAGTGCCGCAAAGTCATCCGTTATGGAGGCTTTGCGGCACTCTCTTTATGATTTATTATCACACCATTGCCAGCCAATATTTGCAAGAATAGCCCTGTCCAGATCAGATCCATAGCTTTCATCAACATTTTCTGCAACCAATGGCAATTCTCCTGTGCTTATACATATTTTATTTCTTCCGGGATCAGACATATCGACAAAATACACTTTATTGTCATAGACGTGGATGTATATAAGGTATGGAGATTCCTTAACCGTTTCAAGTTCATTTGTTAGAACATACGCATACTGATATTCTCCAGCCTCATTCACAGAGGTTTCACATCCAAATATGTAAGCATTTTTATCCAGAAAATAGTCCTGCAATTTATCGTAATAACCCTTAGGCCATTCCTGCAAAAACATCAGCGTCAGATTTCCATAGATATATTCCGTTTCCTTCAAAGGGTTATGTCTTTTGTCTTCATATAGCTCCCAGCGAACTGTATTTGCAGCGTCCGGCCGCGGCATATCCTCCAAGCCTATGGCTTCAAGCATTCCACTTTCCCACGGATCCGATTCCGTTTCTCTTCCAACTGTATTGGTACCTGTGTCCAAACTGACTTTTACGGCAGAGCCTGTTTTTACTTCATTTTTCAAATCCACGTCGGCTTCTACCCTGTAAAGGCCTGTTGTCGCGCTCGGATCTTGATCCGTATGCAGAATCTTACCTTGGTATCGGATTCCGTTTTTTTCAGCATCTACCTGCTCTCCACCAGCCATATTTTCTGCAAGTTCCTCTGTCACAAAAAATTCTATCTTATTGTTTGAAATGACCGTGCCGACAAGGGAAGTTTCTTCCACTGCCTTTTTCGTGGCCCAAGAATCACGATCAGTTAAAACAAGATATGTTCTTTCCCCTGTTTGGATATCCGGGCAGGCAGTAAAAATAAAAGTATTTCCGGCAGGTATATGCTGTCCTGTCTTTTTATACAGAAAATTTTCTAATTCATCCTGGGAATCGATTGCGGTACTGTAAGTGCTATCAGCCGAATCCATATAACAATATACCGGGGTCAGTTCAATTTTCTTCTCGCTCGTATAGATGACAATGGACTGATGTTTCTCAAAATAATCCGGATCCATATAGTCCGCAATATCCGCAAACATAGACCCATCTGCTTGCTCCCGACCATAAACGGTATGCAGTCCGTACTCATTGATACCATGAGCGGAATCCAGATAAATGGAGCCGGAAATACTCTCTTGCCCATTGATGTCGTGATAAAAGAAAAATTCATTATCGGCTGTATTCTGAACAATGGGGTAATTCACATTCGTACCATTTATCACAAGCCATCCAATGACAGATCCATTGTCATTCATTAGGGTCCGCAAAAATTCAGGGACCTTATATGTCTCTTCTGTCAGCAAGGTATCTGTATCCGCGTCTGTCTCCCCAAATTCATTGAGATTGTTACTCAAAATATCCGCATTCTCTGCAGCGGAAACACCACTTAAGCCTTCATCGTCCGAATCCAGACTATTTGCAACGACATTATCCGGATCCGAGTCATCAACCCGTATGATATCAATGGTAAACGGTGCGGGGATCAAATCGCCGGTTTCGATTTCAAGCGGCAGAGGGATCAGATCCTTTATGGTCTCTGAAGCATTCTCCCTTGCCTCAATCGTTTCTTCATCATAATTTTGTCTCGGATAAATCAGGTAAATCTGATTATCGTACTCATATACCATGGGTGTGTATTGGTTTAAATGGATGCAGGATGGCACTGTATGATCTCTCCTATACAGATTTTCCGCTTCCCTCATTAAATTATTGCTCATCTGGTCCGCATATGGGATTTCTTCCAATTCCTGGCAGTTTTCATCATACAGAAGCTCACATCTGTCCGCCAGATATGCGTCCAGTTCCTCCAGATAATTTTCATATGGCAGATCTGAAAAGGATATCTTCCATTTATGCTCCGTGTATTTTTCCCCGGTCACACTGTCGATATCGTCCTCTTCAGAAGTCTGACAGCTTACTTGAAAATTTTCGTTTGGTTGCGGCATGTCTGCCAGACCGATGGACTCCATGATCCCGTTCTCCCATGGATCCTCAGACACTGGTACGGAAAGCATGCCGCATCCGGACAATACGCCCATTACACCGCAGGTTACTAATAAAAACATTAAGTGAATTTTTCTTTTCATGGCTTCAAGCTCCTCCTGTCTTCATATTTCTATACGTCAATTATGGAACTTGAAACCTAGATATTGCCCACAGCAGCAAAAATTTTTATTTAGCTGCTATTCCGTCTATATTTTCATTCATTTTTATTATCTGTTTCACAATGTATGCTCATTGGTCTTACGGGTCTCTTAAATTTTCAGTTAAACAGCCGTATATTATGAAACAGGAACGTCAGCTTATCAATCTTCTTGTTGATATGCCAGTGCCCGCAGTACCATTCCTTATAATCCAGCCTGTCCTCGATCGTGTCAAGCCAGTTTTCCGTAGACTTATCCACCTTGGACTGGTCAATCCCCGGCATGAAATGCTCCACCGGCTCGTATTTGCGGGGACAGGTATGGGACAGTACCGCATACACCTTCCAGCCAGCTTTATCCAGTTGTTGTTCCACGTATTCCTTAATCTCATCGGAAGGCTGTTCGTCCGCAAACCAGCGGTACCCCATCCGCAGCCGGTATTCCTTGTCCACGCTGTAGGCCCCGCCGATTGCCAACACATCCTTTCCGCCGAGCCGGTAAATTTCCCCGTCCTTTGCAAACAGCAGGTTCGGGAAGCGTTCTTCCTGATATACCATTCCGCCGTTCCACGGGATCAGCCTGTACCCGTCCAGCGTCCCGGGCCGCATTTCGTGGTTTCCGTGTATCATCAGATAGGTCATCCGGGTGCGGGATACGCCTGTTTTTCTGGCAATGTCCCGTTCATCGCCAAAGTAATTCAATCCCGCATCACCCAGTACGATCATAACATCGTCCCGCTTTGTACCCATAACAGAGCAGAAGTCTCCAATCTGCCGGAAATCCCCGTGAGTATCTCCTGTAACATACACCGCCATTTTATCGCCGCCTCCAATCTGCTCAGCCATCCTCTAACCCCGCAAGCTGCAAAACCATTTCGATAACAGGTCAAATGCCTTATTCTTGCATTCTTCCCTGTATTGTTCCAGTTTCTTCTCTTCTTCGTCATATCTCTTGCAGAGTTCTTTATATTCCGGCAGTTCGCGCATGCCGTGGTAGGTAATGACATTCTGCTCTCTGTCACGTTTCCGCTCTTCCGGCGTCCTCAGTTTCTCCCCAAGCAGCCCGTATTTGTCCATAAACAGCGAAAATTCCTTGGAATGCTCTTCTTCATATGGATTTTTGCACCTGCACTGTCTTTCATCCGCCTCCCGGAACAGAAAAATCATTTCATCCAGGATTCGATCCCACTCGCCGTGGCAGGTATCATTGACCAGGAACCCTTCCTCATTTTGGTAATTCTCTCCCAGTATGCCGGGGCTTCCGTGACGGCATTTCTTATATTCCTCTAGCATATCCGGGGCGACATCCAGGAACCAGTCCCGGATGCTCCACAGATCCTTTCCGCAGTATCCTTTCGTAATCCTTTGTCTGCAGCAGCGCAGATCCAGACGGAACTGCCTCACGATTGCCTTCCAGTCCTTTTTGTATTTGTACCATCGGTAAGGCTCCCGGTCCCAAACATTTCTCATTTGGCGCTCACTCTCTTTCTGTAACCTGGTAAATACCATCATTATACTATAAATGGGCGCAAAATACATTGAACCACAGGTTGAATTGTCGCTGTCGCTGTGGATTCATAAGCACCGGAATGCTTCACAGGAATACTTGATTTTGGATCCATCGCCGGGTAGAATACCCCTATAGAATCAATCGAAAGGAAGTGATCACCGTGAATTTGACTGCCATCAGCCGCTATATCAGCCTGATCCTGCGCCATAAGCCGGAAGTCATCGGCATTACCCTGAACGAACACGGGTGGGCCGACGTAAATGCGCTGATCCAAGGGATCAGGGAAACCAAGGAACCTGCCTTCTCCAGGGAACTGCTGGACGAAATCGTCCGCACCGACAGCAAACAACGCTATGCTTACAATGAAGACCATACATTGATCCGGGCCAGCCAGGGCCACTCCATTCCCGTGGATGTAGATCTGACGCAGGCCATGCCGCCTGAGATTCTCTGGCACGGTACCGGGGAGAAATATACCGCTTCTATTGAGGAAATCGGCCTGATCCCCAAAAGCCGGCTTTACGTCCATCTTTCCAAAGATATGGACACCGCCCTTGCCGTAGGAAAGCGGCATGGAAAGCCTGCTGTCTATCAGATTGCCGCCAGGCGTATGGCACAGGCCGGTTACGCCTTCTATCTTTCCGCGAACGGCGTATGGCTGACAAAGGAAGTTCCCGTGGAATTTCTTCAAAGACTTCCGCAGGAAGTATAAATAGTTATCAAAAAATGCGGGAGTATCCACGCAGCTCCCGCACCTCTTAGTTCCAATATGCTATGATTCCGATTTATTAATTATCACTCTAAGTCGGAAGCAGCGTCAAATTCTGCATATCCCGTCTCATACTCCACATAAATTGTGGCTGTATCATTGGAAACATATATTTTCTGCCCCACCTCAACACGGCTGCCGCACCAATCCTCCACAGGTTCCTGTCTGTTATCTACTTCTTTTACTTCGCCAACCTGCTCATAACCATCTGGGAGTGGGTGATCAAATCCATCCGCTGTATAGAAATAAATTACGCCATTATACATAATTTGCGGGCACTGCACCTCGTCAGACGGATAACCGGTCGGAGTCAATTCTTCATTATTGTATGTACAGCCGCTGAAACTGAGCAGGCAAAACATGATCAAAAGAATTTCTATTCTCTTTTTCATATGATTCCTCCAGAATGTCTAATTTGTGAACCGTTTTATCCCCAAGTAAATGGAAATTCAGAGGCGAAATGTATCATTCTTATAATCGAACAAAATCAAGCCGCACTCTTTACAGATAAAGCCCGGAAAGTCTGTTCCCGTAAATGTCTTTCGGGCAATCATAACATCATCCTCACATTCAGGATTTAACGAAATTTTATGTTTTCTTTTGTTAAATGCGACAATCTTCGTTGTCTGTAAATAGCTCGATTTCATATCTTTTCCGCACTTAGGACATTTCATCAGCGCTGCTCCTTTCATCATCTCTTGGCGATCGAACATGGCATAACATATCTTTTTCACATGCACCAAATTGTGAGAAATTGGATTTTGCTTCTTTTAGTGTTATTCCATGATTAGAGTCGCTTGGCTCATTATCAGAAGTAATGAACGGGTCATTCTCCCAAAAACAAACGGGGCAAATATATCCGCAATCTTCATTTGCTGGAACATTGTAGGTAAAATATCCACAACAAGGACATTGATATTTTTTCATTCTATATTTTTCCCTCTCTCCTTTTGCAAATTAGAAATATATCATATTCTTATTCGTCCTAAAAGCACTCCAATAAAAGCCCCGATCTGGCAGTTTAAAAATGTATTGAGTTTATTCCACATAGAGTCCCGCTCCCTTTAACAGACATCAGCCCTCAAAATCATCATCCAGCAGCTGTACCTTCAAGACTTCCTGGATCCCGGCGGGAGATGTTTCCTGTACCAGTCCCGTAAAGGTAATCGAAATGTTATCCCCCTCCTCCAGGTCTTTGGGGCTGATCACAATCCCTCGCCACAGATAAGAGGTCTCTTCCATTATGGGAAAGGTAAATCTTCCCCTGAAATTAATATCATTGATCTCCATGCCCTGAACCGCTATGGAACTATCTGAAATATCGGTAATAACCGCATAGAACGTTTCGGTTCCGTAACTTCCTGCCGCTTCTTCTATCCGGTCATACGCTGTCTTATATCCGAACAGATATGCTCCGGCAGCAATAAAAATCATTAAAACTGCTGCCGCGGCATGTCGCACCGCTATTTTCCCATTCATCATACACACTCCGTTTTTACTTTCCCCATCATGGCATTCGTGTAGATAAAAACAATCAATCCGCCTTCGCATCCGTTTCCTCTGCCCCGGAAATTCCGCTTTCATCCAGCAGATCCGCCGGGACGGCACTGATGCACGCCTGC
>URFM01000056.1 GCA_900547035.1 uncultured Clostridium sp. | reverse complement strand
AATCCGCTCCGCGCAGTTTTTCCTGGATATAACGGCGTCCCTCTTCTTTGCTCATTCCATCCAGATCATAATTCATGACGATCCGCTGCCGTAGCGGTTCGTGAGCGGCAAGGCGCAGGGGATTGTTTAACTGCGGCAGACCGGAAAGGAGAATCACTGCCCGGTCACGGGAATCCATCTCAAAGTTGAACATGATTTTCAGGTCGTTCAGGATTTTATGGTTGATGTAGTTGGCTCCATCCCCAGCCGCGCTGCCAGGTTCCGGTAAAATCCATCGCGGTGAGGGTGGACAGGCTGGAATAGATGACCTTATAGAGAAAAGGGTTCAGCCCGCGGGCCCAGTTGCGGATCACGGTTGTCTCCCCCTGCCGGTATTCTTAACTTAAATTATACGTCACATATCTATTCTGTAAAGTTTTCAGGCTTACATTTTTATTAATTCTAGCATAATATTCTGAAAGTATTCTATATGATGATTTCTGGCAATTTATGAATATAAGAGCAAGCTGCCGTTGCCTGCGGCAACTCTTGCCTGACCTATCTTCATATTTATATAATTATATTAAATGGCTTTGTTTAATATTGGGATGGATAGAACCACCAAAAAGCTGTATACAGGCGTTAGAAACCAGGTAGACAGTGTTGCGTTCCTCCTTGATTTTACTAGCTTTTTTCAGGACCCTCTGGTTCGAATCCCGTCTTGGGCTCTTTTTATTGGCTGGAATTTTCTTGATGTTCAAGGGATTCCGGCTTTTTTGATTTTATGGGATTTTTGCTGGAGTAGAGTAAATGGAAACAATGAGTGTTTTTTTATGCGCTGTATGCAGGTGCAGAAAATTCTGAAAATATAATTCATAAGACTTTTTTATCATTTTGAAATAAAATATAAATTTAAATAGACAGATAAAAGACGAAATAAAGCAGAAAATAGATTGGATTTGCGATGAATATAATGGAAGTTCTGAGGCGGATTGTATTAAAATTGTACAAAGATGATATTTGTATAGACAAAATATGCAAGCATGTGATATAATGGCCCCAGCAACTGTTTCGCGGACGGACGAACAGGATGACAGGAGGAGAAAAGCGCGAGATATTTGTAAAAAGGATGAAAAGGAGAGAGAATATGAGGAAAAGAATTGTGTGTTTCACCCTGGCAGCAGCAATGCTGATGTCTCTGGCGGGCTGCCGCAGCGCGGAGCCTGCGGCTACGGAGGCGGCCACCGAGGCGTCGACTGCGGCTGAGGGAGGCGACAGCCAGGGAGAAGCTCAGGAAGGCGGCGAAAATCAGGCGGCAGCGGAAGATTTTAAGATTGGAATTATTACCGGAACCGCGTCTCAGGGTGATGAAGAAATTACCCAGGCAAACGCCATGAAAGAACTGTACGGTGACATGATTGTAACTGCTACATATCCCGATAACTTCGCTACGGAAACAGAGACCGTGATTTCCAATGCAGTGGCTATGGCTTCCGACCCGGCAGTAAAGGCTATTGTATGGTGTCAGGCAGTTCCCGGAACTGCGGCAGCGATCGATAAGGTTCGCGAGACACGTCCGGATATGATTTTCATTGCGGGAACACCAGGTGAGGATCCTGGAGTTATCGATCCCAAAGCGGACATTGTTCTGCAGGTAGATGAGCCTGGCTGCGGCATCGTGATTCCTCCTCAGGCGGCAAAGCAGGGAGCTAAGACGATGATTCACTACTCCTTCCCGCGTCATATGAGCTATGCTCTGATTGTAGCCCGTCATGAGAATCTGAAGAAATACTGCGCGGAGAATGGTATTGAGCTGGTAGATGTAACCGCTCCTGACCCCACTGGTGATTCCGGCGTTACCGGAGCCCAGCAGTTTATTTTGGAGGATGTTCCGCGTCAGATTGAGAAGTACGGTAAGGATACGGTGTTCTTCACCACCAACTGCGGTATGCAGGAGCCGCTGATTCGTTCCGTATTTGAGAACGGCGCGATTTATACCCTGCAGTGCTGTCCTTCTCCTTTCCACGCATTCCCTGCAGCTCTGAATATTGACATGTCCGGACATGAAGCAGATGTGGATTACATGCTGGAGCAGCTTCAGGCTAAGGTTACAGAGGCTGGCATGGGCGGAAGAGTTTCTACCTGGGCAGTACCCTGCAACATGCTGTTTATCGAAGCCGGCGTTGAGTATGCCAAGACTATTCTGGAAGAGGGCAGAACCCGCGAGAACGCTCTGGACGATGAGCTTCTGCGTCAGACCATTCAGGAGTGCGCCGGCGATGTAAAGATGACAGTTGCAAACTACGTTGACGACAGTGGAAATGAAGTAACCAATCATTATCTGGTTATGGCTGATTTCATCACATTTGAGTAAGACCTCGGGCAGGACAGCTGCCTTAAACCTGTTGTAAGATACAGGTGAGATCGCCGTTTTGCGGCAGAGCAGACGGCGGTCTCTTTTTTTCAGGTAAATGTATAAGCGTCGATGGAGAAGTCGGCCAAAGACGAGAGAAAAGAGGTTGGTGTATTTGGAAAAGATACCATATGTTCTGGAAATGGAAAATATAACCAAAGAATATTCCGGCAATCAGGTACTCAAGGGCGTAAATCTTAAGATCAAGCCCGGAGAAATCCATGCGCTTATGGGGGAAAACGGCGCGGGTAAATCTACGCTGATGAATATTCTTTTTGGAATGCCGGTGATTCATTCTACCGGAGGCTTTGGGGGAACGGTAAAAATCGAGGGGGAGCCCGCCAATATCGACACGCCATTAAAGGCGATGGAATATGGAATTGGAATGGTACATCAGGAATTTATGCTGATTCCTGGTTTTACGGTTACGGAAAATATAAAGGTGGGAAGAGAGATCTCCACGCCTAATTTAATCAGCAAGGTATTCGGACCTGCCATGGAAACGCTGGATTTTGAGGCTATGGCCAAAGATGCCAGAAAGGCATTAAAGAAAATTGGCCTGCAAATCGAGGACTATGTTAAGGTGGCGGGGCTTCCGGTAGGGTATATGCAGTTTATTGAGATTGCCAGAGAAATCGACAAGACGGGAATCCGTCTGCTGGTGTTCGACGAGCCGACGGCAGTTCTCACGGAGACAGAGGCGGACCGTCTTCTGGAGGTAATGCGGGTCATTGCCTCCCAGGGGATTGCTATTATATTTATTACCCACCGTCTGGATGAGGTCATGGCGGTAGCGGACAGTATGACCATCCTCAGAGACGGAGAGTTTGTAGCCAGCAAGGCCATCCGCGATACCAACGTAACGGAGATTGCGGAGCTGATGATTGGTCGGAAGGTTGAGAAGCTGGTGGAGGACGACGGCGAGGACAATCGGGTTTTAAGTGATGACAAGATTGCGGTCAGCCTGAGAAATTATTATGTGGATATGCCGGGCGAGCAGGTCAAAGGCATCGATTTGGACATCCGAAAAGGGGAAATTTTTGGCATCGGAGGTCTGGCCGGACAGGGAAAACTGGGAATCCCCAATGGAATCATGGGGCTTTACAGCGCAGAGGGCCAGGTTCTGGTCAACGGGGAGGCGCTGGATTTAGATAAACTGGGGAGTGCCTTAAAGCATAAGGTGGCCTTTGTATCGGAGGACCGGAAGGGTGTGGGACTTCTGCTGGAAGAGAGCATTGAACAGAATATCGCTTTTTCTGCAATGCAGACCAACAATCGTTTCCTGAAAAAAATAGCCTGGATGCGGATTTATGACAGAAGGGCGGCAGGAGCCCATGCGGAGGACATGGTGAAAAAGCTGGACATCCGTTGTACGGGAATCCGCCAGCCGGTGGGAAGACTTTCCGGTGGAAATCAACAGAAGGTATGTCTGGCCAGAGCGCTGACCCTGGACCCGGATATTTTATTTGTGTCTGAGCCGACCAGAGGCATCGATATCGGCGCAAAAAAGCTGGTGCTGGAATATCTGGTCCAGTTAAACCGTAAAACAGGTATGACGGTAGTAATCGTATCTTCCGAGCTGGTGGAATTAAGGTCTATATCGGACCGGATTGCGATCATTTCTGACGGAAAACTGTCGGGCATCTTCCGTCCGGATGCTTCGGATGCGGAATTTGGACTGGCGATGTCGGGAACCAAAACGAAAGGAGGGGAGAAGGCGTGAATCATCCGGTAAAAACTTTGGTAAGCCGTTTTGGCCTGCCCCGTATTATCATTGTAGGATTTTTTCTGTTCCTGCTGGCTTGTGCCGGGGGATTCGGCATGGATCTTCCTCAGTTTTTGAGCGATTGTCTAAGAAGGTGGGGAATGTATGGAGTCCTGACCCTGGCGATGATTCCTGCTATTCAATGCGGAATCGGCCCCAATTTTGGTATTTCCATGGGTATTGTGGGAGGCCTGTTGGGAGGTTTGATTGTTATTGAGATGGGAATTGCGCAGATTCCGGCCCTGACGGCTATTCATCCCATGTTTGCCATGTGGGTTGCGGTGATGGTGGCTATTTTAATCGGCATGGCTTTGGCTGTGGGCATTGGATACCTTTACGGCCTTCTGTTAAACCGTGTAAAAGGCTCCGAGATGACGGTTACCACCTATGTAGGTTTCTCTATCATCGCTTTTATGAATATGATGTGGATGCTGCTGCCCTTTAAAAACGGCGAGCTGACCTGGCCCAATCATGGAACCGGTCTGAGAAATACCATTTCTCTGGCTTCCTCCTTCAGCGGGGTAATGAATGATACCCTGGCAATCCGCATCGGTTCTCTGGAGATTCCCACAGGAGTTCTTTTGTTCCTGTTCCTCTGCTGTTTCCTGGTCTGGCTTTTTATGCACTCCAAGACCGGTATGGCCATGTCGGCGGCGGGAGCGAATCCCATGTTTGCCAAGGCGGCAGGACTGAATGTTAACCGCCTGAGGCTGAAGGGAACCATTCTCTCCACCGTTCTGGCGGCAGTGGGAATCCTGGTATACGCCCAGGGATTTGGCTTCATGCAGCTTTATAACGGCCCACAGATGATGGGGTTTAATTCCGTGGCGGCTATTTTAATCGGCGGAGCTACGCCTAGGCGGTCCAAAATCGTCAATGTGCTTTTAGGAACCTTCCTGTTCCAGGGCATTCTGACGCTGGGACTTCCGGTGGTTAATATGTTCATTCCGGAGAGCAACCTGTCGGAGGTTATGCGTCAGATTATCGCAAACGGCATTATACTCTATGCCTTATGCCAGACAAAGGAGGGAAGCGGACGTGGATAAAAAGAAAGCATATCGGATTCTTTTTGAGAACAAGGTGGTAATCCTCTTTGTGGTGCTCTGTATTGGCGCAACCATTGCCTCCAAGCAGCCGCTGACCTTTGTGGCGCCGGAGCTGTTTACCAGAATTGCCAGAAACTCTGCCCTGGTGCTGTCCCTGATTATTCCGGTTATCGCGGGAATGGGATTAAACTTTGGCATTGTAATCGGAGCCATGGCGGCTCAGATTGCCCTGTTTTTGACAACTTACTGGGGAATCACCGGCATTGCGGGATTTCTTCTTACCGCCGCTATGGCTACCCCGATCGCTGCCTTCTTCGGCTTTCTGGTAGGAAAGCTGTTCAACAATATGAAGGGCTCGGAGATGATCGGAGGTTTGGTTCTTTCCTATTTTGCCGAGGGTCTGTATCTGCTGCTGTTTCTGTTCATTTTCGGCGGCGTTATCCCCATGGACAATCCGACGCTGATGATCGCCACCGGCGTGGGAGTTAAAAATACCATTGATTTGAGCGCGTCTATCAAATACGCGCTGGATACCGTTCCCATGCTGAATATCATCGAAATTGGGTTCTATCTGTGCGTGATCGGCAACGTAGGTACTGTAATTCTGAAAAAGAGCAAAAAGCTTCCTATTAACTGGGCGGCAGTGATTTTGAGACTGGCTGCGGCGGTTGTAATTTACGCCTTGACCTTTATTCCATCCATAGAGCAGCTTTTGGCCCAGGACCGTTTGCTTTTGCTGAGAGCGGTGGAATTTGGCTGCGCAGGTACGGTTGTTTGGCAGCTTTGGCGCTTTGTTACCGCTAAATGGGTTTATCACAGACCGTTCAATGCAAAAAAGGCGGCGGCAGCTCTTGTGACGGCGGCGGTGGTTTATGCCCTCACCTATATTCCCGCGATTTTTGACGTACTTATTGTGGTACAGCTTCCGGTTATGACCTATCTGTGCATTGCCGGACTCTGCTTCTTTAATAATGCTCTTATGAAGACTCGTCTGGGACAGAATATGAGAACTGTGGGACAGAGCAGAGTGGTGGCAAACGCGGCAGGAATCAATGTAGATAGAACCAGAATTATCGCAATGATTTTTTCAACGGTGCTGGCCAGCTGGGGACAGCTGATTTTCCTGCAGAATGTGGGAACCTTCTCCACCTACGGTGCTCATACTCAGGTGGGACAGTTTGCCATCGCAGCGCTGCTGGTAGGCGGAGCTTCCGTTCAGAAGGCCAATAACCGGCAGGCGATTACGGGAATTATCCTGTTCCACACCCTGTTTATCGTGGCGCCTCTGGCAGGCCGGGAGCTTTTTGGAGACGCGGTAATCGGAGAGTATTTCCGGGTATTCGTTTCTTATGGAGTCATCGCCATGGCTCTGGCTATGCATGCATGGAAAAAGGTAGTAAAGAAGGAGGACAAAAAGTCAGACGGCAATAGGCCTGCTGCGGTTCAGGCGGATGCCTGACGGTATTCGGATTGCTGTGAGCGCTTAGCCTCGTTCGTTGGACACTGTATTGAGTGGCCGGAGACCTTAAATTTAAGGTTTTCCGGCCCTTTTTTCGCATTCTGCTCTCTTGATATGGAGGGAAAATTGTACTATAATAGGCAGAACGGCTAAAAAAGGACAGGAAGAGAAAATGACAGGATTAGGGACAATTGTCAATATGGGAGCCATTTTGGCGGGCTGTGCCGCAGGGGTTCTGCTCAAGAGCGGGATTCCGAAGACGATTCAGGATACGATTACCAAAGCGGTAGGACTCTGTGTGATGTTTGTGGGGCTTTCCGGAGCACTCAGCGGCATGTTCTTTATAGAAAACGGGGAGCTGGTGACTCAGGATACCATGGTGATGATTTTCAGCATGGTAATAGGAAGCGCTCTGGGACAGTGGATTGACATTGAAACCCACCTGGAAAAACTGGGAGAATGGTGCAGGGACCACATTCCATCGGGCCTGACTTCCGGTCCTTTTGTGGAGGCTTTTGTCAGCAGCTCTCTGCTGTTCTGCGTAGGAGCTATGGCGGTGGTAGGAGCCCTGGAGGACGGATTAAACCACAACTACAGCACATTGTTCGCAAAAGCGGTGATGGATGGAATTCTGGCGGTGGTATTCGGGGCTTCTATGGGAGTGGGAGTGGCATTTTCGGCGGCTCCTGTGGGAATCTATCAGGGGACCATCACGCTGCTTGCCGGACTGCTGCGTCCCTATATGACGGATTTGATGATTACGAGGATTTCCTTTGTGGGCTCCATTCTCATATTTGCCCTGGGGATGAATATGGTGTTAAACAGTAAAATTAAAATTGGCAATATGCTTCCGGCAATCTTTATGCCGGTCTTTGCATGTCTGCTGGGATTTTAGAGGATACACTTAGGGAGGAGAGAAATTATGAAATTTGCAAAGCGGATGGACCGTTTCGGAGAAGGGATTTTTTCATCTCTGCTGGAGATTAAACGCAGAAAGGAGGCGGCAGGAGAGCGGGTTATCGATTTGAGCGTGGGAACGCCCAATATTCCTCCGGCCCCTCATATTCGGGAGGCATTGTGCAGGGCGGCGGCCGATGAGAAAAACTATGTGTATGCCATCAGCGACCAGAAAGCTCTTTTGGAGGCGGTTGCACAGTGGTATCAGAGAAGATACGGCGTAACCCTGGATGCGCAGACGGAAATCTGCTCCCTGCTGGGCTCCCAGGAGGGACTGGCCCACATTGCCCTGTCCATTGTGGATGAGGGGGAGACGGTGCTGGTTCCGGACCCCTGCTATCCGGTATTCGGAGATGGTCCGCTGATCGCGGGGGCGAAGCTGGCTTATATGCCCCAGAAGAAGGAAAATGGATATGTGATTCAGCTTCAGGATATTCCGGAGGAGACGGCCAGAGCCGCCAAGCTGATGGTCGTGTCCTATCCCAACAATCCCACCACAGCCCTGGCGCCGGACCGTTTTTACGAAGAGCTGATTGATTTTGCCAAGACCTATGATATTATTGTGCTTCACGACAACGCCTATAGTGAGCTGGTGTTTGACGGAAAAACGGCGGGAAGCTTTCTGCGGTTTCCGGGAGCTAAGGAGGTGGGAGTGGAATTTAACTCCCTTTCTAAGACCTATGGGCTGGCAGGCGCCAGAATCGGTTTCTGCATCGGAAATCCGGATGTGGTAGCCCATTTGAAATTGCTGAAATCCAACATGGATTACGGTATGTTTCTGCCGGTACAGCAGGCGGCTATCGCGGCTGTTACGGGGGATCAGTCCTGCGTGGAGGCTACCCGGAAGGCTTACGAACGCCGCAGAAATATACTTTGCGACAGTTTTACGGAGATCGGATGGAAGATGGAGCGCTCCCAGGCAACCATGTTTGTGTGGGCTCAGATTCCGCAGGGATTTGAAAATTCCCAGCAGTTTGTAATGGAGCTGGTAGAGAAGGCCGGAGTAATGGTAACTCCTGGAAGTGCCTTCGGCCCGTCAGGAGAAGGTTATGTGCGCCTTGCCCTGGTTCAGGACGAGGAGGTTATCCATGAGGCGGTTCAGGCAGTGAAGGAGAGCGGTATTTTGGAGAGAAGTTTATGAACTATAAAATGATTCTCCAATATGAAGGAACCCGCTACAACGGCTGGCAGCGGCAGGGCAATACGGATCAGACCATTCAGGGAAAGCTGGAAACCCTTCTTGGCCGGCTGACAGGCGAGGAGGTGGAGGTTCAGGGCTCCGGACGGACGGATGCGGGGGTCCATGCCAGAGGCCAGGTGGCCAACTTCCATTTAAAAATCCCAAGGCAGCCAGAACAGCTGATGGAGGAGTTAAACCGCTATCTCCCTGCGGATATCGGCGTTCTGGAGCTTACGCGGGCTCCGGAACGGTTTCACAGCCGGCTGAGTGCCAGCGGGAAACTCTACCGCTATCAGATTTGGATGGAGGGAAAGGCGGATGTATTTTCGCGCCGTTTTTTCTATCCTCTGGGAAATAGGCTGAACCGGGAAGCGATGGAGGAGGCGGCGGGACTGCTGATTGGAGAACGGGATTTTAAAAGCTTCTGCGGCAACAGAAATATGAAGAAATCGACGGTTCGGCAGCTGAGGCGGATTGACATCCGCCCGGTCTGGAGGGGAAAGGCGCTGGAGATTGACTACGAGGGAAACGGCTTTCTCCAGCAGATGGTCCGCATTCTTACCGGAACCTTGATCGAGGTGGGACTTGGCAAACGGAGCGCCGGTGAGATGACACAGATTTTGGAAGCGAAAAACCGCCAGGCGGCAGGGGTTACCGCTCCGGCTCAGGGACTTTGCCTGATGCAGGTGATGTACGAAAAGGACGGGAGCATGAAAGAAATATGACAGATTTTCTTATTAAACGTTGTATTAAAGACTGGAAACGGGTGGATGACGCTCAGGTACGTACGGCTTATGGCACCTTATCAAGCATTGTGGGAATTATCTGCAATGTGATTCTTTTTGGAGCAAAATTTCTAATCGGCTTTCTGGCGGGAAGCATCTCCGTGATGGCGGATGCATTTAATAACCTGTCAGACGCCGCCTCCTCCATTGTAGGACTGGTGGGGGTGAAGATGGCGGAAAAACCGGCGGATAAAGACCATCCCTTTGGCCATGGAAGAATTGAATATATTTCTGCTTTTATTGTGGCATTTATTGTGATACAGGTGGGATTTTCCTTGTTTAAGACCTCCCTGGGAAAGATTTTCCATCCGGATGACATGGCATTTAACTGGATTTCTATTGTGATTCTGCTGATGTCCATCGGGGTAAAATTGTGGCTGGCTCTGTTTAACCGGAAGCTGGGAAAGCGGATTAATTCCAAGGTGCTTTTGGCCACGTCCACCGATGCCCTGGGGGACGTGATCGCCACATCTTCCACTATTTTATCGATGGTGGTATATGGAATTTTGGCGGTGAACATCGATGGAATCGTGGGTATTGCCGTTTCTGTCGTGGTTATGTTTGCCGGAGTCAATATCGCGAAGGATACTCTGGCGCCCTTAATTGGCGAAGCCATCGATCCCAAGCTGTATCAGGAGATCACCAATTTTGTGGAGAGCTTTGACGGCATTGAGGGGACCCATGACCTGATTATCCACAATTACGGTCCATCCAGAAGTATGGCGTCCATCCACGCGGAGGTTCCAAATGATGTGGATATAGAAGTTTCCCATGAGATCATTGACCAGATTGAGCGGGAAGCCGGGCGCAGATTTGGAATGCTGCTGGTGATTCACATGGATCCTATTGAAACTCATGACCAGAGAGTCCGTCAGTTTCATCAGATGGTCCAGAGTGTGCTGGAGGAGTTGGACAGCCGGCTGAAGTTTCATGATTTCCGAGTGGTTTACGGAAAAGAACATGTAAATTTAATTTTTGATTTAGTAGTTCCCAGAGAATATAATTTTGCTGTTCAGGAAACCTTAAAGACGAAGATCAGCGCTATGGTGCGGGAAAAGGATCCCAGATGCCAATGTGTGATTACAGCGGAAAACAGTTTTGTGGCGGAAGAGTAAAAGCCGCAGAGAGAGCTGGTCTTTGAAAGGGGCCAAAATGACGGTAGAAGAGCAGCTTTTGGGGGAAATCGCTAAAAAAGATCAGGAGGCGTTTCGGGAGTTTTACGGACGGACGGTACGTCCGGTTCACAGCTATATCCTGTCTCTTACCGGAAACCGCCAGGAGGCGGAGGATGTGATGCAGGATACCTTCTTGAAAGTCTGGACTTGTGCAGGAGAATACCGGGCCAAGGGCAAGCCTTTGGCCTGGGTGTTTACCATTGCCCGCAATCAGTGTTATATGCGTTTTCGGGAGCAGAAGAGGCGTGGAGAGACATGCCTGGAGGAGCTTGAGGGGCCGGAGAGCGGGGAAGAATGCCGGGAAATCGAGGAGGCCCCGGAACGCCAGCAGCTTTTGTGGGCGTTGTCCAAACTGAAGGAGGAGGACCGCCAGGTAGTGCTGCTGTACGCGGCTGCGGGGATGAAGCATCGGGAGATCGCGGGAGTTCTGGGTCTCCCCCTTTCTACAGAATTGGCAAAATATAACCGTTCCATGAAGCGGCTGCAGGATATGCTGAGTGGATATGGGCAGAAAGAAAATTGAAAAAATGAAAAAAATGCTTGCATATTTCCTGGTTCTGAGATATAATACTGTCTGTTGTGTTGATGGGCTATAGCCAAACGGTAAGGCAGCGGACTCTGACTCCGTCATTGTGAAGGTTCGAATCCTTCTAGCCCAGCTTGAAAAAAGCCGATCAATCTATGTTTTATATAGATTGATCGGCTTTTTTGGTATTCGGAACATTTGGAAAAATGCTTTTATCGGAAGGTGATGCACACCGGGCTTCCGGTGGGAATGATGTTTAAGGTAGGAATCAGCTGACTGGTGATGGGGTCAAATTCAAACTCGATGATGGTGTCGCTGTCCTCGTTGGCCACGTAGCATTTTCCATTGGGGCCGAAGCAGAAGAAACGGGGAGTCTTGCCCAGGCAGGGGAAGAAGCCCGTGTTTTTCAGATAACCGGTGAATGGGTCAATCCGATAAACGGAGAGACTGTCGGTATAACGGTTGGAAACCAGCACGTGTCCTCCGTCGGGACTGACCATTACTTCGCTGGCGTCGGAATAGCTGGTGACCGTTTCCGGAACGGTAGAAAGTTCCTGAAGAGCTCTTATGTGGCCGGTATTCTGGTCAAACTGGAAGTACAGAACCTTGTTTCCTTTTTCCTCGCACATGTAGAGCCAGCGGTTGTTGGGGTGCATGGCCGCATGGCGGGGCTCATCCCAGGTCCTGGAGAGGAAACGGTCCGTCTCGGTGAAGCTGCCGTCCTGGGGATTGTATTTTAAGGCCCGCATCTGGCCGTAGCCGTTGACCCGACCCTGGGCGCAGGCAAAGAGATAGGTCCTGGTGTGGTCCCAGAGGCACTGGTGAATGGTGGAAACCATCCCTTCTTCCTTGCCCTCGTATGTAAACTTGGCGCAGATGTCTCCCAGGCTGCCGTCAGGATTGCGGTTGATGGTGTAAAGGCTTCCGCCCTGAAGGGTGGCGACGATGACGCGGCGGTTTTCCTTGTCCACGGTGATGTCCACCGGATTCTTGCCGCCGATGTCAATGGTATTCAAATGTTTCAGGGTTCCATCCTCCTGAATTTGATAGCTGGATACCAGGGTCAGATCTCCATGGACGCTGTAGAGATATTTCTGTTCCAGATCCAGACACTGGTAGCTGGGATTATCCTCTGTAAAAAGACATTGTTTCTCCTCCCATTTTCCATCGGGAAGAATTTCATAGACCATCAGTCCCCTGCCTCTTGCATTGCGCTTCTTGGTGGTTCTGCATCCGACATAAGCATACTTCATAACGGTGTGCCTGCTCCTTTCTATTGTCACGTTTTCCATATATTTTTGATAGGCTTATTATAAGATAAGAAAATATACTTGTAAAATTCGTATTTTCATATACTGTCATAAATCAAATACAGAGGAATTCTTGAGGATTGAAGGAGAATGTAATATATAAAATATAAAAAATACACAAAAATAAAAAAGGAATAAGTGCATAATATACAAAAACATACCGTTGGATTTCCGCCAGCCGTCCATGGTATTATGCAAAAACATCTATTTTACCAAGGGAATCTCCTCTGATACAATAAGAATCATCAAAATGATTTGGAGGGATTAATAATGAACATGGCAATCGCTTCTTTGATTGCGCTGGCGCTGGCAATCGTGCTGGGATTTGTAAGGAAACTGAATGTTGGAATCGTGGCAATCGCCCTTGCCTATATCATCGGCATTGCCTACGGACTGAGCGCCAAGGATATTACCGGCGGCTTCAGCTCTTCCATGGCTATGACCATGATTGGGGTTATGTACCTTTTCGCTATTGTCAGCAAGAACGGAACCCTGGAGCTTCTGGCTAAGAAGATTACCGGGCTGGCAAGGGGAAACCGCTATCTGCTGTACGTGGCCATCTATGTAATCGGAATTATTCTGTCCGGCGTGGGTCCCGGAGCGATTCCCACTCTGGCTATCATTCCGGTGCTGGCCATTCCGGTGGCTTTGAAGGCAGGTATGAATCCGATCCTGCTTTCACTGATTGGACAGATGGGCGCCCAGTGCGTGCGGATGAGCCCCATTACCCCGGAGGCAGTGGTGGTGAGGGATTTGATGGTGGAACAGGGGCTGGACGGCAATACCCTTCCCGCTATGTGGAGCTTGTGGGCCACCGAAATCGTGATGATTATCGCGGCATTTATCTTCTTTAAAGGATGGAAGTTCGACAAGCCTTTGGAAAGTGTGGAGCTGGAGGAGGCCAGCCATTTTTCGCCCAAGCAGATTCTGACTCTAATCGGCCTTCTGGCTATGATTGCCTGCGTGGTGGTATTCGGATTTGATGTGGGTCTGACCAGCCTGGTGATTGGAGCCATACTGCTGGTATGCGGCTGCGCGGATGAGAAGGTAGTCATTAAGTCCATTCCCTGGAATACCATCCTGATGGTTCTGGGCGTGGGCGTTCTGATGAATATTGTCTCACTTTCCGGAGGCGTAGAACTTCTGGCCGGTTCGATTTCCATGGTCAGCAGCGCGTCCACCATTAGTCCTATGATGTGCCTGGTGGCAAGCGTGATGTCCTTTTTTGCTTCCGGCCTGGGCGTGGTGTTCCCCACTCTGGTGCCTACGGTGGGAAGCATTGCGGCGGAATTCGGCGGCGTAATCAGCCCCATCGAGCTGATGGCTTCTGTTGTAATCGGCGGAACCGTAGCCGGATTCACTCCCATTTCTACGGCGGGAGCGCTGATTCAGGCCGGCGTATCCCAGTTCCCGGAGGTGGAGAACAAGTATTCTCAGAATAAGATGTTTGTGGAACTGTTTATTATTGCATTTCTCTGTACCTTTATCAGCGTCGCCATGGCGGCTTTGGGGGTGTACCGGGTGATTTGCGGATAAATCGCGGCAATCGCGGCGGTTCAGATAACGGGTATTGAGAAAAATCATTCCTGCTGATATAATCCCGTCTTTGACAGTTTAAGAAAGAAAAAATGGCTATACCCTAGATTTAATGAAGGTTGTAGCCATTTTTCTTTTTGCAACGATATGTGCTATATTTTTTTTGTTCCCGGTTTTACTTGTTTGGTTTCTTTAATGATCGTCCGCATAGATGATTTTGTGATAAATTCGTAATCCGTCCGGAAACCAAATGTTTTGTGTAAACGATCTGTCAGTTCCGTCCTTTGATAGGAGGGGATATAACCGCTGGCTGTACTCAGCAGAGTCATCTGCATAGAACGCAATGTCTCTATGATCTGGTGGGAAGTGTAGTTATCCCCGATCTTTTTCTCCAGAAGGCGATAGATAAGAAGGCTGATATAGCAGGTCATAAAGTGGGCTTTGATACGGTCATCTCTCCGGACGTATACCGGGTGCGCTTCGAATTCTGTTTTCATGATCCGAAAGTTTTCTTCGATTTCCCAGCGCTGCCGATTGATCTTTAAAATCTCACTGACATCCCCTTCCAGATTTGTAATGACAGCATAAAACCCATCATACATCTCTTCTTTCCTGATCTGCTCCATATCCAGATCATAAATGCTTTTTTCGGCAGCCTCGCCTTCGGAAGTAACAGATATCTTTTTCACAAAACGCATGGGATCATTCTGATTTTTTCCTTTGCGTTTTCTGTCAGAGGATGCAATGATCTTTTGCGCCCTTTCAATCTGTCGGGTACGGATCTTTCTCTGATAAGCTTTGTACTTCGGCGAATAGGTGACGATAATGGTCTCATCCATGCTTCCTGTAACAACAGGAATCTCTTTGTAATAGACGGTATTAAATACTTCTTCGTCGGTTTCATCCAGAGTGCGCAGATCAATAAAAGAGCTGTATCCCAGTTTCCGAAACTGTACGGGATTCAAAGCGATATCCCGATCTTCTTTTTTCATCTTTTTTAAAGAATGGGTAATGACATAGGCACGGTTTACGAGGCTGTTAAAACGGCGATTGGCTGTACTGCCAAGCCCGGCATCGGAACAGAAGATGAATTCACTGCATCCAAAGTCCTGGAGGATTTTGGATTCCAAAGGTTTTAAAGTGGTCTGCTCATTTTGATTCCCAGGGAAAATATCAAAAGCCATGGGGATCCCATCTGCGTCCATAAACAGTCCCATAGTTACAATAGGATTGGGACGATGTTCTTTGCTTTTTCCATAACGTTTCAGCCCGCTTTCCTCTTCGATTTCAAAGTAGTAATTCGTACAGTCGTAATAGAGGACCCGCTTATTCCGTGGGTGGATATAGTTGGAATTCCGATAAAGCTCGCTTTGGATAAAATCGGATTCTTCCGCAAGGACAGAAAGAGAGCGGTACATATCCTGGAGGCTGTATTTAGGAGGTTCCAGCAAGGTCTGGCAATACTCGTAGCTCCCCAGCTTACTGCAGGGAGAGAGGATCCGGGCGTAGACCAGATCTGTAAGGATTGCGTTCAGATCGTATTTAAACTTGTGCCGGCTTTTGATCGCCCGGCAGATCTTATCTATACGAAGCTGTGAGCAAAGGCATTGAAGAAAAAGATAGCCAATATGAAAGGAACGCATTTCATTCATAGCAATACGGGCTCCCTGTGAAAAATCGACTGTGACTTTTCCGTTATGCTGGTTGTAGAGTTCCGTTTCTTTTCTGGCTTCTTCTCTTGCCCATTCCATCAATTTTTCCTGATCACCGGAGAATTGTTCGAGAAGATCATTGAGTTTTCCCAGCTTTTTGTAGATACGGGATGAAGTTTTGCCGTTTTCTTTACGGTAGGACTGATAGATATATACATCTTTGTTGTTTGCGCTGCCAGTAATATTTATATACATAAAAACTCCTTTTCTTTTTATTATACCACAACCAGCACAAACAAGCACTATTAAATTCAAAAAATTTGACAAAAAAAGAGAGCCAAAATGGCTCAACCATGGGGATTAGTCATTATACTATTAATGAAAAAGTGTCAAAGACCCGCGGCGGTTCAGATAACGGGTATTGAGAAAAATCATTCCTGCTGATATAATGAAATACAGATGCGCCGGGGTTCTGCCAGGGGCCCCGGCTTTTGTGATGCGTTATAGATAAAAGCAGGGGTGTTATACTTTGGATACAAAACAGATACAGTATATATTGAAGGTGGCGGAATGTCAGAATATTACCCGGGCGGCGGAGCAGCTGTTTGTTTCCCAGCCGGCCTTAAGCCATTTTATCTCCAAGGCGGAAGAGGAGCTGGGAGCTAAGATTTTTAACCGGGGGACCACGCCGCTGACGCTGACCCAGGCGGGAGAGAGGTATGTTAAAACCGCCAAAATGATATTGAGTCTTCAGGAATCCTTGAAGCAGGAGATTGAGAATCTGAAGGACTGCCGCAGCGGGGAGATTACCCTGGGGCTGTCGGATATGCGGGCGACTACCATGCTTCCCTTTATTCTTCCGGAATTCCGCCGGCTGTATCCAAATGTCACCATCCGGACGGTGGAGTCCTCCAGCAAGGAGGTGGAAAACAACGTGCGCAACGGGGTGGTGGAAATCGGCATTATCCCGCTGTATGATTATGGACAGGATTTATCCTCCAGCGTACTGTACGATGAAGAATTGCTGCTGGTGTCCTTTGCGGACCTTCCCAGCAATCATGGAGAAAGCCGCAACTGGGTTTCCATCGGGGATATGACGGGACGGGATTTTATCCTGCTGAACAGGGGAAACCGTATCCGCAGGGCAGTGGAGGCGATCTTCCTGGAACATGGAGTAAAGCCAAGATCGATTGTAGAAAGCTGCAACAACATGACCGTGTATATGATGGCGGCGGCAGGGGTCGGCCTGGCCATTGTCCCCGATTCCGTGGTGCGGATTATGAATCCCATGCGGATTCCAAGGGTGTACTCCATTGGGAAAGGTGGATTCCACTGGAATATCGGCGCGATTTGGCGGCAGGATATGGTGCTTTCCGGAGCGCATACACAGCTGATTCGGCTTCTGAAAAACAGGTATGTGTAGGGAACTGAGAGTATTTTTGAATTGGATAAAAACGGGAAAATGGGAAAATGGAAAAAATGCCAAAAAAGTGCTTGACTATTTTCACTATTCCATATATAATAAACTCCGCAGCGGACAAAGGTTCCGGGCAAATGAATTTAATGGGCTATAGCCAAACGGTAAGGCAGCGGACTCTGACTCCGTCATTGTGAAGGTTCGAATCCTTCTAGCCCAGCTGATTGAATCCCGCAGAGATGAGGTCTGCGGGATTTTTTGTTGCAGGCCATACTGCCTTATCTTGAGGCGCTTACGTGCGATACATACAGAGCATTTGGGAGGGACTATGTATTCATTTGACAGCAGGGTCCGTTACAGCGAAACGGACGAAGCCGGAAAACTGACGGTTCTGGGAATCATCAATTATATGCAGGATTGCAGCACCTTCCATTCAGAAGAGGTAGGAGTGGGGGTTCAGGTGCTGGAGAACAGGCGAAGGGCGTGGATGCTCTCCTCATGGCAGATCCTGATCGACCGTTATCCCGAATTGGGAGAAGAGATTCGTATTTCGACCTGGCACAACGAGAGCCGGGGAATCCACGGTTACCGGAATTTTGTAATCCGCAGCTGCCAGGGGGAGAGCCTGGTAAGGGCCGGGTCAGTATGGTTTCTCTATGATTTGGTTAAGGGGACCCCTGCCCGGGTGACGCCGGAGGACATTGGCCCATATGGAGAGCCGGAGCCGAAGCTGGAGCTTCCTTCTATGCCCAGAAGGATTGCGCTTCCTGAACAATATCAAGAGGGAGAGCCGATCCCGATTCTCCGACATCATCTGGATTCCAACCATCATGTGAATAATGCGCAGTATGTGGAGATGGCCAGGGAACTGATTCCGGAGCAGTTTACGGTCCGGGAAATCCGGGCGGAGTACCGGAAAGCGGCGGTATTGGGAGACATGCTGTACCCCAGAGTGGGAAAGGAAGGAGACAATATTTGGGTGGTCGCGCTGTGCGGGCCTGAGGGGGAACCACATGCCTGCGTATGGCTGAACTGCTGCCTGAAATTTTAGAAAAGGAAAAGAGAATATGATCGAATTAGGAAAGATTCAGGAACTGGAAATCCTGAGAGAAAAAGAATTTGGCGTATATGTAGGAGAGAAAGCAGGAGCACAGGAGTCGGTGCTTCTTCCAAAAAAGCAGGTGCCGGAAGGGGCGAAGATCGGGGACCGGGTGAGCGTGTTTATTTACAAGGATTCTTCGGACCGTATGATTGCCACTACCAGAAGCCCCAGGCTGCAGGTGGGAGAGACGGCGCTGCTTCAGGTGACGGACGTGTCCAAAATCGGGGCGTTTCTGGATATGGGCGTGGAGAAGGATCTGCTGCTTCCTTTTAAGGAGCAGACACATCCGGTGAAAAAAGGGGAAAAGTGTCTGGTGACGCTGTATGTGGATAAAAGCCAGCGCCTGGCTGCTACGATGAGGGTATATTCCCATATGAGCAGCGATTCCCCTTATAAGGAAGGCGATTGGGTGGAGGGCGTTCTCTATGAAATGAATGAACGCCTGGGGGCTTTTGTGGCGGTAGACTGCCGCTATTACGGCCTGATTCCCAAGCGGGAGCTTTTTGGAAAGCTGCGGGAGGGAGATACGGTTCGTGCCAGAGTGCTGAGGGTTCGGGAGGATGGAAAGCTGGATCTGGCCCTGCGGGATAAGTCCTATCTTCAGATGGAGCCGGACGCCCAGGCGGTGCTGAAAGCCATTGAGGAGTTTGACGGCGTGCTTCCGTTCAACGATAAGGCCAGCCCTCAGGTGATTTTGAGAGAATTTGGCATGAGTAAAAATGCCTTCAAGCGGGCGGTGGGGCATTTATTAAAGGAGGGAAAAATCGAAATTACGGATTCTTCTATCCGCCTGCTTCCGAAGAGGGAAGAAAATGAGAAGAGCAGACCGCAATTTGTTAAAAAAATGCACAAGCAAAAGGGGTCTAAATAGGACAAAACCCCGAAATTTTCCTGTTTTTCTGGCAACCGGCGTATTTTACAAGGAAAAATAGGGGTAAAATCAAGGGAAAATAAAAAAAGTTACAAAGTTTCCGGATTATTTTTCTCGGAAATTTGGAATATCCAGCAGTTTTTTCCTGAAATATACAAATTAGCTAAATCCTAAATTTGGATTTTGTGGATTGTAAGTATGGTATTCCGAACCGGTTTCGGATATGATAAGGATAGTCGCGGGGCGGCCGGATGGTAAAGAATGGACCGGCAGACGGCCTTGTCCGCGTACATAAGGGAACCATGTAATCCATGTATTTTAGGAGGAAAAAAGAGAATGGCTAGTTTATCATTAAAGAACGTAACCAAAAAGTATCCCAATGGTTTTGTGGCTGTTAAGGATTTTAACCTGGAAATTGCTGATAAGGAGTTTATTATTTTCGTAGGACCTTCCGGCTGCGGTAAATCCACGACACTTCGTATGATTGCCGGTTTGGAGGATATTACGTCCGGAGAACTTTATATTGATGGGAAACTGATGAATGACGTGGAACCGAAGGACAGGGATATTGCCATGGTTTTCCAGAACTATGCTTTATATCCCAATATGACAGTTTACGGAAATATGGCATATGCCCTGAAGATCCGTAAGCTTCCGAAGGATGAGATCGACAGAAAGGTCCACGAGGTGGCAAAGATCCTGGAGATCGAGCAGCTTCTTGACCGGAAGCCGGCAGCTCTTTCCGGCGGTCAGAAACAGCGAGTTGCCATCGGAAGTGCAATTATCCGGAAGCCGAAAGCCTTTCTCATGGATGAGCCCCTTTCCAACCTGGATGCAAAGCTTCGTGCCCAGATGCGTGTGGTGCTTGTAAAATTGCATAAACAGCTGGATACCACTATTATTTATGTAACACATGACCAGACAGAGGCCATGACTCTTGGGACTAAGATCGTGGTCATGAAGGATGGTCTGATCCAGCAGGTGGGAGCGCCTCAGAGTATTTATGACAATCCGGTAAATCTTTTCGTGGCAGGCTTCCTTGGTTCTCCGTCCATGAACTTTTTCCGGTGTACGGTAAAAGCAGAAGAAAATAATCGCACGGCTCTTCTTCTGGATGATGCCAAAACTGTGAAAAAGGTTTATCTGGACGGAACCAGAGGAAAACAGATCGCAGACAGATATAATGGCAGACACGTGATCCTTGGAATCCGTCCGGAGGATATCTACGAGCTTGCTGAGGCGAAA
>URFM01000055.1 GCA_900547035.1 uncultured Clostridium sp. | reverse complement strand
TCCCCGGCGCACATGAGGATGGACTGATGGGGACCGGTCTGGGAAACCAGCAGTTCGGCGGCCATCTGGCCGTCCACAAAACCGTCGGACTGGATGGAGCAGAGGTATTCCCCTTCCGGGTCATCTTCTGTTACCAGAACTACCGGGACGCCGGAGGCGCTCAGATGGTGGAGCATGGCAAAGCCCTCTTTGAAAATCCGCCCTCCGGTAATCAGACCGTCAATGGCGCCCCCGGTTTCCTTCAGAATCCCCTTCAGTCTGGCGGGAAAACCGTCCTCGCTGCCGTCTCCATAAGGAACCTCCCTTACATCCAGGTGATAGGCGGACAGTTCCTCCAGACAGCTTCGCAATCCCAGCCAAAGCTGAGAGTAAAAATGCCGGTTGTCTCCAACGCTTTCCGGAAAGGCTGCCACGATCGTCCGGGGAGATCTGCCCAGGGCAGAGGGAGAAGCGGGCTGATAGCCCAGCTCTCTGGCCAGACGGCAGATTTCCGCCGCAACAGTTGGACTAACGCCAGGTTTTCCATGGAGGGCGCGATGAACAGTAGCCCTGGAAACGCCGGTTTTTTTGGCAATATTGTCGAGTGTGATGTGATCTTTCATAACCGTTTCCTCAGGGGGGAGTCATAGTTAAATTCAAGTAGATTATAGCAATCTGTTCAAGCCGAGTCAATGAAAGTTGGGAGAAATGCATTAAAATTGGTTGATATATCTGGAATTTTCGTTGTTTTCTTGGGCAAAATATACAATCGACATTGATAGTAAAAAACTGTAAAAATCAAGCGATATTCATGTAAAACCATAAAAGAGCATACGAATTCGTGTATAAATCGGTCAAAAGGTCAGACCTTTTTTGGGGTAAAAAGTAAAAAATATGGGGAAAATTGCTATAAATCTTAATGAGATAAGGAATAATATTAAAAAAAACGTGAATTTGCTATTTACAAACATCATATGATGTGCTATTATATGGACAGACGATATAGCAAAACAACCAATGAACAGCTTCATGCAGAAGGAATTTCAAGGGTAAAATGACGAAGATTGCCGCCTTCTCAGGGGAAAGGGGGAGAGACCGATGAGAAATGATATGCGTAGTTACCGAGGCTCAGATGTACTTCCCATGGCCACCGCCCAGAAGGTTAAAACCATGATTATCCAGAGGGATATGAAGCCGGGGGACAGGCTTCCCACAGAGACGGAACTGGCAGAACGGTTTGGAGTCAGCCGCTCCACTTTGAGAGAGGCCATGAAGTTTCTGAGGGCGGAAAACGTTGTGGTCATCCGTCAAGGCAGCGGTACATTTGTCAGCGCGGGGACAGGGATCGGGGAAGATCCCCTGGGGCTCCATTTTACCAATCAGGAAAAGCTTCTGGAGAATCTGTTTGAAACCCGTATGCTGCTGGAGCCGGAAATTGCTGGTCTGGCGGCCCAGAGAGCCACTCCGGGAGATGTGAAGAATCTGGAGCGGATGGTCTGGGAGATGGAAAAAAGCGAGATCAACAGCCCCGCCGCTGCGGAACTGGATGTGCAGTTCCACACCGCGGTCGCGGAATGTACCCACAACGACGTGCTGGTTCGGGTTGTGCCCATTATCATCGAGTCCATTCGGCGCAGTCATGGAGAGAACCACGACGACCAGGACAGTTTTAAACGGGCAAAGGTCTGTCATGCCGGGATTTGCAAAGCCATTTCAGAGGGCAACGTAATCGAGGCAAAATTTATGGCTGAGCGCCATGCGTGGGAGACTTTGAATTATATGAAGGAAACGGAGGAAAGAAAATGAAAAAAAGACATTTGGCAAAAAAGGCAGTGGCAGTGACCATGGCTGCTCTGATGGCTGCAGGCGCTCTGACCGCATGCTCTTCCGGCAGCGGAGAGACTGAGGCAGCAGCAGACAGCGGAGATACGGCTGACGAGGGAGCTGCCGACAGCGGTTCTACCGAGGGTGTTACCATTAATTTCCGCTATTGGGCAGATAACACCGAGTATTCCCAGCTGATGCAGGATATCGTTGCGAAGTTCAACGCGGAGAACGGCAAGGGAATCACCGTAGTGGCAGAGGAGAGCCCCTGGGACGGCGGCGCATATTCTGAGAACCTGTTCAACGCTAAGATGGGCGGCGGAGATATCGACTGCGCGACCTGGAAGCTGACTTCCACCCCGCTGTTTGTAAACAACGATCTGCTGGCCGACCTGACCCCCTTCATCGAGAACTGGGAGGACAAGGATGATATCGATGAGAACATCTACAATATCATGAAAGAAGCTGGCGGCAGTGAGGACGCCATGTATGTAATGCCTTGGAACATTCAGGTTCTGTATGTTTACTACAGACCTTCCTACTTTGAGCAGGCAGGAATCGAAGTACCTACTACCTATGAGGAATTCCTGCAGGCGATTGAGAAGTGTACTATGGATACCAACGGCGACGGACAGACCGATGTATACGGCTTCGGTATGAGAGGAGCAACCGGCGGACAGGAGCCCTGGGGAAGCTTCATCTACGGCAGAGGCGGCAGCTTTGAGGATCTGACCACTCCTGAGGCTGTTCAGGGTATGCAGGACTTCATCGACATCTATCAGAAGGGATACGTTCCTCCGACGGCTACCTCCGACGGCTTCAACGAGATCATCGCGAACTTTAAGTCCGGCTTAACCGCTATGACCATTCACCACACCGGATCTTCCGCTGATATGGAAGCTACCTTCGGTGATGACGTATCCGCATTTGCGTTCCCCGCAGGCGAGGGACAGTGGACCTCTATGGGCGACACCGAGACGGTTATCTTCGAGTCCTGCGAGAACAAGGAAGCAGCCTTTGAGTGGGTTTCCTATCTGGCAACCGGCGAAGGCCAGAAGATGTGGTGTGAAGGTACTGGAAACGTTCCGGTCAGCAAGACCTTACAGGAGACCGACTTCTTCCAGAACAACCGCTTTATGAAGGCTTCCATCGAGGGACAGAGCTATGCAGGCATTCTGCCCATCCTGGACACCACAACCGAGTGGGTATCCACCATCTGGCCCAACACCGTAGCTCAGGCCCTGAGCGGTGGAATCACTGCCGAGCAGTGTATGCAGACCTTACAGGACGGCCTGTATCAGTAAAGATGTTCGGGCGGCGCAGCTTGAAGCCCGCCGCCCCGGATTGTTTGTGTAGATTGTAGCGGTATCCCGAAGGGGTTTTCGTTCAGGAAGTCCCGGGATCAGAACAACTACCCCGCAGCAAGCTGCAGGGCATCAAATTGAATGAAATTTGAACGCGCGGCGGGCTGCGGGGATTTTGCGCCCAAAAACAGGGCTTTTCAGCTCCCGCGCGGTATCACCGAAGCAGGCCTTTGACATTGGCTCGCTGCCTTCGGGAGAGATTGATCAATAAAAGAAGGGGGAAAATCGCCAATGGTCAAAAAGCGAACGACAATATGGCCGTATTTGCTGGTAGCACCGGCTGTGCTGATTATACTTTGCGTAGTATTCGTTCCGGTTATCAACGCAATTCTCATGAGTTTCCAGAATTACGATCTGCGCCGGCCCAAAGAGATCGGATTCAACGGCGTGGCAAATTATATGGAGGCATTCAGCGATCCGCTGTTTTGGAACGCTTTATGGAGAACTCTGGTATGGGTAATCTTCGGCGTGGGCTTCCAGTTCCTGTTTGGATTTATTCTGGCCCTGCTGTTAAACAAGAAGTTTAAAGGACGCGGTCCGATTCGTGCGGTCAGCATGATTCCCTGGGTAACCCCCGGTGTTCTGATCGGTCTGATGTGGCGCTGGATGTACGATGGAAACTCCGGTGTTATCAATGACATTTTGCTGAAGCTCCATCTGATTACAACGAAGATACCCTTCCTGTCTCAGGTAACCACAGCGTTTCCAAGCGTCATTGTGACGATTATCTGGCAGGGAATTCCGTTCTTCGCCCTTATGCTTCTGGCAGCTCTTCAGGGCGTATCTACGGAAATGTATGAGGCCGCTGATATTGACGGAGCTACTCCGTGGCAGAAATTAATTTATGTAACGATTCCTTCCATCAAGAATACGATTTTTGTAACTGGTCTGCTGCGTATTATCTGGGTTGCCAACTCAGTGGACGTGATCTTCAACATGACCTCCGGAGGACCTGCTTACTCCACTCAGACTCTGAGCGTTTACATTTACAACCAGGGTAATGCTCTGAATTTGGGCTACGCCTCCGCAATGGCTCTGCTGATGACGCTGCTGCTTCTGTTAGTTGCCATCCCGTATCTGAAAATGAACTTTAGAGAGGAGAAATAAGGATATGAAGAAAGAATCTTTTGCGAAACGCCTTGTATGCTTATATCTTCCGCTGCTGGTGATCATGGTGTTTATCCTGTTCCCCTTCTATTGGACATTTGTGACTTCTGTAAAGCCGGAAGATGAGCTTTATGGAGCGGTGGTTACATACTGGCCTCAGCATATTACGTTTGATGCTTACGGCAAACTGTTCACTACCACCGTGAACTTCATGGAAGCGCTGAAAAACAGCCTGATTGTGGCGGTGGCTACCACATTGGTGTCCCTGACCTCTTCCACTCTGGCCGCCTATGCGTTTTCCAGATATCACTTCGCAGGACGTAAGACGCTGATGAGCATCTTCCTCTGCAACAACATGTTCCCTACCGTGCTGCTTTTGATTCCTTTGTATACCATCATGCGCACCCTGGGACTGCTGTATAATCCTACATCTCTGGTACTGGCTTATACCACATTTACCATTCCCTTCTCCGTATGGCTGCTGCTGGGCTTCTTAAACGACCTGCCTATGTCTTTGGAGGAAGCGGCTCTGGTAGACGGCTGCAACAGAGGCGGAGCCTTTGTGAAGATTATTCTTCCGATCCTCGGACCCTGTATGGTAGCAACCGGAGTTTACATTTTTATGCAGTCATGGAATGAATATACATTTGCCATGATGTTTACCAATACGGATACACGTACTATCCCTGTTGCGTTAAAGAGCCTGATCGGCCAGCTGGGCGTTCAATGGGATCTGTTGACAGCAGGAGGTATTTTAACTATAATTCCAGTGTGTATCATGTTCTTCTTCGCGCAGAAACGTTTAGTAGAAGGCTTAACAGCCGGAGCTGTAAAAGGTTAAAGGAGGAAAAATTATTATGCAGTATGAGAAGAAAGCAAAAGAATTGCGGGCTGAAATACTTAAAATGTTATATGCCTGCCAGTCAGGACATCCGGGCGGGTCTCTGTCCTGCGTAGAGATGCTGATGGCTCTTTATTATGAGGTAATGAAGGTAGATCCCAAGAATCCCAAAGACCCGAACCGTGACCGTTTCGTTTTGAGCAAAGGCCATGCATGCCCCACTCTGTACGCCATCCTGGCTGACCTGGGATACTTCCCCAAGGAAGATCTGGCAAATCTTCGTCAGATTGACAGTCATCTTCAGGGACATCCGGACTGCAATAAGACTCCCGGCGTTGATATGAATACCGGTTCCCTTGGACAGGGCGCTTCCCTGGCTATGGGTCTGGCTCTGGCAGCAAAGCATGCTGGCGCAAAGTACCATGTATACTCCGTTCTGGGCGATGGCGAGTGCCAGGAGGGACTGGTTTGGGAGGCAGCTATGGCAGCTTCTCATTACAAGCTGGACAACCTGACCTTCATGCTGGACCACAATGGCCTTCAGATCGACGGAAGCAACGATCAGGTTATGGGACTGGGCGATATTGTTAAGAAATTCGAAGCATTCGGATTTGAGTGCTTTAAGGTAGACGGACATGATATTGATGCAATTGTAAAAGCTCTGAAGACTCCGGTACACGGAAAGCCGAAATTCATCTGCTGCGAGACCATCAAGGGTAAGGGCGTTTCCTTCATGGAAAACGAGTTCGGCTGGCATGGTTCACCCATGAACAAAGAGCAGTTTGAGAAAGCGCTGAAAGAGCAGGAGGTGTAATACAATGGGAAAGTCTTTAAGAGTTGCTTACGGTGAAGCACTGGTTAAATTAGGTGAGAAAAACGATAAGGTAGTAGTTCTGGACGCCGACCTGGCTCATGCTACTCAGACCTGTATGTTTAAGGAGAAATTCCCGGATCGTCATTTCAACATGGGTATTGCGGAGGCAAATATGATGTGCGCAGCCGCCGGCTTCGCGCACACCGGCTACATCCCCTTCGCCAGCACCTTCGCTCTGTTCGGAGCCGGACGTGCTTATGAGCAGATTCGTAACTCCATCGCGTACACCAACTGCAATGTGAAGTTCGGATTCTCTCACTCCGGATTGTCCGTAGGTGAGGACGGCGGAAGCCATCAGTCCATCGAGGACATTGCCCTGATGAGAGAGATGCCTCATATGACCATCTTTGTTCCCTGCGATCCCGCAGAGACCGAGAAAGCCGTTATGGCTGCGGCTGAGATCAACGGACCGGTTTACATCCGTGTGGCGAGACCGGTTTGCGATGATATCACGACTGCGGATACTCCCTTTATCCCCGGCAAGGCCAATGTGATGAAGGAAGGAAACGACGTATGCATCATTTCCTGCGGACTGATGATTTCCAGAGCGCTGGCTGCTGCCGAGATGCTGGAGAAGGAGGGAATCAGCGCTGCGGTTGTGAATATGCACACCATTAAGCCCATTGATTCCGAGATCATCTTAAAGATGAACCAGACCTGCAAGGCTATTATTACAGCAGAGGAGCACTCCGTAATCGGCGGACTGGGTTCCGCAGTTGCTGAGGTTCTGGCGGGACATGACGGCGCTAAGTTTGCAATGGTTGGCATTCAGGACAAGTTCGGCAAGTCCGGCAAGCCGGATCAGCTGTTCGAGGCTTACGGCCTGACCGCTGAGAACATCGTTGCCAAGAGCAAAGAGCTGTTAAAGTAATATAGAATGAAGAGAGCGGGCGCCGCTTTCGGCGTAGGGCCGGAGGGCGTCCGCTGGTACTTTATATTTTATGATAAAGATGGAGGAATAAGAAAATGAAAATTCTGGATTATGAGTTTACCGGCGAGGGTATGCATCGGGTATTTGAAAATGAAAAGTGGACCGTTGGAATTAAGAACTGGAAGCCTGCCAACGATGTAACCGGTATCGACTGCCTGGAGCGCCACAACAAGACGGACGAGCTGTTCGTTCTGGTTGAGGGAGCCTGCACCCTGGTATACGCCAATGAGACCGAGAATGGTCTGGTGTTTGATGCTGTAAAGATGGAGAAAGATAAGGTTTACAATATTCCCGCTACTCTGTGGCACAACACCATTACCCAGAAGGATACCAAGATGATTCTCATTGAGGATTCCAACACTTCTATGGAGAACAGCGATATTCTGAATCTGGACGCCGCTCAGATCGAGAAGGTCAGAAGCCTGGCGTAAGCAAGACGGAGGCAAAGGCCGGACAAGAAGATGGCCGACTAATAGCCGAATATCAGTCAATTATCAGGAGGATAAGAAAATGAAATTTTTCGTTGATACAGCCAACGTAGAGGACATTAAGAAAGCCAACGATATGGGAATTATCTGCGGCGTGACCACCAACCCGTCCTTAATCGCCAAGGAAGGACGCGATTTCGCAGAAGTAATCAAGGAAATTACCTCTATCGTAGACGGCCCCATCAGCGGCGAGGTAAAGGCTACCACGGTTGATGCGGAAGGCATGATCAAAGAGGGACGTGAGATTGCAGCCATCCATCCCAATATGGTTGTTAAAATTCCTATGACCGTAGAAGGATTAAAGGCCGTTAAGGTTCTTTCTGCCGAGGGGATCAAGACCAACGTAACTCTGATCTTCTCCGCTGCTCAGGCTCTTCTGGCTGCCCGCGCAGGCGCGACTTACGTTTCTCCTTTCCTGGGACGTCTGGATGACATCTCTATGCCGGGCATTGATTTGATCTACGATATTACCGAGATCTTCCAGATGCACAACATCGAGACTGAGATCATTGCCGCCAGCATCCGCAACCCGATTCATGTAATCGACTGCGCGAAGGCAGGCGCTGACATCGCTACCGTTCCCTATAAGGTTCTGGAGCAGATGACCAAGCACCCCTTAACCGATCAGGGAATTGCCAAGTTCCAGGCTGATTATAAAGCTGTATTTGGGGAGTAAGATCCGGTCGGATTGAAAAAATTAAAATCAGAATTTTATATGCGTTTTGCGGCTTCTGCCTCCGTTTTTCCGACGCCTTAGAGGGTACGGGAAAACGGGGGCTTTTGCTTGTGGATTCCGTGGCTGTGTGCTAAGATAAGAGTAAGATATAAGGGAAAAGGAACGGGTATTTTTGGAGAGGTGAATGCAATATCATAGTCTGCCTGAGGCGGACCGCA
The DNA here is from genome assembly GCA_900547035.1 of uncultured Clostridium sp. Classification (GTDB taxonomy): domain Bacteria; phylum Bacillota; class Clostridia; order Lachnospirales; family Lachnospiraceae; genus Enterocloster; species Enterocloster excrementigallinarum. The sequence goes on along the minus strand of URFM01000055.1, from coordinate 12,660 downwards.
AGTATAAAGGAGGGTTACGTATGGATGTGAAGCAGACAGTCATGGTCAATGAGTTCACGAACGGGGTGCTGGATCCGGGGGAGAAGATGCTGGGGCCGGTGCGAAGCGGAGGACGGATCGTCGTCAACACAGCCGCAGGCTGCTGGGGACCGATGCTTACGCCTGAGTTAAGGGGAGGTCACGAGGTATCCAAACCGGTTTACGTGGAAGGGGCTGAGCCGGGGGATGCCATTGTAATCCGTATTGAGTCGGTCCGGGTGACTTCGGATGTGACATCATCGGGAAACGATCACCCTATTGAGGGCAGAGCCAACGGGGACGGTTTTGTGGCAGGCGTTTGCCCGGAGTGCGGCGCGAAAAATCCGCCTACTCACATTGAGGGGATCGGGGCAGACGCCATCCGCTGCAATCAGTGCGGCGCCCCTTGCGCTCCCTTTGAATTTACTAATGGGTACACAATTGCCTTTGATGAAAAGAAACAGGTAGGAGTGACGCTTGAGAAAGAAGGAGCTCAGAAATTAGCGGCAGATGGACGCCGTTATATGCAGACTCCGGACCATTCTATCCAGAATCCGGTAGTGACGCTGGCGGGACACGATATTCCGGGAGTGGCGGCAAGGCTTCGCCCCTTTATCGGTCAGCTGGGAACTACGCCGAAACGTCCCTTCCCCGATTCTCACAACGCGGGGGATTTTGGCGCCTTTCTGTTAGGAGCTCCTCATGAGTATTGTATGACTCCGGATGAACTGAAGGATAAGACCGACGGACATATGGACATCAATAAAGTCAGGGAAGGGGCTGTGGTAATCTGTCCCGTAAAGGTGCCGGGCGGCGGTGTTTATGTGGGAGATGTGCATGCCATGCAGGGCGAAGGAGAAATCGCCGGACATACCACCGATGTATCGGCTGTGGTGGTAATCCAGGTAGAGGTGCTGAAAGGGCTTGCCATCGATGGACCTATTATCCTGCCGAGAATCGAGGATGTGCCGTATCTGGCCAGGCCGTTGACCGGAGAGGAGAGGGACGCTGCATTAAATGAAGCGAAGAAATGGGGACAGGATCACATTGAGGAATCGGCGCCGGTTGCTGTAGTAGGTACAGGAGGCAATCTGAATCTGGCTATTGATAACGGACTTCAGCGGGCGGCAGAGCTGTTTGACATGAGTGTTCCGGAGGTAATGAACCGGACAACGATTACCGGAGCGGTGGAGATTGGAAGGGCGCCGGGAGTTGTAACGGTAACCTTCCGGGTGCCGGTGGAAAAATTAGAGGAAAAAGGCCTCTGGGAGCTGGTAAGGAATCAATATCATATGTGGGAATGAAAGAATGGGCGGGGGAAGAAGCAGCAGCTTCTTCCCCCGCCTAATTGCAATATGAGTAGTTTTACACAGAAGGCATTAATCTTTCATGGTACTCCAGAATTCTTTTGAGGCTTTGCGAACCTTCGGACATAGGATCACAATCGCAATCAGGTTGGGAATTGTTAAAAGTCCCAGAGCAATATCCTGGATGGTCCATACTAAATCCAGGGCAGCTACAGCGCCTACAACACAGAACAGAGGAAATACATATTTAAATTTCTCAGCAACTTTGCGCCCGAAGAGATAATTCAGTCCAACGAAACCGAAGTACCACTGGCTCATCAGAGTGGTGCTGGAGAACAGCAGCAAGCTGATAGCTACCAAATACTGCAGCGGCGGCCATACAGAGGCAAAAGCATAGGTTGCGATTACATTGGCGGGTGCTCCGGAATCCAGTACGCCGGTGACGCCCAGAACCAGTCCGGTAATGGTGCAGATTACAAAGGTGTCCAGAAAAACCTCGATAACACCGGTCATGCCTTGTTCAGCCGGGTGGCTGACGGAAGCGGCGGAGTGAATAACGGGAGCGGAACCTTCGCCGGCCTCATTGGAGTAAAGACCTCTCGCAACACCCTTTTGCATAGCGATAATCATACTTCCTGCGGCGCCGCCTGCCATAGCGTCCAGACCGAAAGCGCCTTTGACGATGGAGGCCAGAACACCGGGAACTTCGGTGATATTTGCCAGGATAATCAGCAGTCCGCCCACTACATAGATGGTGGCCATAATGGGTACCAGATTCTGGGTTACATGGGCCAGACGCTTTAATCCGCCTAAGGAAATTGTGAAAATCAGTATAACCAGGATAATACCGGTTGCCAGGTAGGGAACGCCAAAGCTGTCCTTCATGACTCCGCTGATGGTGTTGGACTGGATAAAGTTTCCGCCGATAATCTGGGTGATCATGAAAACTGCGCACAGTACAGCCAGCCATGGAGCGTGAAGTCCCTTTTTGATATAGTACATGGGACCGCCTACATAGGCACCGTCTTCATCTTTTTCCCGGTACATCAGACCCAGGATAATCTCGCCGTATTTGGTAGCCATGCCTACAAAAGCGGCTACCCACATCCAGAAGATAGCGCCCAGGCCGCCGCTGAGAACGGCTGTAGAAACGCCAACAATATTTCCGCTTCCTACGCAGGACGCGATTGCGGTACATAAGGCCTGAAAGGAGGAAATAGAGCCGGATTCCTGAGAATCTCCCTGTCTGGCCATCAAGGGCTCTATCAGGCTTTTGCGGATGATATAGGGGAAATGGCGGACCTGTACAAAGCCGGTGATAATGGTGTACAGAATGCCGACGCCGATCAGTACGAACAGCAGCCAGTTGCCCCAAAGCCAGTTGTCGATGATGGTCAATACGTGTAACAGTTGGTCCATGATGGAGCCTCCTTTTTAAGGGTTAAATCGTTCTAAACGGTTGCGCTAGATCAGCGGCCGGAATATTCCCGGCAGAGTTTCTTTGTATATTCCGCGCTGGCTCTGGCGCCGTCCATCTGCTTTTTCAGGAATTTTTCCAGAAGTTCTTCGGAAATCTCCTGAGGATAGTAATACTGATTGGGCTTGATTACCTCCGGGTCAAAGAGAGGAGGTTCTACCTTAAAGCATCCTTCTCCTACTTTTTCCACGCCGCCTGCGCCGGGAGTGCGCTTGAACTGAGCGCAGTAGGGATAGCACATCTCCAGATTCAGCCGGGTGATGGAGGAATTGTCCATTACAATTTTAAGCAGCCCGGGCAAATCCATATTTCCCTGACCGGCAGGTACACCGCAGACCACATACCCATATTTGTCATCGGGGCAGGGGATGATGATGTGATCCTTAAAATGAGTGGTTACGGTGTAGGGAGCCATATTGCGGGCAGCCTGTTCCGGCTCCTCCCATGCCATCATGGAGTTGCCGAAGTCGTAGTGAAGGCCAATCCAGGGGCTGTTTACCTCCTTGATTACCTTTACCAGTTCCTCGGAAGTCTCATACTCGTGGTTTTCAAGACCGATTTTGATGCGGCGTTTCTGAAGTTCCGGTATGATTCTGCGGAGGGACTCAGCCGCATCATCAAATACGGCAGGGTCGAAGTCCAGGCGGATTTTTCCCAAATCGTATTTTCCCTCGCCGCCGGTTTTTCGGTCCTCGCTGGGATTTAAGGTGATGGGAATATAGGTGCGGATAATGTCCGCTCCGATTGCCTCGGCCACATCCAGGACCTTTACCAGGTGGTCGTAGCCGATTCCCTTGGTGGCAATCTCGCAGTACATGTTGTATTTGTCCAAAAGGGCCTTTACTCTGGCCAGATGCTCCGGCTTATTGCTCTCAAGGGTTCCCCATTCCGGGTCCAGGCCATAGTCGCTGATGATGTTAATCATTACCCCGTCCAGCCCGAACTCGTGGGCTGTTTCGATGAATCCGAAAATATCCATCCGGTGATTCTGAAACCACAGGTGAAGGCTTTCTGTATCCAGTCCAATCTTTATCATGATAAAAGTCCTCCCTTTATTATGCGTTTGTCTGATGCTTCTTGATCCGGTGGATCAGGAAGGTAGATACGAACAGTCCAACAATTGCCCAGCCGATCATTACGCTGAATACAATGCGGAATCCGGTCATGCCGGGGAAACGATCCAGGAAGTTGCCGTACATTACATAGGCAAATGCGTTGGGCAGATAAATGACCAGAGAAGCCAGGCTCATTGCGGCACCGGTAATCTCTGCAGGTACCTTTACCTCGTCCATGGGGGCGAAGAATACGGCACGCATGGTGAATACAATTGCTCCAAAGCCCAGAGTGCAGCATGCCCCGAGCAGCCAGTTGCCGCTCTGTCCCAGAGACTCATGAGGAACCATCAAAAAGGCAACCATCGCAATTGCGCATACCAGGAAACCTACGCGGATATGCTTTGCGGAGGAGTGATGAACTTTGTCGGACATGAAGCCTCCGATGGGGCCTCCCACCATTTTCAGACCATACTGATTGATGATGCCGTACATACCAACTGCGGTAGCCGGAAGCATATAAATCTGATTCAGGAAGGGGATAAAATAAGTTAAACCACAATAAATACAGTATACCACAAAGCCGTTTAAGGCAACAGCCCAAATGTCAACGCTTTTCACTGCCTGCATCATTCCGCCGAAGGCAGCCTGAGCTTTATTGACTTCTTTTCCGTCGGCGCCCACGCGTTTTTCATCATTGGGAACAAAAATCAGGCACAGAACGCCAGCGGCTGCAGTGGCAGCGGCTAAGAACAGAAGTCCTGCTCTCAGGGCCGGCGCATTTTCTCCCATGGCATTGAAAATTCCCAAGGCAGTAGAGGCGATGATTACGTCTACAACACCGCGGCCCATTTCCAGAAATCCGAACATACGTCCCTGGGTTTTTTCATCGCCCAGCAAGCGGATAGCTTTCAGCAGAACCGGCCAATATGTAACCTCGCCCAGGATCGCCAGAATACCAAAGGCTACCAGGAACCCCCAATATCCGGGGAAGGTGGAAAGGTAGACGCCTACCGCTCCAATACCGATTAGTGAAAAGCCGATCATATACTTTTTGCTGAACATGTCACAGATATAGATACCGGCAATCAGGCCGATCGTCTGTACAATACCGTAGGCGCTTAAGGCACCGCCGATCTGGGTATTGGTCAGACCCATGAATTCCTGCATGGGGACATAGAACATGTCTTTCATAGAAGACAGTTTAAACGCGATTCCGCCTGATAAAGTCAGGATACAGAAGACAAACCAGCGGTTCGGCGCTGCCTTCATTGCTTTTGCTTTCATTTCATTGCTCATTTTTGGGTTCTCCTTTCGTTAATCCGTTGTTTTCTTGGATTTTTGGCAACGAACTCTTTGACATGTTTTGAGTATACCTGTATTTCGTTGGGAAATCAAGAAAAAACACAACAAAACACAAAAATTCAACGAAATACCCAAATAAAAAAAGAAAAATTGTGGAAAATGACGCTATATAATTGTGGTTTATTTGGTTATAATGATTACGGGGATGTATTATAATGAAGGAGCCAAGAAAAAATTGCGTATCCTGAAAATGCGATTGCTTGTAGAAGCACAGTTCGTATGACCTTTTGACGCAGGCCTCATACTATTGGAAAGGGAGGAAACGCTATGCTGGCGAGGGAACGGCATAAGCTGATATTGGAATTACTAAAAAAAGACGGTACGGTCCGTACAGCGGATCTGGTAGAGACGATGTCCGTTTCTTCGGAAACCGTACGGAAAGATTTGGACTTTTTAGAGCAGGCGGGTCAGCTGGAACGAGTACATGGGGGTGCGGTCCCGGTTCCGAAAAAGCTGGTGGCAGAGCCTATGGAAGAATATGTGTCTCTGGCGGCACGTAATACCCAGCATATGGGAGAGAAGTCCAGAATTGTCCATCACGCGGCGGGATTAATCAGAGAAAAGCAGGTGGTCGCTCTGGATTATGGAAGTACCAGCTTCCTGATGGCCAAGGAACTGGCCAGAAGATTCCGTTCTCTTACGGTGATTACAAATTCCGTCCAGAATGCGTTGGCCCTGGTCAAGTGCCCGGATTTTACGATTATTTTGGTGGGCGGTATTTTAAATAAAGAAGAATTGTCTCTGGGAAACGATTTTTCCGCAATGCTGGACAGCCTCCACATTGACGTGCTGTTTATGTCGGTCAGCGGCGTGCATCCTACGGTGGGCCTTACCGATCAGGGCTTCAGCGAGGCCCGGGTGCAGAATCAGATGCGCCAGCTGGCCAGTCGTACGGTAGTGCTGGCGGACTCCGGAAAATTCGGAAAAGCGAGCCTGGTAAAAATTTGCGCTCTTCGGGAGATCAGCACTATTGTAACCGACTCCGGACTGGATCCGGCTATGGAAGAAGCGGTGCGGGAGACAGGAGTGGAGCTGATTGTGGTTCCTGGGGAATAAAGACGGAAAACAGAAACTTGTGCCAATGAAAGACGGAGGGAGAGCAGTTCCTTCGTCTTTTTGCTTGTGAATTTTGACGGATATGATAAGGGCAAGCAAGATTTTCGATTTCTGTTTTTTCTGTATAGCCTTTGGCTGTTTTTAGCGGTCGCCGTGAAAGTCTTTGATTAACCCGCGGTTGGCTATTCGAGCATAGCAGGTAAAAAATGGAAATACCCATGAGAAAAAGACCTGAAAATAGACTTGACGAAACGGAGGAAGTTATTTAAAGTAAAGCTAATAAGGAAAGACAGATGGGGGAAGATTACTTGGCAATAAAAGAAATTAAGCGTTTAACAATTGTTCAGCAGGTAGTAGAAGGGCTGAAGGAATATATTATGTCGGGCGAATTACAAGTTGGAGATAAACTGCCTACGGAGAGGGAGCTGTGCCAGCAATTTGGCGTTGGCAGGGGAACTGTTCGGGAAGCGGTTTGTACTCTTCAGGCACTTGGCTTTGTGGAGATGATTCCGGGAAAAGGTTCTTATGTGGCCAGTAAGGAGGAGTCCAGTGATAAGGAGATAACCAGATGGTTTGCGGAAAATGAGGTAGAGGTAATGGATGTTATCCAAGTCCGCAGCGTGATTGAACCTCTGGCAATCAAATTGGCTATGAAGCATGCGACGGACCAAGACCGGGAAGCTTTGCGGGAGATTCATCAGCAGACTTTAAAGGCAGTTGACAGTGGAGATTTTATTAAACTCGGACAGTATGACGAGGCTTTTCACGCTCATATTATCGAATGCAGTCAAAATAAGATGTTGATCATCATCAATAAACAGATTTCCGATTTTCTGAAAAACTTCAGGGGGAAGACTTTTCGGATTCCGAATAATGTACAGAATATTGTGCCGGCACATACTAGTATTCTGAATGCTTTTTTAGAAGGAGATACAGAAAAAGCGGGAAAATGTATGGCAGCACATATGGAGCAGATCATGGTGGATCTGGAGTCCAGCAAGGATTATGAAATGAAGCAATAACCAATAAAATTAAAAAAAGCATGAGAAACGCTCTAAATCTAAAAAGATGCAGGGCGTTTTTTGATTGGAATAATAACCATAAAAAGAAAAAACATCTATAGACTGCAAAACATTGTAAATCTCGATAATATCTCTTTACAAAGAGGAAGAATTGTGATAGCATTATGACATAAGATTGTATGATGACATGACGACAGACAATATGATATGACGGACTGCAGCAGAGAACGAATTGAGAAAAATTAATCATTCAGGAGGAACAAAAAATGAGAATCGCCTTAATTAACGAGAACAGCCAGGCGGCAAAGAATGAGCTGATTTATAAGAGCCTGAAGAAGGTAGCGGATGCGAAGGGATACGAGGTGGATAATTACGGCATGTATTCTGCTGAGGATGCCTGCTCCCTGACCTATGTGCAGAACGGTATTCTGGCGGCTATTTTGCTGAATTCCGGGGCTGCGGATTATGTAGTAACCGGCTGCGGCACCGGTGAGGGCGCTATGCTGGCATTAAACAGCTTCCCGGGCGTAATCTGCGGGCATGTGTCTGATCCCAGCGACGGGTATATGTTTGCCCAGATTAATGACGGAAACGCGATCGCTATGCCGTTTGCAAAAGGCTTTGGCTGGGGCGCGGAGCTGAATCTGGAGTATACGTTCGAGAAGCTGTTCTCTGAGGAGAGCGGACAGGGATATCCCAAAGAGAGAGCGGTTCCGGAGCAGAGAAATAAAAAGATTCTGGATCAGGTAAGGGCGAATAACTTTAAGGACCTGATTACCTGCCTGAAGGGGCTGGATCAGGATCTGGTGAAAGGCAGCATTGCGGGAGAGAAGTTCCAGGAACTGTTTTTCGCTCATTGCAAGGACGAAGCAATCGCGGAATACGTAAAGAGCCTGCTGGCGTAAGCGCGGCATGGTAAGCATGGACTAGGAGGAAAGAACCATGGCAGATTATTTGCAGAATTTTTCACTGGAGGGCAAAGTTGCTCTGATCACCGGCGCATCTTATGGAATTGGATTCGCTATTGCCAAGGCGATGGCCGGAGCCGGAGCAACCATTGTATTTAATGATATTAAGCAGGAACTGGTGGACAAGGGACTGGCTGCCTACAAGGAAGAGGGCATTGAAGCCCACGGCTATGTGTGCGACGTAACCGATGAGAACGCCGTCAACGCTTTTGTGGCTCAGGTAGAACGGGAAGTAGGCGTGATTGACATTCTGGTGAACAACGCCGGAATTATCAAGCGGATCCCCATGTGCGATATGACTGCGGAGCAGTTCCGCCAGGTCATCGATGTGGACTTAAACGCTCCTTTCATCGTATCCAAGGCCGTAATCCCTGGTATGATTAAGAAGGGACACGGAAAGATTATCAATATTTGCTCCATGATGAGCGAGCTGGGCAGAGAGACCGTTTCCGCTTACGCGGCGGCAAAGGGCGGCCTGAAGATGCTGACAAAAAATATTGCCTCTGAGTACGGCGAGTACAACATCCAGTGCAACGGCATTGGGCCTGGCTATATTGCTACGCCCCAGACGGCTCCTTTAAGAGAGCTTCAGCCTGATGGTTCCAGACATCCCTTTGACCAGTTTATCGTCAGCAAAACTCCGGCAGGACGCTGGGGCGAGGCGGACGACCTGGGCGGACCGGCTGTGTTCCTGGCTTCCGACGCTTCCAATTTTGTCAATGGACTGATCCTTTATGTAGACGGCGGAATTCTGGCTTATATCGGAAAACAGCCGAAATAATTCACATAACAGACCGGAATAAGAGAAAGCTGCCTGAAAGTGAAAAACTTCAGGCAGCTTTTCTTTCCAAAAGAAATCACGGACCTATGGGACGGGGAAGATGAGTTGACGAAGTTTTTTTCTTTTGAGACGAGGGATAACGGAGATTTGACGGGGCAGGGGGAAAAGAAGGAGGGAACTTTAGCAATTTGGTCCATTGTCAAAATAACGGCTGCTGTATATAATGTAGCCGTAAATGGAAAAATAAAGTTTGAGATTATTTGTTTTGGCGGAAAGACGCCCTGTTTACGGAGGTTGGAAGTTAAAATGATTAAGAAATTTTTGCAGTGCTCCACTACAAGAGAACGGATCGAACTGCTTTCCGGTACAGTGCTGAAGGATTGGTCCGACCAGGATCTGGCTTATGTTCTGGAGGCCTTGGGGCTGGAGAAGAAGGAGAATGAAGCAGCTATCGATAAAATTGCCCGGATTGAGAAATATCTGGCTGACTACAAGCACGAAGTCGAGCAGAAGGCTTCCATGGACTGCCAGGAGATGGACAGCATCCCGGAAAAGGAATCCGGGAGCACTTTGTATGAGGAAAAAGGCTTGGGCCATCTTATGGCTTACGCAATGGCTCAGCAAAGCAGATAAAACTGGAAGTGCGGGAACAGGCCCCTGGCTGTTCGGATATATTGTTATCCGGAGGGCCGGGGGATTTTTTTGCTGGCTTTTATTGTCCGGAATGAACTGGATTACTGCGTTTGAAATAAAGCCGGCATCCATTTGAATTTAAAAAATGAAAAATCCATTGACACAAGTAACCGGTTGGATTTATTATAAAAATGTGGGAAAACGCAGGCAGTTTAGAAACCGGTAAATCCGATAACTCAGCACAACTGCCGTTCCAAAACCAGCAGGGGAAAACGAGAGTGTGTCATGGATGAGAGAATGAGTCATGAGCATTATGAACTTATGGGCGGCTATCTGTCCTCTATTATGGATATTGGAGAGCTGCTGCTGAAATATGGGGCCGAGGTAAGCCGGGTGGAGGATACTATGGGCCGGCTCTGTAAGGCCTATGGATTTGTCCGGGCAGATGTATTTACTATTACTTCCAGTATTATTGCTACCGTAACCCTTCCGGATGAACGGTCGATTACCCAGACCAGAAGAATTAAGGAAAGGGTGACGGATCTGGGAAAGGTGGCCCGGGTCAATGCCTTGTCAAGGAAAATATGCGCCTCTCCCTGTGGGCTGAGAGAACTTCAGGATCAGATACAGGCCATTTGGAAGGCCCCCGGCGTCCCGGACTGGCTGAATTTGGCGATGTATTCCATGATTTCTGCCGCTCTGTCCGTATTCTTTGGCGGGGGATGGATGGACGGCTGCGCAGCTGCCCTGTCAGGCCTGGTTCTTTTCGCTACGCTGCAGTTCAGCGCCTCTTTGAAGCTTAACAGCATCATTCAGACCATGATCTGCAGCGCCATTACGGCGCTGGCTGTATTGCTTTTGGTGAGACTTGGAATCGGCCGGCAGCCGGATAAGATTATGATTGGCAATATTATGCTGGTGATTCCGGGAATCCAGTTTACCACGGCTTTGCGGGATATGATTAACGGGGATACGATCAGCGGGCTTTTGAATATGAGCGAGGCGGTGCTAAAGGCAATTTCCGTGGCCATGGGCTTTGCGGTGGTATTGATTGTGGGAGGCGGCTGATGAAATTTTATGTAATTCAGACGATTATGGGAATTTTGGGTTCTGTGGGCTTTGCGGTTCTGTTTGGTATCTTGGACCGGAAACTCATAGGAATCGCACTGGGGGGAGGCGCGGGATGGGCGGTGTATCTGCTGTGTACCGCAAACGGACAGAGCATGTTTGCGGGGCTTTTTGTGGCAAGCCTGTTTATTGCGGCCTTCAGCGAGATTCTGGCCCGGGTGCTGAAAGCGCCGGTGATTCTTCTGCTGGTGCCTATGCTTATACCGGAAATTCCGGGGGGAGATTTGTATTACGCTATGTACGATCTGGTGCAGAGACATTTTACGGATTTTGGAAATTCTGCCAACAAGGTTCTGATGGAAGCCGGAGCGATTGCTTTGGGGATTATCCTGGCTTCCTATATTTCCAAATTTATCCGTAATATTCAGCTGCACCTGATCAGACATGCTTGAAAGGAGAGGGAAAATGAGCAAAAAAATTACAAGAGACGATGTGGCAAAACTGGCTGGGGTGTCACCGGCGGTAGTTTCCTATGTCATCAACCAGACGAAATTTGTCAGTGAGGAAAAGACCCAGGCGGTGCGACGGGCGATTGAGGAACTTCAGTACCGGCCGAATCTTCACGCCAGAAGCCTGAAAACCAACAAGTCCATGCAGATTGCTTTTGTCTGCGACAATCTGCGGAACAACTGGCTGGAGATTGCGGAGCAGAAATTCTTTGACCGGGGCTATTTTGTATCCCACTGTTACAGCCGTGATGGAGACGAATTTATTCAGACGCTGATCGAAGGGCGCTTTGACGGGGTGTTCATGCTGTCCAACCGCTATACGGCCGCCCAGCTGAATCAGATTGCCGGGGCCGGAATCCCGGTAGTGCTCTACAAGACCAGGGACTACAGCTTCCTGGAGAGCAATATTGTGACTGTGGCTCCTGATATTTACAGCGGAGTAGAGAAAACGGTGAATTATCTGGTGTTCCGGGGGCATAAGCGGATTCTTCTGGCTCCCCCTCTGCGCTACAACATGAATATGGCTAAGGGCTTTCGTGAACGGGCTTACAGGGATGCCCTGGAGGCGAATGGGCTTCCTTACAATGATGCCTACATCTGCCGGAATACGGAATCCGAGGCCAGCGTTCTGGCAAGCATCTTTGACCTGGTATTTGCGTGCAATCCCGAAGAGCGGCCTACGGCTATTATTGCCGGCGACGATTATTTGGCGGGACATGTTATGCAGTATGTGCAGAAGCTGGGCCTGAAGGTACCGGATGATTTGGCGATTGTAGGGATGGATAATATTTATTTGGCAGAAATGCTTTCTCCGAGACTTACCAGCGTGGATTTTTCGAAGGAAGAATTCTCCCAGAAACTGGTGGATACGATGCTGCAGCTGATTAACGGACAGATTCCGGCAGATCAGTTGATCGGCGTTTCCCTTGCTGTGCGCGAAAGTGCATAAAAAGGGAAATTTTTTTAAAAAACCTATTTACATGTGTAACTAAATGTGCTAATATATAGCCAACAGAGATAAACAATATGACGAATTAAACAATAATAAATATTTTATTTAATACAAAATGCCTAAATATATCGAGGCAATTTTTTAAAACAGATTAGTTACACGAGTAACTAAAAAGATTCCAGCGATCAAAGGCAAAAGCCTTTGCAATAAAAAAGTATTTATAAAGGGAAACAGATGAAAGGAGTTTCAAAATGGCAGAGAAGAAAATCTACGAAGCATGCAGACGTCTCTTAACGATCTGCGCAAATTGCCAGCCGGAGGAGAACATTCTGATCGTCACCGATACAGACAGCTTAGAGATCGGTATGGCCCTTTGGGATGCGGCTGAGGAGTTCCCCAATAAGACAATGGTTATGATGGAACCCAGAAAAATGCACGGAGAGGAGCCAACC